>NZ_JVOJ01000001.1 GCF_001064145.1 Sanguibacter keddieii
GCCGTGGTTGATGGTGGGATGAGTAAGCCTGAGGCGATGGTGCGCTTCGGTATTGCGAGCGCGACACCGCTGAAGAATTGGTGCAGGCTGTACCGCGAGGGCGGCGCGCAGGCGCTGAAGCCCAAGCCCAAAGGCCGACCGAAGGGGTCGGTGCGGGCGGCGCCACCAACGCGTGAGGAGGAACTCGCCGAGCGCGTGCGCAAGCTCGAGGCACAGGTGGCGTACCTAAAAAAATCGATTGCCCTGAAGGCGCAGAG
>NZ_JVOJ01000002.1 GCF_001064145.1 Sanguibacter keddieii
GAAAAATGACCACGATAAATTACGTGCGAAATTTAGCTGGCGGTGGTGTCGTTGCTGCCCACGGGTGCCGCGGCCAGGCCCCGCCGCCCACTGGGGCCGCGTTTGGGTGCTGCAGGCGAGGCGGCCTGGTGGTCTGAAACCCCTGTCGCCTTTCCTCGCTTGCGCCTGTGTGGGATTGAAACCGCCATCGCCTTTGCGGGCGCCGGCCG
>NZ_JVOJ01000003.1 GCF_001064145.1 Sanguibacter keddieii
GGCCTTACCGAAGGAGAGCTTGAACTCGGTGACATCGGTACCCAATTTCTGCCAGGGCCCATTCGCCGTGAAGTCGCGGCCAATGATGTTGTCGAACCGTTGCCCCACGGGCCCCTTGTAGGAGTTGTACCTGTGGTAGTTCGTCTCCCGGCGTATGCCGCAGCGCAGCCCCATCTCACGCATCATCTTCAAGACCGTCTTGTCGGCGATGCG
>NZ_JVOJ01000004.1 GCF_001064145.1 Sanguibacter keddieii
GTGCGCATGACGCCGCTGGCGGGGTCGAGGTAGTACCACTGGCCCCCGTCGCGCAGCCAGCCGCCCGTCTGGGTGCCGCTGGACGCGAAGTAGTGCCACCCGTCGTCCAGGTGCGCCCAGCCGGTGCGCATCGCACCCGACGAATCCAGGTAGTACCACGTGCCATCCACGCCGGTCATGCCGGTGCGCATGACGCCGCTGGCGGGGTCGAGGTAGTACCACTGGCCACCGTCTTTCAGCCAGCCGCCGACGAGCGCTCCGGAGGGAGCCAGGAAGAACCAGTCTGCACCGTCGCGCAGCCAGCCGGTGGCCATGTATCCGCTGTCGTAGAAGTAGTAGCGGGCGCCCCCGATCCCCACCCACTGCGAGTGCGGGTACGTGCCGTCGGCTCGCCGCCACCACCAGCCGACCGAGTCACGTATCCACGTGCCCCGTCCGGTCTCATCGGGAGCGCCCATCGTCGGGGGTTCGTCGCTCTCCGACGAGGCCTGGGCCACCCGATCCTCATCGCTCGCTGCGGGGGCGGCGGGCTCGGGCGCGTCCGTGGCCTCGGGGCTGGGAGAGGCCGACGGTGCGGCCTGCGGGGCGGACTGGGCCGCGGTAGAGCCTTGCGCTGCGGACTGCGGTGCGGACTCATCCCCAGCGTCGGCGCGTGCCTGCGCGGGCAGGGCGATGAGCGCGAGGGCCAGGGCTGCGGTGAGGGCGCGCGTGTGCGCGCGACGGGCGAGCGTGGGTGTCGATGCCATGACAGTGCCTTGTCGCTGGAGAACAGTTCTCCCATAAGTGTAGGATGCCCGCCATACTGCGCGGGCGTGTTTGAGTCGGCAACTTGACAAAAAGCCGAGGCCCGGCGGACGTCCACCGCTGGGCCACGGGCATCGAACCCCGATGCGTCAGTCAGTCCTCGTTCTCGAGCTCGTCGGCCTGCTGGGCCTGTATGCGCGCGAGGTGTTCGTAGTCGGCGGCGCCGCGTCGGGGCACGTCACGCATCGGGCGTTCGGGCTCCAGGTGAGTGAAGGTGGCCCCCAGGTTCACGAGGCCGCCGGACTCCATGCCCGGGCCGGGCAGGACGTCGAAGCGGCGCGCCTTTTGCAGGGCGTCGATGACGCTGGTCATGTCCTGGTTCTGGATGGCCGCGGAGATCGTGTAGGCACCCGGGTTGAAGGTCAGACGCGGAATGTCGATGTCGAGGTGACCGGTGCCCGGCTCGATCGAGGTCGGCACGTAGCACGCGTCCATGCCGTGCAGGCCCCACACGAACACTCCCTCGCGGGTGTCGATGGAGGCACCGAAGACCGGGGACTCGACGCGCTCGTTCGCGCGGTAGTGCAGGCGCAGGCGAACCGGATCGCCCGGGTACACGAGCGACGTGGGCTGACCGGACGCGGAGAGCAGCTCAATGCGCTCGATCATGGCCTCACCGCTGCCGAAGCGCGTGCCACCGCCCTCGACCTCGACGGCGTGGTGAGCGACGTCGGAGTAGGTGTCGATGACCTCGGCGGCCCCGCCCACGTCGACAAGCGTGCCGTGGTCCAGCCAGGCGGCCTGGTCGCAGAAGGTGCGCATCTGCTCGAGGCCGTGGGACACGACGACGACCGTACGCCCCTCATCCTTGAGTTGAGCGAACTTGTCCATGCACTTGTTCTGGAATTCCATGTCGCCCACGGCCAGGACCTCGTCGACGAGGAGGATATCCGGCTCGACGTGGATCGACACGGAGAAGCCCAGGCGCACATACATGCCCGAGGAGTAGTTCTTGACGGGCTGGTCGATGAAGCGCTCAACGCCGGAGAAGTCGATGATCGCGTCCAGCTTGGAGTCGATCTCCTTCTTGCTCATGCCCAGGATCGCGCCGTTGAGGTAGATGTTCTCGCGCCCCGACAGCTCGGGGTGGAAGCCGGAGCCGACCTCGAGCATGGCGGCCATGCGACCCGTCGAGGAGATCGAGCCCTTGTCCGGGGTGAGGATCTTCGCGATACATTTGAGCAGCGTCGACTTGCCCGAACCGTTGTGTCCGAGCAGGCCGAAGGTCTTGCCCTGCGGGATCTCGAAGGAGACATCGTCGAGGGCCCAGAACTCCTCGAACTGGGCGCGCGAGCGCTGCAGGAAAGCGCCCTTGAGGGACTGGTTACGGTTCTTGTAGATGCGGAAGCGCTTGGACACGCCCTCCACCGAAATCGCGTTCGTCATCAGAGTTCCTCCACGATTCGTGCCGAGAAGCGGCGGAAGATCAGCGAGCCGAGGCCGAAGACACCGAAGGCCCAGGCGGCGCAGCCGAGCCAGACCTGCCAGGACGGCATCGCGAAGCCGTACAGCGTCGAGCGGTAGGCCTCGAGGAAGAGCTCGGCGGGGTTGAGGCGGAAGATCGTGACGATCGGGAGGGGCTCTCCTCCCCAGGTCCACCCCTTGGCCGCCAGGTCGGTCTGGACCTTGTTGAGCATCGACAGGGAGAAGACGACGCCGGAGGCGTACATCCAGATCTGGTTGAAGATCTGCCACAGGTGCGAGATGTCGCGGAAGTAGACCGACGCGACCGACAGGATGAGGCCCATGCCGATCACGAACAGCATCGCGAGCAGGGTAATGACGATGACCGCAGGGATCATGAGCAGCACGCCGGGGCCTCCGGCGATGCACATGATGACGATGATGACGCCCAGCTCGAATGCGAAGTCGTAGGCCAGCGCCAGCACCGACGAGTAGATGAGGACCTGACGCGGGAAGTAGACCTTGGTGAGCAGGCCGGAGTTGCCTACGAGAGAGTCCATGCCTCGCTGGATGCCGCTCGACATGAAGTTCCAGGCGATGACGCCCACGCCGATCCACAGCGCGAAGGAAGACAGGCCCGAGTTCACGCCCTTGTCGGCCTCGCCGCGGAAGACGACACCAAAAATCAGCGCGTACACGGCGATCGTCGCGATCGGGTTGATGAAGGACCACAGGCGGCCGAGCGCGGTGCCCTTGAACTCCGAGGAGATCGAGCGCTGCGCCATGCGCACCGTCAGGTCGATGACCCGTTTCGTCTCAGACACGGCTACTCCCATCGCTTCTGTCGTGGTCAGGAAATCTATACTACTTGCCGACGGCCGGCGTGAGCGCGAGGTAGCACTGCGTGAACTCCGTACTCCGTGAGGGCGCTGGGGCGCGTGGGGTCTCCAGCGCGCATCGTGGAGGCCAGGCTCATCGCTCGCCCTTCATGGATCGGATCTTGTGGAAGGCGCCGCGGGCCGCGCGGTACGCCGGCTTGAGAGCGTTGCCCAGTCCCGGGGTACGCACCATGATGTTGGTCTTGACGGCACCCAGCAGGTTCGGGACCGCGCCCATGCGCGCCTTGAGGAAGGGCACCTGGTCGATCGCGAAGGCGGGCATCATCGACGAGGTCGCGGCCAGCTTGTACTCGAGGTAGCCGTAGTACACGCCCGCCCACTTCGGGGTCATGACGGGGCGCACGTAGTAGCCGCGCGACAGGACCGCGTAGGCCAGGAGCCGCTCGATGACGTGGGCCAGGGAGCCGTCCTTGTAGCCGCCTTCCTCGGGGAAGTCCTCGGGGACGAGACCCGCGCCGGTCAACAGAGACAGTGCCTCCGGGCGCGCGATAAACATGGAGCCGTAGGGGGCCAGCGGCTGGTGGTCGTCGAAGGGGACGGTGATGCCGACCTTCTTCGCGAACTCGCGGGCGGGGCCTCGGTTCGCGAACCACGCGTGGCCCATCGTCGGGTAGCCCATGTGCGGCATGGGCGCGATCGCCATGCCCAGGCCCGGGTGGGCAGCGAACTCCGCGAGGATGCCGGCCACGTGATCGGAGGAGGCCAGCAGGTTGTCGTAGAGGTGCTGCTTGAAGAGCTGGGCGGCGTTGTAGTCGTCCTGGACGGACTTCTTGGAGTGGATCTTCACGACGATGTCGTACTCGCCGCAGGTCAGCACGTCGCCACAGTCCACCAGGAACGCGCCGATGTCGCGCCCGCGGTTGGAGGACACGACGCGCACGTCGGCGTCCACGCCTCGTTCCTGGGCGCGCGCCTCGATGAGGGCCTTGTTCTCCTCGTTCGAGGTCGTGGCCACCAGGTGGTAGCCCTCCGGCAGGACGCTCAGGCGGTCGAGGATCTCGTCGGCCATATCGGCGTAGAAAACGTGGGCGACCGCGAGGACCTTCAGGGAGGCGGCAGCGTCCAGGGTGGCCTGGTCGGCGCGTGGAGAGATGACGGTCGTCAGGCCCGCGTTGGTCACGAGGTCACGCGGACGCGAGGTGCGCGCGAGGTTCGTGAGGATCAGGTCGGTGTCGTAGCCGGCCTTTTCCGCCAGCTCCAGCATGTCCGCGCCGATGATCGCGTGGCGGTCCAGGTAGAGCGGGTCGTGGAAGAGGTTGCGGCGCTTGAGAATCGGGCAGCCGTCCGCGAGCAGCATCGACGCGTTGTCGAAGACGGGGTTGCGCGAGGGGTAGTCCTCTCGCGGGTAGGCCACGACGTGCGTGTAGCCGAGGTTGCCGAAGTACTCCGTGAAGCGCGACTCGTGCCACTGGATCGAGTCGTTGTAGGAACGAATCGGCGGCATCTCGTCCCAGTACTTGCGGAAGTCCGGGGAGCTGAGCAGCGGGTTGCGCACGGCAATCCAGTGGGACTGGATGTGGCGCGGCATGCGGGTGGCCGCCAGGAAGGGGTGGGGGCGCACCTCGTCGTGTTCGGTGATGCCCCAGAAGTCCACCGCTCCGGCGGCGTCCACGCGGTCGAAGAGGTTCTTCCACGGGTTGACGGGCGCGAAGAAGGTGTAGTTGAAGAGGATCAACTCGTCGATCTGGCCGAGGCGGTCCCAGCCGAAGCGGGCGATGCCGTCGCGGTATCCGCCCACATCGAAGCCGGTGTTTTCGCGCTCGAAGACCTCGGTGGCACCCGTGAGGAGGCGCTCCCGAGCGGTGTCGTCCAGAGGAGAGTTGGAGACGACGAGGATCTCGTCGAGGTACTCGCGCAGCGAGGTCAGGCACTCCACGATGTAGTCGTCGACAAGGCCCTGGGGATCAAAGAACAGGAAAATACCGGCGCGCTTCACTGTCTCACTCCCCCGCAGCGTCGACGGCGGCCAGGATCTGGCGGATCTTCGTGGCATCTCCCCACACGCCGGGCGAATCGTAGGGACGATCCGGGAATGCCCCGTACTCGAGGGTGATATCCAGGTCGTTCTCGCGGATGTAGGCCTCGACGCGGTCGGCGAGGCTCATGGGCTCACCGCTGCAGATATTGATGATGCCGTCGATCTCGTCCTGGGAGACCGTGGCCGCGATCTGGTATGCCAGCTCCTGGATGGAGATGAAGTCGTAGAGGTTCTTGCCCGTGGTGAAGGGGAAGGTCTTCTTGCCTTCCTGGGCGGCGGCCAGGAGCTTGGAGAAGATCGAGGAGCCGTGCGCGTCGTCGCCGACGATGTAGTAGCCGCGCAGCCACTGCATGGTCGCGCCATGCTTGTCGGTCAGCAGCGTCGTGATCTGTCGCAGCGCGTTCTTGGAGATGCCGTACAGCGAGGCGGGGTTGCACGCGGAGTTTTCGTCGATGGGGCCTTCCCAGTAGCCGACCTCGTGCATGGAACCCATGACGGCCAGGTGGGTGCAGCCGCCCTCGAGGAGGTTCTCGATGAAGCGGTAGTGGGCGGGCAGGTCCTCGATGTGGGCCGGCGAGTTGTGCACGAAGCCGTCACGCCACGCGAGGTGCAGGACCACGTCCGGGCGTCCGAGCTGGTCGTAAATGTCAGCGTCGCCGCTGAAAATCTGGGTGTCGATGCGACGCGCACGCTCGTCGACACCGTCGAGGCGGAAGTCGACGACACTGACGTCGAGGCCGCGCTCCAGCAGGGCATGAACAATGTGGCGGCCAATGTAGCCACCGGCTCCGGTAACGAGGACAGTCTTCACCATGTCAGCCAGTCTATCAAGGCGTAGGCGCTACGCAGCTCCGCCCCGCGTTGTGTGCCGTGACGCACCCACCGGCCCCCGCCTCGTTCCCGGGTCGATGGGCTAGGAACGCGAGGCGGTGCGGTGGTGCAGCGCGCGAGGCAGGGCGAGGAGCCCCTGGAGGACTCCGCGCGCGACCGGCCCCCGCCCACCCGAGCGCACTACCCGCGCAATCGAGCGTGCGATGGCTCGCGCGACGACGCCCCACGGGGCGTGCTGGGCGGCGACGATGATGCGGTTGCGGGCGTTGACCCGCAGGAACATGGGCGAGGACGTGCCCGAGGAGGCGGCGTGCTCGTGGTCGACGACGGCCCCTGCTGTGAAACGCACCTCGTACCCGGCCTCGCGCAGCTTGTAGGACAGGTCCGTGTCCTCGTAGTACATGAACAGGTCGGTGCGCACTCCCCCGACGGCTCGCCACGCGGCGGCGTCGATGGCGCAGGCGCCGCCGCACAGGCCGAAGACCTCGGGGGCGGGCAGCGGGGAGTCTGCGGGGTCCAGCCACGAACGGTCGTAGCCGTTGCCGGCCGGATCGACCTCGTTGCCGGTGGAGTTGATGAGGACCTGGCCGCCGCTCTCACCGTCGGCGACGCGCGTCCAGCGGCTGCCGTCGCGCGCGACGAGGAACTCCGTGTCCGAGGGTGTGGAGGGACGCCAGGTGCCGGTCAGGAGGATGAGCGCGGTCGTGGCCCCCACGGCCTCGCCCAGGGGAGCCAGGAGCGCGTCGAGGAAGCCGTCACGCGCGGTCGCGTCGTTGTTGAGCAGGACGACGGAATCTTCGCTCAGGCCGGCCGCTCCGGCCATAACACCGGCGCCGAAGCCGTCGTTCGTTCCGGCGTTCACGAGGGACACGCGCGCGGGATCGGCGGCACCGCGCAGCTCGCCCAGGCCCTCGCGCAGGACGGTCAGGGAGTCGTCGTCGGATCCGTTGTCGACGATGACGAGGTGGTCCCTCTGCCCCATCTGCGGGGCGACCGAGTGCGCCGCGCGCAGGGTGAGCGGTGCATTCTTCCAGTTGACGAGGATGACTCTCGCGCTGCGCGCCCTCATCGCGCACCCGCCAGGGACGCGTAGACGGCGGCGTGTGCGGCGGCGGAGGCCTCCCACGTGTAGTCGCGGGCGCGCTCGATGCCGGCGGCGGCGAGGCGGTCGTGCTCGCTTCCGGCGGCGGCTTCGAGGGCCTGCGCCAAGGCCGAGGCGTCGGTGGCGGGGACGAGGAGGCCGGCGTCAGTGCCAGTAATCTCCGCCATGCAGGTATCCGCGCTGGTCACGACGGGTGTTCCGTGCGCCATGGCCTCGAGGACGGGCAGGCCAAATCCTTCCCACAGCGAGGGGAAGGTGAAGACGCGTGCGCCTGCGTAGGCTGCGGCCAGGTCGGCGTCGTCGAGGCGCCCCAGGACGTGGACGCGTTCGGGTGGCAGGGGCGCGTCGGTAGGGTCGCTTCCCCATCCGGCGGGTCCGACGAGGACGAGGTCGAGGTCGGTGCCGCGCAGCTGCTCGTAGGCGGCCAGGAGGGTGGCTAGGTTCTTGCGGGGCTCGCGGGTGCCGACCCACAGGACGTAGGGGCGCGCCAGGCCGTGGCGGACTCGGAACTCCTCCACCTGCGCATCAGTGACGGGCGTGTGGCTCAAGCCGTGCGGGATGACGGTAATGCGGGAGGCATCCAGGCCCGCTTCGATGCAGTCATCGGCGGTGGCCTGCGAGGGCACGATGATGGCGTCGGCTCGCTTCCTCGTGATCTCGAGGGCGCGGTGGAAGTAGGCGGAGCCGTGGGCCGTGAAGTGGTCGGGATCGCGCAGGAAGGCGACGTCGTGGACAGTGACGGCCAGGGGACGGGAGGTCGGCGGGATCGCCCACGTGGTCGCGTGAATGACGTCGGGTCCCGACGAGGCCGTGGTCAGCAGGCGGTCAACGCTGGGAGTGCCGAGCCGGTCCCAGGCGGCGTAGAGGGCGCGCCGGGGCAGGGCGCAGGACAGGACGGGGATCGTCAGGCCCACGTCGGCGGGGCTGGGCTCGCTGGCGCTGTGTCTGGCGTTGATGCCGACGGCGCGCACGCCCAACGGGGCCAGGCGGGAGGCGACCTCGATGATGTACCGGCCGGACCCTCCGGGGACCGGCTGCCACATTTGCTCGACGACCATTCCAACATTGACGCTCATGCGTCCAGGGTAGTTCACGGGCGCGCGGGGGCGGGAACAAAAGTATCCGCACGCGCAAAATGGCATACGATAAGGGGAATAGTTGTTGCTCCCGACCCAATGGGGATGATCGTGGCCCACTTCGTTTCTCACTCGCATCCGATCCGCGTCCTGATGGACGGCACCGCAATCCCCGCAGACCTGGGCGGCGTCGGCCGCTACGTGGACGACCTGGTGCCGGAGCTGGTGGAGCAGGGCGTGGACCTGACGATGGCGGTCCAGGAGCGCGACGCCGAGCATTTCGCGCTCCGTCTGCCTTCGGCGCGCATCATCCCGATTTCGCGGCGCTTCGAGTCCCGTCCCGCGCGCATGGCGTGGGAGCAGACGGGCTTGCCCAAGCTGATCCGCAAGGTCCGCCCCGACGTCCTACATTCCCCGCACTACACGTCCCCGCAGTTCCCGGGTGTCCCCGTGGTCATTACACTGCACGACGCGACGTTCTTCTCCCACCCGCAGGCGCACTCGCGCCTCAAGCAACGTTTTTTCTCCACTGCGATCCGCCGCGCGATTCGCCGCGCGGACGCCCTCGTGGTTCCTTCCTTGGCCACGCGCGACGAGACCATCAAGTACGCGGGCGGGGATCCCTCGCAGTTCTACGTGGCCTATCACGGCGTGGATCGGACGATCTTCCACCCGGTTTCCGACGCCGAGCGCGAGCGTGTCAAGGTGTCTTTGGGCCTGGAGGGGCGCGACTACATCGGCTTCCTGGGCACGCTGGAGCCCCGTAAGAACGTGCCGAACCTGGTGCGCGGCTGGGTCAAGGCCGTCTCCGACCGCTCGAATCCGCCGGCTCTGGTCCTGGCCGGCGGCAAGGGGTGGGACGAGGACATCGACCCGGCCCTGGCCGCGGTGCCCGAGCACCTGACGGTCCTGCGCCCCGGCTACCTGCCCCTCGAGGACCTGCCCGGTTTCCTGTCGGGCTGCGTCATTTTGGCCTACCCCTCGATCGCCGAGGGCTTCGGCCTGCCTGTCTTGGAGGCGATGAGCTGCGGCGCTGCGACGCTGACGACTCGTCTGACTTCTCTGCCGGAGGTCGGCGGCGACGCCGTCGCCTACTGCGACATCGACCCCGATTCGATCGCCTGTGCCCTGGTGGAGCTGCTGGATGACCCCCCTCGCCGCGAGGCGTTGGGAGCCGCGGCGATTCCGCGCGCCGACGAGTTCACGTGGGCCCGCGCCGCGTCCGTCCACATCGACGCATTCCGCGCTGCTGCGCGTTCCTGAAAAGAAGGAGGAAGTACAGATGGTTCCTGAAAAGAAGGAGGAAGTACAGATGAACGCTGTGCGCGTGGAGCGTGCCAACGAGGCGGAACCCGAGAAGGTGGAGTCGGCCTCGTCGCGTCCAAAGGCTCCTCGGCGTGGCCGGGGCGAACACGGCCGCTCCCCTTCCCTTCTTGCTGTTCTCATCCTCATCGTCGCGGTGATCACATCCGCGCTCGCGTGGGTTGTCGCCTCCCCCGTGGGCGCCTCACCCGACGAGGATTACCATCTTGGCGCAATGTGGTGTCCACCTCCCGTGGACGAAACAGGTTGCCAGATCGGCACAAAGAACGGACAAAAGGCCGTTATCGTGCCCCAGACTCTGGCGAAAGAAAACGTCACCTGCTACGCCTTTGAGCACGATAATTCGGCGCGCTGCACCTTCGCGTACTCGGACGATCTGACGGCTACGACCCTGCGGTGGGATGACGGCAACTACCCGTGGGGCTACTACCAGTTTGCGCACCTGTTCGTCCAGCATTCGACGAATCGGGCGGTGTTGGCATTGCGGGTTTTCAATACACTCTTGGCGATCGGACTGCTCGGCGCGATTATTGCCTTGGCCGACTCGGAGCTACGAAGCGCGATCAGCGTCGCGCTAACCATCGCGTGGCTACCAATGGGCTTCTATTTCATCGCAAGCATGAACCCCTCCTCGTGGGCGATCAGCGGCACTTTTGCCTTCGCTTCCGCCATGTTGGCAGCCACACGGTCAGCAGGGCCGCGCCGGGCTGGTCTGATTGCCTGCGCCCTGGCTGGCGCGGTTTTGGCGTGCACGTCGCGCGGCGACAGCGCCTTCTTCCTTTTCGTCGTCACGGTCGCTCTGGCCTTTGCCGTTCCGCTACGGCGCCGCATCATTCCCGAGGCCGTGGTGGCCTCAATTGCCTCTGTAGTCGGCGTTGTGATCATGCTTCGCACGAATGTGTCGTCGAAACTGGTGCCGGTTGAGGCGAGTGCCGCCACTGTCGGGCGCCGCGCGATTCTCCTGAAGAATCTGGCGGGGATTCCGGACTATTTGAGGGGTTTTGTCGGCTACCGCCTGGGGCCGGGGTGGAATGACGTGACTTACCAGGGCGGGGTGAGGCGAACAGCACTGGCGATTGTTATTGTGCTCATCTGTTGGGCCCTGGCGCATCTGTCATGGCGTCGGGCACTGTCAGCGTTGGTCGTCCTCGGTGCAATCGTCGGTGTTCCTGTCACGATCGGCGTGCAGGGCCGTTTCAACAATGTGGAGATCTATCAGCCCCGCTATATGTTGCCGCTCTTCGCTGTGTTTTTGTTGATGCTTCTGGCACCCAGCCCCGCTCGCTCCGATCATCACCGTCGGGGCATTGGTGCCATGCCATTGCGTCCCCCTTCCGGGATTTTCGGACGCCTGTGCGTGGGCGTTGTCGCAACGCTTTGGG
Source organism: Sanguibacter keddieii (assembly GCF_001064145.1). Taxonomy (GTDB): domain Bacteria; phylum Actinomycetota; class Actinomycetes; order Actinomycetales; family Actinomycetaceae; genus Pauljensenia. Next base: position 10,800 of record NZ_JVOJ01000004.1, read on the forward strand.
CCCTGACGTACGCCCGCGCTCTCTACCTCATCATTGAGCGCTACGCGTTCGGCTGGAACCCGCAGAGGTACCCGATTGATCTGTCCACACGCAACTTGAGCACGGGATACGAGTGGTGGTGGCCGGGGGCCCCAATCGGCCCGATGGCGGTGTGGATCATCGCCTCACTTTGCGCTTGCGTCGCCGTCGCACTGATGCTCTATCTGTGGAATCAATCTGCGATCCGGGAGCGTATCGAGGAACAATAAAACTCACAGCCAAAACGTTCGCAAAGTTCTCATTCGATGCTATGATCGAACACGCAGTAGAATTTAATGCTTGCGAACGAAAGGTGATTGCATGCCTTCGACAAACGTCGGCACGCTCAGCGAGCCCCAATTCAACATTCTGACCGCCCTGGCCGCGGCCAATTCCCCCCTCACGCAGCGAGCGCTGTCGGAGGCCACCGGCATGAGCCTGGGGCGCGTCAACACCGCCACCCGCGAGTGCGAGGCCGCCGGCTACATCAACGAGCGCGCGATCAACGACGCGGGCCGCGAGGCCCTGGAGCCCTACCGCGTCACGGGTGCCGTCATCATGGCCGCGGGCCTGTCCTCGCGCTTCGCGCCCATCAGCTACGAGCGCCCCAAGGGAACGCTCAAGGTGCGCGGCGAGATCCTCGTCGAGCGTCAGATCCGCCAGCTCCACGAAGCCGGCATCACGAACATCACGCTGGTCGTGGGCTATAAGAAGGAATACTTCTTCTACCTGGCCGACAAGTACGACGTCGACATCGTCGTCAACCGCGAATACGCCACGCGCAACAACAACGGCTCACTCTGGCTCGTCAAGGACCGCCTGGACAACACCTACGTGTGCTCCTCGGACGACTACTTCACCACCAACCCCTTCGAGCCCTACGTGTACAAGTCCTACTACTCGGCGAACTACGTCGAGGGTCCCACCGACGAGTGGTGCATCAAGACGGGTCCGGGCGACCGCATCACGGGCGCGACAGTGGGCGGCAAGGACGCGTGGGTCATGCTCGGCCACGTCTATTTCGACCGCGTCTTCTCCGCGAAGTTCCGCGAGATCCTCGAGCAGGTCTACCACCTGCCCGAGACGGTGTCGAAGCTCTGGGAGTCCATCTACCTGGATCACATCAAGTCCTTCGACATGGTGATCCGGCGCTACCCTGACGGCATCATCCACGAGTTCGACTCGGTCGACGAGCTGCGCAACTTCGATCCCCTGTTCATGGAGAACGTGGACTCTGAGGTCTTCGACCACATCGTCGAGACTCTGGGCTGCGCAAAGTCGGAGATCCGCGACTTCTACCCCCTCAAGCAGGGCATCACGAACCTGTCGTGCCACTTCGCGGTGGGCGACGACGAGTACGTCTACCGCCATCCGGGGATCGGCACAGAGAAGATCGTGGACCGCAGCGCTGAGTTCGCTGGCTTGCGCCTAGCCGCCGAACTCGGCATCGACGATACCTTCATCACGGGCGACCCGGCAGCGGGATGGAAGCTCTCACGCTTCGTGCGCGACGTGCGCAACCTGGACGTAACCCGCCCTGAGGAACTGAAAGCGGCCATGGAGATGGACCGTGCGCTGCACACGTCCGGTCGCGTCCTGGACCGCTCCTTCGATTTCGTGACCGAAGGCTTGCGCTACGAGGGTCTCCTGAAGACCTTCGGCCCGATTGATGTCCCCGGCTACTTTGAGCTGCGCGACAAGGTCCTGCGCCTCAAGGCTTTCGCGGACGCGGACGGGTTCGAGGTCGTCCCCTCGCACAACGACTTCTTCCCCCCGAACTTCCTGGTGGATAACGATGGCAACATCAGCCTCATCGACTGGGAGTATGCGGGTATGTCGGACATGGCCGCCGACTTCGGAACGATGACCGTGTGCACGGCGGAGATGACCCGCGAGCGCGCTCACGCCGCCCTGGAGTTCTACCTGGGTCACGCCCCCAGCGAGGCCGAGGAGCGCCACTTCTTCGCCTACGAGGTCTTCGCGGGCTGGTGCTGGTACCTGTGGGCACTGGTCAAGGAAGCCGAGGGCGACGACGTGGGCGAATGGCTCTACATCTACTACTCGCACGCGACGCGTACGATCGATTCCCTGCTCGCTTCGTACGAGGCCACCTCGACCTCGGGCGCGCAGGTCTCCCAGGAGGGTGAGCTGGCATGAAAACTCAACACGGCGGCAAGCGTTACGGTATTTTCTCGGGTGTCCTGTGGGGCCTCGACACGGTCGTGCTGGCGATCGCCCTGGCCATGATTCCGTTCGCCGACTTCGGCCAGTCGGCGCTGGCGGGTGCGGTCCTGCACGACGTTGCGTGCGCCGTAATCCTGGTGGTCTACATGGCGATTCGAGGCCGCCTGAAGGACACCGTGGCGGCGCTGCGCACGCGCCCGGGCAAGTCGGTGATCGCGGCAGCTCTCCTGGGTGGCCCGATCGGTATGAGCGGCTACCTCATCGCCATCGACAACATCGGCCCCGGCCTGACCGCGATCATCTCAACGTTCTACCCGGCGCTCGGCACCCTGCTGGCGTTCGTTCTCTTGAAGGAGCGCATGGCTCCGCGTCAGATCATTGCCCTCCTGGTCGCGCTCGGCGCGATCGTGGCGACGGGCTGGTCGGCGACGGCGGAGCCCATCGAGGGCGGCAACGCGATCCTAGGCGTCGCCGGCGCCCTGGCCTGCGTGATCGGCTGGGGTTCCGAGGCCGTCATCCTCACGTGGGGTATGCGCGACGAGGCCGTGGATAACGAGGTGGCCCTCCAGATCCGCGAAACGACCTCGGCGGTGGTCTACCTGTTCGTCGTGGCACCGATCGCGGGAGTCTTCGGCTTCACGCTGCATTCGCTGGCCCACCTGTCGGCGGGCATGGTGGCTCTCGCCGGTCTGGCAGGCACGGCCTCGTACCTGTTCTACTACAAGGCCCTGTCGGCCATCGGCGCATCGCGAGGCATGGCCCTGAATATCTCCTACTCGGCGTGGGCGATTATCTTCGCCCTGGTGTTGCAGGGCACGGTACCCACGGCCACGCAGGTCGTCTGCTGCGTCGTCATCCTGGTGGGCACCGTCCTGGCGGCGACTCCCTCGTGGGGTGATCTACTTCCCAGGCGCGCGGGTCGCGTCAGCGACAACAAGGCGTGAGACAATGGCTGGTGGGCGCGCATGCGCCCACCAGCTTTCCGCACCCGGAGGACTTATGACGACGCCCCCCAGCGACCTGCGCAAGGTCCATATGCTGCTGACCTACATCCTGTCGGAGTTCGACCGGGTGTGCGAGGAGATCGGCGTGACCTACGCGCTCTACGGCGGCAGCGCGATCGGTGCCGTGCGTCACGGTGGTTTTATTCCGTGGGACGACGACATCGACGTCTGCATGGTCCGCGAGGACTACGAGCTTTTCCTGCGCGAGGCACCAGCCCTCCTGTCGGAGGGTTTCCGGATCGACAACCAGGCCAGCACGCCGCGCTATCACCTGTTGTTCTCCAAGCTTGGCCTGGAGGGGACCGTGTTTCGTTCCCAGGGCGAAGTCAACCCCGATTACACGCCGCCAATCTTCTTGGACATTTTCCCATTGGACACTGTGCCCGAGGATGAGAAGCGTTTCCGTTCGATGTGCCGCCGCACCTGGTGGTGGGGACGCCTCCTCTTCCTGTCGGGTATTCCGACCCCGAGCTTGCCCGGCATGGTGGCGTGGAAGCGCTCGCTCGTGCACGCGGTGACGCGCACGGTGAATCTGGCGCTGCGTGCCACGCAGATATCCCCGCGCGGCCTGTACGCCCGGTGGGAGAAGGCCGCGCGGGCGGCGGAGGGCGAGCAGACGGGTACCTACGCCGATTTCACGATGCGTGACCCGTGGAATTGGATCGTGCACCGCGACGAGTTTGTGCCGACGCGCCGCGTTCCTTTCGAGACGATCGAGGCGTCGATCCCTCACGACGTGGAGGCACTGTTGACGCGTGGATACGGCGACTACATGCAGCTGCCTCCCCCGGAGAAGCGCTACAACCACGAGGCAGCGGTCATCGACTTTGGCCCCTACGCCGAGTCCCTCTAGGCTCAGCCCCCTGACGATCGGAGACACATGAGCGCCGCAGACCCCGCAACCCTGGCAGCCATTCAGCGCGCCACCAAGCGGTGCCTCGCCGAGACCGATCGCGTGTGCGCCCTCCTCGGGGACGAGTTCTTTATCGCCTCCCCCGCCACTCACCCCAACTACCCGATCAGCTTCGGGGTGCTGGGCTTGAAAGGCTCGGAGTTCGTCTCGAAGGTCGCGAAGGACCGCTCCTTCCGCATGCCGATCGGCGTGGACCTGTTCGTCCTGGATGAGATCGCGGATGACCCCGGCCGCTTCCGCGCCCACTGGGGCATGCGGGCGCTGCGCGTCAACGAGGCATCGCTGTACAGACGCTGGCTGCGCGCCGCCCTCATGGGCCGCGAGAACCCGCAGAAGGAGGCCGACGGCTCGATCCTGTTCGGCGATTTTTCGACGCGCGATCCGCTTCGCTGGAGCGCTACCGAGGCCGAGCTCTTCCCGGCTCGCTCCGTCCCCTTCGAGGACATCACGGTGCGCATCCCGGCCGCTTACGACGTCGTGCTCACGCGCGGCTACGGGGATTACATGCGCATTCCGGATCCCGAAGATCGGGTGACCCACGAGCCCTTCCACATCGTTTTCGGGCCGAATGATCCGGGGCCCGAGGCCACCGAGGAGGCCGGCGCGTGAGCGAGAAGGACACCACGGCCTCGTTCCTTCCTGACGTGCAGGCCGCCGACGACGCGCAGGTCGAGGCCACCGAGGAGGCCCTCGAGTCGCGCGGCCAGCTGGGGCGCGACTACCTGTGGAACACGGCCGCCTCCCTCATGTCGAGCCTCGCCGTGGTCATCATGGGCGTGGCGATCATGCGTTCGGGCGCGACGGATTCCTTTGCGCGCGCCCAGTACGGCCTGTTCACCCTGGCGTTGGCAATCGGCCAGCAGTACCAGACGGTGGGCCTGTACGAGGTGCGCACCTTCCACATGACGGACGTGCGGCGACGCTTCGATTTTGGAACCTACCTGTCCACGAGGCTGTTGACTTGCCTCGTGATGGTGAGCCTGATCCTGCTCCACTCGTGGAACTCCTCGACGAAGGACCCCTATCCCGCGTTCACGGTCATCGCGGCGATGGCTCTCCTGCGCGTTTTCGACGCCTTCGAGGACGTGTACTACTCGGAGTTTCAGCGCTCCGGGCGCCTCGACATCGCGGGCAAGGCCTGCTTCGCCCGCATTTTCACGACGACGTTCCTGTGGTCGGGCCTGTACTGGGTCACGCAGGATCTGCTCCTCGCCACGCTCGTCACCTTCGCGGTCACCTGCGTGGTGCTCGTGGTGGCCTACGGCCTGCCCGCGCGCGGCCTGTTCTCACTGCTACCCTCGTTCAATCGACGAGGCATCGGCGGGATCCTGTGGGAATGCCTGCCCCTGTTCATCGCCGCGTTCCTCAACCAGTACCTGGCCAACGCTCCGCGCTTCGCGATCCACGCGAGCCTCGGCGACGAGGAGCTGGGCGTCTTCGCGATCATCTACATGCCCGCGGTCGCGATCAACATGCTGTCGCTGTTCGTCTTCCGCCCCCTGCTCACCCGCATGGCGCTGCGCTGGACCGAGGGCAAACGCGGGGAGTTTTTCGCGATCGTTCGCCGCGGCCTCCTGACGACCGCGCTCGCCTTCGTCCTCGTCGCGCTCGTCACCTACGTGATCGGCGCGCCTCTCCTCACCCTCGTGTTCGGCACGGACGTGTCCGACTATGTGCCTGAGCTGATGGTGCTCGTCCTCGGTGGCGCCCTCAACGCCGCCGGCGTCATCCTCTACTACGCGCTGGCGACCATGCGCCGCCTGCGCGCGGTCCTCGTCGCGTTCCTGATCGCGGGAGGGACCGCCTACGTCGCGGCCGCGCCGCTCGTGCGCTCCTTCGCCATGATGGGCGCATCCCTGGCCTACGCGGCCACCATGGGCTTGCTCGCAATCCTCTTCATCACATTCATACTCATCCCCGTGCGCAACGCGCCCACCGAAACGGAGTCCGTCAATGGCTGACCGCTCTCATCCCCCTGTCAAGGTTGCCATCTTCATGGAGTTCTTCCTGCCCTACCTGGGCGGCATCGAACGCTACCAGGACCGCCTGAGCGAGCAGCTGAGGCTTCTCGGCTACGACGTCTTCATCGTCACGTCCCTGCACGACGAGTCGCTGCCTCGTTTCGAGGACAAGGACGGCCTGCGCATCTACCGCCTGCCCACCAAGGGCATCTTCAAGCAGCGCTACCCCTTCTTCAAGCGCGACGCCCGCTTCAAGGAAACGATGGCTGCAGTCGAGGCCGAGAACGCCGACTTCTACATCGTCAACACGCGTTTCCACCTCACCAGCCTGCTCGGCGCGCGCCTCGCGCATCGCCTGGGCCGCCCCGTCGCACTCATCGAGCACGGCACCGCGCACATGAGCGTGGGTAACCCGGTGCTGGACTTCTTCGGCGGCATCTACGAGCACGGCCTCACGCACTTCGTCAAGAAGCACGTGACCTCCTACTACGGGGTGTCGCGCAACTGCAACAAGTGGCTGCGCCACTTCGGGATCGAGGCCTCGGGCGTGTGGTACAACGCGGTGACGCCGGAGGATACGGCCGTGGCGGACGACCGCTACGAGCGTGAATGGCCGCAAGGCCGCAAGGATTCCGAGATCGTCATCTCCTACGCGGGCCGTCTCATCGCTGAAAAGGGCATCGTCGCGCTGCTCGATGCCTTCGCACGTCTGCGCACCGAACTGCCGGACGTACCGTTGCGCCTTGCCGTCGCCGGATCTGGTCCCATCGAGGACGAGCTGCACGAACGCTACGGGTCGGATCCGGCTGTGTCGTTCTTGGGGAAGCTCGACTTCCCCGCCGTCATGAGCCTGTACCGCCGCTCCGACGTGTTCGTCTACCCGTCCATGTACCCCGAGGGCCTGCCCACCTCGATCCTCGAGGCGGCCCTGGGCGACTGCGCGATCGTGGCGACGCCTCGCGGCGGCACCGAGGAGGTCATCACCTCCCCCGCACTCGGGTGGATCGTGGACGGCCGCACGTCCGCCGAGCTCACGGATGCGCTCGTTCCCGCCCTGCGCGAGGCTGTCACCGACCCGGTGCGTCGCGCGTCTTGCGCGGCGGCTGTGGGCGCACGCGTGCGCGAGCACTTCACGTGGCAGTCCGTGGCCCGCGAGGTCGCCTCCGTCATCGACGAGGCCGTGGCGCGCTAAGCGTTGATAATCGTTGCCCGTGGCTGGTCTGTGTGCCGGTGGGCGGCGGCCCGCCCGCCAGGCCTCCGTGCGGCACCCCGCCGCCAGACCTCCGTGCGGCGCGAGGCCTACCCGCCCGCTCGCCGTCCGCGCCACGAGCTTCGCTCGGCGCGTCGTCTCGAAGCCCGGCCAGGCCCAGCAGGCCTCGCGCCGCCCTCCAATCGGGCGTCTACTACCACCTGGTCCCACCGCCGCCCACCGGCACCGCAGCCACACCACCGATGCCACAGCCACACCAGCCTCGGCGGCAAATCCCCATCGAATACGAACTACACCAAGCGGCCTGGACAACAGCCGCACAAACAAACCGTCAACAACTTGTGCACAGCCCCAGAACTTAACCGAGGCGCGACAACGTGGCGACGTTGAAACCAACAACACCACTGCTCGCCCCCAACAAAGGACCGGTGAAACCGGCGTCACCTCTGCAACCGGAAGATGCACCAAAAACACCCATTTCTCACCCGCAGAGGCGATGGCGGTTTCAACCCCACACAGACACACACGAGCAAAGGTGACAGGGGTTTCAGACAACCGGACCGCCTCGCTGACAGGGACCGGCAGCGCCACCCACTCTCACTAAACCTGGCCATGCCTGGGTAGTGCCTTGTCTTCACGGCTGCCAGACGACGCACCGCGTGCCCCTGAGACAACGACGCCCGTGACGAGAATATGCGGATAGGTTATCGCTACGCGGATAGGCAAATAACCTATCCGGATGCGGGCAACCTATCCGTAACGTCGCAACCTATCCACATGCATCAGGATATTCACTCCGTTGCCACCCACAGGCACCGCAGCCACCTCCAGCCCAGCAGGCCTCGCGCCACCCTCCAGTCGGGCGGCCACTACCACCTGGCCCTGCCGCCGCCTTCGTGGGCGTGTACGGCATCCTCAACATGATGACGCGCTGACCATCGCGTCAGCTCGATCCCGCGCGGATCACCACAAACAAGAAGTCAGGTCTCACAGAGACATGTCGACAACAGCGCGGCACTGGACGGTGCGATGGCGCAGGGCCTCGTATCCGGCGGCCGCCTCGTCGAGCGAGAAGCGGCACGTGACCAGGTCGCCGTCGTTGATGACGCCGCGAGCGGCCAGGTCGACAACCGCGAGCAGATCCTGGCGAGTACGAGCGCCGTAGGAGCCAAGGATCGACTGCGAGCGACGCACGGTACGGTTAATCTCAACCTCGGCAGTCTGACGGCCGGCACCCAGGCCGATCGGCACCATGCGGCCACCGTCGCCGAGAACGTCGAGCGCGGTGTTCCACGTGAAGGGAATACCCAGGGCCTCGAAGGAGACATCGACGCCGCGGCCGTTCGTCAGCTTGAGGACATCTTCGCGCGCATCCTGGGTCATGGAGTTGATCGTCGCGGTCGCACCGAAGGCCTTGACGGCCTCCAGCTTATCGTCGGCAACGTCGATGGCGATGACCGGCGAGGTGCCAAATGCGCGAGCCATCTGGACGATGTTGAAGCCCACGCCACCCACGGCGACCTGGGAGGCACCGGCCTCGAGAACGAGGACGCGCAGGCCCGAGAAGGCCCATCCGGCACGCTGGGGGTCAATATCGACGGTGAAATTGCCGTGGCCGGAGAAGCCGGCGGGAACGTACATGTCGGGAAGATTCATCGTAGTCTCCTGAAAGTTGGGCATCGGTGCCGCTGGTTGAAAAGGGGGACGAGACTGGGGCGAGCCGGGTGGGTTACGGGAGGACCCCCGTCTCGACGAAGGTGTGCAGCTGCTCGTGGGTGGACATCGCCGTCGAGCATTCGATGTGCGAGCACACGTAGGCTCCCGCGGCCGAGGCGTAACAGATCGTACGCTCGAGGTCCCACCCTTCGACGAGGCCGTGGATGAGCGTGCCTCCGAAGGCGTCCCCCGCGCCGGTGATGACGCCGGAGCGATGCCCGAGGCGTGCAGCGGCTACTGCGACTTTCGTCGGGCCACCGCCGAGGAACTTTCCGAAGGTCTCGATGTCTTCGAGGTGGGCGTCAACTTGGAGAGGAAAATGTCAATACCGGAACGACCCATTGTCAGAATGTCGACATACCGGCGCTCGAGAGACATGGCGCTTCCTTCCTCTCCATTGGGGTGGCCCGTAAACCTTTCGCTCCAAGGACGCACTATCAGCAGACAATCGTCAAACTTTGTCCATACAATATGTAACAGTGCGTCAATCTTCCACCTGACATCAACGCTGATACCATGTAACCGTATTTAATTAACACAGCCGTCGCGCCACACACGAAGGTTTGACATGTCGAAAACATCGCCCACCTCGGAGAACACTCCCTACGTTCCAGACATCACGCTGGATCGCTCCTCCCCCGTGCCGCTGTATTTCCAAATTTCAGAGCCCATCGCACAGCTCATCAACTCCGGCACACTGCCCGCGGACACACGCCTGGAGGACGAACTGTCGATGGCTGCGCGACTGCACGTCTCGCGCCCCACGGCGCGACAGGCCCTCCAGCGCCTGGTCGACCGCGGCCTCCTGACGCGCCGCCGCGGCGTCGGCACGATCGTCTCCCCGCGCCACGTCCACCGCCCCATGGAGCTCACCTCCCTCATGCGCGACCTCGTCGACGCCGGACACAAGGTCCACACGACGATTCAGCGTTACGAGGCACGCCCGGCCAACGCTCAGGAAGCCGACATCCTCAAGATCGCCGAGGGAACCCTCATCGTCCACATCGAGCGCACGCGCTTTGCCAACGACGAGCCGATCGCCGTGCTCACCAACTTCATCCCGACGGACATCGCGCCGACCATGCAGGAGCTCGAGTCCGCCTCCCTCTACGACCTCATGCGCGAGCGCGGGGTCACCCTAGCCTCGGCCCGCCAGGTGATCGGTGCCCGCAGCGCGACGACGAAGGAAGCCAAGCTCCTGTCCGAGCACCACGGCGCCGCCCTCCTGACGACTCAGCGCACAACGTACGACCCCTCGGGACGTATCGTGGAGTACGGCGACCACATCTACCGAGCATCGCGATACTCCTTCGAGGCCAGCCTTTTCGCACAGTGACAAGGTATTGACACTTTGTCCTAACAAACTGTTGGCAGGCAAAAGCGCTCGCCGTAGACTTGTTCCCGACGGAGAAAGTTGAAAGCAATCACAAAGGAGTGTTTCCCGCCATGTCCGTCGAGTACACCCCCGGCCCCCTTCTGGACGCCGCGCGTCACACCCCCACCGCCCTGCGGAACGATTCCTCGGATCCGAGTGAGCTGGCGCAGTCCATCTCCTTCGGCGGCGTTGGTGCTACCTGCAACCCGACCATCGCCTACACCTGCATCAACCAGCGTCGCGACGTGTGGCTGCCCCGCATTGCGGAGCTCGCCAAGGAGATGCCCAACGCCACTGAGTCCAAGATCGGCTGGCAGGTCGTGCATGAACTGTCCCTCGAGGCCGCCAAGCTCCTCGCCGACCAGGCCGAGGAGTTCCACGACCTCGCCAAGAACATCATCGTGAAGATCCCCGCCACCTCGCTGAGCATCGAGGCCATCGAAGATGCCACCTACCGCGGCACCTCCGTCAACGTGACGGTCTCCTTCTCCGTCGCACAGGCTGTCACTACGGGCGAGGCCATCGAGCACAACCTCAAGCGCCGCGAGGCCGAGGGCAAGGACACCTCCCAGATGGGCCCGGTCGTCACCCTCATGGTGGGCCGCATCGACTCGGTCAGCGCCATCACCGATACGTTCATCAGGGAACGCGCGATTCCCACGAAGATGGGTGTGGGCCGCTCCGGCTTTGAGATCGGCGACGAGGTCGGACCGGTCGACAACGAAGACTATGTCGCAGCGTGGTGCGCTTCGACAACGGTGCCGTCGGCACCCTGGAGTCGTCTCGCGTCAGCGTCGGCCCTCGCGCCGAATACGTTGTCGAGGTGTACGGCACACAGGGCAGCGTGCGGTGGAATTTCGAGCGATTCAACGAGCTGGAGGTCTGCATCGGAGACGGTGGACCCACCCACGGCTACACGCGCGCCATGGCAAACCCGGCGCGGGGTCAGTGGGCTCACTTCCAGCCCGCGATCGGCACCTCGATGGGCTTTGACGACATGAAGGTGATTGATGCCCAGCAGGTCCTCTCCTCGATCGCCACCTCCACTCAGCTCGCCCCCTCAGCCGCGGACGCATGGTGCGCCGCGGAAGTCGACGAGGCAGTGGTGGCCTCCGCAGCGGACGGTGCCTGGCACACTGTTCCCCGTGTCTCGGCTCCCACCACCTTCGATTGGTAGTTATTCTGTTCTAACAACGTACTTAAGGAAATCCATGTCCAGCAAGAACCTGTTGCTCGCGACGGTGACGCCTGCTCAGCTGCATGACGCGGTTGAGAAGACGCCCGCCTCCGGGCCCCGCCGTGGCGTTTTTGTCATCGCCGCCGTCGCCACCCTCGGCTCCCTGCTCTTCGGTTACGACACGGGTGTTATCTCCGGCGCACTGCCCTACATGTACATGCCGTTTGGCGCTCACGGTCTCGGCCTGACCGCGCTGGAAGAGGGCGGCATCTCCGGCATCCTCCTCCTCGGCGCAGCATTCGGTGCCCTGTTCGGCGGCATCATGTCCGACCGCTGGGGCCGTCGCCACAACATCACGCTCCTGGCGATCCTGTTCTTCTTCGGTGCCGTCGGCAACGCGCTCTCCCCCAACGTATGGGTGATGTACGTCTTCCGCGCGATCCTCGGCTTCGCCGTTGGCGGTGCCTCCGCCACGGTTCCGGTCTACCTCGCTGAGACCGCCCCCAGGCGCATCCGTGGCGCCATCGTCGCCGTCGACCAGCTCATGATCGTCACCGGTCAGCTGCTGGCCTTCTCGATCAACGCGCTCATTGCCACGCTGCGTGGAGGCCCCGAGCTGACCGTCACCGCTGACCCCTCCGGTCTGCTCCCCGCCGAGTACATCGGCCAGACGATCAACTTCGACACCCTGGCCCTCATGCAGGCCTCCCGCGGCGGTACCCTGGGCATCGCCGAATACCACGAGTTCCTCGCGCAGCTGACCGTCACCGCGGGTAACGGTGACACGTGGCGCTACATGATCGTCCTGTGCTCCGTCCCCGCCATCGCGCTGTGGATCGGCATCCGCCTGATGCCCGAGTCCTCGCGCTGGTATGTGGCCAAGGACCGTCTCTACGAGGCGATCGGTGCCCTCAAGCGCGTGCGTAACGAGGCCGTCGACGGCCCCATCGTGGACGAGCTCCAGGACATCGTGACTGTCCACCAGGCCGAGACCTCGAGCGAGCACAAGGGCTTCAGTCACGTGTGGCGCACCCCGTGGTTGCGCAAGCTCATGATCGTCGGCATCTTCCTGGGTGCGACCAACCAGCTGACGGGTGTCAACACGGTCATGTATTACGCTCCCAAGGTTCTGCAGTACGCGGGCATGGACACCTCCTCCGCGATTGTCGCCCAGGTTGCTAACGGAGTCATGTCCGTAATTGGTTCCACCCTCGGCATCTGGCTGATTCTGAAGTTCCGTCGCCGCCAAATCCTCATCGCCGACGTCATCGGCGTGGGTATCTGCCTCCTCGCGATTGCCGCGGTCTTCCAGTTCATGATCGCCCCGTACATGAACGCTCAGCAGACGCCCCCGGCGTGGGCCGCCTACGTCATCCTCGGCCTCATGGCCGTGTTCATGCTGATCGTCCAGTCCTCGAACGGCACGATCGTGTGGACCATGATGGGTGAGATCTTCCCGAACAACGTCCGTGGCGTCATGAACGGCACCGCCATCTTCTGCCTGTGGATCGTTAACGCCATCGTCGGCTGGACCTTCCCGGTCATGATCGAGGGCCTGGGCGGTGGCCTCACCTACACCATCTACGGCGTCGTCAACCTCGTGGTCGCCGTCATCCTCTTCCGCGTGATGCCTGAGACCTCGGGCAAGTCGCTGGAGGAAATCGAGAAGGAGATGGAGAAGCGCTTCTCCTGATCGATGCAACACCGCGACTCATAGGAGAGCTGCAATGACGCACGTCTACGATCCTGCAACCGCGATCAATGACCCCAACGGCATCACCTGGGGCATGCACCCCATCGCTTGGCGTAACGACGACATTCCCGAGGTCGGCGAATGGAACACCATCGATTTCACCGAGCCCTACGCCTTCCTCGTTGAGCACGGCTACAAGGACTGGATCCTCGTTGAAAAAGATTTGAACAAATCTAATGTGATGAATATACCTTCAGTTCGATTATCCTCTTGCGTGTAGCGTTCTGTTTACGTTTCGTATGCAAACTGTATAGAGAAGAAGCTGGCATCACTCCAGGACTTCGCGCAGCGCGTCATCGAGGGATGAAGCGCCCGACCCGAGCATCGCCTCCAAGCTCTCGAGCGTGTGGTGCGAGGGACCCGCCAGGAAGGCGACCATCGCGCCCACCTCCGACGCATCCACGCCCGTGCGGGCCGCCCACGCGCGCTGGTACAGGCGCAGCTGAGTCACGAAGTAGGCGACCTTGTCCGGCTTGGTCGTCGCGCTCACCGGGTGCCCGCTCTTCCAGTCGACGACCAAGAAGCGAGGCCCGTTGCCGCGCACTCGCTCAAACACGGCGTCGATACGACCCTGAACGGATACGCCGCCCACCTCGACCGAGAAGGCTTCCTCGATCGCGACGGCCCGGTAATCCGCCAGCTCGCCCGCAACAAAGGCGCGGAAGTTGACGCGCAGCCGCTCCAGGCGCTCGCGCTCACCGTCCGTCAGCAGGGCCTCGTCAGCTCCGTCGTCGCCGCCTGACAACGCGGCATCCTCCCCCGTGCTCACGCCGGGGCTTGCGGCGATCTCCGAGGCCGGATCCGCGCTCGCGAGGTGCAGTTCGCGCTCCACCCACGCGTGAAACACCGTGCCCAGCGCGGAGAACGAGCTGGGACGAGCCGGCATCGGCCGACGCATGTCACGCGCGAACTCGTCCGCGTCCTGCAGGAGGGCCGACACGGACGTCGCGGGTACGCGCTCGGCCCACAGGTCCACGACCGGCGTCTCCAGTCCGAGGTGATACTCCTCGATGAGTGCGACCGTATCGCGCACCGCGGGGTCATCTCCCAGCTGCGCCAAGGCCTCGTACACGTCCTGATCCTGCGCCAGGTCGCGAATCTGCGCCTCAACGGCTCGCGCAGCCGCAGCGGCCCTCTGGCGCGAGGGACCCGCCTCCTGCGGGAACGACACCGATCCCACACCGGCCTCGCTCTCGACGATGTCCTCGTCGCCGGGCTCCGGCGCGATCAAGCACACCCCGGCCCCGGACAGCGATTCCACCCCCAGGCTGCGCCAATCCCCCCTGGCCCACACGCCGCGCTCCCCCACGCGCACGAGCGAGTCGTCGACCAGGTCCGGCGCATCACCGAACAGCTGTGCGCGTGCCTCCATCAGGTAGCGGGAAGGCTGGCGCGAGGTCGAACCCGTCCGATAGATCCACGAGCCCACGAGGAGCTGGACGCTCCGAGCGCGCGTCATCGCCACGTACGCCAGGCGGCGCTCCTCACGCTCCGCGTGCACGCCCAGGGCGCGCCCGTAGTGTCCCTTCACCCACTTCGAATACGCGGCGGAAGGCTTGGACTCCCCCTCCACGTCCAAGAGGAACGGAGGCAGGTCCGCGCGATCCCCGCGCAGCGGGTGCGGCAACGCGCTCGCATCCGTCAGCCACGCGGCAGCGATCGGCGGCTCATCCAGCCACGACACCGTCTTGCGCTTGTCGTGCGACGGGAAGATGCCATCACTCAACCCGAAGACGACGACGCAATCCCACTCGAGCCCCTTGGAGGCGTGGACCGTCATGATTTGCACGGCGCGCGGGTCCGGCTCACCCAGGGGCGCCTCGAGCCCGTCCTCGCGTTCGTCGGCCATGCGCAGGTAGGCCAGGAACGAGCCGAGGGAGGCCCCCGGCGTGTCCTTCTCGTAGGCCGCCGTCACCGCGATGAACTCATCGAGCGCGGCGCGCCCACCCATCGACAGCGGATCAGCGATCACGTCATCCAACGTGCCCATGATGAGGATCGCCCGCTCGACCTGCTCGGTGACCGAACGCCCCACGCCCTCGCGCACCTGCCGCAGGCGCTCGCCCAGCAGACGCACGCGGCGCACCGCCTCCTCGCTGATCGCGGGCCGCCCCTCGGCCGCCCACCCCGGCTCCGGTGGAGAATCCACCGCATCGAGAAGGACCGCCTGGTGCGGGTTCGTCCCCTCCGATCGGGCGAGGACACGCGACCAGTCGCCCAGGGCCATCAGGTCGGTGGCCCCCAGGTCGATGCCGGCCAACAGGCGCGCCAGCCACGGGGATGCCTCGACGTCATAGGCCAGCTCCAGCGCGGCGCGCACGTCCTGCACCGCAGGCTGGTCGAGCAAACCGCCGAGCCCCACGATCTCCGTCGGGATTCCCGCGTCGCGCAGGGCCGCGTCCACGTACGCGAAGTCCTTGCGTCGCCTGCACAGCACCGCGACCGTGCGCCGCTTGCCGCCCTGGCTCGCCTGGGAGCGCACGCTGCCGACGAAGTCAACGACGGTCCCCAGCGCGGCCTCATAGTCGGGGGCGTACGCGACGTCGACGTGCCCGGGTCCCGCTCCGTCTCGCGTGACCAGGACGGGCGACTGGGCCTTGAGGTGCTGCTTGCCCTCCTGGTATGCGGCGACCTCACGCAGGGGCGCGGCCACGCGATTCGCCGCGTCCAGGATCGCCTGATCGTTGCGCCAGGCCGTGGACAGGGTGAGCGTCTGGCTCTCCTGCACCTCCCCCGTCTGGAATCGATCCAAGAAGGACTCCAGGGACGAGGCCGAGGCCCCCCTCCAGCCGTAAATGGCCTGATTCGGGTCGCCCACTGCGGTGACAGCGTGGTCCCCAAACAGCATGGACAGCAGGTCCATCTGGATCACGGACGTGTCCTGGAACTCGTCGAGGAGGACCGCGCGAAACTCCTCGCGCAGAGACTTGCGAACCGCCGGGGCCTCACGCACGATGCGCGTGGCCAGGACGAGCTGGTCGGAAAAATCCAGCACGCCCAGGTCCCGCTTGCGCTTGTGATACTCCTCGATCGGGTCGAGGAAGGCGATGCGGCGACGGTTCGCGCGCAGCAGGCGCCGCGCGTCGTCGTTCGTCTCGCCCACCTGTTCAAGCTCGCGCCCAAACTCCACGAGGGCCTCGCGGGCGCTCTCCACCGTGTACCCGTGCTCGGCGATCTCCCCGGCCAGGTGCAGGATCTGGCCGACCGCGCCCAGGGGCGTGAGATCCTCATCCAGGTCGGTGGGCCAGGCCTCGACGATCTGAAGCATCAGGTCGAGGGCCCCGGCCTCGGAGAGCATCGAGAAGTCGGGGTCGATGCCGATACGCATCCCGTGCTCGGATACGATGCGTTCGGCGAAGGAGTTGTAGGTGAGGGATACGGGGTCCTCGTCGAGGCGCTCGCGAAGCTGCGGCATCTCGCGCGAGAGCAGCCGGAGGCGTTCACGCAGGCGCTCCCCCAGCTCGCCTGCCGCCTTGCGTGTGAAGGTGAGGCCCAGAATCGACGACGGGATCAAGTCCGGGTGATTGGCGAGGAGCCAGAGCACTCGCATCGACATGGTCTCGGTCTTACCCGACCCCGCTCCCGCCACGACGAGGAGCGGGCGACGCGGGGCCTCGATGACGCGCACCTGCTCGGGCGTCGGCGTCTTCGTCGCGTCGACGATTGCCTGAATCTGCAGGGCGCTCAGAGCCATTGCGCTGTCCGTTCCCACGTCACTCCACCACCTTGCGGCCGCGCTCGCGAGCCGGGCACAACCGATCGAAGGAGCAGTACCTGCAGGCCTCCGCAGAGGGCCTCGCCTCGAAGTACGGGCCACGGGCGCTGAGGGCCACCTCGCGCACCCACTCGCGCCACCGCTCCAGTTCCTCCCCCTGGAGCGCCGGCTGATCGAAGATCTGCGGCTTGGAACCGCCCAGCAGCGCGATGCGTGCCCCCGCGACCTTTTCACCCGAGGCGAGGAGGGCCATCTGGTAGGCGGCCAGCTGCGGGTTCTCTGTGACGCTGGCCTTCGTGTAACCACCCTTACCCGTCTTCAGGTCAGTCACGCGCACGCCCTCGTCCACCTGCTCAAGTCGGTCCATCCGGCCTCGGATGGTGACGCCCTCGACCTCGGCCGACACCGTCTGTTCCACCGTGACGTCACCGGGAACGCCGACGACGTAGGCCGCCAGGTTGTTCACGATGTCGCGGGCGTGCCGGTCGGCGACACGCCCCGCCCACGTGTCCAGGTTATAGCCCAGCTCCTCGATGCGAGCCTCAAGGGCCTCGGTGAGTTCCTCGGGGGTCCCGTGCGGATGCTCCTCAGCGACCGCGTGGACGAGCGTGCCGAGGCTGGCGGCCGCGTTCGACGGCGCATCGGCTCCGATCGTGGTGAGGAACCAGCGCAGCGGGCACGCCAGCGCGCGTTCGAATTGCGACGGCGACAAGACGATCTGCCCGCGGTAGTCCTGCGCGCTGGTCGGCGTGCCACCCGCGCCCAGCCACCGGTGCGGCTGCGCGGAAGCGATACCCTCGCGCGCCATGAGGGCCAGGAGCGTGGCGGCGAGCTGGGCGTCAGCCGGATCGTCGGAGTTGGCCGCGCGCGCCCGCAGGTCAGCGATGTGCCCGGACAGGGACAGCGGTGCCTCGACCGGATCCACCGGGACGATGTCGTTTTCTCTGTGCGTGCCCGCCAGGCGTGCCACCAGGTCGAACAACACCGAGGGTGCAGCGTCCTCCGAGCGCACCGCGCCGGCGTGCACGATGCGCCGCGCGCGCGTCACGGCCGCAACAAAGAGGCGATACTCGTCGTCCAGCACCGCGCGCCGCGCCTGGCGCGTCGAGTCGATGAGCTCCTCGCGCCCATCCTCGCCCACAGCAACGCGGCCCGCGCCCACGTCCGCGAGGAGGTCGGCGCGCAGGATCCGGTCGCGCAGGCGCAGGTTCGGCCATGCCCCATCCTGCAGGCCAGCGAGAACGACGACCTGCCAGTGGCGCCCCATCGCCTGCGCGGGGGTGAGAACCTCGACGCCGCCCGGGCGCACGCCCACGCGCGAAATCGTGTCGATGGGGACCGAACCGGCCAGCAGCTCGGAAGCGAATCCCACGGCGGACCCGGCGGGGTTGCGCTGCTCCCACACGTCCGCGACGCGCAGGAGCGCCACAACTGCGTCCAGCTGGTCGTCGTACCAGCCCGACGAGTCGTCCGACGCGATGGCCCGCGAGCGCCACTCGCCGGCCACCCCGGACGCCTCCCAGAGGGACCACAGGCGCTCCTGGGGGCGCGCGCTGCCACTCGCACCCAGTTCCCACAGGCGAGCGGCAGTCTCGAGGGGCCGCGCGAGCATTGCGGCTGCGCGGGAGCGCTTGCCGCCCGCCTGCTGGGCCTGTTCGAGGGCCGGCCTCCACGTCTGCGGGTCACTGACGAGGTCGGCAGCCGTCAGCGGGATCGGCGCGGCCTCGTCGCCCGCCTCCTCGGCGGCCTGGGCGCGCGCGGCGTTCAGGCGACGCAGCAGACGGTGGACTGCGAGGGCGTCCGCGCGCACGAGGGGCGACGGCAGGAGGCGCTCGGCGAGCTCGCGGCGCACGGCCACGTCCGTGTCGCTCTGCCCCGTCGGCATGGTCACCAGGTCCAGGAGCAGGCGCGTGGTCGGCTGGGTCGCGAAGTCGAAGGCTCGGCCGCCGCCCGCGACGGGCACGCCACCGCGCGCCAGGTAACGACTAGTTTCGGCGACCATCGAGGAGCTGCGCACGATGACGACCTGCTCCGAAAAATCGATGCCGTCGTGCAGGTGGTGGGCTCGCAGGGCGCGCGCAATGAGAGCCCCCATCTGCGAGGGCGTGGCACCCAGGTGTGTCACGAGGTGTCCGTCCGGGGCGTCGTCGCCAACTGCGGCCTCGCGCCGGGCGGGCGAGCCGGACTGTGCGATGCGCGCGCAGGCCTGGCGCGCCAGCTCGCGCACGGCGCGGGACATGTCGTAGACCTGGCCCAACTCCAAGATCTCGACGCCGAGGGCGGATGCGAGCCTGCGGTCCAGGTGCGGCTCACCGCCGCGATACCCGGCCACAGCCACATCGGAATCCGAAAACGCAACGATGCGGGCACCGGCATCGCGGCAGGCCTCCAGCAGCCTCAGCGTCGAAGGCGTGCAATCCTGCAGGTCATCGACGATCACCACGTCGGGCACCGGGCAGGGCGCCTGCACGCCGTGCTTCGGCGCGTCCTGCTCCCACGCGTTGATCAGGTCGGCCGCAAGCGCCTGGATGCGCGACAGGTCCACGCGCAGGGTCCGCGAATACTCCGGAGAGCGCTCGAGCCCCTCCTCCAGCGCAGCAATGATCGCGCCCGCACCCTGCCACTCCGGACGGCCGAACCGGGCCCCGGCCTCGGACAACTCAGCCGCGCCCATCCCGGCCTCGCCCGCGCGGGCCACCAGGTTGCGCAGCTCCGCGCGGAACGCCGGCATCGCGCGCATCTGCGGGCCAATATCCTGCGGCCACGGTGCCTCCACGGACTCCAGGGCCTCGGCGAGCATCTGATCCTGGGCCGCGCCCGTCACCAGCTCCACGCCCTCCAACGGCACGTCACGCTGGGTACGCCACGTGGCCACCACCTGATAGGCGAAGGACGCGGGCGTGCGCACCGGGCGCACCACGTCCGGGCCGAGCGCCTGCGCGCGCGGGGTCAGCACGTCGGCGCGCATGCGATCAGGGGCGAGAATCAGCGCGGAGCGGCCACGGGAGGCCGCCTGCTCGAACACCGCCAAGGCACACGTCGAGCGGCCCGACGACGGCGCGCCGCGCGCAATCACGTCGCCCGAGCGCGCCGCGTCCACAACCGCGCGCTGGTTCGCGTTCAGCTCCGGCAGACGCCACCAATCGGCGCTGCGGCTGCGCAACCTGACCTGAATTTCGCTCATAACGCAATACTCGCAGACCCCACCCACATCTGCGGCACATATGATGGCCATGACGATATTTACCAGCAAGGAGTCATCATGGAGATCTTCATCGGCATCCGCGGCAACACGCGCCAGCTCGGCTTCGACATCGACATGAGCGAAAACGAGCTCATGGCCAAGGTCAACGAGGCCCTTGCCTCCGCCCACGGCGTCCTCGACCTCACCGACACCAAGGGCCAGCGCACCCTCGTGCCCGCCCACGCCATCGGCTTCGTGCAGATCGCCGCCAAGACCGAGCGCCGCGTCGGCTTCGCGCTCCACTAAATCGCACGCGACAAACGAGGCCGGGGAACCCGAGCGGACACCATACCGCCCGAGGAACCCCGGCCTCGTCTATACCCTGTGGCCTCAGGCCTTCAGGTGAATGTCTGTCATGCGCTCCCCGTGACGCTTAATCACGTACTCCGTGATCTCGTCGACGTTCTCCGGGGATGCCGCCAGCGACGGGTAGGTGAACAGCGTCGCGCGCACGAGGCCAAGAGCCTCGCCTGCCACCCGGCGACCCCACAGGGACAGACGCGACGACAACTGCTCGTCAGCCTCAATCTGCGGACCCAGGTGCGCGCGCACCCAGTGCCCCTGCTCGAAGGGCCACACGTCCTCGATCCCCTCGAACAGGCCGTGCACCTGCGCGACGCGGATCAGCATGTCACCCAGCATGCCGCGGGTAATGAACGTCTTGACAGCGCGCTCCGCGAACGTGGTGGGACGTGTGCGCGCATCCAGGTCGTCGTACGCGCCCGAGAACGCATCACCAGCCGCCAGCAGATCAAAGCCGCGGTGTTCACTCCACACCTCCAGCTGCTGGTAGAGCTTGAAGCAACGCGCCGCCATGCGCGCATGCTCCACGTGAGCCTCGAACGTGGGAGCCTGCTCGCCGTCCTTCGCCAGGCGCGTCATAAACGCGAGCGACGAATAGGCGAGAATACCAAGGACTTCGGCGTCGTCGGCGGGGACGGAATCAAACTCGTGTGCCATGGCTCCAGCATAGTGCCTGACAAGCTCCACGGCCCGCCGCATGGGCCCCTGTTCTTCCCGATTAGTGCCTGTCTCTGTGACCAGCCCCTCCCTCGCGAACCCCTCACACACCATTACACTGAAAGGTGACCACCGGAAGACCGGTCGCATTCTTAAGACATAACACGTACGCGCGGACGAGTTTCCCCGCGCCAGATAATGCGCGATCGGCACCGACCCCAACCCCGGAAAAGCCCGGGAGACAAGGTAGATCGTGACCAACACGAGCACTGAGGCAACTGTGCCCACCACCGACGTTGACACCACCGAGAAGGCCACCCCGGCCTCGTCCGTCGAGTACTCCGCAGGCGTCGTCCGCCTCGGCAACATCAAGCCCGCAGCCCCCGAGGTCGAAGATGCCACCCCGGACATCACCGGCAAGGGCGAGGACCTCGACAAGAAGTCTTTCGCGGACTTCGGCGTCACCGACCCGATCGTCGACGCCCTCGAAGACAAGGGCATCACGCACCCCTTCCCCATCCAGGCCCTGACGCTTGGCCCCGCCCTGGACCGCCACGACATTATCGGCCAGGCCAAGACCGGCACCGGCAAGACTCTCGGCTTCGGCATCCCCGTCCTCGAGGACGTCATCGCGCCCGACGAAGATGGCTACGAGGACCTGCTCAACCCGAACCAGCCGCAGGCGCTCATCATCCTGCCGACCCGCGAACTCACCAAGCAGGTCGCCCAGGACCTGCGCGAGGCTGCCAAGTACCTGTCGACCCGCATCGTCGAAATCTACGGCGGCGTCGCCTTCGAACCCCAGATCGAGGCCCTCGAGCGTGGCGCCGACATCGTCGTGGGCACGCCCGGCCGCCTCATAGACCTGCTGCGCAAGGGCCACCTGCACCTGTCCGGCGTGGAAACCGTCGTCCTCGACGAGGCCGACGAGATGCTCGACCTGGGCTTCCTGCCCGACGTCGAGACGCTGCTGGGCCGCGTCCCCGAGAACCGCCACACCATGCTGTTCTCCGCGACCATGCCCGGCCCCGTCGTGGCCCTCGCCCGCCGCTTCATGGTCCAGCCCACCCACATCCGCGCGCAGGACCCCGACGACCAGAACCAGACCGTCAACACGGTCAAGCAGGTCATCTACCGCGTTCACGCCATGAACAAGGTCGAGGTCCTCTCCCGCATCCTCCAGGCGGAGGGTCGCGGCCGCACCGTCATCTTCTGCCGCACCAAGCGCACCGCCGCCCGCCTGGGCGAGGACCTGACCGCCCGCGGCTTCGCGGTCGGCGCGCTGCACGGCGACCTGGGTCAGGGCGCCCGTGAGCAGGCTCTGCGCGCCTTCCGTAACGGCAAGGTCGATGTCCTGGTCGCCACCGACGTCGCCGCGCGAGGCATCGACGTCGACGACGTCACCCACGTCATCAACTACCAGTGCCCCGAAGACGAGAAGATCTACATCCACCGCATCGGCCGCACGGGCCGCGCGGGCAACTCGGGCACGGCCGTCACCTTCGTGGACTGGGATGACACGCCGCGCTGGTCGCTCATCTCCAAGGCCCTGGGCCTGGGCGTGCCGGATCCGCTCGAGACCTACCACACCTCCCCCCACCTGTTCACCGACCTGGACATCCCGGAGGGCACGACCGGCCGCCTGCCGCGCGCCAAGCGCACACGCGCCGGCCTGGACGCCGAGGTCCTCGAGGACCTGGGCGGCTCCGCTCCCCGCTCCGAGGGACGAGGCCGGGGCGGCTCGCGTTCGGGTTCCGGCGGCTCGCGTGGTGGCTCGCGTGGTGGCCGCGGGCGTTCGTCGCGTGGTGGTTCGGCTTCTTCCTCCGACGGATCACGTTCGCGCGGCTCGCGTCGCGGCACCCAGGACGGGGATCGCACGCTGAACGCCGGCAAGGGCGGCCGCTCCGACCGCGGCACTCGTGGCCGTGGCCGCGGCGAGCACTCGCCGCGTTCCGATTCCGGTTCTGCTGGTTCCGCCGGTTCCGCTTCGACTGGTGCTGAGCGCGCGCCCCGCGCCCGCAAGCGCATCCGCCGCCGCAAGGGTGGCGAGTGAGGCGATAGCGTGGCACGGCCTTGGCGTGAGGTGTTAGGGCGTGGCGCTGATAGCGCTCAGCGTTTATGCGCATTCCGCCAGTCAGTGACCACGCTGCGCATTTGATGCGCACGCCGGTCATCACAGCACCCACGCGATGATCGCGCCGCGTTCGTACAGCAACGGGAGGGGCCCGAGCCGCACGGCTTGGGTCCCTCCCCTGTTTGAGGCCTCAGGGCGCGGCGAGATTCAACCTGATCGGGAACATTCAACCCATTAGGGAAGATTCAACCCGATCAGAAGGGGTTGAATCTTCCCAATCGGGTGTAACACCTCATCGGTAACAAGTGTCGTCGCGGAACTTGCCGTCCGCGATGACCCCAATCGACACACAACGTGCTCAGAAGGGGCAGCAGTGCACTAGATACGACAGCAATGCACTAGGTAGGAGGGCATTGCACTACCTGCTATCTAGTGCAACGCTGCGCTAACTAGTGCAATGCCACTGGCCAACAAGCCCTATCGCGGTAAGAGCTGCTCCGTAGTAGCTCCAACAAGCGTCCACCGAGCCGCAGCAGACAGCCCTGCACCAGTTAGGGAGCATTACACCAGTTAGCGAGCATTACACCACCTCCGAGCTGGTGTAATACCCCGATAAGTGGTGTAACACCACTTAGCAACAAGCCCACGCGCGGCAATGTGCGCCCCTAGCCCTATCAACAAGCCATCGACCGAACCAGACCGGGCAACCGTGCACCCGTTACGTCGGGATACACCCGTTCCGTCGCGATGCACCCGATCAGAAGGGGTGTAATGCCTACAGATCGGGTGCACCGCCTCCCACAACAAGCCCAACCGCGAATACGTTCCGTCTCGCAAGAAGCCGCGCCGACTGCCCCTCGGCAACCGGCGCGGCCTTGCTCTCACAATTCAGCTCTCCAGGTCCCGGTAGACCGGCTGCCACATGGCGCGGCGAACGGCCTCGACGACGTCACCCGGATCCATGTCGCACTGGCCATCTGCGATAGCCTGACGGACGACAGCAACCGCGACAGTCGCCGACGACGCACGCAAGTGGTCCACCGGCGGCAGGAGGGACGCACCCAGCTCGTGCGATGTCACCTGACTGGCCACGGCCTCGGCGGCGGCCAGAATCATCGCATCGGTCACGCGAGGGGCACCGGACACAATCGTTCCAAGCCCCAGGCCCGGGTACAGCAACGAGTTGTTGCCCTGCCCAATGTGGAAAGTCGTCCCCTCGTAGTCGAAGGGCAGGATCGGAATGCCCGTGGCCACCAGTGCCTGCCCCTTGGACCAGGCGATGATGTCCTGCGGCATAGCCTCAATCTTCTCCGTCGGATTCGACAGAGGCAGGATGATGGGCCGCTCGCACCCCTCGCTCAAAGACTCGATGACATCCTGCGTAAAGGCACCGTGATCCGTCGACGTTCCGATCAGGATCGTCGGGCGGACGCGGCGCACGGTCTCCAGCAGGCCGATCGCGCCATCCTTGCGCTCCCAGTCGGCGACCTCGGAGGCGCTGCGCGCGTAGGCTGCCTGGTAATCGGGCAGCCCCTCCATGTCATCGGTTACCAATCCGGCGCGGTCGATCAGCCAGATGCGGTCCTTCGCCTGCTCGGGCGTCAGTCCAGCGCGCACCATGCCCGCATGGATCTGATCGGCCATGCCGGTTCCCGCGGTGCCCGCGCCGTAAACAAGGAGGCGCTGGTCCGCGAAGGTCGTGCCGTTGGTCTTCATGCCCGCAATGACAGCGGAGATGACGATCGCGCCGGTGCCCTGCATGTCGTCGTTGAAGATGCGGTACTTATCCCGGTTGTTGACGAGGATGCGGCGCGCGTTCGAAGCGCCGAAGTCTTCGAAATGCAGGAGTGCGCGCGGGTACAGCTCGGATGCGACGCTCAAGTACTCATTGACGAGGGCGTCGTAGCGTTCTCCGCGCACACGACCATGGCGGTTGCCGAGGTAATCGGGGTCGTTGAGCAGTTCCTCGTTGTCGGTGCCGACGTCGAGGTTGACCGCGATGACGCGCGAGGGGTCAATACCGGCTGCGGCTGTGTAGACGGCGAGCTTGCCGACGGAGATGTCGGTGCCGTTCACACCCCAGTCGCCGATGCCGAGGATCTGTTCGGCGTCGGAGACGACCAGGAGATCGACGTCATCGGGGCCGAGGCCGAGGCCTTCAAACGTGTGCCGCACATCCTCGACTCGATCGACGGACAGGTAGATGGCGCGCGAGCGGCGGTAGTCTGCGGACCACTTCTTGATGGCCTCGCCGATCGTCGGATCGTAGATGACGGGGAGAAGTTCGGCGATGTGGTCGATGATGACCTTGTAGTAGAGCGTCTCATTGCGGTCGTGCAGCTGTTCGAGGTAGATGTACTTGTCGAGGTCGTCGTCGAGTCGACACACCTGCTTGTAGGCGCGTGCGGCCTGTTGTTCGAGCGTTTCGACAGCTGCGGGAAGACGCCCCATCAGCCCGAAGCGCTTGCGCTCGTCGATGGTGAAAGCGGTCCCACGGTTGGTCTGAGGATCGGCGATGATCTGGGGTTTTGCTGGCATCAGCGGCTCCTTTCTGGTGGCTGCTGTCAGCGTAAACCAGTTGCACGCCGCTGTCCCTGTCTATCGTTTGGCATGCTCTCAGCGGGCTCCCAGGAATGCGCGGCCTCATGAAGTTGGCGGGGGTCGCACGGTTCGATTGCGTTGGTTCCACGCAGGAATTCACGTGCTACATGGCCGGGCCTGCTTCCCCCGGCGATCACACCTGCGGCTGGACGACCAGCGCGCTGCACAGTCACCTTGCCTGGCGATACTGGCTCCGTTGGGGATGCGGTGCCTCATCAACAACAAGCCTCATCGCGGATCTGGCGGGTGGCCACATCCCCTACCCGCGTCCTACAGGCCCAGGTCACGCAGCAGTGCACTAGATACGACAGCAATGCACTAGATAGGAGGGCATTGCACTAGCTACTAAGCAGTGCATTGCTGCGCTAACTAGTGCAATGCCACTGAGCAACAAGCACAACCGCGGGCAATTGTTCTCCACTCGCACACTCCACGTCTGTTTCATGAAGGCCATGCGAGAGGCGCTGCACCACTTAGGGAGCATTACACCAATTAGGGAGCATTACACCGCCTCCGAGCTGGTGTAATACCCCGCTAAGTGGTGTAACACCAGCTAGAAACAAGCCCACGCGCGGCAAGGTGCGCCCCTAGCCCTATCAACAAGCCATCGACCGAACCAGACAGGGCAACCTTGCACCCGTCACATCGCGATGCACCCGTCACGTCGCGATGCACCCGTTACGTCGCGATGCACCTGATCAGAAGGGGTGTAATGCCTACGGATCGGGTGCACCGCCACCCGCAACAAGCACAACCGCGAAAACCTTCCAAGCAGCGCAGAACCACCGCGCGCCTACTCCCCCTCAAACCACCCGACACCGTGCTTCGCGCGCTCCGTGAGGACGCGCTCGACAACGCGCGGCAGGCGGGTGGGGGTGTCGCGGTGGCGACGAAGCGCGAAGAACAGACGCGCGCGGGTCAGCGGCGAGACGCGCGCATACGCCGGCCAGCGCATCGCCACGTACTGCACGGCATCAGTCACGTCGAGGCGCCGCGTCGAGTTGCCGACGCGCACCCACAGCTCGGCCTCGCCCTTGCCCTTCGGGCCGCGCAGGTACACCGGCCCCAGGGCGGGCGGGATCGTCACCCGGCACACCTCCTGACGCTCGTAGCCCTCCTGGGGGTCCGTGGCCTCGGCGAAGTCGAGGAGGGGCAGCGCAGCCGCGTTGGTCCCCAGGCGTTGGCCCCACAGGTCGCGGATCCACAGCTCGAAGCGGTCGGCGTCCGGGGTCTTGAGGGTCGCGTAGTCGGGGCCCAGCCCGATGAGTCGCCCGTCGTCGTCCACGCCGATGAGGAGGGTGCCGCCGCCGGAGTTCATGAACGCGGCGACCGTCTTGGCGATGACGGTTTCCATGGCGTCGTCGCGCTTGCCGGCACGCATGTTCCAGCGGGCGCTCGACTTGAATTCGAGGGAGTCGGATTCGCCGCGCTTGGCGACCTCGGCAATGGGCTCGAGGCCGGGGCGCGGGTGCAGGTACGCGACGATCAGGGAGACGATGACGACCACGACGAGGGCCACCGCCGCGGCCACGCCGATCATCGCGGGGCGCCACATGTCGGAGGAGGAGAAGATCCAGCCTGCGACCAGGAGGCCACCCCACAGGCCGCCCAGGCCGGTGAGGGTCGCCGAGGCTGTGGACATCGTCATACGCGAGGCCAGGAGGTGCCGCACGACCATGCCGATCGCCCAGGCGATAACGAGGAGGAGTACCTGAATTCCGATCCACCGCAGCAGGTCGGGATTCTGCGGTGTGGCCTCAAAGTGGGGTCCCTCAGCGGTCATCTGCGCTCCTCACACAACGAGTCGGCGGCGGGATCGGATACAACAACCCTATCCCACCGCCGACTGGCGCTCAGCGGGTCATGCGCTCAGCGCAGGGACGTGTGCTTCTCGATCGAGCGAGAGGCCCACACACCCAGGATAAGGGCGAACAGGGGCACGAGGACATAGGAGCCGATGCCGATGACGTTCGGGTGCCCCTCGGTTCCCATCGTCGCGCGGTACGAGGTCCACATGATCTCGGTGGAGAAGTGTCCGTCGGTCGTGACGGACAGCGGAAGGAAGAACGTGCCAACCGTGGAAAGCACCTGGTTCACGATGTACACCAGCACAAAACCGATGATGGGTGCGCCGAAACCCATGTGATTGAAGCGCCCTTCCGCGCCGATGGACATGACGGCGCTGCCCTGCACGAGCCACGACATCGCAAGGATGAGCTGCGCGGCGATCATGAGGACCACGGTGGAGGTCGGCATTCCGGCCACGACGGAACGCGGCCCGGCCGTGTACTCGGCGAGGCTGATGCCGTCGCTCCACGCTGCGGCCGACGCGACGGCAAGGATTCCGCCGACGGCCAGGGCGAGGGCCAGGAGGCACTCGATCACCATCCGGGTGATCTTCGCCCAGAAAATGGTCGCGCCGGAGACGGGCAGGCTCATCGTGAAGTAGCCGCGCTGCCCGTAGAGGGTCTTCCAGTAGTCGGCCAGGGCCGCGATCGCGCAGGCGACCGGCGTGAGCGCGCACAGGGCGTAGGCGAGCACTACGGTGGAGCCGCTGACCCCCGGCAGCCCCGCGGCGACGATTCCCGCAGCAACCGCGATAACAGCGATAAACGCCCCGAAGGAGCGCGCGTCCGCGCGGAAACGCGAGCGGATTTCGTAGGCAAGCAGTTTGGCGTACATCAGCGGTACTCCTTCCGGAAGATGGCGTCGAGGGAATCGCCGTGGGTGGCCCGCAGGTCGTCGGCGTCGCCTTGCAGGAGGACCTGTCCGTCCTTCATGAAGAGCGCGTAGTCGACGAAGTGCTCGATGTCGGAGATGAGGTGGGTGGACATGATGAGCAGCGACGCGGGGTCGAACTCGCGCAGGATGCCCTCGAGGATGACGTCGCGCGTCGCCGGGTCGACGCCGCTGATGGGCTCGTCGAGCAGGTACACGCGGGCGCGCCGGGACATGATGAGGCTGATCTGGAGCTTCTCCCCCATGCCCTTGCTCATCTCGGAGAGGCGGCGGTCGGTGGGCAGTGCGAAGAAGTCGACCATCGAGGCTGCCTTGTCGGCGTCGAAGTCGCTAAAGAACGTGGAGTAGATGCGGATCGCGTCCGCTGCCGTCCACTCAGGGTTGAGGAAGTCGGCGTCGGGCAGGTAGGAGACGATCTCCTTGGTGGCGACGCCGGGCGCGTGCCCGTCGATGGTGACGGTGCCCTCATAGTCAGAGAGGACTCCGGCGAGGATCTTGAGCAGCGTGGTCTTTCCGCAGCCGTTGGGGCCCATGAGGCCGACGATGTGCCCGGCTTCCAGGCTCAGGTTGTAGTCGCGCAGGGCGGGGGTCGAGCGGTAGCTCTTCGTCAGGCCGGTGACCTCGACGAGGCCGGGGCCGGCCGCGCTCGCGCCCGTGGGTTGGGTGGTCATGAGAGTGTGTCCTCCTGGGTTACAGGTCCGCGTTCCAGCGTTCATCGACGAGGCCGTGGGCCCCTTCAACATCGACGCCGAGGGAGCGGCAGGCGCGGATGAATGCGTCGGCCGCGGCGCGCGCGTCCTCCTGGCGGAGAGTATTCAGCGCAGTGTCGTCGGTGGCGACGTATCGTCCTGCCGTCCGCTTGGGGACGGTGAGCCCTTCGTCGTCGAGGGCGGCGAGGGCTCGCTGTACGGTGTTGGGGTTGGTGCCGGCCTCGATGGCGAGGTCGCGAACGGAGGGGATCTTTTGACCGGGCTTCCACGTGCCGTCGGTGATACGGGCGCGGAAGCTGTCGGCCAGCTGGATCCAGATGGGGCGGGTGTCATCGATGCGCATCGACGCGTCCCTCCTGTCTTGCTGTATTAATACACTAATACAATGACACAGATACCTAACTGTGTCAACCCACTAATACAGTTGGCTCACAGACCAATACAAGCACTAGCCCTCAAACAACAAGGGAGGCCCGGAACCGTGCGGTTCCGGGCCTCCCCTACGCGATTGCGTCAGGCGATCGGCTCACCCTCGATGTGCCAGACCTCGCGAGCGTAGTCGGAGATCGTACGGTCCGAGGAGAAGCGGCCGGAGCGGGAGATGTTCGCCCACACGCGAGCGTTCCAGGCCTTCTGGTCGCGGTAATCGGCGGCCATGCGGTCCTTGGTCTCGCGGTACGCGGCGAAATCGCCCAGGACGTAGTACACGTCGGCCGGGTCGTAGCCGCCCTCGAGGATCGAGTGGCGGATGTCGTGGAACCAGCCGGAGTTGGAGTCGTCGAGCGTGCCGTCGGTCAGGGCGTCGATGACGCGCTTGAGGCCGGGGACATTCTCGTAGTGCCAACGAGGATCGTAGTGGCGACGCAGCTCGGGCAGCTCATCGTCGGTCGCACCGAAGATGTAGGCGTTGTCCGCGCCCACGGCCTCGAGAATCTCAACGTTCGCACCGTCGAGAGTACCCAGGGTGAGGGCGCCGTTCATCATGAACTTCATGTTGGACGTGCCCGAGGCCTCCTTACCGGCCATCGAGATCTGCTCGGAGACGTCGGCGGCAGGAATGATGTGCTCGGCGGGCGAGACGTTGTAGTTGTGGACGAAGACGACCTTGATACGGCCGTTGATGTCCTCGTCGTTGTTCACCAGCTCCGCGATGGCGTTGATGAGCTTGATGATGGCCTTGGCGCGGATGTAGCCGGGGGCAGCCTTCGCACCGAAGATGAACACGCGGTTGGGGGTGTCCAGCGTCGGGTCGTCCTTCATGCGGAAGTACAGGTCCAGGACGTAGAAGGCGTTGAGCAGCTGACGCTTGTACTCGTGCAGACGCTTGATCTGAACGTCGAAGATCGAGTCGGGATCGATCTCGACACCCTCACGACCCTTGATCCACGCGGCGAAGTCAACCTTGTTGGCGTGCTTGATCTCAGCCAGGCGCTCGAGCACCTCGTCGGTTCCGGCCTCGGTGAACTTGGACAGCTCGGTAAGGTCGCGGACCCACGCGTCGGAACCGGTGACCTCGTCGAGGAGGGCGGCCAGGCGGGGATTGCACTGCTTGAGCCAGCGGCGCGGGGTCACGCCGTTGGTCTTGTTATTGAAGCGCTCAGGCCAGATGGCGTACCACTCCTTGAGGGTGTCGCGCTTGATGATCTCCGTATGGAGGGCGGCGACGCCATTGATGGAGTAGGACGCGTAGCAGGCGATCCAGGCCATGCGCACGGTGTTGCCCGAGACGGGGGCCATATAGTCGATGGTGCCCTGGTCGAGGCCACGCTCGGCCATGTCAACGCGGAAGCGACGATCGATCTCGCGGACGATCTCGGCAATGCGCGGGAACAGACGGTCGAAGATGTGGATATCCCAGGTCTCCAGGGCTTCGGCCAGAACCGTGTGGTTGGTGTACGCGAAGGTCTTGGAGACGACCTCCCAGGCATCTTCCCAGCCGAGGCCGTGCTCGTCCATGAGGATACGCATGAGCTCGGGGATGGCGAGGACCGGGTGGGTGTCGTTGAGCTGGACGGCGTTGTACTCGGCGAAGCCATTCAGGTCGGTGCCGTGGTGACGCACGTAGTTCTCGACGATCTCCTGCAGCGAGGCGGAGCAGAAGAAGTACTGCTGGCGCACGCGCAGGACCTTGCCCTCGAACGTGGTGTCGTTGGGGTACAGGACGCGGGAGATGTCCATGGTGCGCTCACGGTCGACGATGGCGTCGGTGAAGCGCTGGGAGTTGAAGGCGTCGTAGTCGAATTCCTCGATAGGCTCGGCTTTCCACAGGCGCAGGGTGCCCACGTTCTTGGTGCCGTAGCCGGTGATCGCAATGTCGTAGGGGACGGCGCGCACGGTCAGGTCGGCGTAGGAGACGATGCGGGAGCGCTCTTCACGGCGGGTGACGAAGGGGTAACCCTCTTCCATCCACGGGTCCGGGTGCTCGGTCTGGAAGCCGTTGTCGAAGAGCTGCTTGAACAGGCCGTAGCGGTACAGGATGCCGTAGCCGCGCACGGGCAGGTCCAGGGTGGCACAGGAGTCCAGGAAGCAGGCGGCGAGGCGGCCGAGGCCACCGTTACCGAGGGAGGCATCCGGCTCCTCTTCGAGGACCTGGCCAAGGTCGAGGCCGTAGGCGGCGAGGGCTTCGCGAGCCTTCTCGACGAGGCCAAGGTTCGACAGGTTGTTGAGCAGGGCTCGACCCATGAGGAACTCGGCGGAGAAGTAGTGTTCCTGACGGCCCTTGGCGTAACGCTCCGTGGTGGCCGCCCAGTTATCGGCGATCTGATCAACGATGGCAGCGGACAGACCCTGCCACACCTCCATCAGGGTCGAGTCTTCAACGGGGCGCCCGGAGGTCGCACGCACGTGCGAGGGCAGCGACTGCGTCAGATCCAGCGTCATATGACTTCCTTTTTTGTGTCTATGCCCTCCCGCCAAGCGGCGAGTCCCGGAGAGGGATCGGGCCTCACCTTAGAGATTACCGATCCGAGCAGCTAATTCCCTGTTGTGACCACCCTCTGGGAGATTCACCACCCCCGCCCACGTGACCGACTACACCCCCAGGAATGACCCCATGACTAAAGGCCCAGATTGGCGCACTTTTACAGAGGTCACGCGAACTCAACCTGCATGAAGACTGGAGAATTTCACGCACACAGACCGTCCACAAACGCGAGACGCGGTCAGCATTCATCGACTAAGGTTCTCATGTAACCAATGCTGACCGAGCTGACAACAGTCCGTTTACGGCCAGTATTCTTGAGACTGAATCACCTTCAACACGAGGAACACGATGAAACTGACGCATAGGTTGACCATCGCGACGGCTCTGAGCGCCACGCTCGCCACCGCCCTGATCGCGGGCCCCGCCATGGCCTCGCCCTCCGACGAGAATCAGCCCACGGGCCCCGGCACCGCCAACGGCGACAAGTCCACCTCGTGCCGCGCCGACTGGACCGCCGCGGCGATCCTCGACACGGACATCCTGGCTCATCACCCCGAGCTGGTGAACCCCGCCGACATCACTCGTAACGCCGACGGCACCGTCAACAAGATCGCCACCGGCTCGAACAACGGCTACACCTCGAAGATCTCGACGAACTTCAACACCGAGACCTACAAGGCTCCGGGCATGTTCGAGGCCAACCACTGGATCGCCGGTTCCATGCAGAACTGGCGCTTCCCCGTGGCCACGAAGAACAAGCTGGCCGCCGGCACGACGATCACCGTCGACCTGCCCGACGACATGACCAACACGTCCTTCATCGGCAAGCTCGAGACCCGCGCGGGCCTCAACGCCTTCATGCAGTCGTGGGGACCTCGCGAAGCCGAATACACGTGGAACGACGGCGACTTCACGGCCACCAAGACAGATGACGCGAAGAACATCTGGACCATCACGCTGAACAAGGGCCTCGACGCCAACACCGGCACGGTCTTCCAGTTCACGGGCACCTTCCCCGAGGGCGCCGAGTCCTCGACCGCGTCCGCCAACCTGGTCGGCGCCCAATACCCGGCCGACGGCCAGGTGTGCGGCGACCTGCCCAAGCCCGCGACCCCCGAGCTCACCAAGTGCCAGATCACGACCGTGGACCGCACCGTGTGGAGCCCCTACTCGCGCGACATCAACGAGCGTTCCAAGTACTCCGGCTCCTGGGGTTCTGAGGAGCCCAAGTGGGGCGAGGCCAACGCTGACGGCTGGTTCACTTCCCGCGGCGAGGCGAAGGTCGGCGATTCTCGCACCCTGCGTCTGTACGGCGCGACCCACAAGGACATCACCAACGCAACGCTGACGTTTCAGGCCGTCCAGGGCCTGAAGTTCGACGCCTCCACGATCAACACGATCTCCAACCCCGGCGCCGGCGCACTGAAGGATAACGGCTTCAAGAACACCGTCGAGGGCCTGGGCGAGATCAAGGTCAGCGAGGACGGCAAGACCATCACCGTCGCGATCGAGCACATGCCGGCCAACTCCGCCTTCTCCTTCAACATCAACGGCATCCTGACCGGCGAGACCCTCGAGGGCTCCCCGGTCCTGGCCCCGATCGTCCTGCACAACTGGCTGACCGGCACGGACAGCGAGTGCACGGTTCCCACCGAGGAGCCCACCATGCCGGCGCCGTCGGTTTCCCCGACGCCCGAGCCGACGACCCCCGCTCCCGCCCCGTCCGCGACCCCGAGCGGCAACCTTGCTCGCACGGGTGCTGACACCCCGATGCTGGCCGGTGCGGCCATCATGGCCGGACTGGCAGGCCTGGGAGCCCTGGCTCTGCGCCGTCGCCAGCGCTGACGGATTGTTCCCCGCAGGGCGCGTCCCTGCGGGGGGCACGCTCCGCAGGGACGCATAACAGGGAAGTGGCACCTCTCTTGATGAGTGGTGCCACTTCCCATCACCGGTTCATCATGAGGGCTCAATTCATGGTGACTTTCGGTAGTTCCATTGTGCATGTGATGCACGCATCATTTCAAGGCGAAACGATGATTTTTCGGTGCAAATTCGCGGTTTCCAACTGCACGTTCGTGCACAAATGAGGGACGATCAGCGCAAACTAGACAAAACGCGGGCCCGCTCGTATCCGAGCGGGCCCGCGTTGTTTGTCAGGCGAAGATGCCTCAGTGGCGCTTGCGAGCGACCACCAGGGTCACGCCACCGGCCAGCGCGATAACGCCAGCGCCAGCGGCGATCGAGGCGACGGAGCCGGTGTTGGCCAGCGTCGGGTTCGAGGCGGCGGGGGTGCCGGCCGGAGCGTTCATGTTGCGGATGCCTCCGCGAGCGGAGACGGGGGCCGGGCCGTTGCCGGTGGAGATCTGGCCGCGGGTGGTCACGCCGGTGGTGCCAACGGGGCCGGAGGCAGCGCCGGCACCACCCTGATCGGCGGCGGGGACCGAAGAATCATCGGAATGGGCCGGCGTCTCAGAGGAGCCACCGTTGTTGTTGTCGTCAGCGCCGGTGTTGTCGTCCGAGCCCGTGTTGTCGCCGGCCGGGGTCGAGGGCTCGGGGGCCGGGGTCTCATCGGCGGGGGCACCGGTGGAGGGCGCGTCAGCGGCCGGGTTCGAGGGCTCGGCGGTGGGGGCCGCGGAGGGAGCCGGATTCGAGGGATCGGTGACGGGCTCGGCGGCGAAAGCAACACCTGCCGAAGCGGCGATCAGACCGAGCGCCGCGGTGGCGGCGAACAGAGACGAGGTCGTCTTCTTCATTGTTTCTCCTGGAACAATTGTGGTGAGGGATGAATGCGTGACCCTGACCAGTGCAGGCCGTGTCGCGTCACGGCGTTCTTCACCACCCTACAACACTTCCTGACCATTACGCACAGATTTTCGAAAATCACACGCCGGCGAGTCGCGCTGCACTATGTCTCGGGGCGCCGATTAACCCCACCACGGCGGAAAACTAGCAGGTCAGGACAGCTTGGCGGTCGCGATGAACTGGAAGATTCCCTCCATGATGAGCTGCGTCGCAATGGCGGCCAGCAGCAGGCCGGAGATCTTTGTCAGCAGCATGATGCCGCCGGGCCCCAGGAGTCGGGACAGCATCAGTGAGAAACGCATCGTCAGCCACATGACAATGTGCGCGAGAACGACGGCGGCGATGACCGCGATCCAGGAACCCACGTTCGTGCCGGCCTGCCCGACGGCCACCATGACGGCGACGATCGAGCCGGGGCCTGCGAGCAGCGGCGTGCCCAGCGGGACGAGCGCGACGTTGACGCCCTCGTCCCCCGTATCTGGAGAGGACGAGTCCGTGCCCATGAGGAGCTCCATGGCGACCAGGAAAAGCAAGACGCCGCCGGAGAGCTGGAGGGCCTCCATCGAGATGTGAAGAAGGCGCAGGATCTGCCCACCCAGGATCGCGAAGGTCAGAATGACACCGAAGGAGACGGAGGTTGCCTGGATGGCGGCGCGGCGCTGCTTGGGCTGGGAGTATCGGGCGGTGAGGCCCAGGAAGACGGGCACGGTCCCGATGGGGTCCATGATGACCGTCAGCGTCGCGAAAGCAGTCGCAAAGAGTGTGACGTCGAAGATGCTCACGGCTCGACCATCTCGATAGCGCCCTGCGCGATGACCTCGGCGATCACCTGCGGATCCGTCGTGTTCTCACCGATGCGATTCGGCTTGCCCGTCCCGTGGTAGTCGGAGGAGCCGAACATCGCCAGGCCCATCTCGCGGGCCATGCGCTCGACATCGGCTCGATCCTCGGGAGCGTGGTCGCGGTGGTCGCGCTCGATGCCGAAGAGCCCGGCCGCCGCCATGTCGGCGATGACGGCCTCGGGCAGCAGGCGCTGGCGCTTGCGAGCGCGGGGGTGGGCCAGGACAGGCACTCCCCCGGCCTCGCGCACGCAGCGCACGGCATCGACCGGGTCGGGCGCCCAGTGGGGCACGTAGTAGGGGCCCGACGGGTGCAGGGCCTTGACGAAGGCGGCGCTGCGGTCGGGGAAGGCACCGGCGGCGACGAGCGCGTCGGCAATGTGCGGGCGCCCCACGGGGCCACCCTCGGGCGCGAAGGCGGCCACGTCCTCCCACGTAATCGGGTAGTCGGCCGACAGGTTCTCGACCATGCGCACGGCGCGCGTCTCACGGTCCTCGCGCGTGCGTCGGAAATTATCGACGAGGCCGGGGCTGGCCGGGTCGAAGAGGTAGGCCAGCAGGTGCACGGTGATCCCCGAGGCCGAGCACGACATCTCGGCACCCCGGATGAGGCTCACACCGGTGTCCGCGACGGCGGCCGAGGCCTCGTCCCAGCCGGTCGTCGTGTCGTGATCCGTCAGCGCGATGGCATCCAGCCCGGCCTGAGCGGCAATGGCCAGGAGCTGCGCGGGCGTATCGGTCCCGTCTGAATACGCGCTATGGGTGTGGGGGTCAATTCGCTTCACCATTTGAGACTACCCCATTAATCCGATCACACAACCGCGCGGGTGAACACCGCCCGCGAGCGCCACGCGCCTCACCAAAGTGCCCATATTTGCTTGAATGTGACCTTGTTGTCTGCACGTTCTCCCGCCTCAACACCATCGTTTTTGACCAACCTCCCACCTGCGGCGGCGGGCTGCCCGCTGTAGGAAACTGGCATCACACGGTCGTTTGGCCTCCCTCAACACCGATTGGAGTACATGCGTGTCTGACAAGGATCAGACCCAGATGTCCACCGCGACCGACGCGGGAGACGCCGGGTACAACAAGGCTCTGAAAAACCGACACATCCAGATGATCGCCATCGGCGGCTCGATTGGCACCGGCCTGTTCCTGGGTGCGGGCGGCCGTCTGGCCCAGGGCGGCCCCGCACTGGCCTTCGCCTACGCGGTGTGTGGCGTCTTCGCATTCCTGATGGTCCGCGCCCTCGGCGAGCTCGCGGTGCGCCGCCCCTCCTCGGGTGCGTTCGTGTCCTACGCCCGCGAGTTCCTGGGCGAAAAGGGCGCGTTCATCACCGGCTGGTTCTTCTTCCTGGACTGGGCGGTCACCGTCATGGCCGACATCACCGCCGTGGCGCTCTACATGCACTACTGGAACATGTTCAAGGTGGTCCCTCAGTGGGTTATCGCCCTCATCGCACTGGGCCTCGTGTTCGTCCTGAACATGATGAGCGTCAAGGCCTTTGGCGAGGCGGAATTCTGGTTCGCGATGATTAAGGTCGCCACGATCCTTATCTTCATGGGCGTCGCGATCTGGGCGATCCTCACGCAGTCCGCGGTCGGCGAGTACAGCGCGGGCATCCACAACATCTCCGAGTCCGGCGGTTGGTTCCCCGAGGGCCTGGCCCCCGTCTTTGCCCTGACGCTGGGCGTCGTCTTCGCCTTCGGCGGCACCGAGATGGTGGGCGTCGCGGCGGGCGAGGCCAAGGACGCCGCGAAGATCCTGCCCAAGGCCATCAACTCGATGGTCATCCGCATTTTCTTCTTCTACGTCGGCTCCGTCGTCATCTTCGCCCTGGCGCTGCCCTACAACGCCTACTCGTCGAACGAGTCCCCGTTCACGACGTTCTTCTCCGGCCTCGGCGTGCCCCACGCGGGCGACATCATGCAGGTCGTCGTCCTGACCGCCGCCCTGTCCTCGCTCAACGCGGGCCTGTACGCGACCGGCCGCACCCTGCGTTCGATGGCGCTCGTGGGCGAAGGCCCGCGCTTCGCGTCGCGTCTGAACAAGAACCACGTGCCCTACGGCGGCATCATCATCACCGCGTCGCTCGGTCTGCTGGGCGTCCTGCTCAACGCTTTCGTTCCGGAGAACGCTTTCAACATCGTCATGGACCTGGCGGGCATCGGCATCGCCGGCACCTGGGCGATGATCCTCATCTCGCACCTGGCCTTCCTGCGCAAGGTCAAGCGCGGCGAGGAACAGCGCCCCGAGTTCCGCATGCCCGGCGCCCCCTACACCAACTACCTGGCGCTTCTGTTCTTCGGCGTCGTCGTGGCCTCGAACGTGACCTCCGAGTCTGGCCGTTGGACCCTCGCGCTCTTCGGCGTGGTCGTCGTCCTCATGGTCGCCGGCTGGTACTACGTGCGCGGGCGCGTCGGCAACCTGACCGACGAGGCTGCCGCCTCGCTGCAGGGCGAGGAAACCCTGGTGGCAGGCGACTGAGAAAGGACGAACAGTGCGTCTTCACGTCACGTATGCCGGTGGCACCATCGGCATGGTCGACTCCCCCGAGGGGCTGCGCCCCGGCGCTGACCTGCAGGGTTGGTTCGGCTCCCAGCTGGAGGGCATCGAGCTGGCCTCGAACATTACGATGTCGACGCTGGACCCGCTCATCGACTCCTCGGAGGCTACCCCCGAGGACTGGCAGGCCATCATCGACGACATCAACGCGCACGCCGAGACGACCGATGCCTTCCTGGTCCTGCACGGCACGGACACGATGGCCTACTCGGCAGCTGCCCTGTCCTTCGCGCTGGCGAGCATGGGTAAGCCTGTCGTCCTGACCGGCTCCCAGTACCCCCTCGGCGTCGTCGGCTCGGACGCGTCGGCAAACGTCACAGGCGCGCTACGCGCGGCAATTTCGCGCCACGCCCGCGGAGTCATGCTGTTCTTCGGGCACAAGCTCCTGGCCGGCAACCGCGCCACCAAGACCTCGTCGTGGGCATTCCGCGGCTTCGAGTCACCCTCCGTGTCCCCCATGGCGCGCACGGGCGCGCCATGGCGCTGGTACGGGGCTCCGAGCGCGGGCACCGGCTGGACCGATCCCAGCCCGTACATGCGCCAGGACGTCGCCGTCATCGACGTGGTGCCCGGCATGAGCGCCGCGCGACTGCGCGCCATGACGACGCCCCACCCGGACGCGGTCATCCTGCGCACATTCGGCGTGGGTAACATCCCGGCATCCGAACCGGGGCTCGTGGACGTCCTGGCCGAGCTCGCGCAGGCCGAGGTGCCGATCATCGTCGCCTCCCAGTGCTACCAGTCCGAGGTCATGCTCGGCCACTACGAGGCCGGCAACGCCCTGGCGCGCCTCGGCGCGATCGGCGCGCACGACATGACGCTCGAGGCCCTCTACGCCAAGACCGTCTTCCTGCTCTCGCAGGGCAAGCGCGGCGCGGACTTCAAGCGGTGGATGGATCTGTCCATCGCGGGAGAGCTCACCCTCCAGGACTGAGCATCTTCCACCCGACACGGCCCCGGCCTCGTCCCCGGCGCAGAGCGCGCCACAGGGACACGAGGCCGGGGTTTGTCATGACCATCGGATCCTCCCCGGGGGCCGAGGGGCCGTAGAATAGTGGCCATGAGTGAAGAAGCCTCCCAGTCCATGGCCGATCGCGGCGAAAACCGCTCCCGTCAGCCCCAGTCCTCCGCCTTCCGCGATTTCATCGGCTCCGGATGGGGGCCCCGCCCCTCCGAACTGCCCGAGCGCGAGCGCGTCGCCGACTTCGTGGCCGACCGCACCCTCAAGGCCGGCGCCCCCTTCCCGGGCGAGCGCCTCGTCGTGCCCGCGGGCCCCTACAAGGTCCGCTCCAACGACTGCGACTACCGTTTCCGCGCGCACTCCGCCTTCGCGCACCTGTCGGGCCTGGGCGGCGAGAAGGAGCCGGACACCGTCCTGGTGCTGGAGCCGAACGAGGACGGCACCCACACTCCCCTGCTCTTTTTCAAGCCCCGCGCCTCGCGTTCTTCCAAGGAGTTTTACGCGGACGCCCGCTACGGCGAATTCTGGGTGGGCGCGCGCCCCTCGCTCGAGGAGCTGAGCGCGCAGACCGGTCTGGAGACCCGCCACATCGACACGCTGCGCGACGTGCTGGCGAAGGACGCCGGGACCGTTCAGCTGCGCATCGTGCGCGGCGTTGATGGACACATCGAGGCGATGGTCAACGAGGTGCGCACCCAGGCCGGGCTGCCGGCAGGTGAGGAGGCCCGCGAGGACGACGAGCGTTTCGAGGAGCGCCTCTCCGAAATCCGTCTCATCAAGGATGCTTTCGAGCTCGACGAGATGATTCGCGCGGTCGAGGTCACCAAGGCCGGCTTCGAGGACATCATCCGCGTCCTGCCCCGCGCCGTGGGCCACCGTCGCGGCGAGCGCGTCATCGAGGGCGCGTTCGCGGCCGTCGCCCGCGAGGAGGGCAACGGCGAGGGCTACGAGACCATCGCGGCCTCGGGCAACCACGCGAACACCCTGCACTGGATCGACAATGACGGCGAGGTGCGTGAGGGCGACCTGGTGCTCGTCGACGCAGGTGTCGAGGTTGACTCCCTGTACACGGCCGACATCACGCGCACGCTGCCCGTCAACGGCCGTTTCACCGAGGTTCAGGCCCGCGTCTACCAGGCCGTCCTCGATGCCTGCGAGGCCGCCCTGGCCCGCGCGAACGAGCCGGGCTGCCGTTTCAAGGACGTGCACGACGCCGCCATGCGCGTCATCGCCGCCCGCCTGCATGAGTGGGGTATCCTGCCCGTCACTCCCGAGGAGTCCCTGTCACCCGAGGGCCAGCAGCACCGCCGCTGGATGCCGCACGGCACCAGCCACCACCTGGGCCTGGACGTGCACGACTGCGCGAAGGCGCGCGCGGAGCTCTACCAGGGCGCGCTGCTGGAGCCGGGCATGGTCTTCACGATCGAGCCGGGCCTGTACTTCCGCGCCGACGACCTGCTGATCCCCGAGGAGTACCGGGGCATCGGCGTGCGCATCGAAGACGACGTCGTGGTGAACGCCGACGGCACGGTCACGCGTCTCTCCGAAGACATCCCGCGCACGATCGCGGATGTCGAGGAGTGGATCGCGCGCGTTCAGTCCCGCTGAGCCACGCGGAGACGCTGAGGTTACGCCTCGGTCTGGTCCTCTGAACTGCCTCCCGTTTCTTGGACATCGAAATTGAAGTCCAGGGAATGGGAGGCTTTTCGTGTCTGTGGATCTGCGGTTGAGGCATGGTCGTTTGCTTCGGGAGCAGGCTGTTGAATTGTTTGAGAGGGGGATTGGCTATGGCTTGACCGCCAAGAGGCTGGGTGTGCCTGCTGAGGCTGTGCGAGACTGGCAGAAGACGTACCGCGCTATCGGGAAGGACGGGCTTCTTGCCATGGGAGGACAGCAGGCCAGATATGACTATGAGACCAAGGTCGCCGCAGCGAGCGCCGTGGTTGATGG
>NZ_JVOJ01000005.1 GCF_001064145.1 Sanguibacter keddieii
CCTGTGCGCGAAAAAGTTCGTCCTGCAAGCCCAAAACGGCCGAATAACGCTGTTTTCAGGCGTGCTGGGCAAGTTTTTTCGCGGAGGAACCGCTGGAGGGGCCGTGTTGGGCGAACTTTGTCGCGTGGGATGCTGGATGTGGCTCGTGTTGGGCGAATTTTGTCCCCCTCGCCCTGCCGCGCTCGGTATCACGCGATAACCAGGCATAACAAAATCGCCCGGCGCGCTGCCGGGCGGGGGTGGAGCGGGCGACGGGAATCGAACCCGCCTCTGAAGCTTGGGAAGCTTCCATTCTACCGATGAACTACGCCCGCAATTCATCGTCCCGAAGGAATCGACCCGTCGATCATATCGTCACGCCGGATGGCCGCGCAACCGGCGTTGGTTGTGCTTGGTTTCGGGGTGCTGGGAGGAGGGCGTGGCGATGAGTGGTGGTGGAGATGTGTGGACTGTCCGGATGGGGCGCAATCAGGGCAGCCAGGCATCCTGGTGCCGTACCACCGACAAGCAGACAGGCCCGGTACACTGGCCTCGCCCAACCGATTGGAGTTCCCATGCCTCGTCCCGTGGTGGCGGCCGCGATTGTCGATTCCCTGAGCGACCCCACGATGCTGCTCGCCTGCTCGCGCGCCTACCCGCAGGATCTGCGCGGACAGTTCGAGCTGCCCGGCGGAAAGGTTGAGGACGCTGAAGATCCAGCCGAAGCCCTCGCGCGCGAGATCGCCGAGGAGCTCGGCGCGCGCCTGACGATCGGCGAGCGCGTGTGCCCCGAGGGTGGGCAGTGGTGGCCGATCCTGGGCGGGCGCGTCATGGGCGTGTGGCTCGCCGAGGTGGCGGCTGGCTCGCCCGCACCGCGCGCGGGAGCGTCGCACCTTGAGGCCAGGTGGGTGCCCCTCGCGGACCTTGCCGCGCTGCCGTGGATCGTTGCTGACCTGCCGATCGTCGAGGCCGTGGTCGCCCGCTGCGCTCGCTGACGTTTGCACGCTCGCCCCATTTGACGACACATAGGGGCAGAGTGTCAGAATAGGCGTATGCCGAAGATTATTGGCGAGTCGCTCGCCTCTCACCGTGAGCTGACTCGTACGCGCCTGTTTGAGGCTCTGGGATCGCTGATGGGGGAGCAGTCCTTCGAGTCGATCACCATGAGTCAGATCGCTGAGCGCGCGGGTGTTGGGCGCACGGCTGTCTACAACCATTTCGCGGACAAGGAAGTGCTCCTGCTTGCCTACATGCGCGAGGTGACCGAGGAATTCACGCGGGTGTTGATGGCGCGTCTTGAGTCTGAGGCTGATCCGCTCATGCGTCTGCGCCTCTACATCCGCTCCCACCTGCAGATGATTAGCCGCTACCACGTCAAGGCTGGCACGGGCCTGCGTCGTCAGATGTCGGGTCAGGGTGCCTCGCACCTGCATGATCACGCGGGTCTCGTGGGTGAGGTCCTCATTGGGATCCTTGACGAGGCCATGGAGCGTGGGTTGATCGTCGAGCAGAATACGCTGGGCGCGGTGCACCTGATTCATGCGACGCTGCAGGGGCAGCGTCTGCCTCAGGATCCGGCGCATCGTGAGTCTGCGCTGCTGTTGGTTGAGACGTTCATCTTGCGCGGCTTGGGCGCTTCGGAGGAGAATGTGCGTCAGGTCACCGCTTCTTCTCTCGCTTCGGGGGAATAGAGGGCGCGTCGCGCCCGTTGAATCGTATAGTTCACTCAAGGGGCTTTTGCCCCGACCAACAGACCGGTGATAGTGCCGGCGATGACAGGAGAAACATGGCTACCGTTACCCTCACGCAGGAGAACTTCGAGCAGACCATTTCCGCCGGCGGCATCGTCCTGGTGGATTTCTGGGCGACTTGGTGCGGCCCGTGCCGTCAGTTCGGCCCCATCTTCGAAGAAGCCTCCGAGAAGTACCCGGACATCGTGTTCGGCAAGATCGATACGGATGATCAGCAGCAGATGGCGATGGCCGCTCAGATCACCTCGATCCCGACCCTGATGGTCTTCCGCGACGGCATCGTCGTGTTCCGTCAGTCCGGTGCTCTGCCGCTGTCCGCGCTCGAGGACCTGATTTCTCAGGTGCAGGACCTCGACATGGATGAGGTCCGCAAGCAGGTCGCCGAGATTGAGGCTGAAGAATCTGCCGAGTGATGAGCTCACGATAAGGCCCCGAGGCAACGCGCCTCGGGGCCTTTCGTCTGTTGTGGCGGGTTATTCGCTCGGGAGTCGCGCCGGTCGGCGGGTGATCAGTTCGTGGTCGGCGTGGTCGCCCACCATGAACGAGTAGTCGCCGACGATCTCGAATCCGTGGCGCGCGTAGAAGCGCTGCGCCCCGTAGTTTTCGCTCCAGACGCCGATCCACAGGGTGCGCGGCCCGTCGCGTTCGAGCCACTCGAGCGCCGTGTTGAGCAGAGCGGTGCCGCGCCCCGCCCCCTGGTGGCCCTGCAGGATGTAGAGGCGCTGGATTTCCCCGTCACCGGGCGCGACGTCGGGGTGGGGCAGCTGCGCGGGGCATGCGGTCACGTAGCCGATCGGAGCCTCGTCAGTCGCGTCCTCGAAGAGGAGCCACGTCGCCCGGTTGGGGTCCTCGAGTTCTGTGTGCAGGATGTCGGGCGCGTAGGCCTCGGTGAGGAAGGCCTCGAGGTCGGCGGGATCGTAGAGGTGGCCGAAGGTCTGCGTGAAGCAGGTGCGCGAGAGGGCGGAGAGCGCCTCGGTGTCTGCGGGGGTGGCGCGGCGGATCATGGCTGCCTTTCGTCGGTTCATCAGCCATTTTAGGGGCGAGGATGTGCGTCGCCCATCCGGCGGGATGGTCCCTGAGAAAACCCTGAGAAGACGGGGATAGCGTTGCTGCGTTAATGAGGCGCACTTTACAATTGGGCAACGCCGTTCATCGAAGGAGACGCACGTGGCACATAAGACCCGCACCGCCCAGGTGCTCGACATTGTCAAGGTTCTTGCCTGGGTAGTCATCGCCGTGGCCTTGGTGAAGTTCGCGTTCTTTCCGGCCGTTCAGGAGGATCAAAGCACCGATGGCATGGACCCGGGCGGCAACTTCGGGCAGATGACGATCGAGGTGGGCCGCGCCGACATCACGAACACCGTGAGCGTCACGGGGACGATCCAGGCCGACGAACCGGTGGTGGCCCGCGCGACACTGGACGGCAATGTCGTGCGCACCTTCGTCAACGACGGCGACAAGGTGTCAAAGGGCGACGCAATCGTGCAGATCCGCAAGGAAATCCCCGGCGAGACACGGCAGGTCACCGACGAGGAAGGCAACGTGAGCGTCGAGACCGCCGATCCGACCTACAAGTACGAGACGGTCGTCTCCCCCGGTGACGGCACGGTGTCGACGAGCGTGCTGGTCGGCCAGCAGTTCGCGATCGGCGACACGGTTGCG
This sequence comes from Sanguibacter keddieii, assembly GCF_001064145.1. Classification (GTDB taxonomy): domain Bacteria; phylum Actinomycetota; class Actinomycetes; order Actinomycetales; family Actinomycetaceae; genus Pauljensenia. The sequence goes on from NZ_JVOJ01000005.1 coordinate 3,393, forward strand.
ACCATCGCTCCGGCGACTTTCTCTGCGGTCGCGCCCCTGAGCGCGGACCAGATGTACCGTCTGCAGGACGCGCCGTCGACCGCGACCGTCACCATTAAGAACGGCCCCGCGCCCTTCGAGTGCACGGGAGTCAAGCTGGTAAGTCCGACCGGCAAGGCCCAAAACCCGAAGGCGAACGCCGGCTCCGATAGCGGCGCCTCGTCCTCGACGGATCTGAAGGCGCGCTGCGCGATCCCCTCCGACCAGACGGTGTTCGCGGGCCTGCAGGTCACCCTCGAGATGACGGCGGGCTCCGCGACGGGTGTCCTCGCGGTGCCGATCTCCGCGGTTGAGGGCCGCTACCAGTCCGGCTCCGTCTACCTGCCGACCGACGACCCGACCAAGCCGGAGAAGCGCGCCGTCACCCTGGGCATCACGGACGGCAAGATGGTCGAGGTCAAGGAGGGTCTGACGGAGGGCGAGGAGATCCTTGAGTTCACCCCGACCTCTAACAAGGACAACCAGGACGGCCAGACCGGCCCCTACGGCGGCATGGACTCCGGCATGGTCGGGGGCCCGGGCGACGCGGCGGGCACGCAATGAATCTCGTGTGCCTGCGGGATGTGACCCGCACGGTGATCCTGCCCGATGGGGAGGACCTGCACATTCTGCGCGGCGTTAACCTGGACGTCGCCCAGGGCGAGCATGTCTCCATCGTGGGCCGCTCGGGCACCGGCAAGTCGACGATGCTCAACATCATCGGCCTGCTGGATACCCCCACCTCGGGCACGTACGAGCTGGACGGCGTGGATACCACGCGCCTGAGCGAGGGGCGCCGCGCTCGCATGCGCGGGGAAGATTTCGGCTTCGTGTTCCAGCAGTTCAACATCTTTTCGGCGCGCACGGCCGCCGAAAACGTCGAGGTTCCCCTCCTGTACGCCCCCGGCCCCCAGCTGCTGCGCAGGCGTTCGATCGCCGTTGACATGCTCGAGCGCGTGGGCCTGGGCGAGCGCGCGGACTCGTACCCGGGCGAGATGAGTGGCGGCGAGCAGCAGCGCATCGCGATCGCGCGCGCCCTCGTGCGCCGCCCGCGCGTCATTCTCGCCGACGAGCCGACGGGCGCCCTCGACCCGGACACGGGCCGCGTCGTCATGGCTCTCCTCGAGGAGGTCGCCCGCGAGTCCAACGCCGCTCTCATCGTCATCACGCACGACATGGCGGTGGCCGCGCGTGCACAGCGCGCATACGAGCTCTATGACGGCACGCTGCACGAGGTCGAGGATCCTGCCGCTTTCGCGCACCGCGCGGAGGCCGGGCACGGCGGTGACGAGGCCGGGGCCGAGCAGGAGGGCACAGAATCCGCTGTGGCTGAACCTCCGCTCCCGCCCGCCGAGGGCGATACGGAATCCGAGCAGGCCTCGTCCCCCATGATGTCGGAGGAGGGTGAGCAGTGAACGCCGTGAGTCAGCTCCTGGGCGGGCTCATCGAGGCCTGGGGCGAGGTCAAGGTCCAGAAGGCGCGCGTCGTCCTCTCCCTCGTGGGCGTGGTCGCGGCCGTGGCCGCCATGACGATTGTTATCGCGCTCGGCGACCTACTCCTGCAGTCCTCGCGCGAGCTGGCGGAACTGTACGAGGGACGCTCGGTCACCCTGCGGCTGACCCCCGAAAGCGCTTCGAACGCCTCGGAAGGGCCGGCGTCAAGCGGCCCCTATCAGGACGCCTCTGATCCGTCCTCGGCCGCCGGCGCGCAGACAGCGAAGCGCCCCGACGAGAAGGACACTCTCGGCGAGGCCATGGGGACCCTGGCCGAACGCACGGACATCCACTACTGGTCGCGTTTCTCCAGTGGCGGCGGCGACATCGTCGAAACCCGACAGGCCCGCTCCAGCGGGCAATTCCGCGGGTACCCCCTGACGAACATCGGCGACATGGTCGACGGCGTGACGTTCCAGGGCGTCGATCCCTCCTACGAGGTCATCTTCCGCACCCGCATGCTCGCCGGGCGATGGGTCGTGAGCAGCGATGCTGACCAGCGCCTGGTCCCTGTCGTCATCTCCGAAACCCTGTGGAACCAGCTGGGGCGTGCCCCCATCGACCAGGTTCCGATCGTCCTGCACACGAGCGACGGCACGGCGATGCGCGTCGTCGGCATCACCAAGTCCAAGAGCTCCTACGATATGCCCACCGTGTTCGCGCACTACGACGCGGCGCGAATCTCCTTCCCGCAGATGAGCTCCCCGTCCATGATCGCGTGGGTGGGCACCGAAAACGCGGACCAGGCCCGTGAGAACCTGCCGCGCGCCCTGGCCTCGATCCTCGGCGAGGGCTGGAAGGTCTCCGTCTCCGGCGGCGAACACGAGGACATCGGCGAGGAGCAGCTGGGCACCATCTCCAACGTCATCATGGTCATCGGCGGAATCATCGTGTTCCTGGGTGCCCTCGGCCTGCTCAACGTTGCGATCGTGACCGTGCGCCAGCGCGTGCGCGAGATCGGCATCCGCCGGGCCGTCGGCGCCTCCGCGGCGCGCGTCTTCTTCGCGGTCTTCATGGAGTCGGTCGTCGCAACCTTCGTCGCCGGCGTCATCGGCGTGGGCATCGCGGTCGTCGTCGTCCGATTCCTGCCCCTCGAGGCCCTGGGCGTCACGCTCAGCGACACCCCGGCCTTCCCCGCCGGAGCCGCCATCGCGGGCGTCGCCATCTCCACGAGCATCGGCGCCCTGTGCGGCATCATCCCGGCGCTCGCGGCCGTGCGCATCAAGCCGATCGACGCGATCCGCTACTGATTCACCGACGAGGCGGTGGCTCCCTCCCGGGTCCGCGCGCGGCGGCGTGGGCACCCCGGCCTCGTCACGAACGTTATCGGGGGAGCGTGACGCGCTTGGTGTCCTCGTTGTAGACGATCATGCCGTCCTTCAGGAGTGCCCGGTAGACGCGGGTGGGCTGGTAGCGATCGCCCCCGTCGATGCGAGCGACGTCGAGGACTCGCCGTTTCGTGAGGCCGTCCGTGCCCTCGAAGTGGGCGGTGCGCAGGGCCTTCATGATGCGTCCACGCGCCTGTCGGTCGGTGCCGACGTACGGCTGGGGCGTGGGGCGCTTCTCGTTCTTGGGGAATCCGGCGAGCGCCCACGCGCAGTTGTTCGAGATCGTGCACTCGTCGCACGACGGGCTGAGCTGCGTGCAGACCAGGGCCCCGAATTCCATGAGCGACAAACTCACCTCGGCCGCGCGGTGCCCGTCTTCGGGCAATAATGCGTCGGCCCGCATTGTTTCCGCTTTTGAGGGCGTCGTGTGGGGAGGAAACTCTCGGCCGTCCAGAAATCTGACCAGCACGCGACGCACGTTCGTGTCCAGGACCGGCACGCGGATTCCGTGGCGGAAGGCGAGCAGCGCGGATGCGGTGTAGGTGCCGACGCCCGGCAGGAGGGTGAGTTCCTTCATGGTGAGCGGGACCTCGCCGTCGTGCTTTTCGACGATTGCGGCCGCGCAGGCCTTGAGGCGCAGGGCGCGGGAGGGGTATCCGAGGTTTGCCCAGGCGACGATGATGTCTGCCGAGGATGCGGTGGCAAGATCGGCGGGGGTGGGCCAGCGTTCCATCCACTCAAGCCAGATTGGCTGGACCCGTGAGATGGGGGTCTGCTGGCTCATGATTTCAAAGACGAGGGTCCCCCAGTCGGAGACGCCCTGCGCGCGCATGGGCAGGTTGCGCTGATGTGCGGCGAACCAATGGGGCAGGTCGATCAGGAGTGATCGCGAGGCCTCGGCCGTCGGATTTGTGAACACCCAGTCAGTCTATGGAAGAAAGCCTCACTGCGACGAACGAAAGAAATTAACCTGTGATCCGTAACATAAAAAGGGGAGGATATTGTACAAAAAGCAAATGCTTCGGTAGTCTGACCGTGTTTTTAGAAAACGCCCCTATCCCAGGGGTCATCAACACATAGGAGACAACATGTCCGCTCCTCAGCAGCCTGGTTACAACGCTCCCGTCCAGGGCAAGTCCCGCATGGTCGCTGGCCTGCTCAACCTGCTCCTCGGCGGTATCGCCGCCGGCGACTTCTACCTCGGCCACATGAAGATCGGCGCGATTCGCGTCGCCGCTCTGATTCTCGGCTATGTCCTCATGGTGATCGGTGGCACGTCGAATAGCGGTGCCCTGCTTGGCATCGGCTACCTGATCGTCCTCCTGGTCGGCATCGCGGGCCTCGCGTGTGCCATCATGACCTTCATGGGCAAGTGGATCTACGAGAAGGACGCCAACGGCGTTCCCACCGTCTGAGCACCTGCGCTCCGCGCGTGATGCGCGCGTCAGACTACCCCGTGGGGCCCGGCTTGATGCCGGGCCCCACGTCTTTTCATTGGCGGAGCGTGCTCTCGAGGGTGAGAGCGATCATGTGAGGACGAGGAAAGGCGGCACTGCTTCACGGCCTCCGGGATCAATCAGGGGCGTTTCGGGGTGGACGCGACTCTCGCACGAGGGTGTGAGCACGCTAGGCTATGTCAGTACGGCCGTCCGCGGCCCCCACGACAACCGAAAGGCTTTCCCATGACGACGCCCGATCCGCAGGCCACCCCCTTCTCCCCTGAGGAACCCGCTCAGGTCCCCGCCCTCGAGGTCTCCGCCCCCGAGGCTCCCGCCCCCGAGGCTCCCGCCCCCGAGGCTCCCGCCTTCCCCCAGGCCTCGACCCCCAGCTACGACGAGGCCATGGCGACCCCCGGTTCTACGACCTACGGCACCGCGTACGACGCTCCCGCGGCCAGCTCCTACGCCCAGCCGGAGCAGGGCTACGGCGTCCCCGGCCCCGACGCGAACGCGCAGGGCGCTTACGGTGCGGATGCCTACGGTCAGCCCGGCTATGAGCAGGCCGCCTACGCTGCGGGCCAGCAGGCCTACGGTCAGCCCGCGTACGGTCAGCCTGCTTACGGTCAGCCCGCCTACGGTCAGCCCGTCGTCGGCGCCCCCAAGCAGTGGATCGTCGCCGTGCTCCTGGCCTTCTTCCTGGGCACCCTTGGTATTCACAACTTCTACCTGGGCTACACCACGAAGGGCATCATCCAGCTGGTGCTGACGATTACCGTCATCGGTATCTTCGTCTCCGGCCCCTGGGCGCTCATCGATTTCATCATGCTCATCATGCGTTCCGGCTCCTACGCCACCGACGCTCAGGGCCAGCCCCTGCAGTGACCCCCTGAGGCTGTTGTCGCGGCGCTGAGTATGCGACAATCGAGTCATGCTGCTCAGTGACCGCGACATCAAGGCATCTCTGGACTCTGGACGTATCCAGCTCGACCCGCTGGACCGGGATCTGGTCCAGCCGGCCAGCATTGACGTGCGCCTGGATCGACTGTTCCGCCTCTTCGATAACCACCGCTACCCGGTGATCGACCCCGCGGCGGATCAGTCGGACCTCACCCACCAGGTGGACGTGGGCCCCGATAAGCCCTTCGTCCTGCATCCCGGTGAGTTCGTCCTGGGCGCCACCTACGAGCTGGTGACCCTCGGCGATGACATCGCGGCGCGCCTTGAGGGCAAGTCCTCCCTGGGCCGCCTCGGCCTGCTCACCCACTCAACGGCTGGCTTCATTGACCCGGGTTTCTCTGGCCACGTGACGCTGGAGCTGTCGAACACGGCGACGATGCCGATCCTGCTCTACCCCGGCATGAAGATCGGGCAGCTGTGCTTCTTCGACCTGTCCTCCCCGGCCGAGCATCCCTACGGTTCGCAGGGGCTCGGCTCGCATTACCAGGGTCAGCGCGGGCCCACGCCCTCGCGCACCCACGAGCGTTTCTCGTGCACCCGCATCGAACGGTGATTCCCGATGTCGGCTCTCCCCCCTCCGCCTCCCTCCCGGCTTGAACGCATGCGCGCCGAGCGCGCCGAGCGTGCGGCCCGCGAGATGGGCTATCCGCCCGCACCGGATCCCGCCGACCTGCCGGAGCCGCCCGCCCCTGAGCCGGCTGACTTGCAAGCACCGCCCCCGCCGGAGCCGCCCGAGCCGACGCCCCTCATGGGCGTGCCTCAGGTGCAGGCCGCACCACAGGGGAGCGCCAGCCACGAGGTCGAGGCCGGCATCCCCCCGGTGGCTCCCAGCCAGACGCGCACGGGCGTCATCCAGGGCGTCGCTCTGCCCGGGATGACGCCGCGCGAGCAGGTCACCAACAGGGACGAGGCCCCCGAGGCCTCGCCGGTGAGGCGTTCCCTCAAGGAGCGCATGGCCTCGGCCCCTCATTCTTTCGCGGACCCGACGCCGATGAGCGCGACGGACAGCCCGCTCACCCAGACGAACGTCGGCCTGACGACGATGACCTCGACGGACGCTGCCTTCCAGATCGCGGCCGACGGTGAGGTCACGAGCGCTGAGGCCGCCATCCCGATCGCCGCCGCCATCGAGGTCAGCGAGCCCGCCGGCGTCATCGACCTGGACGTCGCGCGTGAGCATCACCTGCTCCTCGTCTCCGACGCCGTCGATCCAGCCGAGCTCGAGGCCCTCGCGATTTCCATGTGGGACGAGGCCGGATGGCTCGCCCCGGGCCGCCTGCGCCTGTCCTCCGACGCCGAGCTGGAAGGGCCGTGGACGCTCGACCAGCCGACGCGCGCGGCGCTGGGTACCCCGGCCTCGCTCGCGAACGCGTGGGTTCTGCGCTGCCCGCAGGCGCCCGCCCGCCAGCAAAATAATGGCGTCATGGGCGAGTGGGACAAGGCGTTCCCGGACGGTCTGCCCACGGGCCTGGAGTACCGCGTGCTCGAGGCGCTGCGCCGCATGGCCCGACGCCTCGCGGGCGGCCTGCGCATCGCGGGCAGCGGCTACGTCATGGTCCCCGACGCCGACTCGGCCGTGAACCTGACGGTGTACTCGCCGCGCTGGATCAACCCCGAGGATCTGCTCTCCGCGATGCGTGAGCGCGCCGGGTTCGAGCAGATGAAGGACGCGCGCGACATCACGCCCGAGGCCCCCAAGCCTCCGCCGCTCACCCCCGCGCAGATCGCGCAGATCGAAAAGCTGAAGGCCGAGCTCGGCCCGGTGCGCGAGGACATCGCCTCGAAGATCGCGAAGGCTCGTGAGGAGCTCGAGGCACAGCGCGACCAGCCGCAGGTCGTCGACGGGTACGCCCTGATGAGTCCAATCGGCCACCGCTCAGACATGATGATCGAGGTCCACGCCGTGCCCACGCCGCCGCGCGTCCTGCGCTGGGAGCCGTGGACGGCCGGGGCCATCATCGAATACCAGGTCCGCTGGCTGCCCACCTCCGCGCCGACGCCCGGCGCGGGCGCGATGAGCCGCACCGCGCGCCTGGAGCGTCTGCGCTCCACCCAGGACGTGGAGAAGGCCGCCGGCATGATCGCGACCCTCGTGGGCGGCAACGTCATCGACGAGGATGGCTTCCTCGTCGGCCTCGAGGAAATCTCCCCTGAAGACGGGCAATAGCCCCCTTCGCTTGTGGTGCGTGCGCGCTGCGCGCGCGTTACTGCCCGCGCTTGACGGATTCGAGCAGCATGACGGCCACGTCCCGCACCTCCGGGAGCTTCCCGCCGGGCGAGGCCGTGGCCCCCTGGGTGCTCTGATCGTCGGCGTCGGCCGAGACGAAGCCGGCGGACGTGCCCGAGGCGGAGCCGAGCATCTGGGAACAGAACGGGCAGGCCGTCGCGACGACGTCCGCGCCCGTGGACGCGGCCTCGACGATGCGAGCGTCGGCGATACGGGTCCCGCGCGTCTCCTCGAACCAGGCGTGCGCGCCGCCCGCGCCGCAGCACATCGCGCGGTCGCGGTTGCGCGGCATCTCGACGAGCTCCACGTTCGGCAGGGAGCCCACGAGCTCGCGCGGCGGCTCATAGACGCGGTTGTGGCGGCCCAGGAAGCACGCGTCGTGGTAGGTGACCTTCAGGGGTGCGCCGACCGAGGCAGTGGTGCCCGCGGACTGCGCCCCGGCCTCGTCCGTGGTGTCCTCGCTCGTGGGGGCAGCGGAGGCAGCGGACGCGGGGGCCACCGGCGTGAGCAGGCCGTCGCGCACCAGGCGGTTGAGGAGCTGCGTGTGGTGGACGACGTCGAAGGAGCCGCCCAGCTCCGGGTACTCACCCGCGATCGTGTTGAAGCAGTGCGCGCAGGAGACCACGATCTTCTGGGGCTTGGCTTCCTTGAGCGTGTCGATCGCCTGGGCGGCCAGCATCTGAAAGAGCGCCTCGTTGCCGGCGCGGCGGGCGGGGTCGCCCGTGCAGGACTCGCCCGAGCCGAGGACCGCGAAGGACACGCCCGCCGTGTGCAGCAGCTCGGCGACGGCGGCGCTGGTCTTCTTCGCCGTGTCGTCGTAGGCACCCGCGCAGCCCACCCAGAACAGGTAGTCAACCTGCGAGGCGTCCTCAATGTCCTCGCCGACGACCGGGATGTCGAAGTCCAGCTTCTTCGCCCACTCCATGCGCTTGCGGGCCGGCTGGTTGTAGGGGTTCGCCTTGGATTCCATGCCGCGGAACGCGCGGCCCAGCTCGCGGGGGAACGCACCCTCCATGAGGACCTGGTGGCGGCGCAAGTCGAGGATGTGGTCGATGTGCTCGATGTCGACGGGGCACTGTTCGACGCAGGCGCCGCAGTTCGTGCAGTCCCACAGGACTTCCTCGGAGACGACCTCGGGGACCAGGGGGGCAGTGACTGCGGAGACGCCCTCGGGGCCGGTCGCGCCCGACAGGGACAGGGCGGAGACCAGGTCGAAGGAGTGGGGCGAGGGCGGCACGCCCTTGTCGAGGAGGACCTCGCCGTCGCCCAGCTTCTGATGGCCCTCCTCCTGCTCGACGATCTGCACGTTGGAGGCGGACTCCATGTGGTCGCGCAGGCCCATGATGAGCAGCTTGGGGGAGAGGGGCTTCTGGGTGTTCCACGCGGGGCACAGCTCCTGGCAGCGGCCGCATTCGGTGCAGGCGTACAGGTCCAGGCGGGCCTTCCACGAGAAGTCCTCGATCGTGCCCACGCCGAGGACGGTGTCCTCGGGGACGTCGTCGAAGTCGTCCTCGCTGGTGACCGGTTTGCCGTCGATGAGCATGTGGTCGGCCGGTCCCAGGGACTTCGTGCCGTCCGCGTTGCGACGTGTGTACAGGTTGAGGATTGCGACGAAGCGGTGCCAGGCGACGCCCATGCCGGTCTGGATGCCGACGACCGTCAGCCAGGTCATGGAGGTGAGGACCTTGAGGGCGCTGACCAGGACAATCGCGTTCGCCAGCGAGGTGGCCGAGGAGGAGGCGGCGGCCGCGAAGATCGCGCCGAGCCAGGCGGTGAGGGGGAAGTGCAGGGCGGTCGCGTGGGCCTCGAGGCCCGGCGTGTGGCTGAACAGTGCGTATTCGAGGCCGCGCAGCGCCACGACGCACGCACACACGATGAGGATGACCCACTCGACGAAGATCGCCTGCCAGCGGGTCGAGCCCAGGAAACGGGAAGCGAGGCCGCGCGGGGAGGAGTCGCGCGGGTGGGGTGTGGTCAGGGACGAGGGCGGGGTGCCGTTCGGGTCCGCCGCGGCGGCAGCGCCGTCGGGATCGTCGTTGGACAGGGCCGCCTCCGCAGCGGTGCCGCGCCCGGCGCGCTGGCGCACGATCATGAGGAGAATGATGCCCGCCAGGCCGCCCCACGCGAAGACCTCGGTTAGCCACTCCCACGGCGCGAAATGGCCGAGGAGGGGCAGCGTGAAGGTCTGGACGCGCAGCTGTGCGTAGCCCGTGACCAGCGTGAGGAAGAGGATCGGGAAGGACACCATGACGAGCCAGTGGGCCGCCTTGATCCAGGGGCGCCCCTTGAATTCGCGGTGGGTGAGGGCCGCGGAGACGACGCCCCACGCTCGCTTGCCGACGGGGCTCAGGCGCCCCGGGTCGGGCGTGCCCGCCGAGACCGTGCGCCACATGTGGGTCAGGCCTCGCGCGAACGACAGGATGGCCAAGGCGCTCACCAGCAGGGCGAGTCCCCACATGATGGCGCTCAGCGTCGGATTGGCCACGTTTCCTCCTCAAGATTGCTGCACCCCATTGTGTCATCTCGACCCGGGAGAGACCGATTCTGCCTGGCAAAGCGTGCGCAATTACGCGCTGCGTGAGGGCTTCGTCGCGTTCTCGTGTGCTCGCCACAACGTGGATATATGCCACGAGGAGGCAAAAAGTGTGGGAGAGTGAGAGCGTGCTTCCCGTCTCGCAGCCAGACATGACACTGTCCGACCAGGAACTCTTCGGAGACGATCACCCGCACGATCACTGCGGCGTCTTCGGAGTATGGGCCCCGGGCGAGGATGTTTCCCGCCTGACCTACTTCTCCCTCTACGCCCTGCAACACCGCGGCCAACAGAGCGCCGGTATTGCGACGTCGAATGGCAAGCAGATCCTCGTGTATAAGGATCAGGGCCTCGTCTCGCAGGTGTTCTCTGAGCAGTCCCTCCAGGGCCTGCGCGGCCACATTGCGCTGGGTCACGTCCGCTACGCGACGACCGGCGCGGACGTGTGGCGCAACGCCCAACCGACGCTGGGCCCCACCCCCACGGGCACGCTCGCCCTGGCCCACAACGGCAACCTCACCAACACGGTCGAGCTGCGCGAGCTGGCCGTCGAGATCGCCGACGAGGGCGAGGACTTCGAACGCGGCGCCTCCACCGACACTTCCCTCGTGACCGCGCTTTTGGGCATGGCCGACCGCATCCCCGGGCCGACCCCCTTCATCGCGTCCCCGTCCGTGACGCCTTCCGAGACCAATGGGGACGAGGCCGCCCCGGCCTCGTCGGTGGACGACCTGGAGCCCGCGCCCCTCGTCGGCGCCGCCCTGAAGGTGCTGCCGCGCATCAAGGGGGCGTTCTCCCTGGTCTTCATGGATGAGCACACGCTGTACGCCGCGCGCGACCCGCACGGCTACCGACCGCTCGTGCTGGGCCGCCTGGCCTCCGGCTGGGTCGTCGCCTCCGAGACCGCCGCCCTGGACCTGTGTGGCGCGACCTTCGTGCGCGAGGTAGAGCCCGGCGAGCTCATCTCCATCGACGCGTCGGGCGTGCACTCGCGCCGCTTCGCCGTGCGCCGCTCCAACACCTGCGTCTTCGAGTACGTGTACCTGGCCCGCCCCGACACCACGATCGGCGGGCGCCGCATCGTCGCCGCGCGCCACGAGATGGGTGCCGCCCTGGCGCGCGAGAACCCCATCGAGGCGGACCTGGTGATCCCCACGCCCGACTCGGGCACGCCCGCCGCGATCGGCTACGCGCAGGAGTCCGGCATCCCCTTCGCCCAGGGCCTCGTCAAGAACGCGTACGTGGGCCGCACCTTCATCCAGCCCACGCAGTCCCTGCGCCAGCTGGGCATCCGCCTCAAGCTCAACCCCCTGCGTGAGGTCATCGAAGGTAAGCGCCTGGTCGTCATCGACGACTCGATCGTGCGCGGTAACACGCAGCGCGCGCTCGTCAAGATGCTGCGCGAGGCCGGGGCCGCCGAGGTGCACATCCGCATCTCGTCCCCGCCGGTGCTCTGGCCGTGCTTCTTCGGTATCGATTTCCCGACGCGCGCCGAGCTCATCGCCTCGTCCATGAGCGTCGAACAGGTGCGCGAATCCATCGGTGCCGACTCCCTGGCCTACCTGTCGATCGACGGCATGGTCGCGGCCACCGGACAGGGCACGTCCCTGTGCATCGGCTGCTTCACGGGCGAATACCCCGAGACGATCCCCGCCGGGACGCCCGTGCCCGGCACCCCCGACGCTACCCCCTGCTAACCTCCACGCCCGCACGCTTTCCCTGCGCCGCGGGCGTCGTTCTCAACCCGACCACCCAGACACGGCCTCGTCGAGCGCCATCCGCGAAAGGCACCACCCATGACCGACACCTCCCTGGACTACGCGACCGCTGGCGTCGACACCGCTGCGGGCGACCGCGCCGTCGAACTGATGAAGAGCGCAGTGGCCGCCACCCACGACTCCACCGTCCTGGGCGCGACCGGCGGATTCGCCGGCATGGTCGACGCGTCGGCCCTGCTGGGCATGGAGAAGCCGCTGCTCGCGACCTCCACGGACGGCGTGGGCACGAAGATCGCGATCGCGCAGGCCATGGACGTGCACGACACGATCGGCCAGGACCTGGTGGGCATGGTCGTCGACGACATCGTCGTGATCGGCGCGCGCCCCGTCCTCATGACCGACTACATCGCCTGCGGCCACGTGGTCCCCGAGCGCATTGCCGCGATCGTCACCGGCATCGCGCGCGCCTGCGAGGCCACGGGCACGCCCCTCATCGGCGGCGAGACCGCCGAGCACCCGGGCGTCATGGAGCCGGACGACTACGACATCGCGGGCGCGGCGACCGGCGTCGTGGACGCCTCCAAGCTGCTGGGCCCCGAGCGCGTGACGGGTGGCGACGTCGTCATCGCCATGGCGTCTTCGGGCCTGCACTCCAACGGCTACTCGCTGGTGCGCTCCGTCGTCTCCCGCGTCGGCGCCTCGCTGGAGTCCCACGTGGCCGAGTTCGGCCGCACCCTCGGCGAGGAGCTCCTCGAGCCCACCCGCCTGTACACGCGCCTGTGCCTGGACCTGGTCGAGCGCTTCGGCGTCGAGGGGATTCACGCCTACTCGCACGTGACCGGCGGCGGCCTGGCCGCGAACCTGTCGCGCGTCCTGCCCGTCGGCGCGGTGGCGACCGTCGACCGCTCCACGTGGACCGTTCCGGCCGTGTTCGACTGGGTGCGCCGCGGCGGCGACGTCACCTGGGTGGGCATGGAGGACTCCCTGAACCTGGGCGTCGGCATGGTCGCCGTCGTGTCGGCCTCCGTGGCCTCCGAGGTTCTGTCCGCGATCAACGAGGCCGGGGTGGCCGCGTGGGTCCTGGGCTCCGTCACGTCGGCTGACGCCGACGGAACCGTGGCTGGCTTCGGGTCGGTCTCGGACCTGAGTGCTGATTCCTCCGGCGTGCGCCTCATCTCCGGCACGAAGGGCGTTCAGGCGGGAGCCGTGCTGCTGCACGGCGAGTACCGCGTGGGCTGAGCTGGGCGGACCTGAGCGGGGCTGAGTGGCGTTGAGCTGCGTGCCTGCTCCGAGTGCGTGAGAGGGGTCGAGGCCTGCGGGCCTCGGCCCCTTGTCGCGTCGGCGCGCGTCAGAAAGAGTCGTTTGGGTACGCCAAAGCGGCGGACCGGTGCTCGGTCCGCCGTGTGGCTGAGCCGTTACTTAGTGGAGGATCCACCCGTCCAGAAGGACTCATCGAGCTGCTTCGGATCGATGTCGTCTTCTTCTGCGGGCATCTCGGCGAAGTCGGCGTATTTCGAGTAGAGGTCGTCGTCGATCGCATCGTCCTCTTCGGGCTCGTCCGCCGGCACGTGTGCCAGGTACGAGTCCTCATCCGCCAGCTCGCGCTGAAGTGCGTTTAGGTCGGTGTCGGGGCTGAAATACTTCAGCTTCCGAGCGACTTTCATCTGCTTAGCCTTTTGACGGCCGCGCCCCATGGCGTCGACCCCCTCCGCGTCGTTCGGGTCCGCGTGAAGCGGTTCCCTGGGTGTTCAAAATGTTTCGTGGGACCATCATAGCTAATGACGGGCCTTGACCTCACCTTGGAGTGGGTTTTGCGCGCTCAGCGGAGCGTTGCGATGGGCGCAGATGCCCACGAAACTGGGGAAACAGAACCGGCGTAACCCGCGGCCAGTGTGGCCGGAGTTACGCCGGTTTGCGTCAGTCGATGCTTACAGGGCCTCGGTCGCGTCGGACTTGAGGGCCTCAAGCGTGTGCGCGGCGGCCTCGCGGGCGGCGCGGCGGGCTTCGCGACGGGAACGACGCGACGAGCGGGTCGCCAGCAGGACGATCAGGCCGATGGCGCCGACCGCGGATAGGGCGACGACGCCGATCTTCTTGAGGGCCTCGGCGTTGCCGCCGGCGGCGTCCTGCAGGGTCAGCGACGCGGACTCCTTGAAGGACGCGAAGCGGGCGCTGGCTTCTTCCTTCGCCTCCTGGGCGAGGGCTGCGGGCTGCACGCGCGCGTACAGCTGGTCGATCGTGGCGGCCAGCTCGGCGCGCTGACGCTCGAGGTCGGCGGTGATCTGGGCTTCCGTGCGCGGCTCGGCGGGGGCGGCCTCGCCGACGGTCACGTTACGCGTATCGAGGTTGGTGCTCACTTGCCCAGTCCCTTCTCGATGGCTTCCTTGGTGGCTGCGACGGACGCGGCCGGGTCGGGGCGGTGGGCCTGCGCGCTCTTGAGGGAGCTGGCGCCCACGAGCGCCAGGATCAGCACGATCAGGAGGAGGATGCCGACGACGATCAGCGACGCCGCCCACGCGGGGACGACGAGTTCGAGGGCGACCTCGATCGTGTGGAAGACCCACCCCAGCAGGTAGAGCGCGAAGACCGCGGCGACCACGAGGAGGGCGATGCCCTTGCCGCTCTTGGACGCGAAGGCGCGCAGCTTCGCCTTGTTGAGCTCGACCTCGTCGCGGATGATGCTGGAGAGCTGCCCCGTCACGGACGCGAAGAGGGCGCCGATGCTGGGACGCGCCTCGCTGGCGGCGGGTGCGGGGGCAGCGGGCGGGTACTGCCCGGGCTGGGGGGTGGGCTGAGTCATGGATGCTCCTGCGCGTACGGGTGAACGAGGCGATGCCTCGCCGGATACGCCTAGTGTCTCACGAAGAATGGCGGCTCGCAGTGACCGTTACGTTACTCCTGCGGGGCGATCGAGCCGGGCAGGTCGGAGAGGATCTTGCGGGCGCGTACGACCAGGTCGGAGACCTCGGGCTCGGCCAGGGCCGGGTCCTCGGCTTCGACGACGGGGATGCCGCGCATCGCGGTCTCGGTGCGGGGCTCGGGCGAGGCCTGGGGGACCTCGGTCGCCTGGGTTGCTTGGGCGGGGGCTGCCTCCACGCGGGTGGCCGCCGCGTCGAGGGCGGCCTCGGCGGGGTCGGTTTCCTCGGGTTCGGAGGGCTGCTGCGCGTTCGCGGTCTGCGCCCCGGCCTCGTCGGCGGTGCCGAGCGGGTGCCACGCGGGGGCCTGTGCGCCGGTGGGGGAGATGACCTCGTCGAAGGAGGCGGGCAGCGCCGAGGGGATCGGGCCGAGGAGGGCCTTGGGGTCCTCGGGGTTGGCCTCCAGGGAGGCGGCGATGATCGCGGCGGACGGGCTGGGCGCGTCGAGGGCGACTCGGCCGTTCGTCAGGAGGATCGCGCGGTCGGAGGCGGCCGCGACCTCGGCGTAAGGGGTCGCGATGACGACCGCGCAGCCCGCGTCCGCGAGGGAACGCAGGAGGGGGCCGAGTTCCTCGCGCGCAGCGGCGGGCAGGGAGACCGGGTCTTCGACGAGGAAGACCTCGGCGCCGGACACGATCGCGCGGGCGATGAGGGCCTTGAAGCGCTCCCATTCGGAGAGCTCGGAGGGGCGCACGTCGACGCGCTGGGCGAGGCCCGTGATCTGCAGGGCACCCACGAGGTTGTCCCAGTCGGCGACGGAACCCGTGGCCGAGAGGGGGGCCAGGATATTCTGGCGGATCGTCAGGGACTCGTCGAGCGGGGAGTCCGCGCGGATCAGCGCGACCGAGCCGATGCGGCCCGCGAGGCGCGCAGCCAGCGAGCGCGAGGGCGCGGCGACGATGCGGCCGGCCTGCGGCTCCTCGAGGCCCGCGAGGATCAGGAAAAGGGCGCGGGCGCGGCGGCCCGTCGGGTCCAGGATCGCGCTCAGCGAGCGGGCGCGGAAGCCCAGGTCGATATTGGCGAGGAGGACCGCGCCGGTCACATGGTCCGTGTAGGTGATGCCCAGGCCGGCGACCTGGACGCGGCCACCGCGGCCCTTCGCGGAGAAGGAACGGCGCGAGCGGTACCAGGGGCGCGGCTCGGCGGGCGGCAGGTGCACGGGGGCGGCGAGGGTGACCTCGTTGCGGGGCGTCGCCGAGGCCGGGGTGGGATCCGCGTCCGTGTCCTGGGTGGGATCCGCGTCCGTGTCCTGGGTGGGCTGCTCAGTCTGCTGGGCGGGCTCGGTGGTCTGCGTGGCGATGTCGCTGGCGGTCTCCGCGGCGGTCTCTGTTGCTCCGGCAGCGTCGGTGGCGAGCGCGGCGGGGGAGGCCTCGGCCTCGTCGGTTGTGACGAGGGGGGTGGAGGACACGAGGGTCTCCTGCAGGTCCTGCGCGCCGTCGTCGGCGAGCGTTTCCGCGGGGGTGTCGGTGGTGGGGGCGTCGGCCTCGTGGATGGTGCCGCTGAGGATCTCCTCGAATGACGAGAGGGCGCTGCGCTGGGCGGGCACCTCGTCGGAGGTGTGGGCGGGGGTCGAGGCGGCTCGCTCGGCGCCGGCGCGCGCGGCGTCGGCCGTCACGTCGGCCAGCTCCTCGCTGTCCGAGCCATGCAGGTTTTCACGCGGGTCATTCGACATGCCCCCATTGTTTCAGGATCGCGCCCCATGTGTCGCAGTGGCGCGCGGAAGTGGGTGGGGTGGGCTCGCTGAAAAGTCCTCGCGGATGTGGCTTGCATCTCCAGAATTGGGGAGGTATGCTGTAAGCGATTGATTCCTAGTAAGAGTCGACTCGTTAGCGGCTCCGAATGCTCCACCGGGTCCTTCTCCGCGAAGGACCCGGTAATTTTTTAAAGCGCACGCAAATGTGTGTGCGGTGTGACACTATGTGCCTATGGTTACTTCCTCAGAAAACATCACGGGTATCCGCTATCGCGGGTTAAGGGTCAAAATGTGTGTCTGGCTCGGCGTGTCGCGGGGGTTAGATTTGGCCTTTTTGAATGCCGATTGAGTGGGTGTAGTCGGTGTCGATAGCGTTGTCGTAGAGGGCTGGGCGTCCTGTTTCGTGGTCGGCTTGGTTCTCGGTTTGGGTCAGGGTGGATACTTTGGCGAGTTGGCCCTGGCCCCAGTCGGACTGCCTGGCGATTCGTACTGGATCGTCAGGCAGTTCCGTTTTTAAGTAGAGCCACCAATCCAGCATGCGGCGTTGTCGTTCGCCTGATCTGCCGCGGTGGGTTCTGGCGAGCAGTTTGAGCTGGGCGTTGATGCCGCCTTCTAAGCTGTTGGTGGTGGATTTGATCCGCTCGGGCGCAAGGACTCCTGCTGGCGGGTTGAGGTAGACAAACAGCATCTCGGACCGCCAAAGATGGTTGAGGCTGTTGTAGGCCTTGCGCACGTTGTGGTGGGTCCACACGCGGGTCCATGCACCTGTTTTGGGGTCTTTGATCATGGTTTTCTCGTTCATCCATTCCCGGTAGATCGTTGAAAACTCGTGCAGTTGCACACCCCACGCGGCGGCTTCATCCAGTGTGGTGATCCGGGTCAGTTTCAGCGCAAGTCGGTAGATGGTGCGCCCGGCATCGGTGCGTGGGTTGGTGGTGGTGTAGCGGCGGACCACGCGTTGGGCGTGGACGAGGCAGCGTTGAATTTTCGTAGTCGGCCAGCACTTTTTGATTGCGCTGTATGCGCCTTGGCCGCCGTCGATGACGGCGATGAGTGGGGCTTCGATGCGTTCAAGCAGCAGTTGGTAGTCGCGGGTGGTTTCGTGTTTGCACCAGTGCCAGGCGATCACGTGGTCGATGGTCGCCGCGACGATCAGGCAGCCACCGGCGGTGTAGGTGCCATCGAGAAATACCTGGTCGTAGATCCGCTTGTGGTGGCCGGCGGTGGGGTCAGGCACATCAACGAGCCAGCACCACTTGAAGCGCCGCTTCATGGTGGCGCGGCTAACACCGTTTCGTTTGGCTAGGTCGTCGAGTGATATTGCGGTGGTGCAATGCTCGATGAACTGGGTGAACACTGCCGCGTTGGTGATGTCGTTTCGACGTTTGACGCTGGAGGCGCCGCATTGTTTGCAGCGCCATCTGGTGGTGCCTTTGCTGGTGGTGCCGTTGCGTTTCATTTCACCGCCGCAGTGGCAGCGTGGTTGGTTCTTCGACATTGCGACACCACACCACGCCGCGCATAGCACATCACGGCTGCCACACCGAGGATTTCCCGTCGGGGGCTAGATATATGCTTCCGGAGCATATACTTTCCGGAAACCTACAGGTCAATCCGTGAAAATCCGCGATTCCGGACACACTTTTTGACCCTTAACCC
>NZ_JVOJ01000006.1 GCF_001064145.1 Sanguibacter keddieii
CGTGGGGATCTTCCCCAACCGCCAGGCCATCATCCGCCTGGTCGGAGCCGTCCTCGCCGAACAAAACGACGAATGGGCCGAAGGCCGACGCTACCTCAGCCTCGACATCCTCACCAAATCACGACTCACACCCCAACCCACCCAACAGGAGGACCCCCCACTCCAACTCAGCGCATAACCCAACCCGAAGGACACAAAACGATTACACCACTCCACAGGACTTGACCCTGCCCAAGCCCGAAGTAGTGGGTTAATGTGCGAGTTATCTGGCCTATGTGTAGACGTGCAGGCTTGCGTGCATCGTGGAAACTGCTCAATGATCGAGCTTTTCAATCGGCTTTGGGAAGCCGACCGAGTAGGTAGCATGGGAAACCATGAATGGAGTTTCTTAGGCGGAGTCTGTCGCCGCATGGTCGTCCTTTGCTACTGCTATTTTCACTCTAGGGCTACTAGTTGCGGCAGTCTGGGCCGGGTTTACAGCTGTATCAGCTATGCACGCCTCGAAGGCAGCGAGTGACGCAGCTGCGGAGGCCAATGAGCAGATGAAATTGGATAGCATCGCACAGACGCGTCCGTACGTGTATGCGGAAATTGTTCCTAGTCTTGGTGGGACCGACGCTTATGATCTTCGAGTTACAAATGTAGGTAGGACAGCTGCGAGAAACTTATATATCCAATTCAACAACTGGCCAAAAAAGATCGATGACGTAGCTGAACATGTGAAGATCCTTTTCGAGACAGAAAGAACTTTGCCTCCTGGGTGCTCGATTCGGACTTACTGGCGCCTTGAGGGCAATTTTTTAGATGGAACGACCGAAGCTGGGATGCCTAAAGAAGGAAAGATCGAGTTGTTCTATGGCTCTGATGATCCAGCAGCTCCGCAGTACAAGGAGCAATACGAGATTTTGATGTCCCGTTCGGGTCTTTTGCCCGTAGCAGAGGATGGTCCGGAACCCAATAATCTGCATGGCAAAGAACGTAAGTTCTATCTTCTCGGTCAGGCCATCGTCCGATCGATAGGGAACTTGAGTCGCTAGTAATGCACTGTCGGGTGGTTGACCCGTCGCGATGGCGCACAGTGGAGTAGTTGCCGATGCCCACATAACCCTTGATATCGTTGACCCGTCGCGCAGGGGCGCCGACGGAGGGGAGCGCTGGAGCTTCTTCGCAGACAGGAGGCCACACCGATGGACACCATCAGGAAAGCGGATAGCCGCCGCGGGCGGATCGCCTACGAGGTTGCGGGGCTCGCGTGGCTCGCCGAGGCCTCGGACCCTGGCGCCCCTGTCGTGCCTGTGCTCGGTCACGGTGCGACGTGGCTCGAGGAGCCCCGCCTGGTCTCAGTGGCGCCAACCCCGCAAGCCGCCGAAGACTTTGGCCGCGCCCTTGCCCATACGCACGCCGCCGGGGCCAGCCACCTGGGTGCGCCGCCGCCCGGCTTCGAGGGCGATGGCTGGATGGGGGAGGCCCACCTCTCGCTGCCCGGTCAACCAAGCCCGGCCCCGGCCTCGTCGGAAAGTGAATCCTGGGGCGCCTTCTACGCGCGCGAGCGCATCGCCCCCTACGTCGATGATCGAACCTTCACCGCAGCCGAGCGTGCCCTCATCGAAAAACTCTGTGAGCGCCTCAAGTCCGGCGTGCTCGACCATGGCCAGCCGCGCCTCGTAGAAGACGCGAAAAACCGTCACAGCAGCATCGGTGCCGCCCGCACCCACGGCGACCTGTGGAGCGGCAACGTCATGTGGACGCCCGACGGTGCCGTTCTCATTGACCCCGCTGCGCAAGGCGGCCACGCCGAGGAGGACCTCGCGGCCCTCGCGGTCTTCGGCTGCCCGCACTACGAGCGCATCCTCGCCGCCTACAACGAGGCCTCGCCCCTGGAGGACGGCTGGCGCGAGCGCGTCGCCCTGCACCAGATGCACATCATCATGATCCACTGCGCCGTCTTCGGGCGCTCCTACGTGCCCGAGGCCGTGGCGATCGCCCGCAGGTACGCATAGACCACGCCTCCCACCGTGCGTCCGCACGCGCATGCGTGGAGACGAGGAGGGAGGCGTGGTACCGCTCGAAGGCAGAGATTCTCAGGCGCGTGCGTCGTAGTGCTGCAGACCCGAATCCTCTCGCGAGCCGCCCTGGCCGTCGCCCACGTCGTGGTAGTCGTGGATCCACTCCAGGCGGCGCACCCACTTGACCATCTTGTAGCCGTGCTGGGAATCGGCGCGCAGGCGTAGAGGGCCGCCGTAGACCTCGGGCAGAGGCTCGTCGTTCATGCCCCAGGCGAGGATGCACTCGTCGTCGTCGATCATCGACGGGTCGATGCACTCGTAGTAGGGCTCGGTCGGGCGCCCATCGTAGGTGTGTCCGACGTGTCCGAAGGAGGTCGCCATCAGGTAGTGCGCGCCCTGTGTGGGCGTGACCTGCTCGAGGAGATCCTTGAGGCGGATGCCCTCCCACTTCGCAATGCCCGTCCATCCCTGCATGCAGGTGTGCATCGTAATGTTTGTGACCTTGCCCAGGGCCTTCAGCTCGTCGATGGAGAAAGACTTCTCCTCTTCGACCAGGCCGCCGATTTCGAGGCGGAAGTCTTTGAAGTCGTCTTCACGCAGGGCGATGTACTCCTCGGACTGGTCCTTTGTCGGCGGGCGCGTGTTGACCCAGTGGAACGGGGAAATGTCGTCCTCGGTGAAGGTCTTCTTCGCGACCTGGCGCGACTTGAGGCGGTCGATCGTGAGCGCGCGAATGGGCTGCGTGGCACCCCACACCCAGCGCTGCGCGCGACGCATATTTGACAGCGACCAGTAGGAGGCACCGATCCACAGGGCGATGGCAACGACGATGCCGATGATCAGCATGGTGACGGCCTGAGCGAATTGCGCCGCCGTGATGTCGTTGTAGTTTTCGCCCAGCATCATGTGCGCGATGTTGTACCTCGGGTGAACGATAAACACGAGCGCGACGTGCATGACCACGAAGAAGCAATAGAAGGCCATGCCCAGGAAGTGGATCGAACGCGCCGTCTGGCGGTTGCGGAAGATCTTGACATACTTCGGGAAGCGTCCCGCGAAGGTGGGGGACATGATGGGGCCGGTCGCGATCATGAGGGGCGCGACGATGAAGACGACCGTGAAGTACATGAGCTTCTGGAGGGCGTCATAGGGCTGGAAGTGCTCGATGGAGGGGATCTGCAGACCCATGTAGATCTTGGCGCTCTCCCAGGCCTCGGGGAAGATGGACCACGAGGTGGGGACGATGCGTCGCCACTGGCCCGTCCCGAAGAGGAGGGTGACGTACACGAGGCCGTTAACGAGCCAGATGGCCGTGACGAGCGCGTGCCACGCGCGGCCCAGGCCGATCTGTCCGCGTCCGGGCAGGGAGATCAGCGGGTGCAGGTTGCGCTGGTCGTCGCGCGCCGTGAACTCGCCGGGGACGGTCGACACCTTGTCCTTGGTGAACTTGAGCCACTCGGATCCGGGTGTGCAGTGATTGTTCCAGTACAGACGCGGGTGCGATGCGAGGACCTCCCAGCCGGAGCGGATGAGGAAGCCCATCATGATGAAGTTGATGAAGTGGGTGATCCTCAACCAGGCGGGAAAAGTGTCGAGGTCGACGGCACCGGCTGCGCTAGCCATTGCTGCGAGCGCGTGCATGGCACTTCCTCCTGTGTGACGAGAGCGATAGAACACTTCGGAGATTAGAGGGAAAATGCGCGCATAATTAGCTGTCAAATCGTGTTTTAGCCTGGTGTGCTACAAGTTGCGCGCTTGTCAAGCTGTATTTGAGAGGGTAAATACCAGTATTTTTGAAAAGAAGATGTTGATAAATGTGGGGTCGAGCCATGAAAAACGAGGCCGAGGCCAGGTCATGCGGTGACCCAGCCCCGGCCTCGTTTCCGGAGGTATGACTGTCCTACGGGCGTGGAATGTTGCGCATGTTCGAGGTTGCCATCGAGAAGGCCTCAGCGATGCCACCGTTGAGCACGATCTTGCTCATCGCTGTCGCGAAACCGACGACCTGGCCACCCGTGATGGCCGGCGGAAGCGAGAGGGCGTTCGGATCCGTGATGACCTCAACGAGGGCGGGGCCGGGGGCGTCGAACGCCTCGCGGTACGCGTCCTCCAGGCGTGACGCATCCTCGACGCGCTCCGCGTGGAAACCAATTGCGCGGGCAATCTCCGCGTAATTCGTGTCCGGGACATCCGTCTGGAAGTCCGGGAGGCCGTTGACCAGCATCTCCAGCTTCACCATGCCCAGCGTCGAATTGTTGAAGACAACTACCTTGATCGGCAGGTCGTACATCTTCGCGGTGATGAGCTCGCCCAGCAGCATCGACAGGCCGCCGTCACCCGACACGGACACGACCTGACGATCCGGGAACGCAACCTGCGCGCCCAGCGCCATCGGCAGTGCGTTGGCCATGGAGCCGTGCAGGAATGAGCCGATGAGGCGGCGCGTGCCGAGGGGATCGATGTAGCGGGCGGTCCACACGTTGCACATGCCCGTGTCCGCGGTGACAATCGCGTCCTTCGCGGCCGTTTCGTTGAGCAGGTGGGCGGCGTACTCGGGGTGAATCGGGTGCATCTTCTCCACGTTGCGCGTGTAGGCGCCAACCGGAGCGTGCATGATTTCCGCATGCTTCTTGAGCTTGCGGTTCAAGAACGAATCGGAGCGATCCTGGCGCAGATGGGGGAGGAGAGCCTCGATGAAGGGCTTGACCTGCGCGTGGATCGCGAGGCCGACGTCCGTGCGACGACCCAGCTTCTCAGCGCGCGTATCGACCTGAATCGTGGGGGTGGAGGGCAGGAACTGGTCGTAGGGGAAGTCGGTACCCAGCAGGATCAGCACGTCGGCGTCGTTCATGCCCTCAGCTGCTGCGCCGTAGCCCAGCAGGCCCGTCATGCCCACGTCGAAGGGGTTGTCGTACTGGATGAAGTGCTTGCCGCGCAGCGAGTGGCCGATCGGGGCCTTGAGTGCGTCGGCCAGGGCGATGACCTCGTCGTGGGCGCCCTCGACGCCCGCGCCGGCGAAAATCGCGACCTTGTTCGCCTTGTTGAGGAGCGCCGCGGCCTCGTCGATGTCCGCCGGGTTCGGGGTTAGCGTCGCCGGGCGCGCGGGCGCGTAGGTGGGAACGTGCTCGACGGCCTTGAGATCGGAGACATCGCCGGGCAGGGTGATGACCGAGACGCCGCCCAGGCCAACAGCGTGGCGGATCGCCGAGTTCACGGTGCGCGGCGACTGTGCCGCGGAGGAGATGAGCTCGTTGTAGACCGAGCACTCCTCGAAAATGCGGTCCGGATGGGTCTCCTGGAAGTACATCGTGCCGATCTGAACGCTCGGGATGTGCGAGGCAATGGCGAGGACGGGCGCGCCCGTGCGGTTCGCGTCGTACAGGCCGTTGATGAGGTGCAGGTTGCCTGGGCCGCACGAACCCGCGCACACAGCCAGCTTGCCCGTCAGCTGTGCTTCCGCCGACGCTGCGAACGCCGCCGCCTCCTCGTGGCGCACGTGAATCCAGTCGATGCCGCCCTTCTTGGAACCGCCGGTCTTGCGCACGGCGTCGACGATGGGGTTGAGGGAATCACCGACGATTCCGTAGATGTGGTGGACGCCCGCGTCGACGAGCTGAGTCACGATCTGTTCCGCGACGTTCATGCCGCCTCCTTATTTTCTGTGGCTATGACCTAATAAAATAAGCGTAGGTGCGACTAAGGTCCCATGTCGCTTCGGAGTGAGCAACAGATCGTTCCGGGGTGGCAGGTGGAGCACACGAACCCGAGTCCGGTAGGATGGCATCGCCCCAATAGCTCAGTCGGTCAGAGCAGCGGACTCATAATCCGTGGGTCGTCGGTTCAAGCCCGACTTGGGGCACCAATACTCAAGCCCGGGTTCCGCCTCACGTCGCGCCTGACGAACGAGCCGGCCACGGCCTCGTCCCGTGAAACCCTGCACATATCACACGCTGCCTTGACTCGCGATGCGACTCACGGTAGCCTGAGTATTTGCGCCTTATCATGCCCGAGGTGACCCGTATCCAGCCGTCGTAACAGGCGCTTGACGGACCAGGACGCGTCAGATAATGGGTGATAAGGCAGCGTGCGCACCGTTCATGCAGGGAAGGATCCCCTTTGGCTGCCAACAGCACCGCCAAACAGCCCAAGCACCGCATCTCGTTCGCCAAGCTTCGTGAACCCCTCCAGGCCCCCAATCTGCTGGGCCTGCAGGTCGAAAGCTTCGACTGGCTGCTGGGCAACGACGCGTGGAAGGCCCGCGTCGAAGCCGCTCAGGCATCCGGCCGCAACGACGTCCCCGACGTCTCCGGCCTCGAAGAAATCTTCCACGAGATTTCCCCCATTGAGGACGTCGCAGGCACCATGAGCCTGTCGTTCCACGACCACCGCCTCGAATCCCCCAAGTACTCCATGGAGGAAGCCAAGGCGAAGGACTACACGTACTCCGCACCGATGTACGTGACCGCCGAGTTCATGAACTATGAGACCGGCGAAATCAAGTCCCAGACCGTGTTCATGGGCGACTTCCCGCTCATGACCCCCCGCGGTACCTTCATCATCAACGGCACCGAGCGTGTCGTCGTCTCCCAGCTCGTGCGTTCCCCCGGCGTGTACTTCGAGAAGCTCTCGGACCGCTCGTCGGATAAGGAGACCTTCGGCGCGAAGGTCATCCCCTCCCGTGGCGCATGGCTCGAGTTCGAGATCGACAAGCGCGACGCCGTCGGCGTGCGCATCGACCGCAAGCGTAAGCAGTCGGTGACCCACTTCCTCAAGGCCGTCGGCATGACCGAATCCGAGATTCGCGACACCTTCGCCGACTACCCCGTCCTCCTCGAGACCCTCGAGAAGGACACGGTCGCCACGCAGGAAGAGGCCCTGCTCGACATCTACCGCAAGCTGCGCCCCGGCGAGCCCGCGAACGTCGACGCCGCCCAGACGCTGCTCAACAACTTCTACTTCGACTCTCGTCGCTACGACCTCGCCAAGGTCGGCCGCTACAAGATCAACAAGAAGCTGGCCATTGAAGCCGACCCCAAGGCCTCGACCCTGTCCCTTGAGGACATCGTCGCGACCGTCAAGTACCTGCTCGCCCTGCACCAGGGCGACAAGACCTTCGCCGGCACCCGCCATGGCGAGCCGGTCGAGGTCCGCGTTGAGGTCGACGACATCGACAACTTCGCCAACCGTCGCATCCGCGCCGTCGGCGAGCTCATCCAGGGCCAGGTCCGCACCGGCCTCGCCCGCATGGAGCGCACCGTGCGCGAGCGCATGACCACCCAGGAGACGGACTCGATCACGCCCCAGACGCTGATCAACATCCGCCCCGTCGTGGCCGCGATCAAGGAGTTCTTCGGAACCTCCCAGCTCTCGCAGTTCATGGACCAGAACAACCCCCTCGCCGGCCTGACCCACAAGCGCCGTCTGTCGGCCCTGGGCCCCGGCGGTCTGTCGCGTGACCGCGCGGGCATGGAAGTCCGAGACGTCCACCCCTCGCACTACGGTCGTATGTGCCCGATCGAGTCCCCTGAAGGCCCGAACATCGGCCTCATCGGCTCGCTCGCGACCTTCGCGCGCATCAACCCCTTCGGTTTCATTGAGACGCCCTACCGCGTCGTCAAGGACGGCAAGGTCACCGACGACATCCGCTACCTCACCGCGGACGACGAGAAGGGCCACTTCATCGCCCAGGCCTCGTCGCCCCTCGAGGCCGACGGTTCCTTCGCCGAGCACGACGTCCTGTGCCGTGTCGCCGGCGACGACCCGACCCTGATCGCCCGCGACCGCGTGGACTACATGGACGTCTCCGCACGTCAGATGGTGTCCGTCGCTGCGGCGTTCATTCCCTTCCTTGAGCACGACGACGCTAACCGAGCCCTCATGGGCGCGAACATGCAGCGTCAGGCCGTGCCGCTGCTCACCACGGAAGCCCCGCTGGTCGGCACCGGCATGGAGATGCGCGCCGCGCACGACTCCGGCGAAATGATCCTCGCCGCGCACTCCGGTGTCGTCTCCGAGGTCTCCGCGGACCTGATCGTCGTCTCCACGGACGAGGGCGGCCGCGACTCCTACCGCCTCGAGAAGTTCGAGCGCTCCAACCCCGGTAACTGCACCAACCAGCGCGTTATCGTGGACGAGGGCGACCGCGTCGAGGTCGGCGACGTCCTGGCCGATGGCCCCGCCACCTCCAACGGTGAGGTCGCGCTCGGCAAGAACCTCCTCGTCGCCTACATGTCGTGGGAAGGCCTCAACTACGAGGACGCCATCATCCTGAGCCGTCGCGTCGTGGAAGAGGACATCCTCACCTCGATCCACATTGAGGAGTACGAGGTCGACGCCCGCGAGACCAAGCTCGGTGAGGAAGAGATCACCCGCGACATCCCCAACGTCTCTGAGGAATCCCTCGCTGACCTGGACGAGCGCGGCATCATCCGCATCGGTGCCGAGGTCACCGCAGGCGACATCCTCGTCGGTAAGGTCACCCCGAAGGGCGAGACCGAGCTGACCTCCGAAGAGCGCCTCCTGCGCGCCATCTTCGGCGAGAAGGCGCGCGAGGTGCGCGACACCTCCCTGCGCGTCCCCCACGGCGAAGAAGGCATCGTCATCGGCGTCCGCGAATTCAACGATGACGAAGACGACCTCAACCCCGGCGTCCGCCAGACCGTGCGCGTCTACGTCGCCCAGCGACGCAAGATCACGATCGGCGACAAGATGGCCGGCCGCCACGGTAACAAGGGCGTCGTGTCCAAGATCCTCCCGGTCGAGGACATGCCCTTCCTCGCCGACGGCACGCCCGTCGACATCATCCTCAACCCGCTGGGTGTCCCCGGTCGAATGAACGTCGGCCAGGTTCTCGAGTACCACCTCGGTTGGCTCGCCCACCAGGGCTGGGATGCCTCGGCCGCTGTCGAGGCCGGCGAAGAGTGGGCAGCGCACCTGCCCGCCGACGGCATCAAGACCAAGCCCGGCACGCCCGTTGCTACCCCCGTGTTCGATGGCCTCGAGGCCGACGAGCTCGCGGGCCTGCTGCGCAACGTGAACCCGAACCGCGACGGCGACGTCCTCACCAACTACGAGGGCAAGGCGCGCCTGTTCGACGGCCGCTCCGGCGAGCCGTTCCCGTACCCGATCTCGGTGGGCTACACCTACATGCTCAAGCTCCACCACCTGGTCGACGACAAGATCCACGCCCGCTCCACGGGCCCGTACTCGATGATCACGCAGCAGCCGCTGGGCGGTAAGGCCCAGTTCGGCGGCCAGCGCTTCGGCGAGATGGAGGTGTGGGCCCTGGAAGCCTACGGCGCCGCCTACGCCCTCCAGGAGCTGCTGACCATCAAGTCTGACGACACCACCGGCCGCGTCAAGGTGTACGAGGCCATCGTCAAGGGCGAGGACATCCCCGAGCCCGGCATCCCCGAGTCCTTCCGAGTCCTCATCCAGGAAATGCGCTCGCTGTGCCTGAACGTCGAAGCTCTCGACGCGGCCGGCAACGTCATTGACCTGCGTGAGCAGGACGAAGACTTCAATGCGCGTGAGGATCTGGGCATCACCCTTGATGCTCGTCCGAACGCTGCGGCGACCATCGATGCGATCTGATAGGGAGAGATAACTTTGCTGGACGCCAAAACGTTCGACAGCCTGAAGATCACCCTGGCCACCGGCGGCGACATCGCCGAGTGGAGCCACGGTGAGGTTAAGAAGCCGGAGACCATCAACTACCGTACGCTCAAGCCCGAGCGCGACGGCCTGTTCGGTGAGCAGATCTTCGGTCCCACCCGCGACTGGGAGTGCGCGTGTGGCAAGTACAAGCGCGTGCGCTACAAGGGCATCATCTGCGAAAAGTGCGGTGTCGAGGTCACTCGCTCGCGCGTTCGTCGTGAGCGCATGGGTCACATCGACCTGGCCGCCCCCGTCACGCACATCTGGTACTTCAAGGGTGTTCCCTCGCGCCTGGGCTACGTGCTCAACCTCGCGCCCAAGGACCTCGAGAAGGTCATCTACTTCGCTGCCTACATGATCACCGAGGTCGACGAAAAGGGTCGCCACGAGGATCTGGCTGAACTGCGCGCCGAACTCGAGGTGCAGAAGAAGCAGATGGAGAACAACCGCGACGCGACGATCAACGACTTCGCGGAGCAGCTCGAGTCCGACATAGCCGCCCTGGAAAAGGACGGTGCCTCGCAGGCCGAGCGCGAGCGCGCTCGCAAGCAGGGCGAACGCGAGATGGCCAAGATTCGCCGCCGCTTCGACGGCGACATCGAAGGCCTCGAGGCCGTGTGGGAGCGCTTCAAGGACCTCAAGGTCGGCGACCTCGAGGGCGACGAGCGCCTCTACCGAGCGATGGTGGCCCGTTACGGCACCTACTTCAAGGGTGACATGGGCGCTGCCGCCATCCAGAAGCGTCTGGAGACCTTCGACCTGGAGGCCGAGGTCGCCGCGCTTCGTCAGACCATCGCCTCTGACTCCGGCCCGCGCAAGGCTCGCGCCATCAAGCGCCTGAAGGTCATCAACGCCTTCGTCGCGACCGGCAACTCGCCGGCCTCGATGGTCCTCACCAAGATCCCCGTGATCCCGCCGGACCTGCGCCCGATGGTTCAGCTGGATGGTGGCCGCTTCGCGACCTCCGACCTCAACGACCTGTACCGTCGCGTCATCAACCGCAACACCCGACTCAAGCGTCTGCTCGAGCTGGGCGCCCCCGAGATCATCGTCAACAACGAAAAGCGCATGCTTCAGGAGTCCGTTGACGCCCTCTTCGACAACGGTCGCCGTGGCCGCCCCGTCGCGGGCCCGGGCAACCGTCCGTTGAAGTCGATCTCGGACATGCTCAAGGGTAAGCAGGGTCGTTTCCGTCAGAACCTGCTCGGCAAGCGAGTCGACTACTCGGGTCGTTCCGTGATCGTCGTCGGCCCGCAGCTGCAGCTCCACCAGTGTGGTCTGCCCAAGCAGATGGCGCTGGAGCTGTTCAAGCCCTTCGTCATGAAGCGCCTGGTTGAGAAGAACTACGCGCAGAATGTCAAGGCCGCCAAGCGCAAGGTCGAGCGTCAGCGCCCCGAGGTGTGGGACGTCCTCGACGACGTCATCCGCGAGCACCCCGTGCTGCTGAACCGTGCACCTACGCTGCACCGCCTCGGCATTCAGGCGTTCGAGCCCCAGCTGATTGAGGGTAAGGCTATCCAGCTGCACCCCCTCGCCTGTGGTGCTTTCAACGCCGACTTCGATGGTGACCAGATGGCTGTCCACCTGCCGCTGGGCGCTGAGGCGCAGGCCGAGGCCCGCATCCTCATGCTGTCGACGAACAACATCCTCAAGCCCTCCGACGGCCGCCCCGTGGCCATGCCGTCGCAGGACATGATCATCGGTCTGTTCCACCTGACCTCGAACCCCGACCCGTCGGTCCCGGTCGAGAAGGACGAGGACGGCAACCCCGTGGTTCCGTACTTCTCCAGCCAGGCGGAAGCACAGATGGCGTTCGACGCCGGCAACCTGGACCTGAACGCGACCGCGCGCATCCGCTTCGCCGACGGCACCGTACCGCCCGAGGGCTGGGAAGCCCCCGAGGGTTGGGAGAGCGGCGACGAGCTGATCCTCGAGACCAGCCTCGGCCGCGCGATCTTCAACGAGCAGCTGCCCACCGACTACCCGTTCGTCAACGAGGTCGTCGGCAAGAAGCAGCTCGGCAACATCGTGAACACGCTGACCCAGCGTTACCCGAACGTGCTCGTGGCGGACTGCCTCGACGCGCTGAAGTCGGCTGGCTTCCACTGGTCGACCTGGTCGGGCATCACGATTGCGTTCTCCGACATTCAGGCCTCGCCGCGTAAGCGCGAGATCCTGGCCCGCTACGAGGCCAAGGCCGCCGAGATCGTCGAGCAGTTCGAGACGGGTATCATCCTCGAGGAGACCCGCTACGAGGAGCTCGTCAAGCTGTGGCTGCAGTGCACCGAAGAGGTCGCCGAGGATATGCGCGCGAACTTCACCGAGCGCAACACCGTGTACCGCATGGTGAACTCGGGTGCCCGTGGTAACTGGTCGCAGGTTCAGCAGATCGCCGGTATGCGTGGCCTCGTGTCCGACCCGAAGCAGAAGCTGATCGAGCAGCCCATTAAGGCGAACTACCGCGAGGGCCTGACGGTTCTCGAGTACTTCATCGCCACGCATGGTGCCCGTAAGGGTCTGGTCGATACGGCTCTGCGTACCGCCGAGTCAGGCTATCTGACCCGTCGTCTGGTCGACGTCTCGCAGGACGTTATCGTCCGCGAGGCCGACTGTGGCACCCGCGCCGGCCTGAAGATCGACATCGCTCACAAGAACGAGTTCGGTGAGTGGGAGGCGTCCGAGACCATCGAGACGACCGCCTACGCCCGTAACCTTGCCCGTGACGCGGTGAACGAGGCCGGAGAGGTCGTCATGCCCGCGGGTACTGACCTGGGTGACGACCAGCTCGCCGAGCTCGTCACAGCCGGCGTTGCGCAGATCGTTGTCCGTTCCGTCCTGACCTGTGAGTCGCAGGTCGGCACCTGTGCGGCCTGCTACGGTCGCTCGCTGGCTACCGGCAAGCAGGTCGACATCGGCGAGGCCGTCGGCATTATCGCCGCCCAGTCAATTGGCGAGCCCGGCACGCAGCTGACGATGCGTACGTTCCACACCGGTGGTGCCGCCTCCGCTGCGGATATTACGCAGGGTCTGCCCCGTGTCCAGGAACTCTTCGAGGCCCGCAGCCCGAAGGTCGAGGCGAAGATGAACGAGGCCGCCGGCCGCGTCCACATCGACGACGAAGACCCGAGCGCGCGTAAGGTCGTCATCACCCGTGACGACGGCAAGGAAGACCTGGTCATCGAGGTCTCGCGTCGCCAGAAGCTCCTCGTCTCCGAGGGCCAGCACATCGAGGCCGGCACCCCGCTGACCGAGGGCCAGCTGGATCCCAAGGAAATCCTGCGCATCATGGGCCGCAACGTGTCCCAGAAGATGCTCGTGGACGAGGTCCAGAAGGTGTACCGCGACCAGGGCGTGGGCATTCACGCCAAGCACATCGAGGTCATCGTCCGTCAGATGCTGCGCCGCGTCACCATCCTGGAGCCCGGCGACACGACGTTCATGCCCGGCGAGCTCGTCGACCGCATGGCGTACCTGACGCAGAACCGTCGCGTCGCAGCCGAGGGCGGCCAGCCCGCCTCCGGTCGCCAGATGCTGATGGGCATCACGAAGGCGTCGCTGGCCACGGATTCGTGGCTGAGCGCCGCGTCCTTCCAGGAGACCACCAAGGTCCTGACCGAGGCCGCCATGAACGGCAAGTCGGACTCCCTGGTGGGCCTCAAGGAGAACGTCATCCTCGGTAAGCTCATCCCGGCCGGCACCGGCCTGTCGCGCTACAACGACGTCATCGTCGAGCCGACGGCTGAGGCCATGGCGAACTCGAACTACTCCGAGGCCGACTTCGGTGACGGCTCCGTGTCCGAGGACTTCCTCGACGCGCTGGGCGCCATCGACTTTGGCATGAACTTCCGCGAGTAATCCGGTTCGTTCACCTGTGAGGGCCCCGGCCTTGTCCGTGATAACGTGACAAGGCCGGGGCCCCTTGTCGTATCTGTTTGCTTGCCCTGAGAGTGCCGGGGATGTCTCACGGTGACGCAGATTGAGTGCCAGCTGCGACGGTCGAAGATGACAAGTTCAACCATTTGGAAAGCTGACATGCGAATGCTAGATTGGCCGCACCATATCCATCAACGCTTAAGGATGTCTCCTCATGCGCCTGTCCAAGAAAATGGTCATTGCTGCGCTCGGCTCCGCGACTCTCGTTCTCAACCCGTTGGCGGCCCTCGCCGCTGGTCCCACGATTGAGGATGCGGACGGCCCGCTCGTTCGGATCGCCATCTCCGATACGCTCAACTGCTCGATCAACTACAAGGGCGATAGTTATAACGAGTTCTATAACTCTCGATCCGCGACGAATCCAGCCGACTGTGGAACGTTCCTCGCTGTGGGATCTGAGATCTTCGGTCCGGGTGAGCTGAAATCTCGTGCGGCGGCATCCATGGGGACGATCGCCTGGACGCCGGTCTCGCAAACGAAGTCCGGCATGGGTACCCAAGCTGATCCGTGGGTCCTCACGACTGTCGTTCGCGGCGGCGGATTCGAGATCACGCAGACGGATACCTACTCAACGGGCAATGACTTCTACGCGACGACAACCTCGGTGAAGAACGTCTCAGATGCAGCTCAGGACTTTACTCTCTACCACGCGGCAGATTGCTACCTCCAGGACAACGATTACGGCTTCGGCGAGTACGACGCAAACACGGGGACGGTCATCTGTCGAGCGAAGGATCCTGAAAGCGGCGCGCATACGGATCGTGGCCGTGTCGAGCAGTTCATCCCGACGACCGCCGGTTCGAACTACTACTACAGTTCCTATGACGAGGTCTGGGATAAGGTCAGGGGTCGTGCGCCGCTGCCCAACAAGATCGAGTACGCCGATGTCAACCAGGACAACGGCATGGCTCTGAGCTGGACTCGTACCCTCGAGCCGAATACGACGGCCGACTACTCCCTCATCACATCCTTCTCGCCGAAGGGCCAGGTCGCGCTGTCCTCCGCGACATGCGCCGTCGCCCAGCCGGGTGCCGACTCCACCGCGACGCGCACCATCGGCGTGACGATCACGAACCCGAACCCGGACGTCAAGTCAGTCCAGACGGTCATCGCGACTCTGTCGGATGACGCCAGCTACGTTCCCCGGTCGGCCAGCGGCGCCCCCGAGCCGACGGTCGAGGGCAAGGTTCTTACCTTCAAGAATCTCGAGCTTCCCGCTAACGGGTCGGTGAAGTTCTCGTTCCTTATCTCCGGCAGCGCTGAGGTTACTCCGCTCGTGAAGATCTCGGGGACGACGACGAGCGGCGCAGCCATCGTCGAGTCCGATACCTCGGCGTCTTCGACGTGCGATTTCCCCGAGCTTCCGAAGCCCGAGCAGCCGCAGCCGACCCCCGAGCAGCCGCAGCCGACCCCCGAGCAGCCGCAGCCCACTGCGGAGCAGCCGCAGCCCACTGCGGAGCAGCCGCAGCCCACTCCCGAGCAGTCGCAGCCCGCGGGTGGCAAGAGCTCTGACGGCAACAAGCTTGCCAGCACCGGCGCGAACACCGGCGTTGCCATCGCGCTCGTCGGCCTGCTCGGCGTCGCCGGCGTCGGCCTCGTGGCGGCCAAGCGTCGCGCACGCTGATCGTAAATCCGGCCGACAACGGTACAGGGCCCGGTCCCCGCGAGGGGGCCGGGCCCTCGCGCATCCCCTGTGACTTCACTCGTCGGTGGCGGGGCTGATGCCAACGTGGCGTTGGGGCATGGAGCGCTGCTGGCCCCGACCTCGGACAGGGAACGAGGCTGGCGGGGAGAGCCGCTTCCCGAGTAGGTGGCGAAGCCCGCGGGGCATGAGGCTGTCCATCCTGACAGATTGTGCGCGCAATCCGAAAGAACGCACGAGGTCCCGCCTCACAGGGCCGACCGTGCGGTTGAATAGGTGGTGGCGGTTCCCATCTGCCCTCTGGTCTGCGGCGACCCATGTCTATGGAGACACAAACGGGGATGGAAAGGGAGCTGATCTGGCTCTGGGATGCAGGGTTTCGGAACTGAAAGAGGACATCAACAATGCTTTCCATCAACTGGTCTGATGTGTGGAAGATGGTTGAGTCGATCAAGGTCCCCTTGATCGTCATCGGCGTGGCGCTGGCGCTCGCCATCATCGTCTCCCTCGCTGTTTTCAAGATGGGCAAGCCTGCCCGCAAGCTGACGCGCTCGACGGCCTCCACCACGCCGGCTTCACCACGAACGACGAGCTGACGAACCTGTACACCGCCTACCGCGCTGAGCGCCCCGAGGTCGGCATGTTCAAGGCTGACTGGTCGCTGCCCGAGCCCACGCAGGACAAGTACTCGGACGACCTGCTCTCCAACGCCACCGCCTTCGGTGACACCGCGGTCGTGACGATCGCCCGCTCGGGTGGCGAGGGCTTCGATCTGCCCCGCGACGTCAACCAGGAGGTGGCGAACAATCCGTACTTCAGCTACACGAACAACTCCGAGGAGTACACGGACTTCGAGGATGGTCAGGGCTACCTCGAGCTGACGCGTCCCGAGAAGGTCTTCGGACACCTCAAGGACGAATTCTTTCGCGGCCAAGACTGGCAGACCTTCGAGAGCTTCAAAGCCGACCT
>NZ_JVOJ01000007.1 GCF_001064145.1 Sanguibacter keddieii
CGTGGGGATCTTCCCCAACCGCCAGGCCATCATCCGCCTGGTCGGAGCCGTCCTCGCCGAACAAAACGACGAATGGGCCGAAGGCCGACGCTACCTCAGCCTCGACATCCTCACCAAATCACGACTCACACCCCAACCCACCCAACAGGAGGACCCCCCACTCCAACTCAGCGCATAACCCAACCCGAAGGACACAAAACGATTACACCACTCCACAGGACTTGACCTCTCGCTCGCTTCTGTCGACACTGAAAAAATGACATTCCCGACCAAATTTTTCTCCCGATTGGAGGTGTCACGATGGGTTCCCGGTTAGGTGTTTTGCTTAAGACTTACTCTGGTTGGGAGATCTACTACAACCACTCGGCGGCCCAAACGGTCGGACTGGACATTGCGATCGACGGTATGGAAGCCACCTACGAGCGTGTGCGTTGTATGTCTCCGATGGGTGTTGATGATCCGCATGCTTGGAAGGGGGCGACGTGGATTGAGGGCACACTTCTGATCGACGAGACCAGGAAACTGGTGGTGTGGGCAGAGGAGAGTGAGGCACTCTACATGCCTCGACTTATCAACTATCTCGTTGAGCACACCTGGCCTGGGTGGACGGCCGCCTGGTCAGCCGAAGGAACCCGTGGAACTCTTCGAGCTGCGGGCGTCGATCCGGCCACCATCTTCACACACCGTTCTGATCGTTTGCCGTGTGATCGCGCGCCCAGTCTAGAGCCATGGGATGAGTGGCACGGAGTTGATCCCATCACCGTGCGCATGGCAGACGGCACCTTGGTCACCTGGCGCGCCTACGGCTTCCTGGATGATCTTACTGGATGCGGTCCTGAGAATTTCCTGGCTTTGGCTCGCGAGGTCGCCTCCCGACTACCGGATGAATCGGATGCGTGGGAGCAGACCACGGATGACTATGTTCCGACCACCGGGATATTCGTGGACTACCAAGCACGCTCGTTGCGTTGGTGGTCGCTCCAGGACAGGGACATGCACCTGGAGGATTTCGATGCGCTGTGGCCGGGATGGACACTAACCAGCAGTTCGGACGACTACTCCTGGCACCAAGAACTCACCGGGCAGGTATTCCGTACCTGGGCTGACGATGTCAACGAATGTCGCTCCTGGATCGTGAGAGCTATTGAAGAAGGTACACGAGCCAACCCACTAGCAAGCTTGGCTAACGCCCTGTCAGGTCAGGGTCATAAGATCAGTCCGTACGCGTCCGCTCTGGAGTTCGTTCCCTCCAACCGTCACGCCGCGATGGAAACCTTCGACCGGCTCCTCAATGCCGTTCGAGACGCGCCGTTGAAGCCCGCGCGAATTATCGACCGACACGGAACTATCACACCCCCGTTCGAGGAGGGAGAGGCCGGATTCTAGGGGTGGTTGCAAGACGGGTTATGTCCTGAGCAGCATTTCGAGGCATTGCTTGGGTGTGTCCCAGTTGAGCGTTTTGCCGGGGCACTCACCCCGCTGGTCAGCGATCACATCCATATCTGCTTCACTTAGGGGCCAACGACCAGAGCCTTTGGGCATGTAATTGATGCAGGAGCCCGTTCGTGTTCTCGTTCGTTGCGCACTGCCAGAGCGAATGCGGGTCACACAAGCACACGTCAAGCCCCACACTCCGAAGCGATCTCGCCACGCTAAACCAGATCGCTGCCCCAGTCCCACTTCAGCAACAAACGCAAGGAGTCAGGTAAGCCTGCACACTTATCGATAAGACATCGTCAACCTCGACGACTGCGTGTCCGTTAGGCAGGTAGAGCAACATCGTGAACCGGGTAGAGCACTCCACGAGTGCGCAGAGCACCTTTGCCCGAGATGCCAATGGACTGACAGATCGTCTCCACACACGAGTTCATGCTCTGACTTATGCGTGAAAAGCCAACCAAGCAGGCACAGATCTGTTCTAGAGACCACCTGAGTCGAGCCTGTCTCTAAGTTCTAGCGGTGGCGCGCGTCGCCAACAAGACCTGGGCGCAGTGCCGGTTGGCGCAAAAAACTCGCCCAGCACGGCCCCTCCAGCGGTTCCTCCGCGAAAAAACTCGCCCAGCACGCCTGAAAACAGCGTTTTTCGGCCGTTTTGGGCTTGCAGGACGAACTTTTTCGCGCACAGGACGTAGACGCGTGGCGACTTTGAAACCAATGAGACCTCTGCAACCGCTGATGCAGGCCACCGTGAAACCACCATCACCACTGCTCGCCTCCGGAAGCGAGTTGTTGAAACCGACGACACCACTGCGCGCCTCCCCGAGCTGACCAATGAAACCGCCATCACCATTGCGAGCCCTCAACACCCGAAAAACCGACATTTTCCCCGCGCAAAGGTGTCACCGGTTTCATCGCGACGAAGCAGTGCACTAGATACAGCACCAATGCACCAGATAGCACAGCATTGCACTGGCAACTAAGCAGTGCAATGCCTACCCAAGTAGCGCAATACTCCCGTAAGTAGTGCAATGCCCCTGAGCAACAAGCTCGACCACAGAAGATAGACTCCATACCGCAATTTCGCACGTAATTCGATTGGATGAACATTCAACAAAGCCCCAAAACGTTGCAATTCCAGCGATCTGAATTCAATGTTTGAAATAGTCGCAGGGGAATTACGTGCGAAATTGGGTACGGTCTCAGCAATGCGGCAAGTGAGGTCTGGACGTGACACCTGTGCGGTGGCGGGGCCTGGCTGGACAACAAGCCGACACACCAGGCCACACATCAGCACACCAGGCACCACAGGTGTGAAGGGCGCCGGAGGGTCCTGCCGCGGTGCCGGTGGGCGGCGGCAGGGCCTGGCCGGGCACACCAGAACCACAAGCGCCGCCGGTGTGAAGGGCGCCGGAGGGATCTGCCGCGGTGCCGGTGGGCGGCGGCGGGGCCTGGCCGGGCTTCGAGACGACGCGCCGAGCGAAGCTCGCGGCGCGGACGGCGAGCGGGCGGGCCGCCGCCCACCGGCACACACAGCGGCCGGGGCCTCCGGCACCCGGAACACCCGTGGGGCCACAAGCAACCAAGCAACGCAAACGCGCGGCAGCCCGAGAGGGCCGCCGCGCGTTCACGCAGTCAGTGGAATACTCAGCGCAGTCGCGCAGCCACGACCTCGGCGACCTGGACAGCGTTCAGGGCAGCGCCCTTGCGCAGGTTGTCGCCGGAGACGACCAGGACAAGGCCACGGTTGCCGTCGACGGCTTGGTCCTGACGGATGCGGCCCACGAGGACCTCGTCGCGGCCGGCGGCCTCGAGCGGGGTCGGAACGTCGACGACGCGCACGCCGGGGGCGTCGGCCAGGAGGGCGCGCGCTTGGTCGGGCGTGATGTCGCCGGCGAACTCGGCGTGGATGGTCAGGGTGTGGCCCGTGTAGACGGGGACGCGCACGCACGTGCCGGACACGGCCAGGTCGGGGATGTGCAGGATACGGCGCGACTCGTTGCGCAGCTTCTGCTCCTCGTCGGTCTCCTCGCTTCCGTCATCGACGATCGAGCCGGCGAGCGGCACGACGTCGAAGGCGATGGGCGCGACGTACACGCCGGGCTCGGGCAGGGTGACGGCGCGGCCGTCCAGGGCCAGCGCTGCCAGGTCTTGAGCGGCGCCGGCCTCGATCTGGCCGGTCAGTTCGGCGACGCCCGCGCGGCCCGACCCGGAGACGGCCTGGTAGGAGGAGACGAAGAGACGCGTCAGACCACCCGCAGCGTCCACGAGGGGCTTGAGGACGGGCATAGCCGCCATGGTCGTGCAGTTGGGGTTCGCGATGATGCCCTTGGGCCGGTTGTCGACGTCGTCGGGGTTGACCTCGGACACGACAAGCGGCACCTCGGGGTCCTTGCGCCACGCGGAGGAGTTGTCGACGACGACCGCGCCGGCGGCCGCGAACTTGGGGGCGTACTCGCGCGAGGCGGTGGCACCCGCGGAGAACACGGCAATGTCGATGCCGGAGTAGTCGGCCGTCGCCACGTCCTCGACGACGATGTCCTGCCCCTTCCAAGGCAGGGTGGTGCCCGCCGAGCGCGCGGACGAGAAGAAACGAATCGTCTCAACCGGGAAACCCCGCTCCTCCAGCAGGGTGCGCATGACTCGGCCGACCTGGCCGGTGGCACCGACGACGGCGACATTGAATCCACTCATGGTGTTCTCCTTGTGTTGGTGCGCGCGCCCATACGACGGGGCGAACGCGGGGTGAAATCTATGGGGACGAGGCCGGGGCGCCCTCTCGGGAGCGCCGAAACAGCGCGGACCAGCGGAACTGTCCCAGGCCTCGTCGATGAACGATCAGCGGCCGGTGCCGCCGTAGACGACGGCCTCGGTCTCGGAGGCGTCGAGGCCGAAGGCGGTGTGGACGGCCTTCACGGCGCGGTCGAGGTCGTCGAGGCGGGTGACGACGGAGATGCGGATCTCGGAGGTGGAGATCAGGTCGATGTTGATGCCCGCATCGGACAGGGCGGAGAAGAGACGCGCGGAGACGCCGGGGTTGGTGCGCATGCCGACGCCGACGAGGCTGAGCTTGCCGATGTTCGGGTTGTAGCGCAGCTCGTCGAAGCCGATTTCGTCGCGGTGGGCCTCGAGGGCGTCGAGGGCCTTGCGCGCGTCGCCTTCGGGCAGGGTGAAGGTGATGTTGGCCTTCGTGGGGTCGGAGATCGGCAGGTTCTGGACGATCATGTCAATGTTGGCGCCGACCTCGGCGACGACGGCGAAGACGCGGGCGGCGACGCCGGGGCTGTTGGGGACACCGGTGACGGTAATCTTGTCCTGCGAGCGGTCGTGAGCGATGCCGGAGATGACGGGCTTTTCCATGGCGTTTTCCTCTGGGGACTTGAGGGCGGCGTCGGGCACGAGGCCCTTGAGTTCGGGGTTTGCGGGGGCGTCGGAGATCCAGGTGCCGTTCTTCTCGGAGAACGAGGAGCGCACGTGCAGGGGCACCCCGTAGCGGCGCGCGAATTCAACGGCGCGCAGGTGGAGGATTTTGGCGCCGTGCGCAGCCATTTCCAGGGTTTCTTCCTGGGTGAGGGTACGCAGGCGGTGGGCCTTGGGGACGATGCGCGGGTCGGCGGAGAAGAGGCCGTCGACGTCCGTGTAGATTTCGCACACGTCGGCGTGGAGAGCAGCGGCGAGGGCGACGGCGGTCGTGTCGGAGCCGCCGCGGCCCAGCGTGGTGACGTCGTCGTCCTTGGAGATGCCCTGGAAGCCGGCGACGATGGCGACCTGCCCGTCCTTGACGGCGCGGGCGACGCGCTCGGGGACCATGCCGACGATCTGGGCGGCGCCGAAGTGGCTGTCCGTCTTGATGCCGGCTTGTGCGCCGGTGTAGGCGCGGGCTTCGACGCCGAGTTCGTTGACGGCCATCGCGAGGAGGGCCATGGAGATGCGCTCGCCTGCCGATAGGAGGATGTCCATTTCGCGCTCGGGCGGGTTGTCCGTGAGGGCTGCGGCCGAGTCGAGCAGGTCGTCGGTCGTGTCACCCATCGCCGATACGACGACAACGACGCGGTGTCCCGCGTTGTGCGTGTCCACAATGCGCTGGGCGACGCGCTTCATGGCTTCGGTGTCGGCGACGGAAGAACCGCCGTACTTTTGCACGATCAGTGCCACTAGAGCCTCATTTCTATCGGTACGTGCCGATTCGCACGCCTTCGGGTGGCGTGCGCCACCACAACAATCCTACGGCCCGCCAGGCATCGCGCCGGGAACGACCGGCATGTGGGCGCAGGTGACATGGGACGCGCCGGGGCGACCCAGAACACACGGGCCCGTGACGCCCGGAATTGCAACGATCCTGATCAGCGCGCGAAAGCGTCGCCCGCGCAGGCGCGCTCAGGCGGCGGGCAATGTCACGTCGATGACGGTCCCCTGCTCGGAGTCGACCAGCCGCACGGACCCACCCATCGCCCGCGCCAGCGACTCGACGATCGACATTCCCAAGCCCGAGGAGCCGTGGCCGTCGCGCGTGCGCGAGGAGTCCCCACGCACGAAGCGGTCGAACACGCGGTCGCGAATCTCTGCCGGGATGCCGGGGCCGTCGTCCGCGACGCGCAGGGTCACCATCGACGAGGCCGGGGCGCCCTTGTCGGATTCCGCCCCCTGGGTGGCACGGGTCAGGGAGACGGTCACGCGAGTGCCGGCGGGCGTGTGCACGCGGGCGTTCGCGAGGAGATTGGTGAGGATCTGGCGCAGGGCCGCCTCGTCGCCGAGGACGGGTACGTCCGCGGCCTCGCCGAGCTCCCACGCATGGTCGGGGGCGACCACGTGGGCGTCTGACAGAGCGTCCAGTATCAGCGGGATAACGTCGACATTGTCGCGTTTGAGAGCGCGGTCGCCGTCCAGCCGCGCCAGCGTCAGCATCTCCTCCACGAGGGACGCCATCCGCGCCCCCTCCGAGGTGATGCGCTCAAGCGCCTGGGTCCGGGAGGCCTCGTCGATGTCGCGGCGCGCGAGCTGCGCGTAGCCCTGCACGGAGGCCAGCGGCGTGCGCAGCTCGTGGGAGGCGTCGGCGACGAACTGGCGCAGCTTCGCCTCGCTGCGCGCGCGGCGCTCCATGCCGTCTTCCACCGCGTCGATCATCGAATTCAGGGCCCCCGCGACGTCCGCGACTTCCACGGGGCCGGAGGTGGCCTCCTCGCCGACGCGGGTCAGCTCCTCGGCGTCGTCGGCCAGGTCGCGGCTCGCGATGTCCGCGGCTGCCGCGCGCACAACACCGAGGGGACGCAGCTCGCGACGCACCCACGCCCGACCGGCGAACCCGGCGGCAATCGCGACGACGAGGGACAGGCCGACCTCGACCGCGACAAGCATCAGGACCACGTCATCGACTCTGTCCATCTGCACGCCGACGAGAACGGTCTTGTCATCGACGACCTGGGAAGTCACTCGGAACGTACCCAACTCTTTAAGGTGCACGGTGTGCGGCACACCATCGGCGGGCACATGCGCCAGGATCTCCAACGCGGGCTCGTTCAGGTAGGTCACCGAGAAGTTGGAGACAACCGCACCGGCCACCTGCCCATCCTCGCTCACGTACTGAAGGGTGCCCTCGGCGATGCCGGAACCGCCAAACCCCGGCCCCTTGGGCCCGCCGGGAATGACCGGCCCACCGGGAGGCGGCATACGGCCACCGGACTGCGGGGCCGCCGGTGCCCCCTCGTCCGAATCCGCATCGGAGTCCACCTCATCGTCCGGCGCGTCCTCGACATCCAGGTGTTCGCCCGCGCGCTGGGAGAGGCGGTGCAGCTCTGAGTCCATATCGGCCAGCATCCAAGAACGCATGACCAGGGTGGACGCGGCAACCATGACGATGAGGGCGAGCGCGACGCACGCGGCCAGCGCGCGCGACAGGCGCCCGGCGAGGGACCGGCGGCGCGTCACTGGGGTTCCCGCATGATGTATCCGGCGCCGCGCACCGTGCGGATGAGGGCCGGGCGATCCGCGTCGATCTTCTTGCGCAGGTAGGAGATGTACAGCTCGACGACGTTCACCTGGCCACCGAAGTCGTAGCTCCACACGGCGTCGAGTATCTTCTGCTTCGACAGCACAATTCCAACGTTTTCCATGAGATACCGGAGCAATTCGAACTCGGTGTTCGTTAACGTGATTTCTTCCCCGCCACGGCGCACATCGTGAGAGTCCACATCGAGGGTCAGATCCGCAACCTGCAGCACCGTCGAGGCCGCCTGCTGGGTGCGCCCAGCGCGACGCAACAGGCCCTCGACACGGGCCGCCACCTCGTCCAAGTCGAAGGGCTTCGTCACGTAGTCGTCCGCACCCGCGCGCAAGCCCTGCACGCGATCCGCGACCGCATCGCGGGCGGTGAGGAACAGGACCGGCAGCTCGGGGTCACGAGCGCGCAGGCGCTCCAGCGTCTCCAGGCCATCCATGCGCGGCATCTGCACGTCGAGAATCACGACGTCCGGATGGAAGCTCGTCGCCTTCGCCAGCGCATCCAGCCCGTCCTTCGCCGTGGCCGTCTCCCAACCCTCGTGGCGCAGGGCCTGTGAGAGCAGGTCCGCCAGCATCGCCTCGTCGTCAACAACCAGCACTCGGGGCGCGTCTGAGCTCGCCTGGGTCGCCATCATGGCCTCCTCACATGTCGGAGCGTTACCCTCCGATTGTGTCACACGTGCATCACCGACAGGGGGACGCGTGGCCCGAAGCACGACAAACGCCGCAGGTCGCGGGCACCGCGACCCCGGGGGCAACCGCTCGAACACAACGCGAGGCCGCGCCCGCCGGCGCATCACAAGCACGAGGCAGCCACGGCCTCGTCGGTGACAGCTCAGAGGCGGCGACGCCCCTCGAGCGCGCGGCCCAGCGTCACCGAGTCCGCGTACTCCAGATCGCCCCCCATGGGCAGGCCCATTGCCAGGCGCGAGGTTTCCACCCCCATCGTGGAGAGCATGCGCGCGAGGTAGGCGGCCGTCGCCTCACCCTCAACGTTCGGGTTGGTCGCCAGGATCACCTCGGTGACCGTTCCGTCCGCGAGGCGGCTCATGAGCGAGGCGATGTTCAGCTGGTCGGGCCCCACCCCATGGATCGGGTCGATGACGCCCCCGAGGACGTGGTAGCGGCCGCGGAAGACGCGCGCCCCCTCGATCGCCTGGATGTCCTTGGGCTCCTGGACGACGCAGATTGCGCTGGGGTCGCGGCGCACGTCGCGGCAGATGGAGCACTCGTCCTCTTCCGTGAGGTTGCCGCAGATGTCGCAGTGGCGCACGCGCCCACGCACGGCGTTGATCGCGTCGACGAGGCGCGCGACGTCCTCGGGCTCCGCGTCCAGGACGTGCATGGCCATGCGCTGCGCGGACTTCGGGCCGATGCCCGGCAGCTGCCCGAACTGGTCAATGAGGTCGGCCAGGGCACCGTCGTACATGTCAGTATCCTCCCTCGGTCATCTTTTCTTCGATGACGCGTCCGCCGAGGATCTCCAGGACCGCTGCC
This sequence comes from Sanguibacter keddieii, assembly GCF_001064145.1. Lineage (GTDB taxonomy): Bacteria > Actinomycetota > Actinomycetes > Actinomycetales > Actinomycetaceae > Pauljensenia. Next base: position 8,932 of record NZ_JVOJ01000007.1, read on the forward strand.
AGGCCGATCGTCTGCGAGTTTTCAATGTTTTCGTCGTCGATGCTGGCGCTATCGTCGTCGGCCGCGTGGGTGCGGGTCGAGGCGACGGCGGCCTCGCGCTGGGCTTTCTCGCGCAGGGCGGCTTCGGCGGCGGCGCGGCCGGTCAACGGCGCGCCAGGCGCTTGCACGGCGTCGCGGTGATGTTCCGGGGTGCCGAATCCGGGCGCGGGGTCCTGAGCCGGTTCGGGGGCCGCGGCCAGCCAGGCCGGGGCCTGCGCGGGAGCGCTCGGCGCCGCGCTGATCGGGGTCACGTCGGCGGGGGCGGTCGGCTCGGGCGGGGTCCACGAGCCGGCGCCGTCGTCGAAGTTGACGGACGCTCCCCCGGGGATGACGACCGGGTCGCCCCACCCCGTCGGGGTCGACGGGGTGTGCGCGGCGGGCGTGATGGGGGCATCGTCGAAGACGGGTTCCGAGGCGGGTGCGGGCTCGGGCTGCGCGGGTGCGTCCGCCGGCTCGTCGGTGGGCTCGGGGTCGCCCGGGTAGCGGAAGACCGTGAAGGAGTGCTTCCGCGTGGCCGCCTCACCGTTTGGGGACGAGGCCGATGCCCCCTTGGGCGCGGCGGTGGAGGCGGCGGCGAGGGCGCGGGCCGCCCGCTCGGGCAGCGCGGGTCGCTCGGGCGCGGGCTCGGGGGCCTGAGAAGCCGGGGCCGACGTGGGAGCGACGGGCTCGCGCCGGATCGGCGTCACCGTCGCGGGTTCGGGCCAGCCTGCGTCCTCAGGTTCGGGTTCGGGTGCGCGCGCGGGCTCGGGCGCACAGGCAGGCTCCGGCCACCCGGTGTCAGCCGGCTCGGGGTCGCCCTGGGGTGCCGCCTGCGCGGCGGCCTGATCAAAAGGGGGCGGCTCCGAGACCCAGCCTCCGGGCTGGGACGGTCGCTGGGAGGTGCCGGAGCGCGAGGCCTGCGCCGACGGGCCAGTGGTCGCCGGGCCGCCCGAGGCCTGCCCGACCTGCGCGGACACGCTGACGCTCAGGCCGGTGACCTCGTTGATGGCCTTTTCGACGTCGGCCGCACGGGGGCCGCGCGAGAAGGCGTTGACCATGGCCTCGACCGGGAAGATGAGAACCACGTGGGAGCCATCAACGGCCCCCAGCTGCGCGTTGCCGCCGACCATCGACCACGTGACGCGGCTGATGGAGGACAGGCGCTCGACGACCTCGTTCCAGCGACCGCGCAGCATGTCGGCGTCGCGACCGGATGTGGGCGCCTCGGCGCGAGCGTTAGTGTCCGAACGCCCCGGCGCGGAAGATTCGGGGCGCTGCTGAGCAGAGGCGGCGGCACGCGGCTCGGCCTGCGCGGGCACAGCCTCGCGGGCGGGCGCGCTGTCGTGGGCGGCCTCGCGGCGCGGAGCCTCCTGTCGCTCGGCCTGCGCGGGAGCGGAGCTCGACTCCGGGGCGGCGGGCTTGCGAGCGGACCAGTCGGGGCCGCTGCCCCACGCGGGCACGCCCTGGGGGGCAGGCGCGGAAGGCGATGCGGGCACCTGAGGAGCGGGGGCCGAGGCCTCGGCGCGTTCCTGCTTCTTGCGGGCCAGGGCCTCGCGGGCCTCGCGGGCGCCGAAACGGCCCGAGGAGGCCTCGGACGACGATGCAGAGGATGCCTCGCGCGGCGCTCCCCCACCGGTCATGCCGACCGTGCCCTGCACGGGGGCCTGGGCGGGGCCGGGGGCAGGCACGAGGATGCGACCGACGAGGAGTTCGAGCTGCAGGCGAGGCGACGTCGCGCCCGTCATGGCACGCAGGGCCTCGTCGGTCAGGTCAGCGGCGCGAGACAGGCCGTGCGGGCCCCAGTTCTGCGCCTGGCGCTGCATCCGCTCGAACTGGTCGTGCGGGGTATCCGCCAGGACGTCGCGCGCGCCATCGCCGGCCACCGCGATGATGAGGAGGTCACGCAGACGCTGAAGCAGATCCTCGACGAAGCGGCGCGGGTCGTGGCCGGACTCGACCATGCGCTCGACGACGCGGAAGGCCGCAGCGCCGTCGCCACCCGCGAGAGCATCGACAGATTCATCCAGCAGGGCAGAGTCCGTGTATCCAAGCAGCGCCACCGCCGTCTGATAGGTGACCTGGCCGTCAATCGCGCCGGCCATCAGCTGGTCGAGCACCGACAGGGTGTCACGCACCGAGCCGCCGCCCGCGCGCATGACGAGGGTCAGGACGCCCTCGCCCACGCGGATGTGCTCCTCGGCGCACAGGGTCGTCAGGTACGGGCCGAGGACGTCCGGCGGCACCAGGCGGAACGGATAGTGGTGGGTGCGCGAGCGGATCGTGCCAATGACGCGCTCGGGTTCCGTCGTCGCGAAAACAAACTTGACGTGCTCGGGCGGCTCCTCGACGAGCTTGAGCAGCGCATTGAAGCCCTGGTTCGTGACCATGTGGGCCTCGTCGATGATGAAAATCTTGTAGCGGTCGCGCACCGGCGCGAAAGTGGCGCGCTCACGCAGGTCACGCGCATCATCGACGCCGCCGTGCGAGGCCGCGTCGATCTCGACGACATCGAGCGAACCTGGGCCGCCGGTGGCCAGCTCGCGGCACGATTCGCACTGACCACACGGGGTGTCCGTGGGGCCCTGCGCGCAGTTCAGGCAGCGCGCCAGAATGCGTGCCGACGTGGTCTTGCCGCATCCGCGCGGCCCGGAGAACAGGTACGCGTGCGTCACGCGATTCGCGCGCAGCGCCGCCTTGAGCGGCTCCGTCACGTGTTCCTGGCCGATCACCTGATCAAAGGTGTCGGGGCGATACCGGCGATACAGAGCTGTGGTCACCCTCCAAGCCTAGTTGCTCCCACCCTCATCTGCGTCCCGCGCCGCGCGTTCCACACACGCTGTCGGTCGTTCGCTCATCGACGAGGCCGGGGCTCGGTTGCGGGGTCAGGGCTGGTGCTCTGCTTGGCCAGGTGACGGTCGGCGTGGGAGCTACATAGGTTGAGGGGGCACGGGACCGTTGCTTGGTCTCGCGCCCCCTCACCACTGTGGTGGGCTCACCCCCATGCGGGGCGTACGCCCGCCTGTGGGGTTAGGCCTCCTGACGGTCCCGGCGGCGCTTACCCGCCAGGGCCGCGACGCCAGCAATAGCTGCCATGGCCGCCATACCACCCAGAACGCTCGCGTCCGAGCCGGTACGAGCCAGAACCTTCGCCACCGTGGTCGCCGGGGTGTCCGGCGTCGGAGCCGGAGGCACCGTAAGCGGGAAGTCCACATCCAGGTTCTCCTCACCCTCCGTCACCGTCACCGTCATCGAGGTCGTGGCCGCGTTGAACCCAGCGGGAACCTCGATGTCGACCGTGTAGGTACCGGGGATCAGGCCAGCGAAACGGTAACGACCATCAGAATCGGTGGTGGTACGACCCACCTCCACGCCAGCGGCGTCCTTGAGGATCACGGTCACACCAGGCACACCCGGCTCACCGTTATCCACACCGTTACCATCCTCGTCATTCCACACACGATCACCAATCGTGGCAGGGGCAACCAGACCAAAGTCCACGCCCTGCACCGACGCGTCAGAGATGGTGACCGACGCCTGGGTGGCACCCCGACCGGTGTAGGCCTGCGTGGGCAGCAGCCCCGCCAGATTACCCTTATCCGGATCCACGATCACCACACGGTACGAGGCCGGAGCCAGACCCACGAACTGATAGGCACCATTCTCGTCGGTCGTCGCGGTCATGGGCTGACCGTCGGCGGCGAGCACCGGGGTGCCGTCGTCGTTCAGCAGAGCGACCGTGACACCCTTAAAGCGCTGCTCAGAATCACTCTTGGAGTAGGACGCGTCCGAGTCACGGTAAATCGTGCCACCCAGGTTGTATCCGCCCTTGAACGAGGCCGAGGACTCGTTGTTCGTCGGATCATCGCCCACCTGATCCTGATGCGTAATCCTGGCAACATTGGTCACCAGCTTGCCCGCACCCTCACCAGTAATCGCAACCGTGATCGTGATCGTCTTCACCCCACCCTTAGCAAGGGCCAGACCAGACAGATCCCACACACCAGTAGCCGAGTCGTAGGTGCCGTCACCCTGCGCGGACACGAACTGCACGCCCGCGGGGAGCTTGTCGCTCGCCTTCACGCCCGTCGCCACGCCCGGACCATTATTCGTCAGCGTCAACGTGTAGGTCACGTGCTGACCCGGGGTGAACTCGAACGACTCCTGAGCAGCCTCATCCGGAGTGGTGATCGCCTTCTTGATGGCGGTGTCAGCCGAGATTCCGAAGCCCCAGTCCTGATTAAGGTTCTGGTTCTTCTCGCCCGTCAGAGTCAGGTTAGCCGTGAGCTTCATGGCCGTTGCGAAGGCGGTGGAATCAGCCTTGGTTGCATCACTGATCACGGTCTTGTTCTCAACATCTCCAGCAGGGGAGTGGGTGAGAACGTCGAGCAGCGGTTCGGCGGTCTTGAGAGTCTCACGATCGATACTCACCTTGTAGTCGCCGGGCAGCAGGTTCTCGAACTTGTACTTGCCGTCGGTATCCGTGGTGGTCTCGTAGGTGCGGGTGATTCCACCCGGGCCGGTCCAAGTCAACGTGACCTTCACACCGGGCAGCACCTTGTCGCCAGCGTCGGGGGCGTTGCCACCGTTCTGGTTGACATCAAGGAACAGCTGATCGCCGATGACACCGGTACCAACGGCACCGAAGTCAATCGTGTCATCCGTCTGATCCTGAGCCAGGGTGACCGAGGCCTCGGCACCATTGGAATCCTTAGCACGATCAGCACCGGCATCCGAGGTTGTTGCCTCGTAGCCAGCGGGCGCCTGGAAGGACACCTTGTAATCACCGGGCAGCAGGTTCTCGAACTTGTACTTACCAGCAGCATCCGTGGTCACAGCCCCAACCGGACGACCCGACGCATCCGTCACAGCGGAGCCGTCGGCGCGGGTCAGGGTCACCGTCACGCCGGGCAGAGCCGGTTCGTCGGCATCCTGGATGCCATCGCGGTTGACGTCCATCCAGGTGTAGTCACCCAGCGAAGCAGGCTTGACGAAACCGAAGTTCACGTCGATGACCGAACCGGTCGCCTCAGCGATGGTCACGTCTGCGGTGGTCTTGTAGCGGCCGGTGTAGGCCTCGGTGGGCTTGGTGCCCGCCAGCGGGCCGGAGGTCGGATCGACGACGCTGACCGTGTACTCGCCCAGCGGCAGACCGGGGAAGGAGTACTTGCCCTCGGCATCCGTCACGGCCGTGACCGGGTTGCCATCCTTGTCGAGGACGGGGGTGCCGTCCTTCTTGAGGAGGGCAACGGTCACGCCCGCGTACGGGGCCTCGGAGTCACTGGAGCTAAACGATGCGTCCGCATCGTTGTAGAGCTTGCCCGCGATCGTGTAGCCGGCAGTCAGGTCCGCGGACGAGGTGTTGTCCGACTTCTTGTCGCCGATCTGATCCTGCTTCTCAATCGTGGCCGTGTTGGTCACAACCGAACCGGCGGCGGAAGCATCGACGGTGACGGTGATGCGCAGGGTGCGCGTCGCGTCCTTCTCGATCACCTCTGAGCTCAGGTCCCACTTGCCGGTGGCGGCGTCGTAGGTGCCATCGCCCTGTGCGGACACGAAGGTCACGCCGGAGGGGAGCTTATCCTGCGCGATGACGCCAGTGGCGGGGCTCGGGCCCTCGTTCGTGAGCGTCAGCGTGTAGGTGACGGACGTGCCGGGGGTGAAGCCGCCCGCCGGAACCTCGGTCGGGTCCGCGATTGCCTTCACGATCGCCGTGTTGGCGACGCCGGTGAACGCCCAGTCCTGGTCGTTGTTCGTCATCACGCCGGGGCTCAGCGTCACCTTGGAGGTGAGGGAGAGCTCCTGACCCTCCGAGGCCGTCAGGTTGCCCGAGGGGGCGTGAGTCTGAGCGGTGCACTCGGGGCAGGCAGAGGCCAGGGAGGTCTTGTCGACCGTGACCACATAGTCGCCGGGGGCGAGGTCCTTGAACGAGTAGTGTCCGTCGGCGTCCGTGACGGTCGTCAGCGTCTTCTGCACGCCCGCAGGGGTCGTGTAGGTCAGCGTGACGGTCACGCCAGCCAGCGGCTTGTCCGCACCCGAAGGCGCGGAGCCACCGTTGTTGTCGACGTCCCAGAACAGGGTGTCACCGATCGTGCCGTCGGCGACGAGGCCGAAGTCGACGGTCTCGTCGTTCTGGCCCTGGGCGAGCGTCACGGAGCTGTCGGCGCCGTTGGAGTCCTTCTCACCATCCGCAGCCGCGTAGGACTTGGTCGCGGAGTAGCCGGCGGGAACCGTGAAGACAATCTTGTAGTTCTCCTCGCCCGCGTTCGCGACGATCCGATCGACGTTCGGCATGAGGTTCGTGAACTCGTACTTACCGTTGGCATCCGTGGTCACAGGCTTGACGGGGTTGCCGTCCAGGTCGATGACCGGGTTGCCGGCACCGTCCGTCAGGGTGACGGTGACGCCGGGGACACCGGCCTCGTCCGCGTCCTGGAGACCGTTCTTGTTCGCGTCGAACCACACGAAGTTACCCACCGAGGCGGGCTTCACGAACGCGAAGTCGACCTTCGTGGCGTTGGGGGCGGCGGTCGTCAGATCGATTGCGGTCGGCGTGACGAGCTTGCCCTTGCCGGCCTCGCTGCGCTTGGTCGACGAGCCGTAGCCGTAGGTCTGCTTGTAGTCGGACAGGTTCACGTCGGTGCCGTCAACCTTCGCGTCACCCGGAACAACCTCGACCTTGTACGAGCCCATCGGCAGACGGGTGAAGGTGTAGTTACCGTCGGCGTCGGTCTTCGCGGTGATGTCCGCGCCGGACGCGTCTTTCACCGGGTTACCGTCAGCGTCGAGCAGACGAACCGTCACGCCTTCGAAAGGACTGTCGAAGGTGGGCGAGTCGTTGAACCAGGTCGCATCCTTGTCGTTGTAGATGGTTCCCGAGATGGTGCCACCGACCTTGAAGGAAGCACTGGACGTGTTGTTCGACGGATTGGAATCCTTCTGATCGTAGTCGCCCAGGGTCGCCGTGTTCGTAATCGTCTGGCCTTCGACCCCGTCGGCGACCTTCACCAGGACATAGAGCGTCTCGGTGCCACCGACACTCAGGTTGGTGTTCAGGACACCGGAAGTCATCGCTTCCCAGTCGGTGGAAAGTTCATCAAAGGGTGAATCCGTCTTTACTGCACCGGCACATGGGTTCGTTGCCCCATCCTGGCACAGGCGTGTTTCCGCGGAGACAAATTCGACACCTGCGGGGAGCACATCCTTGATGGTCATGCCCGAGGCCACAGCCGGACCCTTGTTATTCAGGGTCACCGAGTACAGCATGTAATCACCGGGCATGATCGGATCGCTCGACTCGATCGTTTCCGGGATCCCATTCGCGTCCTTGACGGGCTGATCGCCGTTCATCTTGACGCGCGACACGGTCTTGGCGACCTCCACGTCGGTGGAGACGTTGATGCCGACCTTGGGGGCCTCGTTGGGCTGCAGGTAGGACACCCTGCCGTTCTCCATTGTGCCGCCCGCCATGGCCACGGAGTTCCACGCAATGAGGTTCGCGTTGACCGGGGAGGTCATGGTTGCGACGAACTGGATCTTCTCACCAATTTCCACATCGCGATTCATGACGATGCGGAAGCCCGTGATGGTGGACAGGTCCGCAGGAGCGGCGCCCCAGGCGTTGGGGGTACAACCGGCGGGCCCATCGTTCATTGCACCGCCAACGCTCATCACTTCGCCTCGGCAAGGATTATCGACGGTCGTGTACTCGACCGTGATGTCTGAGGCAGGCACGGCGCTCACCACAGGATCGTGACCCGTCTTCTCCTTGATCGACTGGAAGGACCAGTTGGTCGAGTTCAGGTAGGGCCGCCACGAGGAGCCACGGGTCTGGGACGCGGCGGGTCCCACACCGACGTCACCCAGGTGCGGCAGGATGTCGTAGGCCACGACATTCGTCAGCGCGGCGTTACCGGTGTTGGAGATCGTGAAGCGATAGGCACCGTCGGCACCGGGATCAATTTCGGCAATCTGGCCGGCCGGGACGAAGTCTGCGTCCTTGTTACCCTTGACTTCCTTCGCGATGTTCATTGCAGGGGTGGTTGCAACGTTGAATGTCGCATTGGACGAGCACAGGTAGTCCTCAGTGGAGCCATTGCCGTTGACATCGAAGGCGTCTTTATCTCGACCGCTCATGCAGTAGTTCGTGTTGCGAAGGCTCTTGTCTACGGCTGTGTCCTGAGCACCGTTACCAGGCATGTACGTCACTGCTTGGTTCACGGTCTGTCCGGCGGGAGTGGTACTCGTCGCAGTCGTGTCGAAGTTCGTGTAAAGAGTTCCCTCGACCGGGTCGGGGACGTTGATGCGCAGCAAGGTCCGTCCCGTGCTGTTGTAGTTCTTCGTGATCTCGATCTGGACCTTGCTGAGGTCGTACTTGCTTCCATCGGCGTTGGTCAGAGGCGAACTGCCGATGAGGTTGACCTGAGACGCATTATCGATGTCGAAACCTTCAGGAAGAAGATCTGCAATGGTAAAAGGTGTGGGCGTACCGCCTTGGGCAGCCGTGCGAACAGAACCGTTGACACCGAAAGATACCGTCTTTCCAACGACCACGGGGTTAGTCCTGACAACCTTCGACACTCCCACGCTGGGGAAGTCGTCACGGACGCGCATCCAGGAGCACATGTCATCGCTGGAAGCAAGGACCGCGCCGGTGTCCTTATCCGTCAACGTGCCACTTGCACAGTTCTGGAAACGGACGTAGTCGGGAGAAGCCACGTAATTGAAGTATCTCTCAGGGGGCGCGACCGGGTTGTAGTGGCTGGCGAAGTCCGAGGGCTCTTCCTTGGGAAGGGACGAGGAAATCGTGCCTTGGAACCAGATGCTGGCGGCGTTCTGAGGAGCAACGTCGCTATCGATGGTGTAGCGGGTGATCCATTCGCCATCGGGAAGGGTGATGCTAGTCGTCTCGGTGTAGTTGGTAACGACGTGGTTACCCTTGTTGGTCCAGTATTCGAAAGTCCAGCCACCCTTGTCTTCATAGCCAGATTTGCCGAAAATGTTGAAGCGGTAGGGACTCACCATGGTCGGCTGGTCGCAGCTGGCACCTGCAGCCATTGCATCCTGGGTGGACCAGGTGCACGGCAGCGTGTCATCGAAGTGAACATGCGTCGTCGTATTACCCGTGTTGGCGGCACCGAGGCGCCATTGCGTGAGGCCCTTGCGCACCTGGTACTGCCAGTCGTTACCGACTTTGGAGACGCGACCAGCAGGCTTACGAACTGCGAAACCATGTGTGATTTCAGAGCTCTTGGTGAGGATGGTCGTCGGGTCGTTCTGGACTGCAGCTGTGATGGTGGCCTTGTTCGAGACGGTGTCGGCCGTCGTTACCGAACCTTCGGGGTACTTGACGGTAACGAGGGACTCGATGGGATTTTGCCACGCCCACTTGTCGTAGGACCAGGTAACAGTGTGGGTCCCGGCATCGTAAACGCCGCCATTAGTGGCGGAAACGAATTCCGCCTGCGCGGGAAGCGGATCGACGACCTTAATATCCTGGACCTGCACGAAGCCAGTGGCGTTGACACCATTCTTTTGTGAGGATCCATTCCAGCGGATACCGACCTTATTGGGGTTGGTTTGGTCGATCTGCTGGTATCCGTAACGCAGCTTATAGGTCGTTTCGCCGCCGACAGCAGGGTAGTTATTCGGGTTTGTCGGACCGCTCTTCTCGATGGCAATATCGGTGTCCGCGGTCCACTTGGTGGTCTGCGAGTCCTCGAGAGAGTCCGCGTTGAGAGCCGTGAAGTTCACCTGTTGGGTGGTCGTCGAGTTGTTCGGCGCATCGTTGCCGTCGTAGTTCCAGGTGATCTGGATGCGATCGGAAGTGCCGGCAGGAATCGACTGCTGCAGGGGGAAGATAAGCCGCTTCATCCTCGGGTCTCCCGCAACGGTAGTTTGTTCGGTGCGCAGGACCGTCGAGCCTGTCACTGCGACGGCGGTGTAGAGCTTGTCCGTCAGAGCCGTACCCGCAGGGGTAACGGGTGCAGGGAGCAACACTTCGATGCTCGCGCCTTCACAGGGGGTTGTCACCGAGGAGCACGCGTAGTTGATCGTCGTGATCTGCTTGTCACGAATCGCAAGGGTGGAGCTGTCGTTCGTGACCGTCATTGCCAGGGTTGCCGGCTTCTCAGAGGTTGAGCGTGCGCGGCGCGTGCGGGGCTGGTCGTCGGGGGCGACTTCGGCGTCGGGAGCCTCAGCGCCAGCTTCCGCGTCGGGAGCCTCGGCACCAGCCTCAGCGGCGGGGGCTTCGGCCCCGGCCTCGGCGGCAGGCGCCTCGACGGCCTCAGAGTTGGACGAGGCCGTGGCAGCTTCCTGCGAGGTTGCTACGTCGGGCGATTGCGCGCTTTCGTCGGCGGCGCTGGCTCGCATAGCGAGGGGTGTCAGCGACGTGACGAGAAGCGAGAGAGCGGCCAGGCTGGCAGCACCCGCAACGCCCACGCGGGCGCGGAACGGACGCAGTCGAGACATCGACTTCTCCTTCGATTAACTGAAAATGGACAGGACTTGCGTCCCAGCCTAGTAAAGGAGCAGAGTGCACGACCATGCCTAACAGCTATCACCTGAGCCACAACTACAACGGTGTATTTCGTTGACATTCCAGGCATAACGGCAATATAACAACTTCTCTGAACCCTTGGTCAGTGCGCACTTTCGTGCGACAACAATAGCTTTTTCAATAATTATCAGAATCACATTCTCGACATGGTCAAATTATGACCACCGCAATAGTTATTGACCAATAACCAACTGCTCAATCTAGTGACGCATTACACATTGCGCTTACCTGACGCACGATCGCTCAGCATCGATATGGCTTCGATGAGTAGGGCGGTTCATGTCGCCGTATTGCCCAGCTGGACGTCAGCTCGGGGCATGCCCTGCCCCTCCATTCGGCTTCTGCACCGTGCCTAGGGTGCTGATGTCGGTCCTGCTCTGCGTCCTAGGTGTCGGAGCCTCATGTCGCGCAATTCCCCCGCTTGGCGTCGGCGCTGCCCACGTGCGGATCACGTACCCACTTGTCCGCTGGCAGAACTCGATCGACTCAAAATCGCATGCAATTCCCAGCGGAAGACTACTCAGCAGTGTTCATAAACGTTGCAATTCCAACGATGCACACTCGTGATGCGACATCGCTTGGAGGGAATTGCATGCGACATTGAGAACACCGGACGAAACAAGCACCTTCAATACCAACATTTCCGCACCAGCAAGCCGAAACATCGCGACAAAACCAACACGTTTTGTCCTTTAACCCCAAACACCGGACAGCTTCCCCGCCAAGGGAGCCGACGAATACGAAAACCCCCGCGCTTCGAGGGAAGCGCGGGGGTTATGCGCGGAGACGGCGGGATTTGAACCCGCGAGGGGCTATGCACCCCTACCTCCTTAGCAGGGAGGCGCACTCGACCGGACTATGCGACGTCTCCAGTGCCGACTACTTTAGGGCATTTTCGCCGCGAGCGCGAACGTGCGCCCGCCGCGACGCCCGTGGGCGGTCGACTCGGCGGAGGGCGAGGGATTCGAACCCCCGGTGCCATTGCTGACACAACGGTTTTCAAGACCGTCTCTTTCGGCCACTCAGACAGCCCTCCAGACGCGGATCATCCTACAGGACGGGGCTCGGGGATGCGACCCTCGCATCCCCGAGCCCGAGCCCATCAGTAATCCGACGCGTCAGCCTCGCAGCCCGAAGAAGTTCCAGGACTTCTTGTCGGGGGCCGGCTCCTCGGGGCGATCGAGGAGGCCGCGCGAGATCGCGGGGGCCGTCGGTGGCCACAGCGGCAGGCGAATCGCGAGCGTCGCCTGGACGGCATGGTAGACATCCCAGCGCGACGACTTGGCGGGCTGGACGTTCTCGTTGCGGGGACCGAGGCGACGCACCCACCGGCCGGGCTGGCTGATGAGGTAGTCGTGGATGTAGTCGACGAAGGAGCGGTAGCAGTGCTCGAAGTGTTCGACGTCGGAGACGCGTGCGCCGTCGTCCAGCATGGCGCGGCGCACGGCGACGGTGGCGCACACTCCCTCGCAGACGACCCACTGCTGGTGCTCGTCCTCGCCGGGCACGGGGTCACCCTCGTCGTTGATGCCGGTGGAGAAGCCGGGGTTGCCGTCGGTGCGACGCCAGCCGTCGACGCGAGCGCGCTCGAAGAGCTCGGTTCCCATCTCGAGGAGGTAGTCGGGCACGGTCCAGCCCATCGAGCGCAGGCCCGCGCGCACCTGCAGCGCGAAGCGGCCGAGCTGCATGGAGTGGCCGGTCACGTAGCCCTCGTAGTAGCGGCGCCCGTCGTTGAGGAGCTTGCCCGCCTCGGGGCTGGGCTCCCACTTCTCGTCGAAGAACTCGGGGATGCGCCAGCCGTTCTTGGAGGCAACCTTGTACGCGAAGGCCGTCATCTTCTCGGCGCGGTCAAGCCATTCGGGCTCGGTCGTGGCCTCGGCCGCGGCCATGTAGGCCTCGATCGTGTGGATGAGGGTGCCGAGAGTGTGCACGGGGACGGGCTCATTGAAGGCCTCGTCGTATTGATCCCACACGAGGCCGTAGTCGTCGGCCCACAGCTCCTTCTGCTCCTCGAGCATGCGGTTGAGCAGCTCGTGGGCTCCGGGGCGGTTTGCGACCGTCGCGGCGGCCACGCCCAGCAGCGCGTACACCGTGTGGTACTGAGACTTCACGCGCGCATCCTCGTCCCACGGCACGCCGCGACCGTCCGCGTCAGGCTCGGGCTTGATCGCGAACCACATGCCGCCATTGACGGGGTCGGTGAAGTAGTCGGTGAGCGCCTTGACGGCATGGTCGGCGTAGCGGCGCGTGCCGGGCAGACCCATGAGAGCGCCGAGCGAGAACACGTAGGCCATGCGACCCGTGACGGCCAGGTCGATCGATCGAGTCGGGTCGGGCTTCCCATCGGCGTCGAGGTGCGCGAAACCAGTCGCGACAATCGCGCCCTCTGCCTCTTCAATGAGGGCCTGCATGTGGCCGCTCAGCCAACGGTTATGTTCGATGGAATCAAACCATCCCACGATGTTCCTCCTGACAACACAGTCACGGTCTGCGGTGACCGACATCTCATAGGATAGTCGTTCGGTGCCGATTTTGGGAAAACGTGCATATCCCCGTCTTTCCCCCACGGACGAGGCCGGGGCAACGCACGCTCTCACCTGGCCTTTTCCGCCCGCTCGGCCAGGGCCTCGGACGGGAGGAAACGATGAGCCGTTTCACGGCGTGGACGGCACTACCCACAAGGGGACGTAACGTGTAACACTGTTGCTATGCATGAACGAGCTGGCACACGTGCCCTACCTGAAGACCTCATCAACGTCGACGATGTCATTTCCGCCTACTACGACATCACGCCCGACCCGACCGACGTGGGACAGCGCGTCGCGTTCGGAACGTCGGGCCACCGCGGCGCTTCGCTGGACGGTAAGTTCAACGAGGCGCACATCATCGCCATCACCGCGGCGATCATCGAGTACCGCACGTCGCAGGGTATCAACGGACCGCTGTTCATCGGCCGTGACACGCACGCCCTGAGCGAGCCCGCGTGGCGTACCGCCCTGGAGGTCCTCGCGGCCGCCGGCATCGACACGCGCATTGACTCGCGCGGCTCCTACACGCCCACCCCCGCCGTGTCCGTCGCCATCCTCGGCGCGAACGGCGCGCCGGCCAACCTGCGCACCGAGGGCGACGGCCTGGCCGACGGCATCGTCGTCACCCCCAGCCACAACCCGCCGCGCGACGGCGGCTTCAAGTACAACCCGCCTCACGGCGGCCCCGCGGACACGGACGCGACCGGCTGGATCGCGGCGCGCGCCAACGAGCTCCTCGACTCGGGCGAATGGAAGAACGTTCCGCGCGTCACCGGCTCCGAGCTGCTGCACGACCCGAACATCAAGCCCTTCGATTATCTGGAGTTCTACGTCTCGCAGCTGGACCAGGTTGTCGACATTGAGGCGATCCGCAACGCGGGCGTGCGCATCGGCGCCGACCCGCTGGGCGGCGCGTCCATCGACTACTGGGCGGCCATCGGCGAGCACTACGGCCTCGACCTGACCGTCGTCAACCCCGAAGTTGACCCGGCGTGGCCGTTCATGACCCTGGACTGGGATGGCAAGATCCGCATGGACTGCTCCTCGCCCTACGCGATGGCGTCTCTGCGTCAGGCCATGACCCCTGATGCGCAGGGCAACACCCCCTACGACATTGCGACCGGTAACGACGCGGACTCGGACCGTCACGGCATCGTCACCCCCGACGGCCTGATGAACCCGAACCACTTCCTGGCCGTCGCCATCGAGTACCTGTTCACGCACCGTCCCGGCTGGGGCAAGGATGCGGCCGTGGGCAAGACCCTGGTGTCTTCCGCGCTGATCGACCGCGTCGTGGCCGCCATGGGCCGCGACCTCATCGAGGTGCCCGTGGGCTTCAAGTACTTCGTGCCCGGCCTGCTGTCCGGCACCGTCGGTTTTGGCGGCGAGGAGAGCGCGGGAGCCTCGTTCCTGCGCAAGGACGGCACCGTGTGGTCGACTGACAAGGACGGCATCATCCTGGCGCTGCTCGCGTCGGAGATCCTGGCTGTCACCGGCAAGACCCCCTCTCAGTTGCACGAGGAGCAGGTCGCGCGCTTCGGCGCTTCCGCCTACGCCCGTATCGACGCGGCCGCCTCCCGCGAGGAGAAGGCGAAGCTCGCGGCCCTGTCCGCGGACGACGTGACCGCGACCGAGCTGGCCGGCGACCCGATCGTCGCCAAGCTGGTGCGCGCGCCCGGCAACGACGCGCCGATCGGCGGCCTGAAGGTGACGACCGAGTCCGCGTGGTTCGCCGCGCGCCCGTCGGGCACCGAGGACGTCTACAAGATCTATGCGGAGTCCTTCAAGGGTGCCGAGCACCTGGCCCAGGTCCAGGAGGCCGCCAAGCAGGTCGTGTCCGACGCCCTGAACGGCTGACGCTTCAACGCTGCCCGCTGACGCGGGTTGCACGGGGGCGGCGCTCGATTGAGCGCCGCCCCCTTCGTCGACCGCAGATGTGCATGGGCCGATGTACCCTTGGAACACCCAGATCAGGAAGGACCTACGATGACAGCAGCTATTCGCTTAATTTCGGGCAAAAGTCCAACTGTACTGGAATTTTTGCAGGCATCGGTCTCGCTCGTGCAGGGCTTGAACAAGCTGGATTTTCGGTCGCCTGGGCTAATGATTACGAAGCCAAAAAGCACCAACTATACCGCTCTCAATACGGCTCAGACACCGACTATCACGTTGGCGACATCGCCGACATCAATGGCAGCCATTTACCGACGGACAGTGCGATCGCGTGGGCTTCCTCACCCTGCACTGACCTGTCCCTGGCTGGGAATCGAGATGGTCTTGGCGGAAGACAATCAGGAACGTTTTGGCACTTTATGCGGATTCTCGAAGAGATGGGTGATAGTCGCCCTCCCGTCGCAGTCCTAGAAAACGTCACTGGCCTAGCTTCCTCGCATTCCGGCGATGATCTTACTGCAGCAATCCGCGCCTTTAATTCACTGGGATATTCCATCGATGCTCTGTCTATTGACGCCAGGCATTTCATTCCGCAGTCACGGCCACGCATGTTCCTTGTGGGGGCCCTAACTCCACCCGACTCGGATGACACTCCCTCAGATCTACGTCCCGAATGGCTTGAGTGGATACATTCAGATCCCACCCTCATCACTCACCGAGCTCCTCTCCCAGCTGCTCCTCCACTGCTCACTGAAGGCTTCACCGCACTTGCAGATCGTCTATCCATAGACGATCCGCATTGGTGGAACCCGAGCCGCACAGCAGATTTTCTTGACTCACTGTCTCCAGTTCAGGCAGCTAGGCTCGAGTCTCTGCGCACATCAACGCGGGTCACATATCGCACCGCTTACCGGCGTACACGTCAGGGAAATCCAGTTTGGGAAATCCGACCCGATGATATTGCTGGCTGTTTGCGGACTGCGCGTGGCGGATCCTCACGGCAGGCTGTCGTCAAGGCGGGCAAGGGCAACGTTGCTGTGCGTTGGATGACTCCCCACGAGTATGCCTCCCTCATGGGTGTCCCCGACTACAAGTTCGGCGATGCGACGGATAACCAGATTCGTTTTGGTTTTGGTGACGCAGTTGCCGTCCCTGTCGTTGCCTGGCTAGGGAAGAACTACCTCATGCCCCTAGTCCGCCAGGAATTCGACCAGGGTTCCCCATCCCTGGAGGTAGTCGCACATGGCTAGCACCGGAATCGCTTCGTACGGTTCAACAGATTCTGAGACGAAGCCACCTCTCAAGCGCACAATGCCTACGCGTTTCGTGCAACTATTCCGCGCACGCCTATCCGCAGCTCTCAGCTTCGTTGAGCCGACGACCAATAAACGACTGGGTAAGTGTGTCGGAGTGTATGCGTTTTACGACTTCGACGGTGAGCCAATCTACGTTGGTCAAACAACGGAAGACTTTGGAACTCGAATTGGTCGGCATCTCAGAGGTCAGCGCAGCGACGCGGCCCGCGTGAGATAATCCAGCCACGGATCTGCCTTGATCGGGCCAGCAATCTGCGACGGATCGGTTACTCCAGCTCCTCGCCGCCCGGCGAGCCAGAGGTCACCATGTCATCAACGTCCCCAGTTTATGAGCCAGCCGAACTCGCGCCGTAGCTGTGGCCCTCAAGGATGAAACCAATGAGCTGGCTATTCTCTTCCTCGGCGGCGATGAAACCACGCTCGGCTGTCAGGAGGGATTCGGCATGCTCGTCCAGGCTCGTGCCCGTCTTGGTTGCCTGATCCGCGAACTTCTCTTCGACACTCTGCATCTTCGACGACAGGTTCGTGCCAGGCATCGCCGAAGCGAAAGCACTGGCCCCACCCTCGGGGCGTGCCGAACGAACTGCCTCTGCGGCCTCGCGCGCCGTCGAAGCAAGGCGGGGGAACTCACCGGCAACAAATGAAAGATCGCTCATCGTCCACTCCCGTATTCATAGATGGATGACCCTGGCAATATTACCGGACGGAAACCTACAGCGCACCCACGCATCCATCGGGCACTTCCTCGCCCATCGCACATTTTTACCGCCCCCACCCCTAGAAAATTGCTGACAGGACGGCTACCTTGGCACTGTCCCCAGATGGGAACACCGGCAACGCCCACCGACTCCAGGAGCCCACATGAGCGAGGCATCCCGCCGACCCGCACACGACGCGGGACCGGATGCACCAGCCAAGGCCTCGTCGATAGCGACGACGAGGCCTCCCATCCCCCGGCTGCCCGTCGGCCGCCTCGCGTTCCTGCTCCTCGCGGGCATCGCGCTCCTAGCGGGACTGGACGCCTCCCTCGTGCGCCTGGGAGCGCTCGCTCCCGTGGCCTCGACGAGCCTGGGGACCGTGCACGGACTCCTCATGATCTACGGGTTCCTGGGCACCGCGATCTGCCTCGAGCGCGCGGTCGCCCTCCAGTCCGACGGGCGACGCGTGTGGGCGTACGCCGCTCCCCTGCTGACCGGTGCGGGCGGCATCAGCGCGGTCGTCATCTCCCTCAACGAGGGGGCGCGCGCGGCGCTCGCAAACCTCCCGATCCCCCAGTATCTGGCAGCCCACCTGAGCGGGTTCGCGCCCGAGCGCATGATGCCCGGCTTCCTCATCACCCTCGGCATGGCGCTGCTGACGGCCATCTACTGCTACGTGTGGGCGCGCCGGCAGGCCACCCACGCGGTCCTCATCCAGCTGATGGGTGCCCTCATTGGCCTGGGCGGCATCCTCCTGTGGTGGCGAGGCCTCGAGACTCCGCGCGCGGTGCCGTGGTGGCTGGCCTTCCTGATCGTCACGATCGTCGGCGAGCGCGTCGAGCTGGCTCGCCTCGCCTTCGCGTCCGGCTCCACCGAGCGGCGCATCACAGCCGAGAGCGCCGCGCTCATGGTAGGCCTGACCGTCGCGCTCTACTCCCCTGCGGTCGGTTACCCGCTGATCGGCCTGAGCCTCGGTGTCCTCATGGTCGACACCGCGTGGCACGACGTCGCGCGCGGCACCGTGCGCATGAAGGGCCTGCCGCGCCTGGCGGCCGTGTGCATGCTGAGCGGATACGCGTGGACGCTCGTGCCCGCGCTGATGTGGGTCATCGCGCCGCCCGCCTTCGACGGATACGGCTACGACGCGGGCGTCCACGCGATCACGATCGGCTTCGTCGTCTCCATGCTGCTAGCCCACGCGCCCGTCATCATCCCGGCGGTCGCCCGGCGCGAGGTCCCCTACCACGTCGCCATGTGGGTCCCCCTTGCGTTCCTACAGCTCTCCCTCCTCGTCCGTCTCCTCGCGGGCGCGCGCGAGGCGGCCTACCCGTGGCGCCTCGGCGGCACCCTCGGGATCGTCGGCATGCTCCTGTTTGTCGCCACGACGCTGACGGTAACGATTCGCCGGGCGCGTGCGAACGCTCGGGAGGCCCGATGACCAAGCCCCGCGTCCCCCGCACCGACCGCGCGACCTCCGTCTGGATGTGCGTGGCAGCCGTCGCCGCGGCGGTCACGATCGTCGCCCGAGGCCGCATCCCGCAGAACCTGTGGACGATGATCCACCTAGTGACCCTCGGCGTCCTGTCAAACGGGATCTTCCAGTGGTCCTGGTACTTCACGCGCGCGCTCGCCCACCTGGCCCCGGACGACCGACGCGCGGGACGCGACAACACCGTGCGCATCACGGCCTTCAATCTCTCCCTGCTGCTCCTCATCGGCGGCATGTGGTCTAATCTGTGGCACGCGACCGTCACGGGCGCGACGATCGTCGGCGCGATCGCGGCCTGGCATGGGTGGGCGCTGCTCACGGCCTCCCGCGAGCGCCTGGCGTCGCGTTTCGCGGTGATTATTCGCTACTACATCGCGGCGGCATTCTTCCTGGTGCTCGGCGCGACGCTGGCGGGTTTCGTCACGGCGGCCATGTTCGACGCGAATGCTCCCGCATGGCTGGCCGAGGCCCGGGACCGCCTGACGGTCGCCCACGCGCTGGCGGGTGTCGCCGGTTGGGTGGGCCTGACGATGGGCGGGACCCTGGTGACGCTGGGGCCGACCGCGATGCGCGCGCGCATGGATCCGCGAGCCGTATCCTTCGCGACGAGCGCCCTACCCATGTGGGTGGCAGCGCTTCTCGTCGCAGGCGCGGGCGCTGTGGCCGGGTCGATGCGCGTGACTTCCGTGGGGCTCCTCGTCGTCGTGGGTGCGGCCGCCCTGGGTGTGGGCGTTCCGCTGGTCCGCGTGGCGGCGACAAAGGGTCCCGCCGAATACGGCGCGTGGTCCCTCATGCTGGGCGCCGCCTGGATTCTCGTCGCCGGCACCGGAGCCTCCCTGCGCGCCTTCGAGGCGGCGGACGCGACCGGCCTACGATCGGCGTTCCTCGCGTGGATGCCGATCCTCGGCGCGGCCGGCGTGGGTCAGATCTTCGTTGGCGCACTCACCTACCTGATGCCCGTCGTCATCGGCGGCGGCCCGTCCGCGGTGCGCGTCGGCGTCGGCGTGCTCGAGGCCGGGGCGCCGATTCGGGAAGCCGCTCGCAACGTGGCCGCAATCCTCTCGCTCTCCGTCGCATCCCTGAGCGGAACCTCCGCCGAACGCCTCACTATCGCCGCGTGGGTGGTCCTGCTGGCCACCTACGTCGTCGACATCGTCCTCATGGCCCGCTGCGGCGTGGCCCAGGCACGCGCCAAGCGCGCCACCGCTTCATCCCCCACCACACAAGGAGGCCGCCGTGGCTGACCTGAACCTGTCCGCTTCGCCGTCGCCCAGAGGCGTCAATCCGAAGGCATCCGCACCGCAAGGACCCGCAGCAGGAACCTCCAAGCTGCGCATGAGCCCGACGGGCGACCACTCGCCCGCGAGCCGCACGGCGGGCGCACTCATCGGTGTCGTCTCCGTCGTGGCGCTCGCACTGGCGATCTTCCTGTCTAACCCCACCGCGCCCACCACGCAGGGCACGGGCACGGGGATGGGAACCACGGCCTCGTCCGTGACGCCGACCGGGCACACGACCCGCGTGTCGGTGGGCGTCGAGGGCATGGCCTTCACGCCCAACCACATCGAGGTCCCGGTCGGCGACCGCCTCATCATCGACTTTACGAACTCGGGGGATCAGCGCCACGACCTGGTGTTCGAGACGGGCGTGTCCTCCGGGTCGCTCGCCACGGGCGAGACGAAGGAGCTGGACCTCGGCGTCATCTCCGGGGACGTCGAGGGCTGGTGTTCCCTGCCGGGTCACCGCGAGATGGGCATGACCCTGCACGTGCAGGCCACGGGCGCATCCTCGTCCTCCTCGGGTGCCTCGGCCTCGGGCAGCCACGCAGGCCACGACCACGGCCAGGACGCCGCCGGACCCGCCACCCCGACGGCCCTGACGGACTACGCGGCGACCATCGACGCGCGCGACCCGGTGCTCCCGCCGGCCACGGACGAGACCGAGCGCTACTACACCTTCACGGTCACCGAGCAGACCGTCAACGTCACGAGCTCCCTCACGCGCGAGACGTGGACCTTCAACGGGGAAGCACCCGGACCGATCCTGCGCGGGCACATCGGCGACACCTTCCACATCACGCTCGTGAACAACGGGACGATGAGCCACTCGTTGGACTTCCACGCGGGTCTCGTCGCCCCCGACAACGTCATGCGCTCGATCGAGCCCGGGCAGACCCTCGAGTACACGTTCGTCGCGAAGAACGCTGGCATCTGGCTCTACCACTGCTCGACCGCTCCCATGTCGATGCACATCGCGAACGGCATGTTCGGGGCCGTCATCATCGACCCGACCGACCTGGATAAGGTCGACCGCGAGTACGTCATGGTCGCCTCCGAGCTCTACCTGGGCGCGGACGGGCAGAGCGCGGACGCCTCGCTCCTGTCGGCACTGTCGCCCAACGCGATGGCCTTCAACGGCGTGCCCTTCCAGTACAAGGCGCACCCGATCCAGATCAAGGCCAATGAGCGCGTGCGCGTGTGGGTCATGGACGCGGGTCCGAACTTGGCGACAACCTTCCACGTCGTGGGCGCTCAGTTTGACACCGTGTGGCGCGAGGGTGCCTACGTCATCCGAGGCGGAGGAAGCGGCGGCGGCTGGGGACAGGTCCTGTCTCTGGGCGCCGCCGAGGGCGGCTTCGTCGAGTTCACGCCGCTGGAGGCCGGCCACTACTCCTTCGTCAACCACGCGCTCTCCCTGGCTGAGAAAGGCCAGGTTGGCGTCTTCGAGGTGAGCGACTGAGCCTTTCCCCGACCCCCGGCCACGGCCTATCCTCCCCTCGCGGAGGGCCCGAATGGTTACGTACGCCCCATTTTGCTTGACTTTCGGGACGCTGCCCCGGCGATAGAATGGATGGATGCTCGGCACCTATCGTGACATTCTGCGTTACCGTCAGTCCTGGAAATTCTCCGCGGCTGGCCTTGTTCTGCGCCTGCCGATGTCCATGGTGGGACTGTCGACGATCCTGATGGTGCGCGCCGAGTATGGCAACTACACGCTGGCCGGCGCCGTTGCCGCGGTCAACATCATCGTCATGGCGCTCTGCGCGCCCATCCTCGCGCGCCGCGTCGACCGCCACGGGCAGCTGCGCGTCATGGGCCCATCCTGGACTATTTCGGTCCTGTCAATGTCTGCTCTGGTCGCGGCCGTCATCATGCACGCCCCCGCGTGGACGCTCTTCATCCCGGCCGCCCTCGCGGGTGCCACCTGGGGAGCTCCCGGCGCCCTCGTACGCTCGCGCTGGTCAACGATCCTGCACAAGCCGGGCCAGCTGACGACCGCCTACGCCCTCGAGTCCGCCGTCGACGAGTTCGTGTACATCGTGGGCCCCGTGCTCTCCACGGTCCTGGGCACCGCCCTGCATCCGGCCACCGGCCTCATCATTTCGATCGCCAGCCTGGCGGTGGGTGGCACCCTTTTCCTGTCGCGCCGCGGCTCCGAGCCCGCGATCATTCCTTACGATCCCAACGCCCCGCGCGAGTCCGTCATCCGCAAGCCCGCCGTCATCGTCATGGCCGCGACCTACATCGGCATGGGCGTGACGTTTGGCGCGATGGAAGTGTCGATGGTCAGCTTCACCGAGGAGCTGGGCGCCCCCGCGCTCGGCGGCATCCTCCTCGCTCTGTTCTCCATCGGCTCGCTGACGGCCGCCCTCGTGTACGGCGCGCGCACGTGGAGGCGCCCCACCTGGCAGATCTTCGCGATCGGCGTGATCGCGATGGCGATCGGCATGAGCCTGTTCCCCGTCGCCTTCAACATTTGGACGATGGCCGCCGTCATCCTCGTCACGGGCCTGACCTGCGCCCCGACGATGACGAACGTCAACGTCATCATTCAGCAGTCCGTGTCCGCTGCGAAGCTCACCGAGGGCCTGACCTGGATGTCGACCTCGATCAACCTGGGCACCTCGCTGGGCACGGCGATCGCCGGCCCCGCGATCGACTCGATCGGGGCTCGCGGCGGCCTCTTCACCATGGCGGGGGCCGGGTGGGCGATGGTCGTCCTCATGCTCGTCGGCCTGCCCGCCCTGCGTAAGAATACGGCCGCCCCGACGCCCGAGCTCCCCCTCGACTAATCGGCGCACGACGGTGCCGCCGGCGCTCGCACTTCGCGAACACCGGCGGCACCGATGAATCAGAACAACCTTTCGTTCATCGTCGAACCCGAGCCATCGACCGGCACGGCTCGCTGATAGAGGCCAGACGTGTAAGTAACGTGCACGTCGTCTCCATCGGCCACGAAGCGCCACCAGAGGGTAAATCCTCTCGACGTCCCATCCGCGTAGGCTACCGTCACCTCGGTCCTGTGCAGATCAATCGGGGATTTCCAGGCGGCGACGTCCTCGGATGAATCATCGAAGGACACCCTCATGCCCTCGGCGCTGTGCCCACGCAGGCGCTGCAGGCACACGCGAGATTCCTCGCCGCGCACGCACCGCTGAATTTCCTGCTCGGCATCCACGTGAACATCGTTGTAGTCACGCTCCGACAAAACAGCGCTCAGCTGATAGTTTCCACCGAGGGAAACGGGGATGCTATCCGATTCCCCGGACCACCGCTCATTGCCCTGAGTGTCGCTCAGAACATGGCGCCAGTGATGAGCGAGCGGGAAGACGCGAAGCTCGTACACCCCGGGGTAGCCCGATCGAATAATACGCCACTGTGACCCGCTGAGGGCCGTGGGACCCACTTGCGCGAACTCGTAGTCGTCTCCGAACGTCGCCGCCGCGAATACCGAGTCGAGAACAACCGTTGACTCTCCGTATAGTGCCCCATCTAGGTGCCACCATCCCGTCACGGGGGATCCCTCGCTCTCATCGCGAGTGAGGCTTAACTGGTACTCCTGCTCGACACCTCCCACGAGCAGGCGGACCTTCGCACTGCACCTGACGTGCCTCTCCCCGCATTCTTTGCTCACCGTCACATCCAGCAGCTGCGGGGCTTCAACGCGCAGCTCCGAGATGTCGTCGACAACCCTGCACAAACTTCCGGCACACTGCTTGTCCCGGGCGGGAATGACCTTTTCAGCCTCCGAGTACTTCCCGTCGATGATCAGCTGGACGTAGGCTCGCACGGCCTGTTCAGGCGTGATCTGAGAACGCAGAAAGTCCCCATACGCGGTACATCCCAAGACCCCGAGGACCAGCAGGAGTGCCAGCCCCACAAACGCTCCCGGCCCGCGCTTGACATAGCGAATCAGCCTCATCGTCATCCCCTTCTCTCCTTCTCCCACGAGGGGAGATCAGTTTCCAACGTGATGCTCACCGTGCCCGTCGAGTCTTGCGAGTATCGCCACTTCACCCGAACAACCTCACTGCGCCCATCGGGGAATGTCACCTCCACCGGGAGGGTGTCCTCCTCGGTCACAGACTCAAGACTCGGGCGGTTCCGAAGATGGGTAACGACCGCCAGCACAGCCCCTTCCTCACCCTTCCCGGACAGTTGGCGAGTGCACACAGGGGACGGCTCGCCACGCAGACAGGCACGGAGCTCGCGCTCAACCTGGACGTACAGCTCGTCGTAGTCCTCGGGTGCCATAACCGCTTCGATTGACATTTCCTCCCCCAAAGAGAAGGGGACAGAATCATAATCGCCAAAATCCACCTCCTGATTATTCCGATCGCGTATCAGCACAAGCCACCGGTCGGCAATCTTCGTGACGTTGAGGTCGTACATGGCAGGATATCCTCGCATCGTGATGTACTCCCACGAGTTGCTTCTCGGCCCGAAACCAATGCCATGCCCCTGATAGACCTCAAGGTCGCCAACACTCGCAGACGCAAAGGCATCATCGATCCTGATCATTGATTGACTCTGCCAGGGCTCATAAATCACCCATCCGCCCACCGTTCGCACTCCCGGGGTCGGGTAGTGCTCAGGCTGTTTAACGATGGTAAAGCTGCCCCACGATTCCTTTCCCCCAAGGGTGTATCGAACGAGCACCTGATAGCTCTCGTTGTTCCGCTCCGCGCTTCTTGGCTTAACCGTCAGCTCGACCAGCTGCGGATATTCAATGGGCGTGGCGAGCGATGGATCGAGAAAGCAGTCGCCACGAGAACACGTGCGCGACTCGACTTTCGCGTACTCCTCAGCCTCCGCGTAGCGACCCGTGAAGATCAGATCAACGTACTCGCGCGCGAGCGTCTCGGGAGTCTGAGGCTCAGTCACAGGCAGGTCTCGATACCAGGATGCCAAGCCGATCCCGCACGCAAGCAGGAGAGCGAGCCCGACAATGGCACCCGGTCCACGTTTAACGAATCGACAGACGACGATGCCTAATTGCAGCAATAGTCGCATGGTTTCCCCTCCAGTTGCAGCGACGATACCCCACGCTGGGAAAGACCTGTCACATGCATCTTCACACCCTTTTATGACACGGTCAGCCTACCATGGCCACTCGCACCCAAAATCCCCGATCCTTGCGCCACTGGGGCCGCGAAGCCCTATGATTGCCCTGATGTTGCTTCGACCTCCTCTCATCGACGACGAGTCCCCCTCACTCGCCCTGGCACTGACCGCCGGCGCGGGTGAATTCGCGTCAACCCTGCTGGTCGCGGCCATGTCGAAAGGCTGGTACTACCCCGGCGTCGTCGGCTTCGGCGGCATCGGATCGGAGCGCAGCGCCCGCATCCTCGGCCGCGTCCTCATGGCCCGCGGCGACGACGGCCGCTCCTGGCTCCAGAACAGGCGCGGGTGGCGCCAGTTCTTCAACGCGCAGGTCCCCCGCCAGCCCGTCCTCGTCACCGTCGGCAACGCCCGCAGGCTCACCTTCGCAGACCGCGGTGGCTTCGTCGACATGACAGTTCTGGGCCACGGCCTTGAGCCCGGCTGGCACAACGCGACCATTCAGGTCCTGCACGCGGGCGACGTCCGCGCGCTCGGCCTGTCCGAGGACACCGCCGCCAAGCTCGCAACCACCCTGCGCACGGCGACCCCGCTGCCCGCCCCGGCCTCGGCGATGTACGAACGCCCCCGCAAGGGCCGTATCCGCGCCGGCCGACCCGCACGCGTGCGTGTGCGCATCGTGTCGGATCACGAGCATTTCGGCGTGGTCTCCGACATCGACGACACCGTCATGGTGTCGATGCTGCCGCGCCTGGTCACGGCCGCGAAACATGCCTTCCTGGACCGAGTTTCCTCGCGTGAGGCCGTCCCCGGCATGGCGCGCCTGCTGACGACGCTGACAACGTCGTCGGCCTCGTCGGAGGGCGTGCCCGAGGGCACCCACGCCCCCATCATGTACCTGTCCACCGGCGCGTGGAACGTCGTGCCGACCGTGCGTTCCTTCCTGGAGCGCTCCGGCTACCCGGCCGGCGGCTTCCTCATGACGGACTTCGGCCCCTCGAATACGGGCTGGTTCCGCTCGGGACCGGAGCACAAGCGCCGCGAGCTGCGCCGCCTGGCCCGCATGTTCCCGCATATGCGCTGGCTCCTCGTCGGCGACGACGGACAGCACGACCCGGAAATCTACGCGGAGTTCGCCCGCGAGTTCCCGCAGTGCGTCGCGGGCATCGCGATCCGTTCCCTGTCCGAGATCGAGCAGTTCATGGCGCACGGCAGCTTCGAGGCCTTGGTGCCCGACGCCCTGTGGACCGTCCCCGAGTCCATCCCCGTCTGGTACGGCTCGGACGGCGAGGCACTCCTGGAGAACATTCGAGGCCGTGGCACAGCTGGACCGCTGACAGGCCGCTGACCGCGGCACTCGCGGCCATTTCGCGGCGCACCGCGCTCAACGCGCGCCGCAGAGAAGCGAAAAGGCCGCCCACTCGGGGCGGCCTTTTCTTCTATTTCAGTCCTGCTTCGTGCCCGACATCGGTCGGCACTTCGCGGGCTGCTCGATCGAGTCGTTGGACTTGAGCACTCGCTGCACGTCCTCGGCGCTCATCGCGTCATCGTAGAAGGCACCGAGTTCGACCTTGACGGTGGCGTCCGCCGCGTCGCTCAGGCGCACGTGGGAACCGGGGAAAAATCGGGCCACCGAATAGGCGGCGTCCACCGAGTTCGCGCCTGCCGTAATGCGCACCCTACCGGTGTACTCCACGTCCGAGTTGGAGGGCTCCTCGGTGTGGAAACCTGCGGTTTGGAGCATATCCGTAGCCTTCGAGGCTAGACCCTGGTGCTGAGTCGTATTGATGACCGTGACGGTGACCTGCGAGGGCGCCACGGGCTTCGCGTCCACCGTCGGACACGGGATGTCGCCGGTCTCGGCGTACTTGACCTTGACGGAGAAGTCATTGCCGAAGGGGACGGGAACGATTCCTGTGAACACGAGGGCGGCCGCCACCGCGGCCACTATCATCGCAATGCCGATGACAGCGAACGTCGTGTTCTGGCGCTGCTGACGCTCGCGCAGAAAACGCTGACGCGGAGTGAGGGCAGGGCGGGGCGCGTTCGGAGTACTCACAGTATCCACCCTAGCTAATAGGGGCGGCCCGAGGCCAGACAACGCCCCGTCAGGCACATTACATCTCGCCCCCGCCTCCCCTCAGCGCTACAGTAAGGTCACCCTGAGTAACGAGGCCATTGCACGCGCTACCACCCCTCGACGGGCACCAATGTGCGCAGGGCACCACGGCCTCGTTCACCCCGACCGAAAAGAGGACCGCGATGAGCTTCCTGGATTCCGACCTGCTCGCCCGCATCCACGAGCGCGCCGCCGACGCGGACGCCACCAACACTTACCCGGAGAAGGATCTGGAGGAGCTGCGCGAGGCCGGGTACCTGTCCGCGTTCGTCCCCACCGAGTTCGGTGGCACGGGTCTGAGCCTGACCGAGATCGCCGCCGAGCAGACGGCGCTGGCCAAGGCGGCTCCCGGCACGGCGCTGGGCATCAACATGCACCAGATCATCGTCGGGCTCGGCCGTTACCTGGTCGCGGCAGGCAACGCGCGCGGCGAGCAGATCCTGCGCGACGCCGTCGCCGGCGAGGTCTTCGGCTTCGGCATCTCCGAGCCGGGCAACGACCTCGTGCTCTTCGGCTCGACGACGCGCGCGACCGCGACGGCAGACGGCGGGTACTCCTTTGAGGGAACCAAGATCTTCACCTCCCTGTCCCCCGTGTGGACGCGCCTGCTGATCTTCGGGCGCGCGGAGACCGAGGAGGGCCCCAAGTCCGTGTTCGGCATCGTCCACCGCGACGACGAGGGCTACTCGATCAAGGACGACTGGAACACGCTGGGCATGCGCGCCACCCAGTCCATGACGACACTGCTCGAGGGCGTCACCGTGCCCGAGGAGCGCATCCTCACGATCACGGACCCGGGACCGAGCGCCGACCCGGTCATCTTCGGCATCTTCTCCCACTTCGAGATCCTGCTCGCCGCCACCTACCAGGGCGTCGGTGAGCGCGCGGTCGAGGTGGCCGCCGAGCACGTGGCGAAGCGCCGCTCGGTGAAGAACCAGACGACCTACTCCAACGACCCCGACATCCGCTGGCACATCGCCGAGGCCGCCCTCATCATGAACGCCGTCGGCCCGCAGATCCGCGAGCTTGCCCGCGACATCGACGAGGGCACGGACCGCGGTCGCTCCTGGATGCCGCAGCTGTCCGCCGCGAAGAACGCGGCCGCCGAGGCCACGCTGCGCGCCGTCGAACAGGCCATGCGCGCGTGCGGCGGCAGTGCCTACTACAACACGCACGAGCTCTCGCGCCTGTACCGCGACGCGCTCGCCGGCATCTTCCAGCCCTCCGATCAGGAGTCCCTGCACGCCGCGTGGGCGAACCTGATCCTGGGGCCCATCGAGAAGACTCAGTAGGCTTGCGCAGAGACAGGGGCGGGCCCGAGGAATTCCTCGGGCCCGCCCCTGTTATGCGCGTGAGTTCAGTCGTTCCAGCTGAACTTCTGGGGGCCGATCTCGCCGGTCGTGCCGGTCATCCAGCCGCCGCGTGCCAGCGCGAAGGACTGGCCGGTCTTCGTGTTCCAGCAGCTGATGCCATCCTGCGTGGAGTGGCAGGCATAATCACCCTTGGTCGCTGCGGCGCCGTACGCGAGGGCGTTGCCGCCACCGGGCACCGCGGCCTCGCAGGACTGGCCCGCCTTGTCCTTCGAGGCGCTCAGGACGCCGACCTGACTGCCGGAGCACGAGGCGTACCCGTCTTCGGCCCAGTCGGATTCCTTGATGCCGCAGCTGACGCCGTCAGCGGTGAAGGAGCACGTGATGTTGCCGGACGGGGACGAGAAGGAGTCCACGGTGATCGCACCGGCGGGTGCCGGGTACTTGACGGGCTCCTCCGTGGTCGCGCTCGGCGAGGGCGTCGCATGGGCGGGTGCCGAGGAGGACGTCGAGGGGGTCGAGTCCGAGCCCGTGGCCGGGCCCTCGTATCCGCGCGTGAAGACGTAGATGACGAAGCCGAGGAGAATGACCGCGATCAGACCCAGGATGCCCAGGACGAGGCCCATCACCGGGAAGCCACGACGTTCCTTCACTTCATTCGGGGCGACTTGCTGCGAGGCAGTGGGCTGCACCTGGTAGGAGGCGCCGGCACCCGGGTAGGCCTGCGGCGTGGACTGGGGGCGCGCGGGGGTACCCGACGCGCTGGGGTAGGACGAGCCGGAGGACGCGCTCGGGTAGACGGCGGTCGCCTCGGGATCCTGCGTCCCCTTGCTGCCCATGATGGAATGACGCTGCACCTGGGCGACGACCTGCTCGCGAGCACCCACCTGCGGGACGGGAGCATTCGTGCCGACGACAGCCGAGTAGGGGGTGGTGCGCTCGACCTGCGAGTAGGAGTTCACGCCACCCTGGCCGAGCACGTACATGCCTGACTCGGAGGTGCGGATCGACGAGCCGGCGACCGCGCCGGACACGTCTCCGTGCATGACGAGGTAGCCGTTGGAGTCGATGTAGCCGTCGTAGTCGTCGCGGGCCTCGAGGGCCGCGTTGACCTGCGGGTCGTTGAACTGATGCAACCAGTCGAGCAGCCCGCGATAGGCGTGCGGATGCGCGGCCACGACCGGGCGCAGCTCGGGGTAGCGGTACGCCAGCTGGCGCAGCGCTTCAGCGTCGGTCGACGGGTCCTGGGCAGCCGCCGCAGGGTCGTCGAAATGCAGCTCTTCAGCCATCGAAACTCCAGACTTCACGGTCACGAGGTTGTTACACAATACCGCGATCAGGGGTCACAAGTGAAACCTTCCCCATATTTTTTCCCAACATGCGGCGCTGTCACTTGACAAAAGCTCTACGAGTCCCCGCGGAAGATAAACCTGTCAAAGTCCAGCGTTTCGATGTCCCGCGCGAGGGAGCGAACCTGGTCATCCCACCCCGGCCTCGTCGCCGCAAAGCCGTCGGGCGTCCCGAGGTCGCGGGCCTGCTGGAGGGCGAAGATCCTCGCCCCCATCTCGCGCGCCCGCGCCGCCACCTCGAAGCCGTCTCCGGGACCGTCCGGGTAGACGGTCAGGCGCACCTCCTGGTCCACCTCGGGGTGGGCCAGGACGATGCCCAACGACTCCCACGCCCGCTCGCCCGCGCCGCTGCGCCCGGCCACAGCCTCGTAATTGCCGAGGGTCGCCTTCACGTCAATACCCACCCAGTCGACGAGGCCCGCGCCGAGCAGGTCCGCCAGGCGCCGCGGGTAGGGGCCCGCGGTGTGCAGGCCGACGCCGAAGCCGAGCTCGCGCACGCGAGCCATCGCCGCCCCGAGCGCGATTTGGCGGGTCGCCTCGCCGCCGGAGAAGACGACGCCGTCGAGAAGGCCGCGCCTGCGCGCCAACAGATCCTCGAGCGCGCTCCACGCGACCACACCTGGGATGCGCGGGTCGATAATCGCGCTGTTGTGGCAGTACGGGCATGCCCACGGGCACCCCTGCAGGAACAGGGATGCCGCGAACTTCCCCGGCCAGTCCACGGTCGACATCGGCACGAGGCCCGCGATCTGCAGGTCGTCCGGCGTCCACTCGCGCGCATCCCGCCCCCGGGCGAGGCCGGGGACGCCCAGGCTCAGCGTGCCCTCCCGGGTCGCCCCGGCCTCGCCGTCATAGGGACGGGCGCTCACGTCAGCGGCTCCCCGCGGGAGGGAACGCGCTGACGAGCTCACCGTGCGCACCCGCCGCGCTCTCGGAGAACATCTGACGCTCGTGGTACTCGCCCTTCTTGCCGATGTTGAAGGACTGGACCGGACGGAAGTAGCCCATGACGCGCGTCCACACCTCGCAGGCCTGCGGCTCCGCGTGGGGGTGGGCGGCCGCGCACTTGTCGCAGGTGAAGTGCTCGCCGGCCAGGTAGCCGTGGACCGGGCAGATCGAGAAGGTCGGCGTGATCGTGATGTAGGGGACCTTGAAGGCCGTCAGCGAGCGGCGCACCATCTCCTTGCAGGCCTCGCCCGAGGAGACGCGCTCACCCATGTACAGGTGCAGGACCGTGCCGCCCGTGTACTTGCCCTGCAGGACCTCCTGGTCCTCGAGCGCCTGGAACGGGTCATCCGTGTAGCCCACGGGGAGCTGCGAGGAGTTCGTGTAGTAGGGCTCGTCGGGCGTGCCCGCCTGGATGATGTCGGGGAAGCGCTTGCGGTCCTCCTTCGCGAAGCGGTAGGTCGTGCCCTCCGCGGGGGTGGCTTCCAGGTTGTACATGTGGCCGGTGGCCTCCTGAAGCTGAACCATGCGCTCGCGCACTCGATCCAGGACGCGCACGCACATGTCGAAGCCGCGCGGATCCGTCAGGTCGTAGGCGTCGTCGCTGAAGTTGCGCACCATCTCGTTCATGCCGTTGACGCCGATCGTCGAGAAGTGGTTATCGAGCGTGCCCAGGTAGCGCTGCGAGTAGGGGAACAGACCGTGGTCCATGTGGTACTGAATGGTCTCGCGCTTGATCTCGAGGGACTTCGAGGCCAGGTCGATGAGCTCGTCCATGCGCGCGACGAGGCCCTCCTCGTCCCCCTTGTAGAGGTAGCCGAGGCGCGCCATGTTGAGGGTGACCACGCCGATCGAGCCGGTCAGCTCCGCCGAGCCGAAGAGGCCGTTGCCGCGCTTGAGGAGCTCGCGCAGGTCCAGCTGGAGGCGGCAGCACATCGAGCGGATCATGTGCGGGTCCAGGTCGGAGTTGATGAAGTTCTGGAAGTAGGGCAGGCCGTACTTCGCGGTCATGTCGAAGAGGGCGTCGACATTCTCGCCCTCCCAGTCGAAGTCGGGCGTGATGTTGTAGGTCGGGATCGGGAACGTGAAGACTCGCCCGTCCGCGTCGCCGCCCGTCATGACCTCGATGAACGCGCGGTTGATGAGGTTCATTTCCCGCTGCAGGTCGCCGTAGGTGAAGTCGACGACCTCGTCGCCGATGAGGGGATGCTCGTCCGCGAGGTCGTCCGGGCACGTCCAGTCGAAGGTCAGGTTCGTGAACGGGCACTGGCTGCCCCAGCGCGAGGGCACGTTCAGGTTGTAGATAAGCTCCTGCATGCACTGCACGATCTCCTCGTACTCCATATTGTCCAGGCGCACGAAGGGTGCCATGTAGGTGTCGAAGGAGGAGAAGGCCTGGGCGCCCGCCCACTCGTTTTGGAGGGTGCCGAGGAAGTTGACAATCTGGCCGCACGCCGACGAGAAGTGGCGCGGCGGGGCCGAGGCGATCGCGCCGCCCACGCCATTGAAGCCCTCCTGGATGAGGCGTTTGAGGGACCAGCCGGCGCAGTACCCGGCGAACATGTCGAGGTCGTGGATGTGGTAGTCGCCCTCGCGGTGCGGCGCGCCGATCTCAGGGGTGTAGACGTGTTCGAGCCAGTAGTTGGCGACGATCTTGCCCGCCGAGTTCAGGATGAGGCCGCCGAGCGAATACCCCTGGTTCGCGTTGGCGTTCACCCGCCAATCTGAGCGGTCGAGGTACTCCTCGACGGTTGCGATGGCATCGACGTCGTATCGGGGTGCGGTCATTGTTGTGTTCCTGTCTTGATTCCGTTGCGTGCTGCGGGCTGCTAATGCTGGGTGGTGGGAGGTGCGGTGTCGTGGACTGTGTGTGATTGTGTGGCGGCGGATGCATCTGGCCCTGCGCTTCGATGGGCGGCGGGCCGGCACTGCTGTTCGGACGCGTGATCGACACGTCGCGGATTCTCCGCCCTGATGGGGCGCGGTCGTGGCACTGTGGGTGGAGGTGGTTTCCTCCGCCCGGTGCCCCCCTCCCCTAAATCTAGAAATACGTGACCACGAATCACTAGATCTAGTGTTTGAGCCGAACGAGAACCACAATATCTAGTGTCAAACGTGCGTCAGAAATACGACGCGCGCGATGCATAGTTCCCCTCATCACGTGCGCGCTTTTTCAGGATCCATCGGGGACCTACGTCCCGCGAGGCTACGCCCCCGCGCCCCGCGCCCCGCGCTCCCCGCGCTCCCCGCGCTCCCCACACCCCCCGCACACCAGCCTCGCACCAGCCTCGCCCCGGCCTCGCCCCGGCCTCGCCCCAAAAATTTCGCACGTAATTCGTTTTCTTGACGATTCAACAACCGCCACAAACATTGCAATACCAACGACTCGATTTCAATGTTTGAAAGATGTGTGAGGGAATTACGTGCGAGATTGTTGGGAAACCACGAAACGCGACAGCCCCACCATCGCAACAACCCCCACCATCGCAACAACCCCCACCATCGCGACAGCCCCCACCACGAAACGCGGAGGCCGCGACCGGAGAACCCGGCCACGGCCTCGTCGAAATAATCGAACGAATCAGATGAGGAAGGGCAGTTTCTTGACGAGCCCCAGGCCCTTCCACCAGGCGCCCAGGCCGAGCGTGTCGCCCGCGCTGGTCAGCGGAATCAGGATGAGAACGAGCGCGTAGACCAGGTGCTCATTGACGACCGGATTGAGGGACCCCCACACCCACGGGGCGACCGCCGCGTACATGAAGCCCAGCATGACGACGCCCGCGAGCGCCGCGAGGCGCGTGCCAATACCCAGCAGAAAGGCCAGGCCGATACCCAGCAGGCCGAGCATGAACAGCCAATCCATGGCGGGCACGGCCAGCGACTCGAAGAAGGAGGCCAGGGGCTTGCCGGTCGTGGCGCCCGTCAGGTAGCTCTGCGCGGGCGTGCCGCCGTTGATCCACGCGCGCGACGGGCCCGTCGAATAGTGCAGGCCGAACGTCTTGTCCAGGAACGACCACAGGAAAATGAAGCCGACCGCGATGCGCAGCAGGGCCAGGACGAAACGCGCGGGCTTGGAGGTGACGACGGCTGACGCGGGACGAGGCATGTCGGTCCTTTCGGGACGGATCTGCGGTTGGGAATGGGCGGCGGCTGCCTGTGGATGGTTGCCCGCAGGTGGTTGCTTGCCGATTCGACGGCATGACGCCCGCGCTTCATTATCCACTGCGCGCACCCCACAATGCCAGGGGCGTATCACCGAGCACAGCCCGCGGCACGAACAGCGCAGGCCACAGCGAACACGACAAGGCCGACCGCGAAACCCGTGGGACCACCGCTCAGGCACGCATGGGCAACCTTGAAACCAGCGACACCTTTGCTGACTCGTTCACGCGCCCAGATGAAACCGACGACGCCTTTGCTCGGCCACAATGCCGCAAAATCAAGTATTTCGCGCGAGCAAAGGTGCCAACGGTTTCACCCCACCACGAAGACTGGGCCGCAATGGTGCCACCGGTTTCGGCCCGGCAACGCGTTGCACCGAATAGGCAAGCGATGCACCGGTTAACACACCATTGCACTAGCTACTAAGCAGTGCATTGCCAGCCCAAGTAGTGCAATGCCCCCGCAACTAGTGCATTCCTCCTGAGGAACAAGCACGATCGCGGAGATGAGCCCCCACCCCACAATTCCGCATGCAATTCCCACTCAGCCCGACCCCACACCAACGTAGAATCCGCAGAATTCCAACGATCAGACTTCACACCATGAAGCGCATTCGAGGGAATTGCATGCGAAATTGCTAGGCCGGTGAGAACAGGTCCCCAGAAAAGTCGCACGTAATTCGATTGTGTGAACATTCAACAAAGCCCTAAAACGTTGCAATTCCAACGATCTAAATTCAGGATTTGAAACAGCCGCAGGGGAATTACGTGCGACATTGAGTGCGGGCTCAGCAATGCGGCAAGCGAGGGCTGGACGCGACACCTGTGGGCGGAGGGCGCCGGAGGGTCCGGAGGGCACGGGCGGGCTTCGAGATCGACCACTCCGAGCCGTARGCTCGCGTGTGGCGATCTCGCGGGCGGCCGGGCCCGACGGCGCCCGGAACACCAGCGGCGCCGCAATCAACACCGCACGACAGGCAGGGATCAGCAGGAATTACTCGCCCGCGAGGCGGTCGATTTCATGCATGATGAGGCCGCACACGGCGCTCACCCATGCGACGGCTGCGACGCCGAGGACGCGTGAACGCCAGGGCCGGATCTGCAGGAAGTCCTCGAAACCGTATCCGGATCCGGGAGACGCGGCCGACATGCTGAAGCCCCACATGGCGGCGCCGGTGGCCAGCAGCGCGATGACGATGAGTGCGAGGCTTACCCACACCATGATGCGTTGGACTTGCACGCCATGCCGGGGGCGCCGCTCGATGGGCGACAGGGCGAGCGCCCACGCGCCAGCGATCAGGGCGGCGGTGATGACGTCGGAGGGGCGATGCCAGCCTTCCATCATGACGGACACGCCCATGAGGGATGTCCACGCCCACCCGATCCACGCGGAGGGGCTGCGGAACCACTGCGGGGCGACGACGATGAGGGCCAGTGACAGGGTGACGGCGACGGTCGTGTGCCCGGAGGGTAGGGAGTTGCCGGCACCGGTCGTGACGCCCAGGTTGGGGCGGGTGAGGATGTAGTCCTTGAGGATTTGCGTCGTGATGTTGGCACCGATGACAGCGCCGAGGGCGCGCCCGGCAAGCGTGGGCCGCCGTCGCGCGGCGGCGACGAGGGCGACGACGATGCCGGCTGCGACCATGACGGGGACGGAGACGATGCCGGTGATGAGGGTGGAGAAGGCCTCGTATTGGCTCGCGGAGCGCATGGTGCCCTCCATGAGGATCGTGTCGAGGACCTGCCCGGGCGCGGTCGAGAGCGCCACGTGGCTGATGAGCATCGTCAGCGCCAGGCAGGTGGCGACTCCGCCGAGGCGTCGGGCGAGCTTGCGCCGGTACCAGGAGTCGGAGGTGAGGCGACGAGGCTGGGGCCCGCCCGCTGGTGCCTCGCCGTTGACCTGGGGTCCGGGGGTGCGTCCTCGGGCGGGCCGCTGGGTGGCGGGAGCGCTGTCCGCTCGGGAGGAGCGGCCGGCTGCGTCGGCGGGAGCCGACGAACGGTTGCGTGGGCGCACGGGGCGCGAGCCTTTGGTGTAGGACTCGTCGACGGTGGGGTCGGAGGGCAGAGCGGCGTTGGGGTCGTCCATGGTGTCCTCCGTTCGTGTCGATGCCGTATTCCGTATCCACTGTAGTGGAGCGGGGCGCGGGCGCGCGTATTGGTTTCGCTTTCTCGCACATCGAAGGCAAGCACACAGAGGGCGGGCGTCCCGTGCACCTACCCTGACCTCGCTGCAGAGAGACGGGAGGCCCCGCGTCAAGACTTGTCGGACAAGGTGGGCGCGCGCGGGACAGAGGCCTCGGTTACAGTGGGGGTGTCCGATTCTGTACGTCTCACGCGGGAGTTGTCAGTGGCTGCATCTTCACCTGTCAGCACCGATCGCATTCGGGATTTGCTGCGTTCCCGGGACGTGCGTTTCGGTGACTACAACGAGGGCGAGCTGGCGTATTTGACGCCGAACGCCGCTTTTTTCTGGAATGCGACGAACCCTCAGATCCTGCAGTTGCGCGCTCAGTGGCGCGGGATTGCGCGCACGCCCGAGCAGTTCGGCGAGTTGGCTCGTGAGGTCGCGGCTTGCAATTCGACGCGCACGGGCCCGAAGGCGTATGTGGCACCCCTCGAGGATGGCACGCAGTACGGCCTGATCGCGGAGTGCAACGTCGTGGTCATGTCGGGGCTCACGCAGGCTCAGTTGGATAATTTCTTTGAGACGTCCATGTCGATGATCATGGGGTTCTTCGCGGATCTTGAGGTGACGTTGCCCGGGTTCGTGGATTGGGATTCCCAGGGTCGGGAGGTGTCGCTGTGAACGTTCCGTACGTGGTGCCCGAGGATGAGGTGACCCCCTACCCGGCTGATTTTGAGCGGGTCGTTCAGGCCGTGCGCGAGATGGGTTACGCGTTGGACGTGATCGAGAAGGGTCGCGCGGCGGGCGCTATTTTTGACGAGATTCCATTCCTCGTGTCTTTTGACGCGGCGGGTCGCTTCCTGTCGATTCGTGCGCTGTGGGAGTCGGATCTGCCGGCCGAGAGCGCGGAGCCCGCGCTGTTTGCGACGGCCGACAATTGGAATCGCGAGAAGTATTTCCCGACGGTGTACACGGCGACCTCACCGGAGGGGACGCTGGGCGTGTACGCGGATTTCGTCGTCGACACGGAGGCTGGCCTGTCGGACGTGCAGCTGCGTGACGCCATTTCGTCGGGTATTTCGACGGGTATCGCGGCGATCCAGTACGTGAAGGAGTCCGCCTCCGAGGCGCTGGGGCTCGGTGAATCCGGGCGCGAATGAGCGCTGACCTGCCACCTTCTTCGCAGGCGTCTTCGTCGCACGAGGCCG
Organism: Sanguibacter keddieii; assembly: GCF_001064145.1. GTDB lineage: Bacteria > Actinomycetota > Actinomycetes > Actinomycetales > Actinomycetaceae > Pauljensenia. The sequence goes on from NZ_JVOJ01000007.1 coordinate 45,987, forward strand.
GGGCCTCATCGCCCGATCAGGCACAGCAGGGCGCGTCCTCTCCTTCTCCCGCGCACCTGCTCGATGTTCTGGAGCGCCTGAGCGCGGGGGATGATCGGCTGCTCGGCCACATGACGCTGCCGGGGCGTGCGGGCAGGATCGCGGATTGGCCGGAGTGGGTCAGCCCCGCGGTCGTGGACGCGTGGGCGCGCCGGGGCGTGGAGCGCCCGTGGGTTCATCAGCGCGAGGCCTTGGACGCTGTGCGTGAGGGCCTTGACGTCGTGCTCGCGACGGGCACGGGGTCGGGCAAGTCGCTGGCCGCGTGGACGCCGATCCTCTCCGACCTGGTCGAGGCCGAGGATTCGTCGCGTATTTCCGCGATTCACCGCCGCCCAACCGCCCTGTACCTAGCTCCGACGAAGGCTCTGGCGGCGGATCAGCTGGCCTCGCTCATGGCGCTGCTCGGCCAGGACAACACACCCAGCGATACCGAAGCGAGCGCGGGCCCGGAAGGGAGCCCCGGCCTCGTCGATGAGAGGCTGCGCCGCGTGCGCGCGACGACCGTGGACGGGGACACGCCGCGCGAGGCGAAGGAGTGGGCGCGCGCGGGTGCTGACCTGATCCTGTCGAACCCGGATTTCCTGCACTACGTGATGCTTCCGTCGCACCAGCGCTGGTCGCGCTTCCTGGCGTCGCTGCGCCTCATCGTCATCGACGAGGCCCACCACTGGCGCGGCGTCACCGGCTCGCACATCGCGCTGATCGTGCGCCGGCTGCTGCGCGTCGCCCACCACCTGGGGGCGGATCCGCGCGTCGTCATGCTGAGCGCGACCGTGCGCGACGCGGGCGCTGTGGGCCGCGCGCTCACGGGGCGCGACGCGGTCGCCATCACCGAGGACGGCTCGCCGGCGGGTGCCCACGAGCTGGTCCTGTGGCAGGGCGCGATCATGGCCGACGAGTCCGAGGTCGACATCTCGTCCTTCCTGGAGGCCCTCGACGCGCCGCCCGGCACTGCCACCCTCAAGGTCCCGATCGTGCGGCGCAGCGCCGGGGTCGAGGCCGCTAACCTGGCCACCGCCTTCGTCGAGGAGGGGGCGCGCCTCCTCGCCTTCGTGCGCTCGCGCGCGGGGGCCGAGGCCGTGGCCGCTCAGGTGCGCGACCGCCTCTCGGCGCGTGGTTCCGCGAACGCGGGCCGGGTGGGCGCATATCGCGGCGGCTACCTGCCCGAGGAGCGCCGGGCGCTCGAGGAGGCGATCCGCACGGGAGGAGTGCGGGCGCTCGCCACGACGTCGGCGCTGGAGATGGGCCTGGACATCTCGGGGCTGGACGCGACGATCACGGTCGGCTGGCCGGGCACGCGCGCGTCCCTGCGCCAGCAGATCGGCCGCGCGGGTCGCGCGGGCGCGCCGGGCACGTCCGTGCTCATCGCCTCCGACAACCCGCTGGACGCGTACCTGGTGCACCACCCGGAGCACATTCTCGGCGAGGTCGAGGCCTCCGTCATCGACCCCTCCAACCCGTGGGTGCTGGCCCCGCACGTCGCCGTCGCGGCCGCCGAAATGCCGATCACGCCGTCCGATATCACCTACTTTGGCCAGGAACTGCGAGGCGTGACTGAGCGCCTCGTCGCCGACGGGTACCTCAAGCGCAGACCCGCAGGGTACTTCTGGGACGCGACTCGCCCCGAGCGTCCCAGCGACCTCACCGACCTGCGCGGAGCCGCCGGCGACGTCCAGATCGTCGACGCGGCCACCGGCACCGTCGTCGGCACGATCGACCAGGCCTCCGCCGACGCCCACGTCTTCCCCGGCGCCATCTACATCCACCAGGGGCGCACGTTCCACGTCCTGAGCCTCAGTTCCCTCACCGCGCCCGCCGCTCCCGCCACCCAGGGGTGGCCGCGCGCACTCCTGCCCGAGGCGCCGGGCGGCACCCGGGGAAGCGAGCACCTTGGGGGCGGGCGGCGGGAGGGGGCCCAGGCCTCGTCGATCATCATTCCACCCGCGCGGGCGGGCGACGCACGCGTCGCCCTGGTCGAGGAGGTGCGCACTCCCCTGCGCACGCGCTCGGCGACCCACACGAGCGTCGAGGTGTGCGCCATCGAGGAGACGTACGTGTGCGGTGACGGCACGGTCACGTGGCATCACGGGCCGACGAACGTGTCGACGCGGGTCACCGACTACGACCTGCTGCGCCTGCCCGGGCTCGAGTTCATCCGCAACATCGAGCTGTTCCTGCCCACCCACACGCTGCCCACGAAGTCCACGTGGTTCACCCTCACTCCGGCGGCGCTGGCCGCGATGGGGATCGAGGCCGCCGACCTGGCGGGCACCCTGCACGCGACCGAGCACGCGATGATCGGGATCCTACCTATTGTTGCGACCTGCGACCGCTGGGACCTGGGCGGCCTGTCGACCGAGCTGCACGACGACACGGGCGCGCCCACTGTCTTTATCCACGACGCGTTCCGGGGCGGCGCCGGGCACGTGCTCGCCGGCTTTCACAGCGCCCGGTCGTGGGTGGCCGCCACCCTCGAGGCCGTCTCCTCCTGCGACTGCGAGTCCGGGTGCCCGCGCTGCGTCCAGTCCCCCAAGTGCGGCAACGGCAACGAACCCCTATCCAAACAGGGCGCAATCACGCTACTGACCTATTTACTGGAGCGAGCACCCGGGGCGTTATGAGCCCCCTTTTAACTTGTATTTAGCAGTTAACCAACATATCCTGAGCAAGATCCCATCTATATTTCGCCGGACACGCGTTCGACGGTTTCTTCACACAGGAGGTAAGCCATGGCTGACGTCGCTTTCAACTCCTCAGATCACAAGCTCACGGCGTCCGACGTTCCTCAGAGTGAGGAAGGCCTGCAGAAGAGCTCTCAAGCGGTCGGGAACCTAGCCAAAGGACAGACCACGCAAGACTGGACGCCCGAACCTGCGGCGCAGCTTCTTCGCAAGGCCGTCGCCGAATTCTTCTCCGCCTGCGACGAAGCCTTCAGTAAGGAGAAAGACGCTCTGAAGGAGTTCGGCACGAACGTCGACCTCGCCATCGCAGAATTCGCTCGCGTCAACCAATCCACAGGCGATGAACTGAAGAGCATCCAGGACAGCATTACCAACCCCGAGATCAGAGAGAAGCTCGGAAAGGGACTGCCACAGGCGGGCGCCCCCACCGCTCAGGAGGCCGATGAAAGCGGTGCCCCCGCCCAGACTGACGGGTCCGACACGTCGACAACCGAAGCAACCGAAGCACCCACTGGCGCGGCGGGTCCGTCCCACTTCGGCCAATCCGCGCCCGGCGGCCCCACGATCACCGGCCAGTAATTGTCCCCCCTGCGATCCCAGGCACAAGGAGAAGTTTCATGGTTGCCAGCCCGAAATACGAACAGCTGATGCGGTTCGCCCAAGCAGCCGAAGAAGGCTTGATCCAGCTCGAAAAACACGACCCCCTTCATAGTCAGACCATCGAAGGGCTCACAGGCATGATCGAGCGCGTGAAGCATTTTCGCGAGCATCAGGGGTTTGAAGGCCTGACTGGTGAGGCTATCAAGAAGTGGCTTGAGGCCTCACTATCCCGTTATGACACTGAATTCACGGGGTACGTCAGCGGCTTCTCGCACTACGTGGAGGCTCGCCACATGCTGAAGCACGCCGCCGAGGACGCGCGGCTCCTCCCACCCGTCCTCCTCGACTCAAAGACCGCGGCGATGCGCGACCTCGCGCAGGTCGTCATCCCGTATACGAAGAACATGGGATTTTTCGGTCTTCCATTTAACTCCCTTGCGACGACGGGCGAGGCCTACGTTAATGCCGTCGAAGCGCAGGCGAATGCGGCACGCGAGGAACAATCTGAAAAGATTCTCGCCCGAATGAGAAGGGCCTCGTTCTGGCTTGCATCTTCCCTGCACAGGTGCACGGACGCAATGAGGAAACTCCCCGATTCCAAGAAGACCGCGCAGTTCCCCGTTCCTCCCCCGTCACCCACCCCCGTCGTTAAAGTAATCGAACGGGGCAACGTGCCGGTGTCTCCCCATGATCCAAGCGTCTACGGTGGGGACCGCGACACTGATTTTGGCCGCTCCGACCAACGCGACCCGAAGTCTGGCGTGTATCCGGATGGTTACGACGAAGGCGGCCGAATCAGCGATCGCATCATGTCATCGAAGCGCATCCCGAACACGTTTGTGCCCGAAGGCGAACTCGGCTCTCGTCTCAACCCCGTGACAGACCCGAACGATCTCATGAACATCGATCTGCTGCACTCTCGAGTGAACGGAGACCGGCACGCGAACGGCGTGATCGGCGGGCACACCCCGGCCTCGCCCATCGACCGCGATCATCCGCTGTGGCGTCTGAACGGTGGCCCGGCGGGTGGCTCCGGCCTCGGCGCAGGCGCCCTTGCCGCAGGCGCTCTGGGTGCCGGTGCCCTCGGCGCGGGCGCTCTGGGGATGCGCGGCAGCTTGTCTCTCAACAGCGCTACCGCGGGAGCAGCTGGAGCCGGAGTGGGCGGCGCGGGCGGCGCGGGCGTTGCGGGCGCAGCTGGTGCTGGCGGCGCGGCCGGGCGGCCCGGCATGGGCGGCTTCATGGGTGCCGGTGCCGGCGCAGGTGGCAAGGGCAAGGAAGACCGCAAGGCTCGTCGGCACAGGTACACGCCGTTCCGCTTTGAGGATGATGAGGACGAGCTGCCCGAGGGCTACGTGAACCCCCTGTCGCAGACCTACGGGTCCGACAAGGACCTTTCGCCCGCACCACGCAAAGACGACGGATGGGATCCCCGCCAATGGTGACACGCAACATCAGCAAGGCGCGCCTGCTCGGCGTCGCGGCCTCGACCCTGGCGCTCGCCACGGGTGCGACGGCTCTGCCGACCGGCCCCGCGCACGCCGCCGACCCGATCACGGCAGCTGACCAGCCGTATTTTGCCTACTACTACCTGAGCGAAGCCCGCAACATGGGCTTGAGGGGTAAAGGGGTCACGATCGCGCTCATCGACGGCGAGGTCGACACGACAGCCCCCGAGCTGGCGAAAACGAATATCACCGACAAGACTCCCTGCACCGTCACCTCCAGCACATTTAGCAGGATGCACGGCACCGCGATGGCCTCGATCATTGCCTCGGATGCCTACGGCGTTGCCCCCGACGCGACGATCCTGTCGTATCGCATGTCGTTTACCACCCAGGGTGACACGTCCGGGGAGGACTGCGACGACGGCTCCTTTGTTGGCGTCACCAAGGACACTTACGCCTCCCTCATGAACCACGCCATGAACGACGGGGCGACGATCATCAACATGTCCGTATCCAGCGACGAACGCCTAGACGCCCTGAAGTGGGCGATGGCCCGCGCCATCTCCCAGGGCGTCGTTGTCGTTGCCGCAGCCGGTAACTTCGGCAGGTACTCTGACCCATTTGCACTGTCCTGGTGGTCGGGCGTCGCCGGCGTCGGCGCAATCGACACCCAAGGAAAGGTGGTCGATTCTTCTTCCAGCGGCGAAGGCCTCGTGTCGGCGGCCGTGGGCACCGCGACCGTGCGCGACTATTCGACGGGAGCAAACACGGTGGTGACGGGCACCTCGGTGTCCACTGCGCTGGTCTCGGGCTTCGTGGCTCTGGCCCACGAGAAGTGGCCCGAGGCGACCCCGAACCAGCTGCTCCAGCTCCTCGTCCACACCGGGACGAACCCTAATCATGCGTGGAACGATCGCACGGGCTACGGCCCCGCTGACCCCGGCGCCATGGTCAATACGGACCCCAGCCAGTACCCGGACGAGAACCCCCTGATGACTAAACGCCCGGATGTAGAACCCACGCCCGAGGAGGTCCAGCAGTACGTGGACGGGGTCGTCTCCCCCCTTGAGATCGCCTTCGACAACTCCTACACGTACCGCGGCTTCGACGAGAACGTGGTCGGCGACAATCTTAACCACTACCCCACCCACCTGGGGACCAGCCCGCGCTACCACCGCAAGTAAGCCGACGGGGCACAGTAACTACCGCTGCACCTCGTCTGCTGTCCGTCATATGACTTGTTTTCTTGAACACCTGGTCATATGCTGATCAGCGTCTCATTTTGTTCCGCAGGACACGTGTTTGGCGGACTCGCTACGCAGGAGGTGCGCCGTGGCTGACGTCGCTTTCGATTCCAACAAGCATGCACAAACTCGGCAGGACGTCGAGCACGGGGGGGCGGCAATAGCCTCCAGCTCCGAGGCAATCACCCGGCTCTCCAACGGACAATACGAGCGTTTCTGGACCGATGAGGCGGGTCCTCAGGCACTGCGGAACGCGTTTATCACTTTCCTCGGCGCATACGGCAAAATTGCCGCTACCGAGCGCGACACTCTCCGCTCCTTCGGGCGCAATGTCGATCAAGCGATCGAAGACTTTGCCGCCGTTGAACAGGCCACCGGAGACGAGCTAAAGGCCCTCCGTGACTCGATGGGCGACCCGTCGGCCTACACCTCACCAACGCCAACTTCTTCGACGAACCCCTCCGCGGCATCTGCCGGCGGATCAGCAACGAGTCCCGATCCCGCAACGACGGCGGGCACCAACGGCGCGCCCACCCAGGACGCGCAGACTGAGTTCTAGCCCAAAGCGCACGATAGGAGACAGATCATGGTGAGCAGCCCCATGTACGACCGCCTCATGAAGTTCGTTGAGGGCGTCGAGGAATCCCGCAAGCTCAGCGGCTACGACACCGAACACTCCATGATCATTGCCGGAATGGGGATGATGAGTGCCAGCGTGTCCCACTTCAAGGAATACCAGGGCTTCGAGGGACAAACGGGCGAGGCCATTGACGGCTGGATCGATCAGACGCAGCAACGCTACAGCAGCGAACGACAGGGGTACGTGACCGGCACCGAGCACTACGTCGAGGGTCGGCGCCTGCTCATGCACGCCGCCGAGGATGCAAAGCTCCTGTCACCGACGCTCCTGGACAAGGCAACCGAAGCAATGCGGGGGCTTGCTCAGGTCGTCATTCCTGTCGCGAAGCACATGGGTCCAATCGGAGAGCCCATCAACACGATCGCTACGACCGGTGCCGCCTACGTAGACGCGATCGAGGCGCAGGCAAATGCGCAGCGTGAGGCTGCCGCCACGGCCATCCTGCAGCGAGTCAACGACGAGGCCCAGAAGCTCGCCGACCAGTTGCAGGCCCATACTGAGCAAGTCGCAGCATTCACTACAGGGCTCAGTAACGTTGAAATACCACCCACAAACGGTCCTTCAACTCCTTCTGTCAGCAATCAGCTCAACCAAGGCAACATGTGGGTCTCTCCCCACGAAGCTGGCGTGTACGGGGCCAGCCGCGATGACGACTACGGCCGTTCCGACCTCCGGGGGCAAGGCTCGGGCCTGTACGCTGATGGATACGACGAGGGCGGTCCGATCAGTGACCGCGTCATGTCCTCGAAGCGTATTCCCAACCAATACATCTCCGAAGGAGAGCTTGGATCCCGCCTGAACCCCGTCACCGATCCGCAGGACCTGATGGACATCGACCTGCTGCACACGCGCGTCAACGGTGACCGGCACGCGAACGGCGTCATTGGCGGTCACACCCCAGCTTCTCCCGTTGATCGCGACCATCCCCTGTGGCGTCTCAACGGTGGACCTGCCACCGAATCGTCGACGGCTGGTCGCCTCGGCGGAGCCGGCGTGCTCAGCGCAGGGGCGCTGGGCCTTCGCGGGTCCGCGCGGATGGGTTCTGCCGCGTCTATCATGGGACGAGCCGGTGGAGTAGGAACGGGAGTAGGAAGCTCGGCCGGCTCAACGGCCCTGCGCACCGGTTCCTACTCCGGTGCCGGATTTGGCAAGTACACGCCCCCTGCTCCTGCTGGCGCGACGGGGGCTGGTGCCAACAGAACCTCTGGAGTGACGGGCACGTCGGGGGCATCCGGCGCGAATGGCGCTGGAAGCTCCGCAGCCGGTGGTCGCGCCCAGGGAGCCGGCGGTTTCATGGGTGCTGGCGGCGCTGGCGCGGGAGGAAAGAAGGACGAGAAGAAGGCCCAGCGACGCCGCTACACGCCGTTCTGCTTCGAGGATGACGATGAGCTGCCCGAGGGCTACGTGAACCCCCTATCGCAGACCTACGGATCCGACAAGGACCTTTCGCCCGCACCACGCAAGGACGACGGATGGGATCCGGGCCAATGGTGACGCACACGAACAGCACGGCGCGCCTGCTCGGCGTCGCTGCCTCGACTCTGGTGCTCGCCACGGGAGCCACCGCGCTACCCTCCGGACCGGCGCAGGCGGCGGACACCATCACCGCCGCCGACCAGCCCTATTTCGCGTACTACCACCTCGACCAGGCGCGCGCGAAAGGATACACCGGGCAGGGTGTCACCATCGCAATCCTGGACGGCGAGGTCGACACCAGCGCTCCCGAGCTGGCAGGTGCCGACATCACCGACAAGACACCTTGCACCGTCACCTCAAGCGCATCCACCAGGCAGCACGGAACGGATATAGCATCCGTACTCGTAGCGCGGGATTACGGGATTGCTCCCCAGGCAAAACTACTGGCGTATCGTATTACTCTTACTTCCGCTGGCGATACCTCTGGAAGTGATTGTCGCGGGCAGCTCAGTGTCAGTAAAGACGATATTTCTTCTTTGCTCAACACAGCCATGAACGATGGCGCAATGATTATCAGCCTGTCACTGGCCGGAGCAAGCAACAGCGACTCACTTAAGTGGGCAATGGCCCGAGCTCTTTCACAGGGGGTCATTATCACTGCCGGTGCGGGCAATGACGCCAAGGAACAAACCTTTGAGTCTTTCGGCCATTGGTCTGGAGTTGTCAGCGTCAGCGCTATTGGCACCGACGGTAACCGCCAAGACTACTCCTCGTGGGGAGAAGGTGTAGTCAGCGCTGCGGTGGGTGGACCTATCACTGTAAGAAACCTACAGACACAACAAAACGAACAGGCTTTCGGCACCTCTTTCGCGACTCCCCTCGTCGCTGGTTCTCTCGCACTCGCCCGCCAGAAGTGGCCCCAAGCCACCACGAATCAGCTTCTGCAGCTCCTCATCCACACGGGAACCAACCCGGACCACACGTGGAATCAGTACACGGGCTACGGCGGTGTCGCACCCGGCGCGATGGTCAACACGGACCCCAGCCAGTACCCGGACGAGAACCCTCTCACAAACAAGAGCATGGGTCCAGAACCCACGCCCGAGGAGATCAAGCAGTACACCGACGGCGTTGTCTCCCCCTTTGAGATCGCCTACGACAACTCCTACACGTATCGCGGCCTGGACGAGAACGTGGTCGGCGACAACCGCAACGCCTACCCCACTCACCTGGGGACCAGTCCGCGCTACCACGGCAAGTAATCCGACCTCGGGGTTATAGGTCACAACGTGTTGGTCGCGGCTCGGGCCCACGCATCGTCGAGGGCGGGGGTTTTGCACCATTAGGCGCCTCCCTTCGGCGTGTCACCGGCGTGTCGCGCCCCTAATGGTGCAAATCCCCCCATTTGGTGGTTGGTGAGGTCACGGTTCGGGATGGTAAGGCGCCCAAATTGCAGACCACCTCGGTGAAAAACATTGAAAATGGGGTGTTGCGGCTGAGGTGGTCTGCGTTTTGGGCACAACGGTGCCTGGCCTGGTGTGCTGCTCGCACGCGAACCGCTGGATATGCGCGTCAACCCCTTGATACGCACGTAAACCTCTAGATGTGCGCGTGGACGGCGCTGCCCACGCGCATATCATCGGGCCCACGTGCGCATTAGCGGGTCCACGTGCGCGGCGGTGAGCGCAGGCAGCTAGCACGCCTCGGTACACGGAACGCGTCAGCACATACTCGAAGGGGCCGGCCATAAGGCCGACCCCTTCGAGTATCCCATCAACACAGTGCAAGTCTTCCGATGCGCTCCCTTTCTCGGCTCACCCTTTGTGGGTGTCGCCCTTGGCTTGATGACTATTAATGTACGGACCCCACCTGTGGGAACCATTGAACGAACCTGGCAATTTCCTGTGAATTTTTCACCGCTCGGGTCCGGCGCGCGCCCGTGCGCTCACGTTCGTTGAAATCCCGGCGATTCTCACTGGCTGCGTGAGGATCACCAGGCAGTCAGGACCGCGCACCTCGCAGGACTGAACGCCCGCGCCATTCGCTGCGGCGACGGCGGAGGCTGCCCCGCACGGCCGCTCCCCCACGTCCTCCCAGTCAGCCGTGGCCGACTGCTCTGCCCCAGCCAGGGCCGCTAGGTCAGCGACAGCCTGCAGGCGCACCCGCTCGCGGTGGGCAACACCGACCCCGCCGATGGCTACCGCGAGCGCGACGGCCACGACAATGAGCCCCACGGAATTGATGGTTCCAGAACCTTCCTCGTCGGAACGTTCGCCGGCGTACCCATCCGCAACAGGCCCACCTCGAGACACGGCTGCACGCGGGGCTGTCGGTTCAAGCGTCACGGCAGGTCTCCTTCGTCGATGGTGGTCACCGAGCATCGGGCGATGCCCCCGACCCAGCCAGCCGCCCCGCGGTAGGGGGCGGTGCCGGTGACGCTCACCCACCCGCCGGAGCGCGCGACCGCGTAGGATCCGGGCGGATAGGCGGCCGAGGCCGCTCCCTGCGGGTCGGCCGCTCCGATGGAGGCGGCCCGGGCACCCTCACGCACCGCCTGGCACAGGGACGCTCCGGTCATCCCGGCCTGTGCGGCGGCGACGATGACGCCGACGACGAGGGTGACGGCGACGAAACCGATGGCGTGTTCGACGGTGACGTATCCGCGCTCGTCGCTGTTCATCGGGTATTCAGCGCCTCCTGGATGACGGATTCGAGGGCGGCGCGCACGGTGTCCGATTTGAGGATCACGATGAGCAGGCCAGCGAAACCGGCGGCGGCGATGGTGCCGATCGCGTACTCGACGGTGGTCGCGCCCTCCTCGGGATCGCGCCCCTCGGTGGGATCGGCCGTGGTCCGGGGCCGCAGGGTCCGAGCTCCCTCCTGAACGGCCGCCATCGCGATGAGCTGGGCGCGCGTGGCTGCGCAGTCGATTCTGTCGATGATCGTCATTGATCTGTCCTTTCTTCCTTCGCGCGCGGTCGCGCGCAAGGCCAGTGTGCGCGGGTGCCGTCCCACGTTTCCACGCGGATTCGAGCCCCTGTGGATAACCAACGAAGCCCCACGACCCCTGTGGATAACTCGACTACACGCCGATTCCTCCCACGAGGTGAGCGAGCAGCGGTGCGATGCCCAGGGTCAGGAACGCGGGCAGGAAGAAGGCACCGAGCGGTCCGACGAGGCGGACGCTCAGCTCCTCGGCCTGCGCCTTCGCGTCGACGAGGCGCGAGCGGCGCTCCCAGGCGGCGCTGCGGGCGAGCAGCGTGTCCGGAGCTGCTCCGCTGGTCCACGAGGCCTCGAGCGCGTCGCGCAGGGAATGGCTCCACTCGGGGGTGTCCTCCCACGCGTCCGCCCAGGTCGCGCCGAGCCGCAGGGAGGCGGCGGCCCACGACAGTGTCTCGGTGGCGCAGGCGTCGGCCAACGCGTCGAGAGCGCGGGGGATCGCCGCGCCGCTGGCCAGGGCGGAGGCGACGAGGTCGCAGGCGAGCGCGCCGTCCATCCCCTCCTCGACGCGCCGACACCGGGCGAGGATCCGTCGGCACGAGGCCACCCCCGCCGCCCACGCAGCAACACCCACGAAGGCGCACATCCGCCCCGCCCCGCCTCCCGTGTAGAACTGCCAGGGCGAGGCCCCCAGCGCGAGCGCAGACGCGACCCCGACGAGGGGAAGGGCCGCGAGGACGCGCGCGGACATGAGCGGGCCGGCAGCGGCAACGCGACGCGCCTCCTCGAGCGCCTGCGCGTCATCGATGGCGGAGCCGATCGCGTCGAGCACGTCGGCGAGCGGAGCGCCGAGGCCGTGGCTGAATCGGCAGGCAAGCGCAACGGATGCGGCGCTTGCGCGGGATGCGGCCGCTCCCGGTGCACTTTCTGCTCGACGCAGGGGGCGCCAGCGCGTCGGCGCGCGCGCCCACTCGTCGAGGACGGCAGGGTAGGAATCATCCACGCCGACGCTCCCTCCCACATCGATGCGCGCCAAGGCGAGGCCCCAGGCGTCGGCAGTGGGGGCTCCCGCACGCAGACGGGTCGCGACCTCGGCGACGAGGAGGGAGAGCTCGCGCGGGGTGGGCGGGCCCTGCGCACGTCCTCGGTGGCGCGCGGATCGTTCCTTCCCGGGACGTAACCGTCCCCACCGCCCCCGGGCCTCGTGCTCCGGGTTACGCGCGCGCGTCGGCCGCGCCCACGCGCTCACGATACGCTTCTCGCGCGCTCCCCAATACACGGCTATACAACACCGTAAACACAGCGCACACACGCATATAACGAACACGCTGACCGACATCACCTCGCCGAGGCCGAGGCCCTCCACGAACGCATCCCAGCCTGCCTTCATAGCCCGATCCTTTGGGCGAGGGAAGGCCAGGCCTCGTGCGTGGCGACGCAGCCATCGGCGGTGGCGCTGAGCGCGAGCGCGCACTCGAGTGGCCCGCGAGCGCGCGTGAGGACCCCGACCTCGGACACCCAGCGGCGCCCATCTGCGCCGCGCCGCATGTGGAGGACCGCGTCGATGGCACTGGCGGCCTGGGCGGCGACGGCGTCTTCGCTCATGGCAGCGAGCGCTCCGAGGGCAGCGAGCCGCACGGGCACGTCGCGCGCCCCGTTGGCGTGGATCGTCGCCCATCCGCCGTCGTGCCCGGTGTTGAGGGCGGTGAGGACGTCGCGCACTTCGGGGCCTCGGCACTCGCCGAGGACGAGGCGGTCGGGGCGCATGCGCATGGCCGCACGCACGAGGTCGGCGAGGGTGACCGTGCCCCTCCCCTCGACGTTTGGCTTGCGTTCGATGAGGTGCACGCAATGGGGGTGGGCGGGCGCGATTTCGGCGACCTCTTCGATGCAGATGATGCGCTCACCAGAGGGAACAAGGGAGAGCGCGGCGCTCAGGAGCGTCGTTTTCCCGCTTCCGGTCGCCCCGCTGACGAGGACGTTGGCGCGCGAGGCGACAAGGGAGCGTAGGAGTGCCCCCACCGCGCCGGGCAGCGTCCCGCAGGCCTCGAGATCCGCGACGCCCAGCCGACGGGTGCCAAGGACGCGCAGGGAGATGAGCGTGCCGGATCCAGACACGGGGGCGAGGACCGCGTGCAGGCGCACTCCCCCGGGCAGAGTGCCGTCGGCGATGGGGCGCGCGTCGTCCAGGCGCACGCCGCACGCGCTCGCGAGGCGTATGGCGGCGCGGCGGGCGTCGGCCTCGTCTCGGATGTCGGCGTCCACGCGCACGAGGCCGCCTCCTCGGTCGACCCACGCCTGGGTGCCGTTGATGAGGACATCGGTGACGGACGGGTCGTCGAGGAGGCGCGCGAGGGGCGGGTCCATGCCGCGTTGCCGGGAGCGTAGGGTCTCCAGGGTGGAGGTGACCGCGGCGGATCCGCTGCCGGGCGGCGCGCACGCGGCGGCCGCACGAGCGGGGTCCTCACCGCGGGCGAGCAGGCGCAGAGCGTCACGCATGGCGCGCCTCGATCTCAAGTAGCCCGCCCGTTGATGAAGCGGCCCCGCCTGCACTCGAGGAGGAAGCAGATTCGAGGGCGTGCATGAGGCCGCGCAGATTCCGCCCGGGGCGAGTGGGGGCTCGCAGGATGGGCCCGGGGGTACACTCGCGCACACCGGCTCCCCATCGCTCGCCAGCGCACACAAGCGTGATCGCGGAGCACGGAGGCGGAAGCGCCGCGCATATCGCCGACAGGGCGGCGGCTCCCTCCAGGTCCCCGTGGGTGATCAGGACGAGCGCGTCGGCGTGGATCGCGGACACGCACCGTGCGGCCCGCGCGTCCCATCGGCCCGCGTCCACGATGAGGGGCGCGTCGAGTGATCGGCACGCCGCGACCACGCGGGGATCATCGGCGGCAACGCCGCCGCGCGCATCCCCGACGAGGGCACGCACTCCACCAACGACGGGCAGATGATCGCGCAGCGACGGCAGGTAGGAGTCCTCGGAGGCGTCCAGATCCGCCCACCGCACGCCGGGAACGTCGTGGTCACCCGCGAGCGCAACACCGGGCACGGACCCAGACGCGTCGACGACGACCGCTTCTCCCACCCTCGCTCGGTGGGCACCGCGCTCCCCGCGCCGCCCACCCCATCGGGCACCCCGACGCCGCCCACGCTCGCGGGCCAGCAGCCGAACGACGCCGGTCACCCCAACCCCTCCAGCAATCCCGGCGACCACCCACACCGCACCCGATCGGCGCGTGCGGGAGGATGCCTCGGCGATGAGGGACACGAGGAGCGCGGTGTCCCCCGGCAGCCTCACCTGACCGCCCTGCCCGACGCGCACACAGGGCACTCCCTCGGGTACCGGAGCCGACGCGGAGGCGAGAATCAACGAGGCCTGGCCCGGGTCCGAGCACACGCGCGCCCCCGCGAGAACCGCGGCATCCCGCGCGCCGTCGAGGTCGGGCGGCGCGAGGCCGACGAGGGCAACGGTTCCTCGATGCGGGGTGATGTGGGTGTTCATGGGACGACGATGCGCCCGTAGCGTGCGGCCCGTCCACCCGTGGGCGCGCCCCTGTGGACAACGCGAATCCGAGGTGCCACGCTGTGCATAGAGGGATCCGATGGAGGACCCCTGTGGATTGAGCCAACGCTGGAGTAGACGCCATGGTACGCGCGGCATTTTTCGACCTGGATAAGACGATTCTGGACACGTCCTCGAACGTGGCGCTCTCTGGCCCCTTCATCGAGGCAGGCCTCATGAACAGGCGTACCGCGCTCACCTCCGTCCTGGTTCAGTTGCCCTACCTGCTCGCGGGCGCGGACGAGTCCCGCATGGAGCAGATGGCGCAGGCTCTGGGGCGCATGGGGCGTGGCTGGAACGCCGCGTTCCTCGAGGCGACGGTGGAGGACGCGCTCGAGCGCACGATCCAGCCCGTCTGCTACGCGCAGGCGCTCGCGCGCATCGAGGCGCACAAGCGCGCGGGGGATGTCGTCGTCATCGCGTCGGCGTCGGTCGAGCAGGTGGTGCGCCCCATCGCGCAGATGCTGGGGGCTGACGAGGTCCTCTCCTCGCGCGCGGCGGTCGACGACGACGGGTGCTTCACGGGCGAGATCACGCACTTCAATCAGGCGCAGGGCAAGGCGGATGCCTGCGAGGCCCTGGCTCGCGCGCGCGGTTGGGACCTGTCGGAGTGTTCGGCGTACTCGGATTCGGTGTCGGATGCGCCGCTCCTGCGCCTGGTCGGCCACCCCTACGCGGTCAACCCGGACCGCGCCCTGCGCGAGATGGCGCAGCGCGAAGGCTGGCCCACCCTCACCTTCACGTCCACCGTGCGCGTCCTGCCGCGCGAGGTTCCCACGCCCGCGAAGGTCGCGGTGCCTTTCATCGCCGGCGTCGCCGTGGGAGCGGCGGCCTGCGCGCTCCTGCGCCGCTGAGAAACAGCCCTAGGAGAGGCGGCCCGCCTGCACGTGGCGGGCGACGTCGCGCCCCACCTGGGCGCCGTAGACGACTCCCGCGCAGTAGTGGATGATCCACCGGGCCAGGCCGGCCTCGTCGGCGCTCACCCACCCGGCGAGTTCGCGTCCCGCGCGCGCCGGGTCGAGCGCGTCGTAGGCGGCCGGCACACACACGCCGGTCGGGTCGACTCCTCGGGTGACGAGAATCCACCGGGCCAGTCCGCCGCCGACGACGGACGAGGCCGGGTCAAAGACGCGCCGGAAACGGAAGTGGGCGGTCAGGGCGGCAGCGACGGCGAGGCCGGGCGCATCGCAGCGCGCGTAGGCGAGGGCGGGTGCGAGCAGGGACGGGTCGGCGGGCACGGCGACGGACCGCGACTCGACGAGGCCGGCGGCAACGAGCCCCGAGCAGGCGTCCCTGTGCAGTCCCGCGATCAGCGCGGGAAGGGGCGTGGGGGCGACGCGCGCGCCCCCCTGGGAGCGGGTGTTGAGCGCGGGGAAGCGCGAGGCGAGGTTCCACTGCGAGCGCCAGATCCCCAGCGCGAGTGCGGCCCCCGGGTCCGAGGCCGCTCCCCCATCGTCAGCCATGGACAGGGCACGCACGTCGTCGACGCTTGTGCGAGCGCCCTCGATGATGGACAGGGCGGCGGCCTCGCGCACGGCCGCCTCCGCGCGCGCCTCCTCCCAGCCTCGGCGCAGCCCCTCGCTGAAGCGCAGATCGGCGAGAGCTGCGTGGGCCTCGTTCATGGCGGAGGTGACGTCGGGTCGGGCTGCCGCCGCGCACAACACGGCGGGTGCAGGGTCGACGAGGGCTTCGATACTCACCCCTCTACACTAGGGGCATGACGCTTTTGCAGCATCGAAACCTCTCCGCGCGCCTGCGCTCGGGGTTGTTCGCGTTCGTTTTCGCCCCGATCGCCCTGGTGTTCCTGGGGTCCTCGATGGTCGACGTGCAGGCATTGGCCTCGGTCGGCCAGCCCCTGGCCTCGGTCGAGGGGCTTATCGGTATGGCGCTCGCGTCACTGCTGCTGGCCCTCATCGCCCTCAATTGCGAGGAGTCGAGCGCGGGCATGGTCGTGACCTTCGTGTGGTCGCTGGTCGTGGCGGTGGCTCAGTTCTTTGGTGTGGCGCGCCTTCCTTTTCTCATGAAGTCGTCCGTGGGTGCCGAGGACATCATCGCGGGCGTGTCCTGGTGCCTGTACCCGGTGTGCATGTCGCTCATGCTCGGCGCGTGCGCGCTGACGATCAAGTCGGTGCGAGTGCGCGCCGGTATGAGCACGCGCGTGCCTCTGGCCCGCGTGCACCGCCACGGATTCGGCACGACGGTGGCGCTTCCCGCGGCGGTCGCGGCGGGCACGCTGATGGTCGCGGCGGCCCCCTCGGACACGACGAACGTCGCTGCCATGGGCCTGGAGGGGGTCACCGAGAGCTTCGAGCCGATGCACTGGCTCGCGCTCGGAGCGGGCGTCGCGTTCGCGGTGCTCGTCGTGAGCGCCCGCTGGTCGATCACCGGCACGCAGATCGCGAGCTGGTTCATCCTGGTGCTCCCCACGTACGTGGTCCTGCCCGTGTGGGCGTCGCTGACGGGCAACGTGATCGTCCCGGGATCATCCCTGCTGACGAAGATAGCGCTCGCGAGCCCGCCGCTGGCGGCGCTCGGAATGGCGACCGGCTGCGCCTCGATGGGCGTGCTGTGGGCCCGCGTGCGGGCGCTCAAGAAGCTCGAGGCCGATGAGGATTCGACAGCAAAAGAGGGGCCTGCCGAGGGCTAATACGCGCAAGCGCGCACGCTGACCGTAATATGTGGGCAGGTATAAGGAGGAAGCATGTCTGATAACGAGTTTGACGCCCAGCGCGACCGCGCCGAGGAGGCACCTGACAATGTGGTGCTGACCGGCGAGGAGATCGAGCTGCCCGGCGAGGATTCCGACGCGTCGGCGATCATCGGCGAGTCCAGCGAACCCATCCACACGGGCGAAATCGAGGCGGTCGCGATCGGCGGCCTGACGGGCCGCGTGCCGGCCGCAGCACCGCTCAAGCCGACGATCGAGGACAAGATCTCCACCGGTGAGCTGCCCATCGTGTCCGCCCCCGAGGGCGATCTGCCGGTCATTTCTTCCTCCGACGAGGCCGAGGCCACCCCCGAGCAGGAGCAGGCCGAGCAGGAGTCTCCCGCCGACGCTCCGGTCGCTGATCAGGGAACCGATGAGCCCGCCGAGGCCGACGCTCCGGCCGCAGAGGCAACCGAGGAGCCCGAGACCGCCGAAGATGCCCCTCATGAGGCTCCCGTTGAGGAAGCGACCGAGGACCAGGCTCCCGCAGTGGACGCCGCTTCCGATGAGCCCGCCCCCGCCTCGTCGAACGAGGAGGGCGAGCAGCCCGAAGCCTCCTCGCACCTGGCGGAAGACGCCGAGAATTCCTTCGCTTCCCTGCTCTCCTCCACGGACGAGGCCACCGCAGACGAGGCCACCGAGGACGCGACCGAGGATACGGAGCCCGCGCTCGCCCCCGTGATGACGCCCGCGCAGGCGGCCGCCGCCCTGAGCGAGGCCAACGACGAGGCGACCGACGAGGCCGAGGCCCCCTCCAGCGAGGATGAGCCCTCCGAGGGCAAGGTCGCCGCGGTCGGTGGCGCAGCCGCCGAAGCCTCCACCCACTCGCCGTCCTCGCGCCGCTCCATGATCTTCGGCGACGACGAGACACTGTCCCCCTCGATTCCCGCTGTCGCGGCCCAGGAGAACGCTCCCGCCGAAACCTCCGCCGAGGACGAGCCCACGGCCGAGGAAGCGACCCCCTTCACCGAGCCGACGGCCCAGCTGCCGACGCAAGACACCAAAGCCTCGTACTCCTTCGAGGATCAGGATGCCGCCGAGGCCACACGCCCGCGCCGCCGCTCCCTGCTGGGCGAGGGCAACGAGGACAGCGAGGCCGCGACCCTGGCCGCCATCGCGTCGACCGCCGCGCGCGGCGACAAGTCCGGCGCGCCTTCGAGCCTGGACGACGAGATCTTCTCCGCCGCCCCCGAGATCACGGAGATGCCCTCGCGCACGGGCGCGCACTGGCTGTCCTTCCTGCTGTTCCTGCTGCTCGTGCCCGCCGGCTGGTACCTGGCCGCCGACGCGGGTGCGCGCATGACGCTGGCGGACGCCGCGCCCATGTACACCGGTGTCGCATCCATCGTGGCGCTGGGCGAGCTCCTGGGCGCGATCATCATCTCCGCGATCCTTTTCGTGGTCGCACGCCGTTCCTCGCTAGGCGCATGGCTGATGGGCATCGTGACCCTCATCATGGGTCTGCCGTGGCTCATGGCCCCCGGCATCACCGCCGCATCGGTACTGTCCGCGCTCACCGCACTGACCAACACGGGCTCCCTGGGCGCGAACCTCTCGCACCACCTGCAGGCCTCCGGATACTCCGGCCGCTTCGCACTGCTGGGCATCGCCCTCATCGGCCTGGCGTACGTGTCTCACTCGGCGCGCCGTACCGGCCGCGCCGAGGAGGCCCTGCGCACCTCGATTGAAGCCACCAACCCGGCGGGCGCCTTCTACTCCAAGCGCGCCCGTAAGAAGGCAGCGAAGGACGCGGCCCGCAAGTGAAAACTCTGATTCCCGCCAGCGCGATCGAGCTCGAGGGTCCGTGGACCCATCGGCACGTGAGCGCTGGCGGCGCCGCATTCCACGTCGCTGACATGGGCGAGGGCATGGACCATACGCTCGTCCTCCTGCACGGCTTCCCCGAGCACTGGTGGGCATGGCGAGATGTCCTGCCCACCCTCGCAGAGTCAACCTCGCGCGTGTTCGCCCTCGATTTACGAGGCTTCGGAACCTCCGACCTGACGCGCGGAGACTGCGACCTGCAGCAGATGGCGAACGACGTGATAGGTGTCGTGCGCGCGCTCGGCGTGGCCTCGTTCTCCGTGGCGGGCATGGGGATCGGCGGCACGGTCGCATGGATGATCGGCGCCCTGGCCCCCCTCGAGCTGCAATCGGTGGCCGTCCTGTCGGCACCGCACCCCCTCGGCGTCCAAGCCGTGATCGGTCGCGCACCCTGGGCGGGTGGCCGCGTCCTGCAGGGTCGCCTCGCGCTGCCCACCGGGCGTGAGCGCGCGCTGCGTTCGGGCTCTCTCGTGACGACCGTGTTCCGGGCGTGGGCCTCGCCCGGGAACGTGGACGACCTCGTCTCCCAGTCGGGCACATACCGCGCCGCGCTGCGTCGCCCCTTCGCCGCGCACACCGCGCTGCGCGGCCTGAGCGCCGCACGCAAGATCTCGCGCGAGGAGCGACGCATCCTCTCCGAACCGTTGCGCGTTCCCGTCCTGTCCCTGGTGGGGCGCGACGACGGGGCATGGTCGGCGTTGGATCACGCGGCCGACGCCCAGTTCGTGGATGCGCCACTGACGCAGATCGTCATTCGCGAAGCCGGACACTTCCTCCCCGAAGAAGCACCGCAGGCCGTGGCCGACGCCCTATCAGAGCACGTCAGCGCACACACCAAATAACCTCTATTTCATTAGACAGGTCACACACAACGCGAAATGAAGCCCATTTCACCTGATAGATAGGGCATAATGGTGTGATACGCGGTACCTCCTAGTGAGCGGTGTAACGCATGGGACTCACCGCGCAGTCCAAATCGGAACGCCCGAGCAACTCGGGCACGAGCGGAAGGAGCTCCGCACCATGATCGGTGACGGAAACTTCATCAGCCAGGTGCCGCTGTTCGGTGGCCTTGATGATGCACAGCAGGTGTCCCTCCAGCAGAAGATGGGTCATACGACCCTGCGTCGCGGTGAGACCCTCTTCGACGAGGGCGATCTCGGCGATCGCCTCTACATCGTGACCGAGGGCAAGGTCAAGCTCGGCCACACGTCGAGCGACGGCCGCGAGTCCCTCCTCGCCGTCCTCGGCCCGGGTGAGATCATCGGCGAGCTCACGCTCTTCGATCCGGGCCCGCGTTCGACCACTGCGACCGCCGTCTCCCCGGCGTCGCTCCTCTACCTCGAGCACGAGGACCTCATGCACGTGCTCGACACGAACCCCACGCTGGCCAAGCACATGCTGCGCGCCCTCGCGCAGCGCCTGCGCCGCACCAACGAATCCCTCTCCGACCTCGTCTTCTCCGACGTTCCCGGTCGCGTCGCCAAGGCCCTCCTGGACCTTGCGGACCGCTTCGGCACCGCGACCGACAAGGGCGTCCACGTCCCCCACGACCTCACGCAGGAAGAACTGGCCCAGCTGGTGGGCGCCTCGCGCGAGACCGTGAACAAGTCTCTGGCCGACTTCGTGTCGCGCGGCTGGATCCGTCTGGAAGGTCGCGCCGTGACCCTCCTCGACGTCGATCGCCTGGCGCGTCGCGCTCGCTGACCGCAGCCTCCACAGGGTTGGGCCCGACACCGCGAGGTGTCGGGCCCAACCCATTTGTTTTGTGACGCAAACGAGGCCGCGGCCCCGTGCGGTACACGCATGTCGGAGCCACGGCCTCGTTGGTGCGCAGAGCTGCGCGCGTCAGTTCTGAACGGCGGGCGCTTCCTCAATCGGACGCTTGAGGTAGGCCACCAGGTTCTCCGAACCCGTGGGGCCGGGGATCACCTGGACGAGTTCCCACCCGTCGGCGCCCCACTGGTCGAGAATTGCTTTCGTCGCGTGCGTGAGCAGCGGAATCGTGGAGTATTCCCATTTAGTCATGTCTCTATCCTACCCGCCCGTCAACTGGGGGCGCACGAAGGACAGGACCTTCGGGACGTGGGGGCTGCGGAGCTCGCGGGCGAGCGGCTCGTCGGATGTGCGCAGCCACTCGAGCCAGTTGTCCGCGTGAGGATAGTGGCGCAGAATCGCTCGACGTTCACGTTCCGTCAGGCCGCCCCACACGCCGTAGTTCGCCTCGGATTCGAGAGCGTCGGCGAGACATTCGAGACGAACCTCGCATTCATAGCAGCGCATACGAACCTGACGCTGGGAGGCACCCTGCACGAACAGCACGTCCGGTTCGATGGACGCGCAGAGCGCGCGGGCGACCCAGCTCTGGTCGTCGCCTTGCGTTGACATCGTGGAACTCCACTTCACTGTATTTCGAGCCCTACTTGTGACCATACACACATACGTGTGCGGGTGCAAACGCTGCGACCACTGTCGAAGGCACCTCAAGGTGATTCATCAGGCAATTCTCACGCCTCGCCAAACGCCAGATGAACGCGCTGACACGTAAGCTAGGAATATGTCGCACTCTCACTCTCGCGCTGTCCGACCGGCCCAGCTGCTCGCGCTGCTGCTGGCGTTCCTGAGCGTGTCCTCGCTCATGGGCGTCGTCACGGCCGGCATGCTCGTCCCCGTCGCGGGGCCCACCGCGCTGGCAGCAAAGTCGGTCCCCTCCGTCTTCAACGAGCTGCCCGGTGACCTGCAGACCGTGGCCCCGGCCGAGGAGTCGCAGCTCCTCGATTCTTCCGGCGGCGTGATCGCGCACTTCTACGACAAGCAGCGCATCGTGGTGCCCAGCGCCAACATCGCTGACGTGATGAAGAAGGCGATCGTCGCGATCGAAGATAAGCGCTTCTACGAGCACAACGGCGTCGATGCCACGGGTATCGTTCGTGCGCTCGTGACGAACCTGGGCGACAGCGGCCGCCAGGGCGCTTCGACGATCACCCAGCAGTACGTGCGTAACTCGCTGGCAGAGCGCGGCTACCTTGAGGGCGACGCGGACCAGGTGAGCGCGGCGACCGAGCAGACCACTGAGCGTAAGCTGCGCGAAATCAAGTACGCGCTGGCATTGGAGAAGACCCAGTCGAAGGACGAAATCCTCACGGGTTACCTCAACATCGCCCCCTTCGGCCCCATCACCTACGGTGTCGAGGCCGCCTCGCAGCGATACTTCTCCAAGTCCGCGTCGGAGCTGAACTACCTGGAGGCTGCGCTCCTCGCTGGCCTCGTTCAGTCCCCCGTCCAGTACGATCCGCTGACCCACCCCGAGGCCGCCCAGGAACGCCGCGACACGGTCCTGGCCACGATGCTCGAGCAGGGTGTCATCACGCAGGAGGAGTACGACCAGGGCGTCGCCACGAGCGTCGAGTCGATGCTGCATCCGACGGTGTCCTCCGAGGGCTGCTCCGGCGCGCCGTCCGCGCAGGCTTACTTCTGTGACTACGTCCTGTCGCAGTTCCTGGAGGATCCGGCTTTCGGCTCCACGCGCATCGAGCGCGAGCGCCTGCTCAAGACGCAGGGCATCACCATTCGCACCACGCTGGACCCGGCGAAGCAGAGCGCAGCCTACGCGTCCCTGACGAACGCGATTCCCGTCGGCGACGCGTCCGGCCTGAACGACGCGATTGTCTCCCTGGATCCGCGCACCGGCAAGGTCCTCGCGATGGCTCAGAACACGACGTACGGCATCGAGAGCGGCCAGACGATGGCGAACTACTCGGCCGACGGCAACTTCCAGGTTGGTTCGACCTTCAAGGTGTTCACCCTCCTGGAGTGGTTCAAGGAGGGACACTCGGCCTACGAGACCGTGGGTTCGGCCAACACGTTCTACCCCAACGGATCCTTCAAGTGTGATGGCCGCGCCATCACCACTGAGGGCTACCAGGTCAACGACCTCGCAGGCAAGACCGGCTCCATGAACGTCGTGCGCGCGACGGGCCTGTCCGCCAACCAGGCCTTCGTGAACATGGCGTCGCGTGTGGACTTCTGCTCCATCTTCCAAACCGCCTATGACATGGGCGTCACGGAGGACGGTGAGGTCCCCTCCCCCTTCCCCGCCAACATCCTCGGCTCCGTGTCGAGTTCCCCGCTGCACATGGCCTCCGTGTTCGCCACGATCGCGAACTCCGGTCAGCAGTGCAAGCCCCAGTCCATCGAGTCCGTGACCGACCGCGACGAGAACGTTCTCAAGGAGTTTACGGCGGACTGCAAGGAGGTCATCTCCCCTGACGTCGCGAATAAGACGGCGGCACTTCTGACGGCCTCGGCCGGCCAGTACTACACGGCGACGCGCCTGGGCGACGGCCGCCCCTTCGCCGCTAAGTCGGGTACCACCGACGGCCACGCGAACACGTGGCTGACGGGCTTCACGCCGTCGCTCGCGACGTCCGCGTGGGTGGGTCACGGCGACAACTCCTCGCAGGAAGTGTCCGGCGTTGTCATCAATGGCGTCTACCACTCCGAGATCTTCGGTGAGACCTACGTCGGCCAGAACATCTGGGCTCCCTACATGACGCAGGCGCTGGCGGGCACCCCGGTGGAGGCCGTGTCGAACGCGAACATCGGTGCGACGACGCCTCAGCGCGGCGCGACCCCCACTCCCACGCCGAGCGCGTCACCCACCGGCAATGACCACTGACATCGCGTCCACACTCGCAGGGGCCACGGCCTCGTCCGCTCGACGAGGCCGTGGCCTCCTGCGCACCGCGGGAGCGATCGTCGGCGGGCTGGGTCTCGCCGGCCTGGCCGCGGGTGGCGCGGCGCTCGCGTGGGGCTCGGTCGAGCGGACGATGCCGGTGCTGCGCCGCTACGACGTCCCGATCAAGGGCAACGTTCCCGAGGTGACGATCCTCCAGATTGCGGACCTGCACCTGTTTGCCGGGCAGGAGTTTCTCCTGCGCTTCCTGTCCGACGTCGCGACCTCGGAGCGTTTCGACATGGTCGTGGCGACCGGCGATAACTTCGGGTCCGTGGACGCACTGGATATGGTGATGGACGCGTACCGTCCATTCCTGTCCCATCCGGGCGCTTTCGTGCTCGGATCAAACGACTACTACTCGCCGATCCCGAAGCGCTGGAGCCGCTACCTGTCACGATCAAAGCCGCACCCGGCGAGAGTTGTTCCTGATCTTCCCTACCTGCCAATGGTGCGCCGCATGCGCCAGGCCGGCTGGGTCGACCTGTCGAATGCTGCCGGCACGATCACCCTGCCCGCCGGCACGGTGTCTCTGCTGGGCACGGATGACGCTCACATCCACCGGGATCGAGTGGGAGCGCCGGCCTCGTCGTGGGCGGAGCCGGGCGTCCTGCGCGTGGGCGTCACGCACGCTCCCTACACACGCGTCGTGTCCGCGCTGACATCGGCGGGCTCGGACCTGATCCTCGCCGGGCACACGCACGGCGGCCAGATCGGGATTCCCGGAGTCGGTGCGATCATCACGAACTGCGATATTTCGCGCCCGTACGCGAAGGGCTTGAAGCGGTGGGAGGCTCCGGACGGCGCTGAGGCATGGCTGCATGTCTCAGCTGGCCTGGGGACCTCCCCCTGCGCAAAGGTTCGCATCGCGACGCGCCCCGAGGCGTCGCTGCTGCACGTGCACCCCGCGTAGGAAGGCGTCACCGCCGCAGGCTGCCGGGCTTTCTGACGCTCGACGCGGCCTGACAACATGCGGCGTGGACCACACTTCGAGCGCTCACTCCGTCTCCGTTTGGGAATATCGACGGGGTGAGGCTATACTCGAACGGCACCGGGGTGTGGCGCAGCTTGGTAGCGCGCTTCGTTCGGGACGAAGAGGCCGTGGGTTCAAATCCCGCCACCCCGACGGTGAGTCGCCGGGACCGTTTGGTCCCGGCGACATTTGTATAGACACTATGCTGAGAATCACTGACCGATGGGTCGAAAGAGTATAATTGCCCGTTAGACTGAGGTCGTACCCATCATTCACTTTGAGGAGAATCTCCATGAAGCGTCGTCTTGCAGCAGCTCTGCTCATCATCACGCTCCCGCTGGGCGTGACAGCATGCCACGGGAAGTCCCGTAAGGCCACCCCCAGCACCCCGGCACCCGTTGCAACCGCCAGCGCCAACCCGACGCAGGCCCCCACTGCCACGCAGGCTCCTGTTCCCACGCAGGCACCCGTCCCGACGAAGGCACCCGGTGCCTCCGGCCAGTCCGTCGATGAAGCCTGCAGCCTGGTCGACAACCAGCTGACGTCGTTCGCCAACAGCTACAAAGACAACAGCGACCCCACACAGGCACTGGCAGCTGCTCAGGCCACCATTGACGCCCTGAATTCTCCGCAGATCACCAACCCCGACGTGAAGCAGGCATCCAGCAAGGTGGCCTCGGCCCTCTCGGACATGGTCAACTTCAGCAAGAAGTACCAGTCGAACCCGAATGCCGCCGACCAGAAAGAGGCGGAGCGATTGACGCAGAACCTGACCACGTCGCTGCTCTCGCTCGGTAACCTGTGCCCCTCGATACTGAAGTGATGACACGCTTCTGAGCGCTCAGTCATCGATCGCATAGCGATGGGGAGCGGCCCATTGGGCCGCTCCCCATCGCTATATCCGCTTCAGTGACGAATCAGTGCTTGAATTCGCACTTGTCGAACAGCTCGGTCTGCTTCGTGTTCAGATCTTCCATGATCTTCTGGTACTCCTCGAGTTTCTGGACGTCCATGCTCATCGGATCCGCCTTCAGGACACCCGAGTTGTCAGCAGCGGCACGCCATCCGGCCGCAACCTGATCGACGGACTCTTTAATCTCCTTGTTGGTGATCTTCTTGGAGGCCTCTTCGTAGGTGGTGGCAAACGTGGTGTAGGTGTCAGCGATGCTGGTAGCGTCACCGTTCTGTGCTGAATTCGCGAGGGCGAGGCTCGCGTCGTTGAGAGGCTTCTCGAGCAGCTTGCAGGCGTCAGCCTTCGACTGGGACCCGCAGGCAGCCATGCCGAGGGGGAGAAGGGTCACGAGGATTGCGGCAGCGATGCGGCGCTTCATTTGATTGCTCCTTGGTGTGTTGAAAATGGATGCTCTCCGAGCCTATCGGCCTCCGAGATCCTGACTCAACGGTCACAGCATGACTCTGCTCACGTATTGGAAGGCTAGACCATGCAGACACGCACAAACCGACGCCTACAAGTCGGCCTCCAGCTCCATCTCGAACGCTGACGTGAAGAACGCCGTCGATGATCTCGCCAAGGACGCTCAGGCCGTGACCGACCAGATCAAGGCCGTCTACGTCGAGAACGACCTCAGCAAGATCGCCGAATACACGAACGCGATCCAGAACATGAGCTCGCACCAGGAGACGCTCACCAACCTGTGCAACGTGGGCAAGTGAGCAACCACTGACTCATGAGCAACGCAGGAGGGGCGGCCCGATGGGCCGCCCCTCCTCGCCGTCTCCTCGACCGATAACCAGAGCTAGAGATCAGCACTCCTGCGCCCCGGCCTCGTCGATTTAGGCCTGTCCGCCGTTCTTCCAGCGACGGAAGAACATCGCCAGCGTCGCGGACAGAGCCAAGTTCTGCATGCCAACCTCGATCGCGGTCGTGCGCGCCGCCTTATCGGAGCCACGGCCGGAAACGACACCTCGGGACAGAGGTCAGGCCCAACGGCAACACAGGACAAACCACGGATGCCAAACGGATTGACAGAACACGCAACAATCTGACACCAAACGGGGTCAAAGACCGATCCAGATCACCGTCTAACCCTGGCATTCCGTGTTACCGCTACCTCGCTGACCGATATGTTAATTTCACCCGGTTGGGGCTAGACTGAATGCGAACACAAACTTCAACATTTCAAGGAGCATCCCATGAAGCGCAGCATCGCAACCGCCTTCCTCATCGTCATTCTGCCCCTCAGCATGGCGGCCTGCAGTCCGTTCAAGTCCAGCAACCCAACTTCCTCACCCTCATCATCGTCCGCACCTTCGCAGGAGCCGACCAGCACACCTACGCAGGCATCACCTTCCGCGTCAAGCCCTTCGAAATCGAGTCAGACGAAGGAGGAAGCCTGCGCCATTCTCGACGACAAGGCCAATGCTATTTCCTCAAGCCTCGACAATAAGGACAAGGCCTCGGTGATCAAGACCCTGTCGAGTTTTATCGACATCATGAAGTCCGACGAGATCACCAACCCCGATGTCAAGTCGGCGGCAAATGGCCTGGCGAACAGTGCACAGAAGCTTCTCGACGCGACCAAGGCAGCCGACGATCAGCCGACCTCCGAGCAGCGCGCCCAGATTCTGTCAGCGACAACAGAGTACCTGAATTCAATGAACAGCCTTCAGTCGGTGTGCACCGGTAAGTGACACTCTGACGAGCATGTGACACGCGTCAAGGTAGAGTTGAGGGCGGCCCCGCGGGGCCGCCCTCAACTCTTAACGCCCGCACGCGGGCGCATAAAATCTGGTGTTGCTCGTCACTTCCCGTTGCACACCGTCTCGAGCGACGACATCGACGTCGCGAAGGTCGTGTACAGATCCATAGCCTCAGTCATCTGATCTGACGAAGGATCATCACCCACCGTCTTGGCGAAATCGGCGAGAGCCTGAGCGCTATCGCCCGCAGCCACCGCAGCAGCCTTCACATCCTTGTTGGTAATGTCGTCAGACTTCAGGACAGTCGCAACCTGTGTCATGCCCTGGATCATATCTTCCGTGTTGCTCGGATCCAGGCCATCAATTGCCTTGACGGCCTTGTCATTGATGATCTGGCAGGCAGCCTGCTTGGACTGCCCACCACAGGCGGCCAAGCTCAGGGGCAGCAGTGCAACGAGGGCGGCCGTCAGAAGACGCTTTTTCATGAGGGTTACTCCTTCGAGTATTTGTGATGGGTACCTGCGAATCATATCGCATTTTCATGCCATTAATTTCCTCGCGGTCAACGATCATTCGTGCATCATTGACACAATCCACTGCACGAATCACGAACGAGCGTGATGGCCACACCACTCGATACGAAGAGGGGCAACCCGCGAGCACGCACGAGGAGGGGGCGACCCCTGCGGGCTGCCCCCTCCTCGTCATCTACTCAGCTGAGAACCGGACGCGGAGATCAGTGCTCTCCCCGCCCCGGCCTCGTCGATTTAGGCCGCTCCGCCGTTCTTCCAGCGACGGAAGAACATCGCCAGCAGAGCGCCGGAGAGGTTGTGCCACACGGAGAACACGGCCGCCGGGAGCGCGGTTTCCGGGGTGGCGGCGAAGTGAGTCTTCGCCAGCGTCGCGGCCAGCGCCGAGTTCTGCATGCCAACCTCGATCGCGGTCGTGCGCGCCGCCTTGTCGGAGCCGCGGCCGACGCGTCCGGCCAGGTAACCGAAGATGTAGCCCAGCAGGTTGTGGCAGATGACCACGGCGATGATGAGGGCGCCCGACGTGAGGATCTTGTCGACCGAGCCCGACACGACGACGACCAGCACGTAGCAGATGCCCAGTACGGAGATCCAGGGCAGGATCGGCAGGATCTTCTCCACAAACTTGCCCGCAATGTAGCGCACGAGGAAACCGCCCAGGACGGGGGCAAGAACCATCAGCAGGATGTTCTTCGCCATCGCCGCACCATCAACCGGCATGCGATTGCCCACCAGCCAGGCGGTGAGCAGCGGCGTCATGAGGGGCGCGAGCAGCGTCGAGATCGAGGTCATGGTGACCGACAGGGCAACGTCCGCCTTCGCCAGGTAGGAAATCACGTTTGAGGCCGTACCGCCGGGCGCGCAACCGACGAGGATGACGCCGACCGCGACCGCGTCGGGCAGGCGGAACACGTAGCACAGGGCCCAACCGACGAGGGGCATGATCAGGTACTGCGCGACGACGCCCACGAGCACGGGCAGCGGACGCTTGACGATGAGCCCAAAGTCGGGCAGCGTCAGGGTCAGGCCCATGCCGAACATGATGACGCCGAGCGCCCAGTTCACGCCGGGAGCCAGCGGCTTGAAGGTGTCGGGCGTGATCATGGCGATCGCGAAGGCCGCCAGGATCAGCAGCGGAAAGACCGTGACGGCGATGCGCGCGCTGCGGTCCTCGGAGGAAAGGACGGGGGATTGAGTTGTCACTGTGTCAGATGTGGACATGCCCCCCATATTTCACCGATTGTTGAAATTTTCCCGTTTCAGTCTCACGTTGTGAACCTCCCAGTATTGAGCCTCACAGGCGTCCTTCACTAAGCTAAGGCTATGCACAGTGCAGCGCAGCAGACACACACAACGTCCGAAAGCACCGCGGAGAGCTCCCCAAACCGCGCATTGGGGTGCGCCCAGGGACGTCCGAAGCCGCGCCACCACAGCAACCCCCGTATGCGCAAGCTTGCCCGCGACGGCTGGATCTCCGACCAGCACGGCGCGTGGACGATGATGGCTTTCCCGCCGCTGCTCGGGTGGGCGCTGTCCTTTACCTTCTCGTGGATGGTCGTCCTCATGCTGGTCGCATGGGCGATGGCGTTCCAGATGTTCTCCGCCGTGTGCCTGTGGGTCAAAACCCCCGCCAAGCGCCGCGCCCGGATTGCCCCGGCGGTCCTCACCTACGCCGTGCTCGCTGCACTCCCCGGTGCCACCCTCCTCGCCCTGCGCCCGCAGCTGCTGTGGTGGGCAATCGCCTTCGCGCCCCTGGCCTCGTCCGCGCTCTGCCTCGTGTGGAAGGGCCGCGAGCGCTCCCTGGGTGCCCGTGCGGCCTCGATCCTGGCGGGTAACATCATGGGCCCCGTGGCGTTCTCGCTGGCGGTCGCCGACGGTTCACCGTCCGCGGTGACGCTCCACGCGTGGGCGACGTGCGCGGCGTTCGGCCTGCACTACATCGGCACGGTTCCGCTGGTGCGCTCGATGATTCGCGGCCGCAAGGACCCGCGCTGGGCAATGGGTTCCACGCTGCTGCACGCGGCGTTCACGCTGTGCGCGGCCGTGGCGTGGTGGTTCGGCGCGCTGACGATCTGGCCCGTCCTCGTGTGGGCGTGCCTGAGCGCACGCGCGTGGGTGATGCCGACGCTGAACCGGACCCGCGCGCGCCCCTTCTCTCCTAAGCTCATCGGCTATAGCGAGCTCGGTTGGTCGCTGCTCCTCATTGCCTCGCTGCTGATCCCTTAATCCGCTGGACCCCGTTGGGTGGTCGTGGGCGCGTCCGGTTCATCGGGCATGCCCATTCGCACACGCAGCCCTACGCGCCGATGCCCGGGGTGCGCGCGAATTCGGCGGCCACCGCGAGGAAGCGGTCGTTCTGCTCGCGCGAGCCGACTGAGACGCGCACGCCCACACGGAAGGGGCGCACGATGAGGCCGACGCGCGCGCATGCCTCGACGAGGCCGTAGACGTCGCCTCGGATCAGGTAGAAGTTCGACTGGCTGTCGGGGATGTCGTAGCCGAGTTCGCGCAGGGCCGGGATGATGCGCTCGCGCTCGGCGATGATCTCGGCGACCGCGCGCTGCACGCCCTCGGCGTCCTTCAGGGAGGCGAGGGCCGCGGCGAGGGCGAGGGAGTTGACGCCAAAGGGCACGAGGAGGGCCTGGATCGCGCCGATCGCCTCGGGATCGCCGATGGCGTAGCCGACGCGCACACCGGCAAGAGCGTGGGCCTTGGAGAAGGTGCGCATAACGATGACGTTGGGGTGCTCCTCGATGAGGGGGACAGCGGTGCGCACGCCGGGCTTGGTCGCGAAGTCGATGTAGGCCTCATCAACGATGATCATGACGTCGTCGGGGACGTCGGCGACGAAGCCGGCGATCTCCTCGTAGGTGAGGGCGGGGCCCGTCGGGTTGTTGGGAGAGCAGACGATGACGGCGACGGTGTCGGGGTTGATCGCTGCGCGCATAGCGTCGAGGTCGTGGGCACCATCCGGGAGGAGCTCGACGGGCACGGGGTCGCCGCCCACGGAAGGAACGGCGATCGGGTAGGACTCGAAGGAGCACCAGGGGAAAACCACCTGACTGCCAGGCTGGCAGACGGCGGACAGCGCCGCGACGAGGATCGCCGAGGAACCCGTGCCCACGCACACCTGGTCGGCATGAACGCCGAAGCGCTGCGCGAGGGCCTCTCGCAGGGGCGCTGCCGTCAGGTCGGGGTACCGATTGATCGTCTCAAGTTCACGGGCGATTGCCTCAAGCACCGCGGGGCTGGGAGGTGTCGGCATCTCGTTGGAGGAGATTTTGACGGCGTCGGGCGCGGTCTTGCTGGGGACGTAGCGAGGCAGGGAGGCGACGGCGGGACGAATGCGCAGGTTGGTCATGCGTGTAGTCCTATCCCATGGACGTGGACCGTGCAAGCATCGTCCCACTGCGCAAGAATGGAGAAATGGAATTTATTGCTCGTTTATTGGCCACGATGGCCGGCCTGTGGGTGACGACCCGTCTGGTCTCGTCGATCTCGATCGAGTCGTCGTCGGCCTCGCAGACCGTTATCGTGCTGGCGGTCGTCGCCCTGGTGTTCACGGCGGTGAACTCGATCATCAAGCCTGTGGTGACGACGCTGGCGTTCCCCGTGTACCTCCTGACCTTCGGCCTGTTTGCCCTGGTGACGAACTCTGCGCTGTTCGCGCTGACGGGGTGGCTGTCCACGTCGCTCGGATTCCCCATGAGGACGGGCGGCTTCTGGTCGTGTCTGGCCGGCGCGGTCATCACCTCCGTGGTGTCCTCGATCGTCTCTGGCATCCTGCGGGATAGGAAGGACGAGCGGGACTGACGTATCGTTTCCCTTTTCCGTCGAGGCGCATTACCCCTGGGTGATGCGCCTCGTTTGATAGTGGTGGATGGTGGTCTGCGTGCCGGGGGTGAGGCCGAGCGCCTGGGTGCGGTGGGCCTCGGCGGCAGCCAGGGCGCCCAGTCCCGGATCGGACGAGGAGCGCGCGGCGTCCAGGGTGCTTCGGATTTCGTCCACGTACAGCGGCGCGCTGTGCGAGGAGGGAACCGGGTCTTCGGGGTGAGCCGTGGCCTTGTAGTCGTGGAACCTGACGGTCGTCACGTTGTCCCCGCGGGTCGCGTTCCCGTCTAGACCGGGGACAATGTCGCCCGAGTTTTCGTAGGAGAGGACGGGAACGTCGCTGGGCGCAACCGTCGCCGTGGGCGAGCCGGCGGTGACGACCGAGACGACGTTGTAGCGTGCGCGTACGCCCGGATCGGCGGCCAGCTGAGCCGCCATGATGCCTCCCTGCGAGTGGCCGGCGAACTCGACAGCGTCCTCGGGTGAGATCCCGGCCGCGTCCATGGCTTCCATGACGGCGTTGAGCTGATCCGAGGCCATTCCCGCCACGCCCTGCAGGTTGGTCGTCATGTCCTGGGGGCCTGACTGCCCGATGGCGAAGGATTGGGTGCCTCGGATGTCGACGGTCCACGAGCGAGTCGTCGTGCCGTCCTCGCCCACCGTCACGTGTTCCTCGATGGCGATCTCTCCGTTGTCCGCGTCCCCTCCGCGCATGTCGACGATGTGCTCGATAGTGTCCGCGCTGGTGGTGACGCCCTCGTAGTGGGTATCTGGTGCCGTGTCGGGCATGGCCGCGAGCGCGGCCTGCGTTCGCGCATCGAGAGTGCCGGACGGGATATGGGCGGCTGCCTCGTTGTGATGAACACGAGTGTTCCCGTCCGTTCCACGCACGGCGACCCCGTAGCTCGCCCCGTGCCCGCAACCAAAGCGGTTATACAGGGCGGCCACCCAGGGCGCTGCGAGCGCGGCGATACCGGACGCAGGCTGTGTCGACGTTGAGTTCAGATCCTGGCTCACCCCCTGCCCGGCTAGTGCCTGTGCGACGCCTCGGAACGCAGGCAGGGAATTCACGTCGAGGGCGAACCTGCCGAGGTCACGCTGGAACAATGCACCGGACTCCTCGTCCCCATGCAGAGCAAAAGCGATACCGTCGATCGCGGCGTTCCACAGGTCCCTCCTGCGCATCATGGTCGTCATCCCGGGCATGAGAACCGCGGGTAGCCAGGGCACCCCCGCGCTCGCAGATGCGTCCTGAAACTCGTGGTAGAGCGCCCCGCCACCGGTGACCAGGGCACCGGCTGGGAAGATGGCGAACGCTCCGAGACTTCGCCAGCTAAGCTGCGCCCCCAACGGGCTGCCGGGTACGGCCTCCCACAGGGAAGCGCCGGCCTCCGCGTCCGCGTAGGTGAGGGCCGCGTCCTGCAGCTTCCAGCGCAGGTCGTCGACGCTGGACTGAAGGGCGTCGAGGGCACTGAGGGCGGCGCTGATCGCACCTACGAGGCCGGCGGCCGTCTCCGGGGCGAAGATCGAGGCTAGGTCGGCCTCGGTCAGTGCGGCATTCAGCGCGAGGCGCGCGGGGCCGACCGAGAGGTTCTCTTCGTATGTGACGAGGGTGTGCGCGGCGCACAGCTCGTTGACGTCCACGTGGAAGGAGCCCGAGGAGACGGACACGTGTCGGTTCGGATCGAAGGCCATGGTCACCACGCCCCGAGCATGACGAGTTCGGGATGGAGTTCGGCTGATTCGGTGGACTCGGCGAGGCTGCGCGCGAGGCCGTGCGCCCGCTCCGCGTCAAAGGCGGGGACGAGGTCGAGGGCCTGTTGGATCTGGTCGAGGAGCGCCTGAGCACCGGCGACGGTCTCGCCGCAGCGTGCCCGGTAGGAGTCACCTCCCACTCCCGTCCACTGCGGGCACGTCGCGCCCGCGAGCACCCCGCGCAGGCCGTCGACGAGGCCATGGGCGGCTTGGAGGGACAGACCTGGGCTGGTCGGATCGAGAATCATGGTGTCTCCCGTCGTTGGAAGAGTCGTTGCTTGTCCTCGCACGCTACGCCGCCTCACTGCCCTACCACCAGCCGCGCGGCACTCCCTGTGGATAACCGCCTGACACCACCCACCCCTGTGGACGACACGCCCGGAACCGTCGCGCGCACCCCACCCAGCCCCAGCCTCGTACGTTACCCACGCCACGAACCGCCGTACGGACTGGGCGTCCCGATGGCCCCTCGTTCTGGGAAGATAGGGGTATGAGCGACACGATGACACTCTTCTCCACTGCCCACGGCTATTCGGACCTGGCGGGCGGAGGTGAACCGCTCAGCCCGCTGGACGGCCGCTACCGCGCGGTCGCCGCGCCCCTGGCGAACTACCTGTCCGAGGCGGGCCTGAACCGCGCGCGCGTCCACGTCGAGATCGAGTGGCTGATTTTCCTGCTCGACAACTCGGTCCTGCCGGGTGCCCCGACGCTGACCGACGCTGAGCGCGACTACCTGCGCGCGCTCCCCCGTGATTTCGGCGCCGATCACATTAAGCGCCTGGGCGAGTTCGAGGCCGTCACCCGCCACGACGTCAAGGCCGTCGAGTACCTGATCGGCGAATACCTTCAGGCTGCCTCCGACAAGCTGGGCGAGGGTACGAATCTGCCGTCGCTGCGCGAGGTCGTCCACATCTTCTGCACCTCCGAGGACATCAACAACCTGGCGTACGCGCTGACCATCAAGGCGGCGACCGAGCAGGTGTGGCTGCCCGCGATCCGCGCTCTCCTGGATCGTCTGCGCGGCCTCGCCGAGGCCGGTGCGGCCGTCCCGATGCTGGCGCACACGCACGGCCAGCCGGCGACGCCGGTGACGATCGGCAAGGAGATGGCGGTGTTCGCGCACCGTCTGTCCCGTCAGATCAAGCGCGTCGAGGCCACGGAGTACCTGGGCAAGATTAACGGCGCGACGGGCACGTGGGCCGCGCACGTCGTGTCGGTGCCGGGCGCGGATTGGCCGACGCTGGCCCGCTCGTTCGTGGAGGGCCTGGGCCTGACGTGGAATCCGCTGACGACGCAGATCGAGTCGCACGACTGGCAGGCGGAGCTGTACTCGGACGTGGCGCGCGCGGGCCGTATCGCCCACAACCTGGCGACGGACGCGTGGACCTACATTTCGATGGATTACTTCCACCAGAACCTGGCGGCGCAGGGTTCGACGGGCTCGTCGACGATGCCGCACAAGGTCAACCCGATCCGCTTCGAGAACGCGGAGGCGAACCTGGAGGTGTCGAACGCGCTGTTGGATTCGCTGGCGTCGACGCTGGTGACCAGCCGCATGCAGCGCGACCTGACGGATTCGACGACGCAGCGCAACGTGGGCGTCGCGTTTGGTCACGCGGTGTTGGCCTACGACAACCTGGTGCGCGGCCTGGATGGCATCGAGATCAACGCGGCGCGTATGGCGGCCGACCTGGACGCGAATTGGGCGGTGCTCGGCGAGGCCGTCCAGCAGGCGATGCGCGCTGCCGCGATCGCGGGCGCGACCGGCATGGCGAACCCGTACGAGCGCCTCAAGGAGCTGACGCGCGGCCACGAGGTGGGCGCGGAAGACATGCGTGAGTTCATCGCGGGCCTGGGTCTGCCGGCCGAGGTGGAGGAGCGCCTCCTCGCGCTGACCCCCGCGACCTACATCGGCCTGTCCGAGCGCCTGGCGCGCTGGGAGGCCTGAGCTCTATCGGTTGGGGCGGCGGGTGCGCGGTTGGTCCGCGCCTCGCCGCCCTTTGTCGTTACTCAGCTGTATCGACGAGGCCGACTCTCGTCGACCGGTCACGGCCTCCAGGCGGGGTCGCACTCGGGCGCGCCGTAGCGGTCGTAGAGCTCGTCGGGGCGCGCGATCTCGTCGGCGAAGCCGAGGGCGCTCATGTCGACGACGGTGTCGGTCTGCGCGCCGGGGGCCTCGAGGTCGTCGGCGTCGTCGTGGGCGACGAGGACTCGGGCGCGCACGCTGACCGGTGCCATTTCGGGATTGTTCCAGGTCGCGCGGGTGATCGCATCGAGGGCGCGCGTCGCTGCCTCGCGCTCGGACAGCGCGTCCGAGGAGGTCACGACAACGTCGATGGACACGAGGGAGGGGCGCCCGAAGCCTTCGCCAACCTCGACGTGGACGGCGCGGCGGGGCGCGTGCGCGTCCCCGTGAGCGTCCCCGGCCTCGTGCGCACGCACAGGGAAGTCCGACTCGAGAGCGGTGGTTGCGAGGTCCACGAAACGCTGCGTGCGCCCGGTGCCCCTCGTCGAGGACAGGGCGCGCCACGCGATGCCCGCGCCCAGGGCACCCACGCCGAGCGCGCCGATCATGAGGGGCCCGGCGATCTGCGGGAGCCGACCGCGCAGGCCCGCGGAGGTCGCCTTGTTGACGGGGGTCGAGACGCGCATCCATCGGCGCACCTCGCGCAGGGGGGCGTTGGGGTCGGTCATGACCTGTCCTTTCTGAGGGAGGAGAGGGCGGAAGCGATGCGCGCCGGGAGGGCCGCGCGGCGCCTGGCTCGGGCGACGCGGGGCAGGCGGGGGGCCGTGACCGCGTAGTCGACCGGGTAGGTGGCGGGTTCGAAGGAGCTGGCGCGTTCAAGCGCGGCGACCGTGTCCCACGTGCTCTCGGGGGTGGGGGTCAGGATGTCCTGCCAGATCTCGTAGTGCATGACGCGGGTGTCCTCGCCCGGGGTGGGCAGGAAATCCTGCAGGGCCGTCATCGCCAAGGCCAGCCGGCCCCACGGGTTCACGCGGACCTTGCGCTCGAGGAGGCGCACGGTCTCCGTGTACGTCGAGGAGGAGTGCGCGTAGTAGAGGGGGCGGGTACGGGGCCTCACGAGGCTTCGTCCGGCGGTGACGCGCCGGTCGGGGGCGCGGTCGGGCGAGCCGTCGAGGCTCGGCATGACGTCCTGGTCGTGGTAGACGGCGACGGTCACCACGTCGGGGCGCACGCGAATGCGCCGGTTCGGGCCGCCCGTGGACAGGATGCCGGCGACGTTGATCCCGGCCTTGTGCGGAGGGACGGAGGCGAGGGCGGCGGCGACGATCCCGCCCTGGGAGTGGCCGCAGATGAGGACGGGCTCGCGCGCCCACCGGTCGGCGGGCACGCCGTCGCGTTCCATGGCGGCGTGCAGCGCGCGCACGACGCCGACGCTCATCGAGGCCTCCAGGCCGAGCATGAGGCGAATGTTCGTCTCCACGTCGGCGGGGTTGTTCGTGGAACGCCACGTCATGGACTCGGTGCCGACCAGCGAGAGGAGCCAGCGGCGGGCCTCACCGTCGCCGACGCGGGTGATCTTGACGGCCGGGCCGATCGTGCGCGACCAGTAGAGCTCGTCGATGTCGGCGCACATGTCGGAGAGCAGCGCGGGTGCGTCGACGCGGCGGATCTGGGCCTCGGGGTGGCCGGGCAGCGGGTCCTGGAAGGCGGGGTCGGCATCGGAGTCGCGCAGCAAGGCGACGTGGACCTCGCCGCCGCGCAGGGCACCCACGGCCGTGCCGATCGTCAGCATGCCGGTCATGAGGGCGTCGTATCCGCGCCTGGGGATGAGGGGCAGCATGCGGGCCATGCGCCCGTCCCTGTCCGCGCCGACGGCGACGACCGCTCGCGCCCACGCGCGCCCCACGGTCGCGGTGCGCCGGGCGACGTGTGAGAGGGAGCGGATGAGGAGGGTGTCGAGGCCGGGGGTATCGAAGAAGATGCGCTGCGACTTTTCGCTGATCGCGGTTCCCATGTCGTCGGAGAGGGAACGCGCGCGGGCGCGCACATCCTGCGGCAGAGCGGAGACGTCCGCGAGCGCGCCGACGGCGACCGTGGCCGCGAGGGCGGGCAGGACGGGGGCGACTTTAAGGCGCAGGTAGAGGCCTGGGTAGGCCTGGGGGACGCGGCGGATCGCGCGGTAGTGCCGGCGCGGGCGTCGCTTCATGTCCCCTCCTTACCTATGTGCTGCCTCCACCCTACGGTGGGCCGGGCCTGGGCGCGCCGCATTGGGGGATGCGTGTCGCCACCCCCACAGCGCTCGTTGACGACACCCCTTGACACCCATACCCCCTAGGGGTACCATCAGCACTATGAGCAACGAACACGGCTACCACGGCAACACCGAGAATCATCTCGCGCGCCTGCGCCGCATCGAGGGCCAGGTGCGCGGCCTGCAGCGCATGATCTCGCAGGGCGAGTACTGCATCGACATCCTCACGCAGGTCTCCGCCGTCCAGTCCGCGCTCGATTCGGTCGCAGTCAACCTGCTCAAAGACCACATGAACCACTGCGTCGTCACGGCGGCGCGCGAATCCGACGAGGCCGCGCAGGCCAAAGTCGACGAGGCGGCCGCGGCCATCGCGCGCCTCATCAAGTCCTAACAACAAGGAGAAACCATGACCACCGAGATCGATCGCACCATTGAGCTGTCCGTCGACGGCATGACCTGCGGCCACTGCGCGATGAGCGTCAGCGAGGAGCTGAGCGAGATCCCCGGCGTGAAGAACGTCGACGTGATCCTCAACTCGGGTGCCACCTCCAAGGTGACGGTCCTGACCGACACCCCCCTGGACGACGCGGCGCTGAGCGACGCGGTCTCCGAGGCCGGCTTCACGCTGGTCGGCATCTCGCGCGACTTCTGAGGTTTTCCACGCCTCAACGACGAGGCCGGGGCACCTCCCCCGGCCTCGTTTCCTTTCGCCCGATACATACCCCCGGAGGGTACCTATGTCCACTGATTCCATGACGCACGACCACACAGCTACCGCCTCCCCTTCTCCTGAGGTCACCCCGGCCTCAGCCCCCACCCCCCAGGTCGGCGAGGGCACCCGCGCCCACGCCGTCGATCTGCGCCGCCGCCTCATCGTCTCCGCGCCCCTCGGCATCCTCGCGATGGTTCTGTCGATGGTTCCCGCGTGGCAGTTCACGGGGTGGCAGTGGGTCGTCGCGGCGGCCTCGATCCCGGTCGTCACGTGGGGGGCGTGGCCCTTCCACCGGGCGGCCTTCGCGGCGGGTCGCCACGGGTCGACGACGATGGACACGCTCGTCTCCCTCGGCGTCATTTCCTCCACGCTGTGGAGCTGGTGGGCCCTCCTGTGGGGCGGTGCCGGAATGCTCGGCATGCGCATGCAGATGAGCCTGATCCCGCGCGCGGCGCACGCCGGCCACGCGGAGATCTACTTCGAGGGCGCGTGCATGATCGTCGTGTTCCTGCTGACGGGCCGCTACCTGGAGGCGCGCGCACGCTACCGCGCGGGCGACGCGCTGCGCTCACTGCTAAGCATGGGCGCGAAGGAGGCGACACTCGTGAGCGTCGACCCCGCCACGGGCGAGCGCACGGAGAGCGTCGTGCCCGCCTCGTCCCTGCAGGTCGGGGACCTCTTTGCGGTGCGCCCGGGCGAGAAGGTGGCGACCGACGGCACAATCGTCGAGGGCTCCTCAGCCCTGGACACCTCGCTCCTCACGGGCGAATCCGTGCCCGTGGACGCCGCCCCCGGCGACGCCGTGACGGGCGCGACCGTCAACACGTGGGGCTCCCTGCTGGTGCGCGCCACCCGCGTCGGATCCGACACGACGCTCGCGCAGATCGGGCGCATGGTCGCCGAGGCCCAGGCCGGCAAGGCCCCCGTCCAGCGCCTCGCGGACCAGATTTCGGGCGTGTTCGTCCCGATCGTCATCGCAGTCTCCTTGCTGACGCTGATTGGCTGGCTCCTCGCGGGCGGCGGCGTGCAGGCCGCGTTCACGGCGGCCGTCGCCGTTCTGGTCGTCGCGTGCCCGTGCGCGCTCGGCCTGGCCACGCCCACCGCGATCCTCGTCGGGTCGGGGCGTGCCTCGCAGCTCGGCATCCTCATCAAGAACGCGGAAATCCTCGAGCAGACGCGCTCGATCGACACCATGCTCCTGGACAAGACGGGCACGGTGACCACGGGCGTCATGTCCCTCGAGTCGGTCGCGGTCGCTCCCAGCGCGGGCGGCTCCCCTGAGGTGGACGAGACCTCGGCCCTATCGCTCGCCGCCTCCGTCGAGTCCCTCTCCGAGCACCCCGTCGCCCGCGCGATCACGTCGGGCGCCGCGGACCGTGGCCTGTCGCTGGAGTCCGTGACCGCGTTCGCGAACCAGCCCGGACTCGGCGTCGTCGGCCTCACCGCCCGCGGCGGCGTGCTCGTCGGCCGCCCGTCGTGGCTCGCATCCCTGGGCATCGACGTGCCCGCTTCCCTTCTCGACGCCGTGCGCGAGGCCGAGGCCTCGGGTGCATCCGCCGTCGTCGCGGCTCTCGCGCCGAACCTGGGTTCCGCTGCATCCTCCTCCCCGGAGCCGGCAGCCGCCACGCCCGAGGCGCCCGCGTCCATCACACTGCCCGGCCCCGACGCCAAGCTGCCCCTCGCGACGCTCACCATGAGCGTGGGCGGCATGACCTGCGCCTCCTGCGTGCGCCGCGTCGAACGCAAGCTCGGCAAACTCGACGGCGTCAAGGCCGAGGTCAACCTCGCCACCGAATCCGCTCGCATCACACTCACCGCCCCGCACAGCGACGAGGAGCTCGAGGCCGTCGTGAATGCCGCCGGCTACACGGGCACCATCACCTCCCGTTCTGACGCCGCGACCGCCGATGGCGCACCCGCCTCCGGCGACAGCGCGACCGGGGATACCGGTACCCCCACCCAACCGGGCACCACCCCGGGCGCGGGTGAGAGCGAGGGGGCCCCGGCCTCGTCCCTGGTGATTCCCGAGCGCGTCGAGGGCCGCGCGATCGCGGCGCTCGTCGTGCGCGACACGGTCAAGGAGTCCTCCGCGGATGCGATCGCCCAGCTGCGCGAGCTCGGTATCGAGCCGATCCTGCTGACGGGCGATAACGAGGCGGCGGCCCGCCACGTCGCGGGTCAAGTCGGGATCGAGCGCGTCATCGCGGGGGTCCTGCCCGACGGCAAGCGCGACACGGTCGCCTCCCTTCAGGCCGAGGGCCGCACGGTCGCGATGGTGGGCGACGGCGTGAACGACGCGGCCGCCCTCGCGCAGGCGAGCACGAAGGGCCTGGGCATCGCGATGGGCTCGGGCACGGACGTGGCGATTGAGGTAGCGGACATGACGCTCATGAACTCGTCTCTGACCTCGGCGGCGACCGCAATTCGGGTGTCGCGTCGGACGCTGCGCATCATCAAGGAAAACCTGTTCTGGGCCTTCTTCTACAACGTGCTGATGGTGCCACTCGCGATCGCAGGCCTGCTCTCCCCCATGCTGGCGAGCGCCGCGATGGCGTGCTCGTCCGTGTTCGTGGTCCTCAACTCGCTGCGCCTGCGCACAGCCAAGTAGTCGCACGAACGGCAATAGTGCCGCGCGGCCGGGGCGTCCGGCTGCGCGGCACTCGTCGTCTCACGAGGTGCGCCGCGGGCTGCGCGCTCGATCGCGCGAGCGTCATGGTCACTTCCGGTGGTAGCGCGGGCTGGTGCCCAGGTGGACGGTGATTGTCTTGTTGTCGTTCAAGATGACCCCTTCGTCCGATCCACGATAGACGTAGGACGACGGGAAGGAATCTGTCAGCGTGTCCCCTGCGATCCCGTCCATGTAGTCCTGCATCTCCTGGACACTGGGGGAAGATCCATTGGGCTTTGGAATAATGGGGTTCTCATCCGGGTACTGCGACGGATCCGTGTTGACCAACGACCCCAGAGCCGCCGCACCATAGCCGGTGTACTTATCCCAGTTGTGATTGGGGTTCAGGCCCGTGCGAACCAGGAGCTGGAGGATCTGGTTGGTAGTGGCCTCGGGCCACCGCTGGCGCGCTAAAGCCAGCATGCCGGCCACGAGCGGCGCAGACACAGATGTGCCATTGACCGTTTGCGGCTGGTTTGTCGCAGGGTCGAAAGTGTTGAAGGGCCCGCCAAAAGCAGCTGTGACCACGCCGTCGCCCCAGGAGGAGTAGGACGCGAACGTACCGTCGGCGTTAATCGCGGACACGCCAACGACGCCAGAGAACCTGCTCAGGTGCGTCACATTGTCGTCACTGGCGCCATTTCCGGCGGAGGCGACGATGATGACACCCTTGCTGATCGCGTTGGCGATCGCCCACTTCAGCTCAGGGCTCTCCTCTGAGACACTTTGCGAGACGGAAATGATCTGAGCACCGTCCTCAACGGCCTGGTTAATGAGGCTGGCAAAAGTGTTGAGCCGCCCCCCATCGGAGCTGCACGTGCCGTTCGACGTTGTCGATGCCGTAGACGACTGGTAGGTGTACAAGGTCGCGTCTGGTGCCACGCCGGTCTGGGGGGAAACCAGGATGATCGCCATGTCGGTGCCATGACGTTTCCCCTCGGGGGTCGCCTCCACCGTACAGCGGCTCTTGTCGGTGACCTTAGCCCCCTTGAGCGCAGGGTCGCTCGTATCTACCGGACCACCAATGGCAGCGATCGTGACACCCTTGCCGGTGTACCCCTTGGCGCGAACGGTATCCAGAGAATAGTAGGAGAAATAATCCTGTGAAGGCACCGCATCGTCAGCAAGAGCCGGGGTGGGTGCCAGCGTCAGAGCACCAACGGCCAGAGCAAGAGCGGAGACCGCGGTGGTCAGGGCGCGCGCGGCGCGTCCCGCCCTCCCCTCACGACCGAAGTGAGAACGGAGCGTAGCGTGAAAGGAAGATCTTACCACTGGCGGGGGTCCCATCCGTCGTCCGTACGCCTGGCCGGCGCGACGAGGCATGAGAGAGGACATATCTTCTCCTACTTTCAAACTAACTCGTCAGTATATGCGAGAAAGAGGAGCCCGTGGCTCGAACCACACAATGCCGACTAACTGCAATAAAGCTGTTATTCGTCTAGCGAACCCAGCCGCATTGAACGTGCAACACCTGTCGTGTTACGAGGTGCGGCGCGCGACGCGGAAGCCCGCCTTGGAGTAGATGGTTTCGTACGTGTGCCCGGGGTGGGCGGCGCTCCCCCACGACTCGGCGTCGACCTGCTGGTCCCCCCACGCGTAGGAGCGCGCGTCAATGACGACATACTCCGGAGGGGTATCCATGGTGCCGGTCGTTCCCACCCAGTAGACCTCGCGACCGGGCACAAGGCGCGCGAGCAGCGTCGTGTCAGTTTCGACGCTCGCCCCCTCGGGCACCGCGTCGAGCGCGCCTTGGGCGGCCGCCATGTGCGGGTCTTCCTTGAGGTCCGGCAGGTGCCACAGCGGCAACGACGAGGCCGTGAACGCCAGCGACACAGCGGGCACGCACGCGACCACCCACGCTGCGGCGCGCCAGCCCAGGTTCGACGAGGCAGGGGCGTCGTCCTCAGCGTCCGCGTTGGTCCCGGCGCTATCGTGCACGGGCGCGAGCCACTGGCTAATGACGTCGAGCAGGGAGCACGCCGCGATGGGCACGAGCACGGCGTTGTAGTGCCAGGAGTCCCAGCCGTAGTAGGCCTCGACCGAGCCCGCGAAGCGCCACGCGAGCGTTGGTAGAACCAACGCAAACCACGGGGAGGCCGTGCCCACGAAGCCTGCGCCGGCTGCCA
The DNA here is from genome assembly GCF_001064145.1 of Sanguibacter keddieii. GTDB lineage: Bacteria > Actinomycetota > Actinomycetes > Actinomycetales > Actinomycetaceae > Pauljensenia. The sequence goes on from NZ_JVOJ01000007.1 coordinate 89,296, forward strand.
AGACGATGAGAGTCACGAGCTTGACAGATGGGGTTGTCAGGATGTCCCACAGGGAGGGGATTGCACGTGCGGCGGTGGTTCCACCGGTCGGCGTGCCCGCGCCGGTGGCGGAGCCATCGAGGGAGTAGGCCCACGTGCCCGCCGGGTTCATCGCCGGGAGCAACACCTTCACTGTCAGCACAAACGCGACGATGCCGAACAGAGCGTACGCTATCGACCGCAGGACCGCGGGCCGACCCTCGCCTCGGCGGCGCCACGCGAGCGCGAGGCCCGCGACGAAGACCGTCAGCCCCAGGTCTTCCTTGACGAGGACCAGCGGCACCAGCCACGCCATGCACGCGCCCCACCGCCGTTCGACGAAGGCGACGCCGCCGAACGCCAACAGCGGGACGGCCACGCAGACCTCGTGAAACTGGGCACCGACCGCACCCTGCAGCCCCCACCCGAGCCCGTAGGCGAGCCCAACGAGGAGCGCACCGCCTCGTCCGAGGAGACGCTGCGCAAGGCGCGCGACCGGCAGGACCGATACGGCGATCAGCACGTCCTGGACGACGAGAAGCGTGAGCGCCGAGGGGAAGATCCGATACACCGGCCCCAGCAGCGCCAGGATCGGGTGGAAGTGATCGCCCAGCAGGTTGTAGCCGGGCCCTTTGATGGGGACGATGGGTGCCTCGAAGCGCGAATACGCCTGGACAGCCTCGGTGAAGATGCCCAGGTCCCACGAGGGGGCGGCGAGCGCGCGCCACTGCGCCACCGAGTAACAGATGTAGAGCGCGCCGACTGCGCAGGCGATGAGGGCGGGCAGCCACCAGGTCGCCACCAGGCGCGTGGCGGCTACTCGACCCGGACCCTTCACCCGACCATCTCCGTGCGGTGCGCGTCAGAAGATGCAGATCCCTCCGCCTCGTCGCGCGACGAGGCCGGGGCCGGATAGGGCACGCCGATCCCCTGCTCGTGGTCGGCTCGGCGCTTCGATCGAGCGTCGGAGTGGAAGACCTGGCTGACGGTGGCTCGCACCGCGTCGAACATGCGCGCCGGGCGGTTCAGGGAACCCAGCGAGCGGTCCGCGCCCGAGTGCGTGAAGTTGCAGGGAACCTCCATGACGGACAATCCTGCGCGCAGGACACTGATCGTCATCGCGGCCTCGAGCGCGTAGCGCCCCGCGAAGGGCATGGCCGCGTCGATGGCCTCGCGCGTCAGGCACCGCTGATAGCTGAGGGGGTAGTGGCAGTACCAGCCTGTCTTGCGACGGATGAGTCGGCGGGCGACGCCCGGCCCGTAGCCGGAGTACTCGCGTCCCGTCGCCGGGACGGCGATCGCCATGTCGGCCTGGCGAGCGGAGACGGCCTCGACGAGGGCGGTGGCCTCGACCGCGGACTCACCAAGGTCGGGGGAAAGAAGCAGGATGTGGCGGGGCGGACCGTCGGGGCGGTCGCGCATGGCGGCGACCTTCACGCCGGTCTCGATCGCCGAGGCGCGCCCACGCTCGACGGAGTGACGCACGACGACGGCCCCTGCGGCACGGGCGGCACGCCCGGTATCGTCCGTGGAACCATCGTCGACGACAATGAGGAGGTCAACGCTGGGTATGGCGCGGCACGCGCGCACGGTGGCCGCGACGGCGCGTCCGACGTTGTGTGCAGCGATGACGGCGGCGACGCGCTGCGGCTGGGAACCTCGAGATCCGGCGGGATAGTTCACGACTAACAGTTTACGGGCGGCGGGGCGCACTCGCGTCCCGCCGCCCGTAATGTGAGCGACAAGTCTGTCTAAACGACAGGCAAAATTGTTCTCAGCGGATCGTCACAGCTCGGGAGACGAGGCCCTGACGTGCGCGGCGTTCCTTGTCATCCAGGCGCTCGGTGGCCTTCAGGGCCTCCTCGAGCGCCTTGGCGAGGGCCTGCGTGCCGGGCGCGACATCGGCCGCGCTGGCACCCTCGGGCAGCTCGAAGACCGGGACGATCAGGCCGCACGCGCGGAAGGAACCCACGTAGCGCGAGCCCTCACCAACGTTGGCCTCGCCGCGCGCGGCCAGGCGGGCGAGCGCGTCAAAGAGCTTGGTCTCGTCGTTGTCCGTCAGGAAACGCACGAAGTTACGGTTCATCTCGCACCAGTACGCGCCGGGAACGCCGGGCACGGGCTCGGTCGGGATGATCTCGTCGCGGTTCTGCTCGAGGGCGCGACGCGTCGATTCGTCGATCTCCTCGGCCGGGTCGAACCAGAAGGAGAAGTCCTCCTCGAGCTTCATGTCCGTGAAGCTGTCTGCGTCGACGATGTCCTGGAGACGCTCAGACGGCTCGCGCACGTCGATCGAGATGACGCCCTCGTCGCCCGCTTCCTTCGCGGCGATGGCCGCGAGCAGCGCGGCACCCGCGTCGTGGCTCAGGTCCGCGGAGTTCGAGCGAGTTTGCAGCGCAACGAGGATGCGGCCGTCGGGACGCACCATCGCGGGGTGGCCCTCGGGAAGGAGAGTGACGAAGTCGAATTCGACGGCGCCATGGTCGGCATCGGTGCGTGCGGTCAGCGTGGCCGCCGGGATGAGCTCGCGCATGGCGACCAGCTCGATCTCCTTCGGCAGACCCTCGTAGGGGCGCGCGACGAAGGGGATCGGCGGGCGATACGCCTTGAGCTTGGCGGGATCGGTGACCTTCTTACGGCGGCTAGCTTTACCCATGGGTGTCATCGTACCGGGTTTCGCCGACGAGGTGGGGGGCGAGCCGGCCCGCTCACCCCAGCCCGCGACTCCCCAGGCCCCAGCCCCGGCCTCCCCACCCTCCCCACCTGTCGCACGTAATTTGGGTCCCCTACCTTTTATTAGGTATCGAGAATTGCTTGCAATTCCAACGATCTGATTTCAATGTTTGAAATAGCTCGAGGGGAATTACGTGCGACATTTTTGGGTAAACATGTGTCAGAGCAGCGTCAGGGCAGCGCCAGTCCACCCGGGCCCTGGCCTCGTTAGCGGGCCCTGGCGATGACCTCCACGCCGGGCAGGGCCGCGCGGTAGGCGTCAAGGAAACGCTCGTACCCGGCCACACCCTCGGGAGTAGGTTCCAGAGTCGAGACCGATGCACCCGCGAAGACGCGCTCGGACAGGTAGTCCGGCAGCGCGAGGCCAGCCTCGCCCCCCGCGAGGACCGCACGGTAGCGCGCGAGTACCGCGATACCCCACGCGCCGCCCTCGCCCGCGGTGTCACCCACGGACACGGGGATGTTCAGCGCATCCGCGAGGATCTGCTGGGCGACACCCGGCGTCTTGAACAGGCCGCCGTGTGCGAACAGCGAGTCGAGGCGCACGCCCTCGCCGCTCAGGATGTCGACGCCGATGCGCACGGCCGCGAAGATACTCATGAGCTGGGCGCGCACCGCGTTCGCCAGGCTCACGCGCGCATCTGCGGTGTGGGTAAACACCGGCTGCGCCGCCTCCTGGCCGACGAGGGGCTCGGCTGACAGGGTGTTGTACACGATCACGCCGCCCGCGTCGGCCTCGCCCGTGAGCGCATGGGCATAGAGCGCGTCGTAAATCGCGGGAACACTCACGTCGGCACCCACGAGGCGCGCGAAGTCCGCGAACCATCCGACCCACGCGTCGATCTCGGACGCACCGTTATTCGAGTGAACCATCGCGACGGGCGAGCCGTCGGGCGTCGTCACCATGTCGATCTCGGTGTGCAGCTCGGTGAGAGAACGCTCGAGGACGGCCATCAGAAAGACGGAGGTGCCGCACGAGATGTTGCCCGTGCGCTGGGCGATCGCGTTCGTGGCAATCATGCCCGTGCCCGCGTCGCCCTCGGGCGGACACAGCGCGATGCCTGGCTGCAGCGTGCCGGTCGGGTCGATGAGCGCGGCCCCCTCGGGGGTCAGCGTGCCCGCGTCCTGCCCCGCGCTCAGCACAGTCGGGAGCACTTCGCGCAGACGCCACGGGACCCGGCCGGCGACCAGGGCCTCGTACTGGTCGAGGTAGGACCCCACGTAGGTGCCAGCCTCGGAGTCGATCGGGAACATGCCCGAGGCGTCGCCGACGCCCAGGACGTGTCGGCCCGTCAGCTGGTGGTGGACCCAGCCGGCCAGGGTCGTCAGGCGGGCGACGCGCGGCGCATGCTCCTCGGCGTCGAGGACCGCCTGGTGCAGGTGCGCGATCGACCAGCGCAGGGGAATGTTGAAGCCGAGGAGGCGCGTCAGCTCATCGGCCGCGCGACCCGTGTTCGTGTTGCGCCAGGTTCTGAAGGGCGCGAGGAGATTACCCTCAGCGTCGAAGGCGAGGTAGCCGTGCATCATGCCCGAGATGCCGATCGAGCCGTAGGAGGTGGGGGTGACGTCGTAGCGCTCGCGTACGTCGGCGACCAGGGACGCGTAGGCGCTTTGCAGGCCGGCGACCACCTCATCGAGGCTGTAGGACCACAGGCCGCCTTCCAGATGATTCTCCCACCCGTGGCCGCCGGTGGCGAGCACCTCGTGGTCGGGGCCGATGAGGACGGCTTTGATGCGGGTCGAGCCGAATTCGATGCCGAGCGCGGTGTCGGCGGCGGCGATGGTGGCGCGGGGGTCGGTGCTCACGTGTGCTCCTTGGGTCTTCATTGACGAGGCCGGGGCCGGGGTTGCGTTAACGATAACACTTTCACACGCGCGACGACAGCGACCTTTCACGCTTTATCGGACACCCTGTTCGCTATTAGTCTCTTGATCCCGGATTATCAACCATGCATCTACCGCTGACCTACCGGGCGCCGAAGCCCTCGATGAAGAGCTCGCGGGCGCGGTCGATCGCGGCCAGCTCCTTGTCCGTCAGCGGCTTCGTGGCGCTGCGCTCGATGAATGTGAGCACCACGGAGGCATACACGTCCGCAGCAAGCGACAGCACCTCGTCGTCCATGCGACCGCGGGCCCAATCGGTAAATACCGAACAGCACGTGCGGTAGAGCTGCTCGTGTAGGTCGCCGTCTCCCCCGACGCGGATGGCCAGCAGGGTCTTCAGGGCCTGCCCATTGCGCGCGTAGACGTCAGCCAGGTGACGGGCGACGGCGCGGGCGTCGCGCTCCTCTCCGAACCACAGGCCCTGAAGCGCCGGGGTAATCTCCTCAAGGAGGAAGGAGACGACCTCCGCCAGGAGAGCATCCTTGTCGGTGTAGTGGTCGTAGAAGGTCGTGCGCGACACCATCGACGCGGCGCAGATGTCGGTGACACTGACGTGTGCATATGGCTTGGCCTGGCACGCCTTGACGAGGCCGGAACGGATCGCCCGACGCGTCTTCCGGATGCGCAGGTCCAGGTTCTTTTCGGACTCGCGCCCGTGCTTATCTGCGCCACGCAGGAACATGTCGCTCCGATCATTTGTCCACTATCAATAGGCTTATCCTACGCATAACGGTCGTGCCGTCCGGTATCCAACACTCCGTTTGTTATTGTGCGGCCCGCCGCACGCTAAGCGGCGATACGGTCGATGCATGTTCACCGAATACACCGGCAACCGCCAATTCGACCTACAGCTCAACCGAACTTTCGCGCCGATCCTCGATCGCCCCGGAATGGACAAGATCGCAGCCACCGCACTCCCCCGCCTGCGCACAACGAAGCAGATCACGGAGCTCGCACAGCGCCTCGCCGAACGCTTCTCATCCAAGGGGGACGCGGGTGCCGCGTGGCACCTCTACGAGCTCGCGGCCTTCTACCTCGGGGCCAACGACCCCCGTAAGCGGAGCTTCATCGACGCCATGTCGACCCGCTTCGACGAGGCCCGTAACGGCCTCGCGCTCACCCGGCACGCGATCCCCTATCGCGGCGGGAAGCTCACCGCGATGCGGTGGGAGGCGGACCCGACGGACCGAGCGCAGGCCCCCGAGGGCACCCCGCGCACGCTCATTATGATGAACGGCTTCGACGGCTACGCGGAGGGGATCATCGACTTTGCCTCACACTTCCCGACCCGTCCCTTCGACATCATCACCTTCGACGGACCGGGGCAGGGGCACACGGCGCTCGCGGGCATGCCCCTCGAGCCCGAGTGGGAGCGCCCGACCGAGGCGGTGCTGGACTATTTCGGCATCGACAACGCCGCCGCCCTCGGGGTCTCCTTTGGTGGCTACCTCGTCACGCGGGCGGCCGCCTACTGCCCGCGCATCAGCCACGTGATCACCTTCGACATGATGTATCGACTCCTCGACGGCCTCACGCTGCCCTTGCCTCGTGCCCTGCGCCCCATCGCGAACGCGGTCGTCGGGAACCCGAGGCCCGCATGGCTCATCGACGCCGCGCTGCGCGTCGCGCCGAGGTTCAGCGCGGACCTGGCGTGGAAGCTCCAGCAGGCGCGGCACCTCACGGGACTGCACCGGCCCAGCCAGGTATTGCGCGCGTTTGGCGACTACACGATGGAACCTCTCGAGGGGCGCATCACCCAGCCCTGCCTCATCCTCGCTGGGGATGCGGATCAGTACGTGCCCTTCGAGCGCCTGGGCGACGTGCGCCGAGCGCTGCGGAACGCGAAGTCCCTGGGGGTACGCGCGTTCCGTCACGCGCAGGATCCGGACATGGCGCAGCACTGCCAGATCGGAGACCTTGACCGCGCCTTCGCGATTATGGGCGACTGGCTCAGCGGCCAGCGACCCCGCAGCGACGCATGATCGCGCACATGACGGCGGCGGCGCCGTCGTTTTCGACGGCGGCCGTCACATGATCGGCGTGGGAGCGCACCTCGTCGGAAGACCCGCCCATGGCGACGCCGAAGGCGGCCCACTCGATCATCGCAATGTCGTTGGTGCCATCACCGACGGCGACGGTCCCACACGCGGGCAGGCCGAGACGCTGACGCAGGGACTCCAGGCCGGTCGCCTTGGTCACCCCAAGCGGCTCGATGTCCGCCCAGGACGTCCAGCCGACGAAGACCTCGTGGGTGCGCGACACATCCAGGGACGACAGGATCCGGTCGAATTCCTCGCGATCCATGTCGGCGGCGCGCACGACGATCTTCGGCGTGGGCGTGGAGGCGAGTTCCTCCATCGACACGATGCGGTGATCGCTCCCCTCGATCTCATTGTTCGGGAAGGGAGCGGAGAGCAGAATGTCGGGGTGCGGCATCGAGGCAAACACCGAGCCGGGCACGGCCGAGGCGATCTCCTCCAGGATCGGGCCGGGCACGAAGGTGCGCTCCTCAACGATCTCGCACGCCCCGCCGCTCACGCGCACGAGGGTCGCGCCGTTATTGCACAGCGCCCACCCGTCCGTGAACTCCAAGGCGTCGAGAACGGGAATCACGCCCTCGAGCGCGCGACCCGAGGCGATGAGCACCTGGGTGCCCGCGTCGGCGAGGCCGTGGATCCCCTCCAGGACACGCGGCGTCGCCCCCGCGGGGGTCAGGATCGTGCCGTCGATGTCGAGCGCGACCAAGACCTGGCCCGCCGACGTCGGAAAGTCGGCGGGCAGGGCGGCCGAGGCCTCGTCGAGGAGAACCTCGAAGGGGCGAGCGACTTCCCCGGTGGAGGGGACCGTCAGGAAGCGCTCTTGGCTCATCGAGCGACCGGGGTGAGAACCTCAAGTCCACCCAGGTAGGGACGCAGTGCCTCGGGCACGTAGATCGAGCCGTCCGCCTGCTGGTGGTTCTCCAGGAAGGCGACGATCCAGCGGGTCGTGGCCAGCGTGCCGTTGAGGGTGGCAACCGCGGTCATGCCGTCCTCGCGGCGCTCGCGAATGCCGAGGCGGCGCGCCTGGAACGTCGTGCAGTTCGAGGTCGACGTGACCTCCATGTAGCGCTCCTGGGTGGGCAGCCACGCCTCGCAGTCGAACTTGCGGGCGGCGGAGGTTCCCAGGTCGCCGGCGGCCGTGTCGATGACGCGGTAGGGCAGCTCGACCTTGGCGAGCATCTCCTCTTCCCACGCGAGGAAGCGCTGGTGCTCCTCGGCGGCGTCCTCGGGGCGGCAGTAGCTGAACATCTCAGCCTTGTTGAACTGGTGGACGCGGATGATGCCGCGCGTGTCCTTGCCCGCGGAGCCGGCCTCGCGGCGGTAGCAGGTGGACCAGCCCATGTAGCGCTTGGGGCCATCCGACAGGTCGAGGATCTCGTCGGCGTGGTAGCCGGCGAGGGCGACCTCGGACGTGCCCGTCAGGTACAGGTCGTCGGCGGGCAGGTAGTAGATCTCGTCGGAGTGCTCGTTGAGGAAGCCGGTGCCGCCCATGACCTGAGGGGTCACGAGGGTCGGGGTCATCATCGGCACGAAGCCGTTGGCCAGCGCCTGGTCCATCGCCATCGTCATGAGGGCTAGCTCGAGGCGGGCACCGATGCCCTTGAGGTAGTAGAAGCGGGCGCCGGAAACCTTCGCGCCGCGCTTGGTGTCGATCGCGTCCAGGCCCTCGCCGAGCGCGAGGTGATCCTGAGGCTCGAAGCCCTCTGCGGCGAAGTCGCGGGGGGCGGGGCCCTCGTGGCGCAGAACCACGAAGTCCTCCTCGCCACCGACTGGCACGCCGTCGAGAACGAGGTTCGGCAGGAGGCGCGCGAGGCGGTCGGCCTCGGCGTCGGCGGCGTTGGCGGCGGCCTCGGCGGCCTTCACCTGCTCGGCGAGCTCCTTGGCCTTCGCGAGGATCGCAGGACGCTCCTCCTTGGAGGCGCGACCCACCGACTTGGAGACCTCTTTCTGGGTGGCGCGCAGCGTCTCAAAGGCCTGTAGGGCCTCGCGACGGGCGGCGTCGGCCTCGATAATCTCGTCGACGAGGCCGGGGTTCGCTCCGCGGGCACGCTGGGAGGCGCGGGCGGGTTCGGGGTTTTCACGCAGGGCACGCACATCAATCATGCGTCCCATCCTATGCCAGGTGGGCGCGTCGTGTCCCCTACCGACCCGACTGTGAATTCAACACACCAGGTCAGGGTTATACACAAACTACATCCCTGGGGTCTTCAAAACCCTGAAAGTTATCCACCTTTGGTGCATAACCGTGTGGACAAGAAGACGACGAGCGCACGTCAGGCCGACGCGTATGACACGAAGTGCAACGAAAAGGCACTTCACAACCCGTCCACAGTCATAAAGCGGGATACGCTAACCCTATGGACGCAACACCGTGGGTACTCGCCGCCGTCGCCGGAGCAGGAGCGATTGGGGTCGCGCGTCTGGCTACAGCCCTGACTCGCAGGCACCGCCGCCGCAAGGCCCTCGACATCCCCGCATCGGTGGACGACCCAACGCGCGGACGGCCACGTCCCTGGATCATCATGAACCCCTCCAAGCACGAGGATCCCCAGGCCTTCAAGGACCGCATCAACCGTAAGGCCAAGGAACTGGGCATCGATCACGTGCACTGGCGCGAAACCACCCGCGAGGACCCGGGCACCGGGCAGGCCGTGCGCGCTCTTGAGGAGGGAGCCTCCGTCGTCATCGCCGCGGGCGGAGACGGCACGGTGCGCGCCGTCGCCGCCGGCATGGCAGGATCCGGCATCCGCATGGGCATCATCCCCGTGGGCACCGGCAACGTCCTGGCCGGAAACCTCTCCATCCCCGACAATCCCGAAGATGCCCTCGCCGTCGCGCTCGACCGCAACCATCGCCCCGTCGACCTGGCATGGGTGCGCGTCGAAGACGTCACCCAAGAGTCCACTCAGCCCACCGAGGGCGGGCTGCGCCTCGCCGCACGCGCCGCACACCCCCCCGAGGTCGGCGCTGCGGACCAGGGTGCCCCGGCCTCGTCGATCGAGCCACGCGCGGACGAGTACGCGTGCCTCGTCGTCGCGGGCATGGGCTACGACGGCGCAACGATGGCTGACACGAACCCCGAACTGAAGAAGCGCATCGGATGGATCGCCTACGTGTGGGCCGGCCTGGGCGCGATGGGCGTACCGCGCATGAAGGCGCGTCTGACCCTGCGTTCCCCCGCCGCTCGAGTGGTGGACCCCCTGGGCGTCGGCGACCAGATCGCGGGCGAGGCCCTGGACGAGGCCGCCTCGGCGAGCGCGGAACCCCTGCGCTCACCCGCGGATGAGATCACCCGCGTCGAGGCGCGTTCCGTCATGTTCGCGAACGCGGGCGAGATGAAAATGCTGGTCCTCGCCCCCGATGCGGAGCTGTCGGACGGACTCATCGACGTTATCGCGGTCGACGCGCACGCCGGCCTGCTCGGCTGGGCGGACGTGACCTGGAAGATGCTCGGCCAGCTCATCGGCCTGCGCCCGATCAACCTACCCGTCTCGACCGGCAAGGTCGCGTTCCGCCAGGCGAAGGGCGCGTCCGTCACGGCCGAGGAGGCCCAGGTATGCCAGGTGGACGGCGACGTGATCGGCCTCGCCCACACCATGCATGTTCGCATGCAGGCCGGCGCACTGGACGTGGCCGTCCCGGTCGAGCGCACGTGGATGGAGCTGCTGCCCGGCTGATCCGCATCCCTGCGAAGCACACAAAGCGGAGAATTCGGGAACTAACGAGGAGCAAACCGAGGCGTTTCTGCGGCGGTCTGCAGGGTTGCCCGCATGTCGACTTGTTGCTAAATGGTGTTACACCACTTAGCGGGGTATTACACCAGCTCGGAGGTGGTGTAATACCCCCTAACTGGTGTAATGCTCGCTAACTGGTGCAGACATGCCCGATCTAGCTCGTTGAGAAGCTCGCTGGAGCGGGCTGGAGCGGCTATGGAGCAGCGCGTGCCGCGCACGAGCTTGTTGCCAAGTAGCAGTGCACTACTTAGCGCAGCGTTGCACTACTTCGCGTGGCATTCCACTAGATAGGAAGCAGTGCAATGCCCTCACAACTAGCGCATCGCTGCTGTATCTAGTGCAGTGCTGCAGGGTCTGCGCCCTTTGAACGCCGGCAGGGACGTTGTCGGCGGCAAGTGCCACGACGACACTTGTTACCGATGAGGCGTTACACCCGATCAGGAAGATTCAACCCCTTCTGATCGAGTGGAATCTTCCCGATCAGGTTGAATCTCCCCAAACGAGTTGAATCCCGACGATGGGACGCTAGATTTCTCGTTACGCCTCGATCAGGCATCTCGTTACGCCGCGATGCGGAGCCTCGAGGCTAGGGCTCGTATATTTCCAACACCAACCCGCTGCACATCTCCACGATATACCTTGTTTCTAAGTGGTGTTACACCACTTAGCGGGGTGTTACACCAGCTCGGAGGTGGTGTAACACCCCCTAACTGGTGTAATGCTCCCTATCTGGTGCAGACCCGCCCAATACAGATCGGTTAACAGTTCGTTGGAGCAGCAGATGCCGTGACCCGGCTTATCCCTCAGCACTGCAGACCTACCGGGGCGACGCCTATTGGATCAGCTCGGCAATGCGCGCGTCAGGCCAGCGGCCAGGACGGCGCGTGGCCCGCGACCTCGCCCGTGCCGTCCCCGCCGTGCAGCAGGTCCGCGACCCACGCGCGACCCGCACGGAAGGCCTCGTCCGTCGTGCCCGGCGCAACCGCCGCGCGCACGCCGTCGACGCGCGGGTAGGAGCCCATGAAGCGGACCTCCGGCGAGTAGCGGTGCAGGCCGACGAGGGCCGCCTGGACGCGCTCCTCGCGGATGTGGCCGACGATGTCGATGCTGAACGTGTAATTGCCGAGGCCGTCGCCGCTCGGGCGCGACTCGATGCGGGACAGGTCGACGCCGCGCGCCGAGAACTGCTCGAGGAGGGTCAGCAGGGCGCCCGACTCGTTGACCGGCAGGGCCACCTGAATGGTCGTCTTATCCGCGCCGGTCGGCGGGGGCACCACGCCGGGGCGGGCCACGAGGACGAAGCGGGTGATCGCGCCCGGGTTGTCGGCGACGTCGGTAAACAGGGCTTCCAGGCCGTAGGTGTTGACCGAGACCGCGTTGCACAGGGCGGCATCGAAGGACGCGTCGCCGTCCGAGAGAAGCTCGGCGGCGGCGGCAGTCGACGTAGCGGGCACGTGGATCGCGCCGGGGAAGGTCTCCTCGACCCAGCCGCGGCACTGCGCCCACGCGTGCGGGTGGGTGCCGATACGGCGGATGTCCTCGGAGCGCGTGCCCGGCAGGACGGCTAGCTGGAAGACCACGTGGACGTGCATCTCGGCGACGATGACGAGGGGGTCGCCGTGCGAGAGGGAATCGAGCGTCGCGTTGACGCCGCCCTCAATGGAGTTTTCGATCGGGACGACGGCACGGTCGGCCTCGCCGCGGCGCACGGCCGCGAGCGCCTGAGGGGCACTCGTCATCGGCATGAGGATCGCGCCGGCGGGAGCGACCTGGTGGACGGCCTGCTCGGTGAACGTGCCGAACGGACCGAGGAAGGCGATACGAAGCTTGTCACCGATGGGCGCGGGGCCGGGAATGTTCGTCGTCATGGTGTCAAGGGTAACGAGAGCGACGGGAGTGGCGCGGCCTCGTTTCGGGGACGAGGGCGCATTGTGGCCAATCGCGCGGGTTCGGGTGCCGGATGTCAGTCGCGGTCGCCGGTCACGCCGGTCGCGAAGGCCTCGCGCCCGCCGCCCGGCGTCACCTCACCGCACGCGGTGATCTTCCACAGCTTCGCGGTGCCGCCCGCGTCGACCAGCTCGAAGCCGGTGGACGTGTCGACGTTGTAGAGGCCCGGGTGACGGGAGGATCGCATGAAGTTGTAGTACGCGCCGTCTTCCTCTTCGTAGAAGTGCGTGATGCCGAGCCTGCGCACAACCTCGCACACCTCGGGATCAGTGGCGATGTCGTGGAAACGCTGGGTGAGGAGCTTCTGCGAGACCACGTCCTGGTTAGCGGTGCTCAGCTGTGGGAAGACCGCCTTACGTCCGCCGATCATCTCGGAGTACGCCGCGCCCGCGATCGGGTCGCCCAGAATGAGCGCGTCGGGGGCGGTCGTGTACTTCATGCGGCGCAGCATGGCGAGTTCACCGGTGGTGGCCATGCCGGGCTTGCCCAGGCGCGCGGGGTCGTACACCTGGGCGACCGCCGCGTTTCGCGCGTCGATTGCACCAAAGCCCGACAGGACCAGCACGAGCAGGCCAACCGAGAATTGAATCGGCCAGCGCGGTGCCTCGATGTTGTCGTCGGCTCCGCGTTCGGCGAGGATCCGCTGCAGGGACCTTGTCCACGCGGCGTGGATGACGCGAACGATGGCGGCGACGCCGACCGCCATGAGGATGGTCAGCGCGATGTCTTCGACCCCCATGATGCGGCGGGCATCCTTGTACCAGGGGGCCAGCAGGTAGGTGCGCAGCGCCGAGTCGGGCGAGTACGCCAGGGCGGTGAGGGCAGCAAGGATCACGTAGGAGAACAGGGGCCAGAACGGCAGGGGCTGCGCCTCCTCCTCGGACTCCTCGATCTCCGGGGCCGCGGCCAGGTCCTCCTCCTCCGCGTCCACATCCACGTCATCGGCGAGTCCGGCGCGCGCGGCGGCAAGCTCGAGGGGATCCGGGCGGCGGAACAGCAGGTACAGGCGCGCGGTCGCCGCGATGCCGACGACCAGGAGAATGAACTGGACGATCGTCCACTGAATGTTGCCGGAGGTGTTCGAGAAGGGCGGGTAGGGCAGGAAGGCGTGCATGAAGGCCTCGCCCCAGTTGCTGCCTTTGCGGTTGTAGCTACCCATGGCCCGGATCTTCGACGACGACAGCGCGAGGAGCGGCGCAGCGACAACGACAAGCGCGAGGGCACCCCACGCCAGGGCGACGAGCTGGCCTCGTCCGCCCCGAGCGTAGGCACGTCGGGCGAGGGATGCGATGGAGACGAGGAGCGGCGCAATCAGGAACGCGAGGATCGAGAAGGCGGAGCTCGGGTGTACGCCGACGAGACCAATGGCACCGATGAGGAGGAAAACCGCCTGCGGAATGCGGCGCATGACAGCACGCAGCCCATCGCCCGCGCGCAGGTCGGCCACCAATCGGCGTCCCGCGACGATCGCGATAGCTGCCAGACCCGGCACCAGAGCGGTACCCGTCGAGTTGGGCCACTGGTTGTACATGGTGAGCGCGTCGGCGGGCATATTGAGCAGCATGCCGCCGATGATGGGCGCCGCCATGATCGCGCTGCGCGAGGCAGTCAGCACCGAGACGAGCGCCGCCAAGCCGATCACCCACACGGCCATAAGCGCCAGCGAGGACACGTTCGAGGCCTGGACGACCGAGTCGTAGCGCGCGAACAGCGAGACGAAGGCGTGCCAGCCCGTCGGGTAGTAGACGTTGCGGCCGCCGTACAGCTCGTGGAGGCCACCGAAAGGACTGGCGTTCTTGCCGTACAGGATCGCGTGCACGCCGTTCTGATGGAACGTCGGATCCCACTGCTGGACGGGGTTCGCAGGGGCAGCACCCATCACGAGGGGAAGCGCCGCGAGGATGAAGCCCACCAGGATCGCGCCCCACGTGGCCGCGCGGATCGCCGCCTGGCGTCCGCCGATCGGCTGACGCACGCCGATGGCCTCGCGCAGGGGAACCCCCCTCAGAGAGAATCCGTCGTTGCTGCGGCGGAAGAAGCTCAGGCTCCACGCGCCGGCGCCTCCCAGGGCGCTCATGCCGAGGATCGGCAGCGCCGTTGAGGGCTCCCACTCGATATCGAGCGCCGGGTAGGCGACCGACAGAATCGTGATCAGGCCAAAGGTGAACGCCGGTGCCGCACCGATCGCAACGAGCGACGAGCGACCTCCCGCGCGCAGCCACATGAACCCCGGCAGGACCAGGGCGACCATCATGGCCAGCAGGGTCGGGAGCAGCATCCACCAGGCCAGCATGGATTACTCCTTGTCGGAAGCGGCGCGGCGCTTGCCCACGATCTCAATGATGACGGGCAGGACCGACGCGAGGATGATGACGCCGAGGATGAGCGTCAGGTTGTCGTGCACGAAGGGGACGTTGCCTAGGAGCGCTCCCACGAGGATGAAACCCGCGCCCCACAGGATGGAACCGAGTGTGTTGAAGGCCAGGAACTTCGGGTAGGGGTAGCGGGCCATACCCGCGGCCATCGGGATGAAGGTACGCACGAAGGGAATGAAACGTCCGATGACGAGCGAGCGGCCGCCGTAGTTCGTGAAGTAGTGCTCCGCCTTCTCCAGGTGCGCGGTCTTGAGGATGCGAGCGTCGGGCTTGAAGAAGCGGCGCCCCCACTTGGCGCCCAGGAAGTAGCCGATCTGCGCACCGATGAAGGCCGCGACGACGACCATGAGGATCAGGGTCGGCAGGTGCAGTCCGAGGCGGTCGTGGAGCAGGCCTGCAGTGAACAACAGGGATTCACCGGGCAGCACCGGGAACAGGACACCCGACTCGATGAGGACGATGAGCATCGTTCCCCACAGCACCCACGGCCCCATGGCGACGAGGAGCGTCTCGGGATTTTTAAACCACTCGATAACGGTATGCAGCATCGATGGATCCGATGCGGTCACGAGTGTCGACCAGGTCACGATAGGGCCCTTTTCTGCCGGGAATGTATCACCCTAACCCTACCTTTGTTGACCGCGAATATAGGATAGGCGGCATGAGGAAGCGCAAGGATTCACACGACGGCTCTCCGGTCGGGGACACGAACATCCTCTTCGTCCCCGATTCCTCCGCCGACCCCTCAGCATCCGGAGTGGATGCCCTCATGGGAATGATCGACGAGGCCGGGGCTCCCCCGCAGACTCCCCCGCCCCCGGAGGTCCCCTCCTCGGAGGCGCGAACCGAGGTCATGGAGCCCGTCGTCACGCCGCACGCGACGACCGTGCCCGTGACCATGCCGCCCAGCATTCCTCCCAGCCACGCGGACGCCGACCAGGGCACCCCTGCCTCGTCGACGAATGACGAGAGCGCGGGGAATCCCCTGCCGCCCCCGCCCGCGCCCACGGCCGATGACGCCGCCACCAGCCCCGAGGAACCCGCCGACGAGGCCGAGGACAGCGCGTCGGAGAGCGCCACGAAGAACGACGGAGAGGCTACCACCGACGACGAGGACGCGGACATCGAATCCGCCCCGTCCCCCGCTGCCGGTGAAATCGCTGCGACCCTGCCCGTGCGCCGCACGCGCCTGCCGCGCCCCGTCTTCATCGCGGACCGCATCCTGCCCGTGCGCCGCCGCCGCGAAGACCTCGTCGACGTCGTCATCTCCCTCATCGCGATCCTCATCATCTGGACGATCGGCACGGTGGCCAGCGCCACGACGCACGGCGTCACCATGGACGTCCTACAATTCCAGCTCATCCGCCAGATCCTGATCCTGCCCGTCAGCCTGGTCGAGGGCCTCATCATCCTGATCACGCCAATCCTCGTGATCATCTCCCTCGCCTTGCGCAAGCGCCTCCAGGCGATCATTCAAGCCCTCGTGACCAGCGTCGTTGCGGCGATCGGCGGATGGATCATTGCCTTCTTGACCGGTCTACTGCCCGCTTACCTCACCGCACCGCTGAGCGTGGACCGCGCGATAGCTACGCAGGGCTCGCAGACCGGCAGTGTGATCGCCATCAACTTGGTCATCGTCACCCTGTGTGCCCTGTTCACCTCCGCCGGCGAGGCCCAGTCAATGAAGGCGATCAAGTGGGGTTGGACGGGCCTGTGGATCATTCTCGTTCTGGGCGTTCTGCGCTCCTCGATGACACTGCCCGTCGCCTTCATCTCCGTGTTCCTGGGGCGCGCTTTCGGCTCCGGCTCGCGGTGGGTCATGGGCTACGACGACCAGAGGGCGAAGGGCGCTAAGCTCGTCGAAGGCCTTCTCAGCATCGGTATCACGCCTTCGCGGATCGTGCGCACCGACATCGACACGACCGAGGAACCGCTAGCCACGTGGGCCGTCGCAGAGAACTCGCGCGGCCACCTCACCCAGATGCCCGCCGACCTGGGCGACATGGGCGTCACGGTCACGCGCCGCCCGAATCAGGACCACCACCGTCACTACCAGGCGTGGAGCGACACGGGCCTCGCCTACGAGCTCATCGCCATGGACCCCGGCCAGGAGCTGACCGGCACTCTCCTCGAGATGTGGAACAATCTGCGCCTGCGAGGCATCAGCCGATGGGTGTCGCCCTCGCTCAAGGCGCAAGCCGAGCGCTCCGCCTTCACGACGCTGCAGGCGCTGCGCGCCGGCGTGTTCACCCAGGAGCCGATCGGCATCGCCACCTCCGCGGACTCGATCATCTTGGTCATGTCCGCTCTGCCCCCGACGACTCCGCTGACAGAGCTCGGCGAGGACGCAACGGACGAGGTCCTGGACCGCGCATGGGAGCAGCTGCACTTTGCGCATGCGCGCGGAATTTCGCACCGCGCTCTCACCCCCGAGGCCGTGGTCGTCGACTCGTCTTCGGACGTGTGGCTGCTGGATTGGGATTCCGGCGAGGTCGCGACCACCGAGCTGAACCAGTCCATCGACATCGCACAGATGCTGGTCCTGACCGCGCTGGCAGTTGGCCCCGAGCGCGCGCTTGAGGCCGGTCGACGCTGCGTCGGCGAGGAAACGCTGATCGCGTGTGCCCCCGTCATCCAGAAGCCCGTTCTTCCCGCATCCATCAACCAGCGCCTGCGCCGTTCCGACCTGCTGGGCGAGCTGCGCGCGGCCCTCGTGGGCGACTCCGAGGCGGAGACCGCGCCCACCGCCGACCTGCAGCGCTTCCGTCCGCGCACGATCTTCACGATCGCGGTGGCGTTCATCGCCGTCTTCATCGTCGTGGGCTCGCTGAACTTCAGCGACATCGTGACCACGGTCAAGAGCGCGAACCCGTGGTGGATGCTCGCTTCTGCCGTACTTGCCTGCCTCATCTGGGTCGGTTCCGCAGTCCCGCTTGTTGCTCTGTCGCCCGAGAAGCTGAGCCTGCGGGAGACGCTCGTCGCCCAGGTCGCAGCCTCGATTATTACGATCGTGGCGCCCGCCGGCGTGGGCCCCGCTGCCCTCAACCTGCGCTACCTGCGCAAGCGCCGCGTCCCCACCGCGATGGCGGTAACGACGGTGACGCTCATGCAGATTTCGCAGGCGCTCATCACGATCATCCTCCTGCTCCTCGTCATGGTGATCGCCGGATCGTCGCTGTCCGTGTCGGTCCCCTACGGCACCATCCTCGGTGTCGTCGCGCTCGTCGTGGTCGCGGTCGGCATCATCGTCGCAGTGCCGAAGGTGCGCCGCTGGATCTGGTCGAAGATTCAGCCGACCTGGCAGCAGGTCTACCCGCGCCTCCTGTGGATCATCGGCCAGCCTCGTCGCCTCGCTGCGGTCATGGGCGGCAACCTGCTGATGAACATCGGCTACGTGGGCTCGTTCTGGACGGCGCTGCTCGCCATGGGGGGTTCGCTGAACTTCTCCACGGTGTCGCTCACCTACTTAACGGCGAACGCGGCCGGCTCCTTTATCCCCTCGCCGGGCGGTATCGGTACCGTCGAAACGGCGCTGACCTCGGGCCTGACGGTCGCGGGTATCTCCTCGTCGGTCGCCATCGCGACGGCCCTGCTCTACCGTCTCGTCACCTTCTACGGCCGCATCCCGTTCGGCTGGCTGGCTATGAAGTACATGGAGAAGAAGGACCTGATCTAGGGCGCGGACAGACGCGCGCGGATCTGTTGCACTATCCATTTACTTCAAATTAAGTCTCAATTTGAAGTAAATGGAAGCAATGCCTTCTCGACGAACATATCCACAGTCGCACCCTGACGACGGCCACCGTATCGCGGCAACCCTCGGGCCCCTCCCCTCTTGTCAGTCACTGTCCCCTTCAAGGGCACAATCAACCCGACGCTGAAGATCTGACACCGGATACCACTCGAAGCTCCGGCCGCGCCGAACACGCCTCAAATAGCCCTCATCCTCGAGTCCGCGCAGGTCGGCGTGCGCAGTCTGAGGAGTGACCCTGTATTTGTTGGCATGCGCCGCTGCTGTCACTGTCATCATGGGATCACGCAAGGCTTCTTCGATGACGCCGATCTGACGGTTCGTGAGTGTCGTGGCGCGCAGGCGATGCTTCACCTGATCCAGCTCCTTGGATTTCTTTGCCAGATAATCGTGCAGCTCGCGGATTCCACGCAGAATTATCCGCGCATGCCAGATCAGGAAGTAGGTAAGGTCGCCCTCGTCCTGCTCGACCTCAAGGAATGAGCGAGCGTACTGTGCGGGCGCTCTATGCAGTAGTCGGGACACCGGAACGAAGTCCATCAGAAAGAAGCCCTCACGCAGCATCACCCACTGCGCAATGACGCGGGCTGTGCGACCGTTACCATCAACGACGTAGTGGTCGTATCCCATCATGAAGTGAACAATGAGCGCCCTGACGAGGGGCGGCACATATTGCGTCGCATACTCACCTTCGCCATTCACAAAGGAACACAGACGCTCCAGGCGCTCGGGCAGCTCCGATGCGGACGGCGGAACATGGAGCGGTTGCTCCTCATTTTCTGTCCCGTAGATGCGAACCCTGCCCTCCCCCTCCCGCTGGAGGCGGCCAGCATCGCCCGGATCATCGAGCGTCCCCTCAGTCACGATCCGATGCACCTCGCAGACAAACTCAGGAGTGAGCTTATCCGTGAGACGCCCCCGCACAAATTCAAGGGCGAGAAAGTTGTTTCGAATCATCCGCTCCGACCGCGTCTGCGGACGCCGCCCTTCCCGGAGCATCTTTTTCGCATCGCGCCTCGACGTGGAGGCTCCCTCCATCTGGGAGGAGGTGATCGCCTCCTCGTACAGGGAGTTGATGAGGTACCTGTCTCTCGCTGCCTCTGTCGCAACCTCCCCCGGGAGCTCGACCTGACCTCGCGCCTGAGCGGTAATATCCTCATTCAGACTCAAAAGGACATCGGGCAGATTAAAGGTCAAGGGCGTTGCGTCCTTCATCGTGAAGGGCGTCGGCCTGGCCGTGGTCGCGCGCGAGCTGCGCACTGCGCACCACCACGCCTCACGAGTGAGCCCCTCGGGCACCGGCTCGGCCCGGAAGTAATACTCCCACGGCCGATACTCCGGATCATCAAGTCCGCCAGCTAGCGCGCGAATAACAGACGAACGATGGTCCTCATCCATATCCCTGAGACTATTGAGAACACTGTCATAGAGTTCAGCCAGGCGACAGGGCGGAGGGGTCGGCTTCTTCATGACTGCTCCGTTCACACTTATTTCAAATTACTTCTAATATTATCTTAATTTGAAGTAACTAGAAACAGTGTCACTCCAAGTCCTGGATCCCATCTATGCGCGAGAGAGCGCACCCCACCCGCCTCACTCCGGCGCGAGGCAGCCGGATATCCGCTCACTGGAGGCTGTTGTTGCCGTCCGGGTAGGCCGCCTGGACGCCGCCCACCGCGCGGATCGTCTCCAGCGAACCGGCGGGCACACGCAGGGCATAGCCGCGCAGCGCGTTGCGGTACTCGCGCTCCACAGTGACGGACGCGCCCGGGAAGGACGCGGCCACGGCCTCGTTAATCGAGGCGAGGGTCGCCTCCCCGTCAGCGCCCTGCGCGAGCTGGACAATAACGACGACGGTGGCGTCGGCGTTCTCGCTGCCGGATTGCGCGCTCGGGCCGCTTTGCCCATTCTTCGACGTCAGCGCAGTGTCGGGATCGACCGTCGACGAGGCCAGGGCTCCCGGAGCGGACTGGGCAGAGTCAGCGGGAGCGCCGGACTGCGACGCGGGTGTCGGCGACGTCGCGGTGGAACAGCTCGCGACAGCGAGCGCGCACGTGCCCACTCCGGCCAGGAAAACGGCTGGTTTCTTCATGGACTGCACTCCCGTACGTTCGACGCGGATACGAGGCGACACCGAGTCATGTCGCTGCTTCCAACATACAGCAGCGGCCACCGACGTTGCTGCGTTCGTGTGCGAACGCGGACACCCGTGGGCGCATGCGACGGGGCCCGGGAGCGCTCGCAGTAAACGTTCCCGGGCCCCGGCCTCGTGAATCAGCGATTCAGAAGATCCGCACGTCAGCCGACCCAGATGCCATTGGCGTCAAACACGTAGGTGCGTCCGTTGATGACCTGGGTGCCCGTCAGCATGGCGCCGGAGGGTGACAGGTAGTACCAGGAGCCACCCACGTTGAGCCAGCCGGTGACCATCTTGCCCGAGGCATTCAGGTAGTACCAGGTACCACCGTCGTTGACCCAGCCAATAGCCATCGCGCCGCTGCCGGTGAGGTAGTACCAGGAGCCACCGTCGGCGACCCACCCGGTCTTCATGACCTTCGTGGCCGGATCCAGGTAGTACCAGGAGCCACCGTCGCGGACCCAGCCACCCACGAAGGAGCCCGACTCGTTGGCGTAGACCCACTGGCCGTCGGCACGCTTGAGGAAGCCGGTCGCCATGTAGCCGGAGGGACCAAACAGGTAGTCCGAACCGTTGATCGTGTACCAGCCACCCTTGAGGTAGCTCGTACCGTCGGCGCAGGCGTACCACCAGCCGGCTCCGTCCTTCACCCAGTGGCCGCCGTCGGTGCTTGCGCAGGCGTCGGTCGTGCCCGTGTTATCGCTGGGCAGGTTCAGGGTCGCAGCCTCGGAGTGGTTGAGGCCGTAATCCCAGGCCAGCAGGTAGGGGTGAGCGATGACGGTGCCGGAGCCACCCTGGTACGCCCACGCGGCGTCGATGTCCTTGAAGGGAACCTCGACGTGGTACGTGTAGGTTCCGTCGGCCCCGACCGTCCCCTCGGCGTCCGTGAAGACGTGGCGGTAGAACCACAGGCCGTCGGCCGGGTCGTGCAGGTCGATCGCGGCCAGCGGCGACGCATCCGTCACGTCGAAGGACAGGACCGTGTCGGCACCCTCACCCTTGTACTCCAGGTTGGAGACGACGGGCGCGGCGGTATCGATACGGAAGTCGTAGGAGATCGACTGCTCGGCCTGCGACGGGCCGTCGTTGTGCGCAGACAGCGTCAGCTTGTAGTCACCGTCCGGCAGGTTCTTGTACGCGTC
>NZ_JVOJ01000008.1 GCF_001064145.1 Sanguibacter keddieii
CGTGGGGATCTTCCCCAACCGCCAGGCCATCATCCGCCTGGTCGGAGCCGTCCTCGCCGAACAAAACGACGAATGGGCCGAAGGCCGACGCTACCTCAGCCTCGACATCCTCACCAAATCACGACTCACACCCCAACCCACCCAACAGGAGGACCCCCCACTCCAACTCAGCGCATAACCCAACCCGAAGGACACAAAACGATTACACCACTCCACAGGACTTGACCCACCTGTGGGGCCTGTTGTGTTGATGAGGATCCACATCATTGCTGAACCCACACGCAATTTCGCACGTAATTCCCCCACATCCCTTTCAAATTCTGAAATATGATCGTTGGAATTGCAACGTTTTCAGACTTTGTTGAAACTTCTCCCAATCGAATTACGTGCGACTTTTCTGGGGGGGCAGACTCGCAACACCCACCGACCGCCTCGCCTGAAACCAATGACACCAATGCAGGTGGATCACTGCCACGAGATGAAACCGCCGGCACCTCTGCGAGCTCCTTGCCGCACGCGTTTGAAACCGCTGACACCTCTGCTCGCACAAAACAGCCGATTTCAGGCCGTTTTCCGCCCGCAAAGGTGTCACGGGTTTCATGCACCCCTCGCCGAGCACCCGTAAAGGCATCGCCGGTTTCACCCTCGCCGGACGCTACGCCCACAGCCCAAACCTCGCGTGGCGTGCGCACACGCCACAAGGCCGGTGGCACACTGGCCACATGACTGACGCCCCCACACCCCGCACTCGAACGAACGAGCCGGCCCAGGCCTCGTCCCTCCCGTCCCTGGCGATCACCGGCGCGTCCGGGAACGTCGGCGGCACCGCCGCCCGACTGCTCGCCGAGCGCGGCCTGCCCCTGCGACTCCTCGCGAACACACCGTCGCGCGCACCCGAGCTGCCCGGAGCTATCGCGGTGAAGTGCTCCTACGAGGACACCCTCACGACACGCGTCGCGCTGGAGGGCGTTGACGTCCTCTTCATGGTGTCCGCGCCCGAGAGCGAGGACCGCCTAGACAAGCACATCGCCTTCGTCAACGCGGCCGCGGCCTCCGGGGTGCGCCACATCGTGTACCTCTCATTTATGAATGCGGCACCGGACTCGACGTTTACGCTGGCGCGCACGCACTTCCACACGGAGGAGCACATCAAGGCGTCGGGCATGACGTACACGTTCCTGCGCGATAACTTCTACGCAGACTTTTTCGTGGCGCTGCCGGACGAGGAGGGTCGCATCCTCGGGCCTGCGGGCGACGGGCGCGTCGGCGTGGTCGCGCGCGAGGACGCGGGGCGCGTGGCCGCGGAGGTCCTGGCCGATCCGGGGCGCTACGAGAATCAGACCCTCGACGTGACGGGCCCCAAAGCCCTGACCCTCGACGAGATCGCCGCAATCCTCACCCGCGTGCAGGGCCACCCCGTCACCTACGTGCGCGAAACCGTCGAGGAGGCGTACGAGTCCCGCAAGAAGTGGCCGGCCGACCAGTGGGAGTACGACTCGTGGGTGTCAACGTACACGTCGATCGCGCGCGGCGAGATGGACGTCGTCTCCACGACCGTGCGCGACGTGACGGGCCACTACCCGCTCACGTTCGCGGAGGTCGCCCGCGCGACGCTCGCTTCTGGCCGCTGACTGTCGCGGTTACGGCGCGGTTGGGACGGACTCGTTTCTCTTATCAGGGACGAGGCCGGGGTTGCTTCATGCGCTCATGCTTGCTACCTCCGTCACACTCCTGGTAGCGTCGGAGCATGAACAACGAGCCTTTCTGCACCCTCCGGAGGCAGACCACCGCTGCACAGGTGGGGTGGTAAGCGTGGCTCGATCGCGACGTCGGGGGATCAGCGGATTCCTCTCCAGCATCTTTTCCAATCGCACCGAGTCGCTCGTGGGTGAAGACAGATGGCGGCGCAACGAGTGGAAACGTGCACTAATTTCGATCGTCATCGTCGCTCTGATGATAGCGATCATTGAAGGAATCTATCGCCTGACACACTACGGGGATTTCCGTTTCGCTGTCTATCTGGCTTCAATTCCGGTGATATCTGGGATTCCCCAGGTGGTATGCGACTCGATAGTTCCCTATCTGCGTCCCCACGTTCGATTCGTCGGCGGCCACGTTGCTATACGAGGTGAGCGTCTCACCAACATCGGATACCTCATTAGCTACGCGATCATCTGCATGGCCGTCGTAGGAGCACTCGTGTCCGGTTTCCTATCACACAACTTCAAGATAGCTATCGGTATTGCGGTGGTAGCAGCTTTTTTTGCCTATCATCTCCTTTCTGAGAATCCAATAGAAGACCTGAAAAACACCATCAAGGATCGTTCAATAACGGCGTTATCCCCAGATAGCATCGACTTTCACATGGCTCCTCATCTCTCGATCCATAAGTATCTGGAATCCGCCTCTGACGGATGCGGCAACGACGCCTCCTTCCGATGGGACCAGAACGTCAAGATCTACGATCTCAGCACGACGAGCCACCACGTTACTCTCCTCGCTGACCCCGACACGTATGACGGCCCATGGGGCTTGTGCTGCCGGACGATCGGCATCCCCTTCACCGGCCTCGACGCGCTCATCCGGCACTTCAACGAGCACCCCGAGGACCGTCCACTCCTAGCCACACCGCAGGGCGTCGACCTCGTCAATGACATCCTCGCGCAGGCCCGCGCAGCACTCACAACCCCACAAAGGAGCCACACATGAGCACCAAGAAACGCATCCTCGTGACGCTGATCGTCGCGGTCCTGGCCGCGATCGTCATCTTCCCGATGCTGCCCCTCGAATACCGCGACCGCGTCGTCGCGGTCCTCACCCACCCGCTGTACTACCTGGGCTTGGGTGACTGGTAGGACGAGGGCTGCGCCAGAATCATCAGGGGGGTGGGGTTCCCAACCGGGAACCCCACCCCCTCACCGAACTGCTAAGCCGCAGCCTCAGAGATTGTCGACGACCGCTGCGCGGGGGCCGCGCTCGCCTGTGGATGCGTCGCGCCAGGCCTCGAGGGCCCGCAGGAACGCGGTGGCGCCGGGGTCCTGGAGGCCGATCGACCGGTCTTGCAGCCAGGAGGCACGGCCGCGCTGCGACTGGAGGTCGCGGGTGGCGACGACGGCCTCGGCGGCGTCGGCGATGGCGCTATCGAGAGCCGCGGCCGCGAGCGCGCTGTCCGAAGCGACCGCGGGGTTGGCCTCGATGCTCCGGGCCAGCGAATCGACGGCGGGGACCATCGCGTCGAGGATGGTCTTGTCTCCCACCTGGCTCTTGCCTCGGTGCGAGATGGAGTTTGCCGCGGCGCGGATGAAGGCCTCGGCTTCGACGGCAGTGACGTCCTCGCAGCCGACCCACACCTTCGATCCGGCGAGGAGGCCGCCGGCGACCAGGGCCGCCATCGTTGACGGGTTGGCGTTGGCGAACGCCTTCGCGCAGGCGCGCGCGACGTCGGAGGGGGCGGGTTCGGGCTCGGTCGGCATGGCCTTGAGCGCCTCGATGACCGCGCGGGCACCCGCGGAAATCGTGATGCCGAGGTCGCCGTCGCCAAGGACCTGGTCGAGGTCGCGCAGTTCGTCCGAGGATTCGATGAGGAGCGTCATCGAATCCTGAATGCGCTGGATGAGTTCGGGTGAACGCATTGTCATGCCTCCCTGAAGAACGGGGACTGGGCGGGGGCGTCGAGGAGCTCGAGGAGCTCGTCATCGACCTTGAGCAGCGAGATCGAGGCGCCGGCCATTTCGAGGGACGTCGCGTATTCGCCGATGTAGCGGCGCTCGATGACGACTCCGAGCTCCTCGAGCCTCTGGTGGGTGCGACGGTAGAGCAGGTAGAGCTCTTCGAGGGGCGTGGCGCCGAGGCCGTTGACGAGGACGGCGACACGGTCACCCTCAGCCAGGCCCAGGTCGGGGATGACGGAGTCGAGGATCTGGTCCGCGATCTCGTCGGCGGTTCCGAGGGGGCCGCGGTGGATGCCGGGTTCACCGTGGATGCCGATGCCGATTTCCATTTCCCCTTCGGGCAGGTCGAAGGATGCGGCACCCGTGGTCGGGAGGATCGTCGGGGAGAGGCCGACGCCCATGGTGGCCGTGTTATCGACGACCTTCTGGGCGACGGCGGCTACCTCGTCGAGGCTATCGCCGCGCTCGGCGGCAGCGCCCGCGGCCTTGTAGGCGAAGAAGATTCCGGCGACGCCGCGGCGATCCTTGGCGCGTTCCTTGGGCTGGGAGGCCACGTCGTCACAGCCGAGGACAGTACGCGTCTCGATGCCGTCGAGTTCGAGGAGGTCGACGGCCAGGTCGAAGTTGAAGACGTCGCCGCCGTAGTTGCCGTAGAGGAAGAGCACGCCCGCTCCGCCGTCGACGGCCTTGGCGGCATCGGCGCACTGCTGGACCGACGGGGAGGAGAACACGTTACCGATGGCGACGCCGGAGCACAGCCCCTTGCCGACGTAGCCCTTGAAGAGGGGGAGGTGACCGGAGCCGCCGCCAGTGACGATGCCGACCCGGCCGGGTGCGGGGCTGTCAGCGCGGACGAGGACGCGCCTGTCGTCTCCGGGAGTGCGGACCTGATCGGGGTGCGCCAGGAGAATGCCCTCAACCATCTCATCGACGAACTGGTCGGGGTTGTTAATGATCTTCTTCATGATCATTTCCTTTCTGTTGCGCCGCTATTGAGGGCGGCTGCTGGTTGCGGGCGCCTGAACGTCGATGTCAGGCGTGTTCGAACGTCTTTCCAGTCGACGCAGTCGAGAACGAGGACGCCGATGAGGATGACGCCCTGGGCGATCGCGTACTGGAAGGCGGATAGGCGCATGGAGGTGAAGCCGCTTTGGACGACTTGGAGGGTGAGGGCCGCCAGGAATACGCCGCCGACGGTGGCGAAACCGCCGTTCGGATTGGTCCCGCCGAGGACGGCGATGACGATGACGAGCAGCACGTAGGATGCGCCGTAGTCCGCCGAGGCCGTGGGGTTTCGCGCGATGAACACGATGCCCGTGAGGGAGCCGAGGAATCCGGTGAGCAGGTAGGAGCTCAGCAGGATTCGGGAGGAACGAATTCCGGAGAATCGGGCGGCCGTCCCGTTGGATCCTTCGAGGGAGAGGGACAGTCCCAGCGGGGAGCGGTTGAGGATGAATCCGACGAGGAGGGCGACGAGTCCGAAGACGATGAAGAGGAGGGGAACTCCTGCAACTGCGGTCTTACCGAACGCCGTCAGCGCTTCGGGGGATCCGTAGAGGGTTTTGCCGCCCGTCCACACGACGGCGAGGCCGTTGAAGATCTGCATGGTGCCGAGCGTGGCGAGGATCGGGGTGACGCCGACGTAGGCGATGAGGACGCCGTTGACGAGGCCGCACAGGAGTCCGACCCCCAGCCCGATGAGGATGATGACGGGGCCCCATTGTTCGGTTCCGCCCAGCGCGCTCGAGGTGTACAGGGTCGACACGGTGATCGCGCAGAGGTTCGCGATGGCGACGAGCGACAGGTCGATGCCGCCGGTGACCATCGAGATCATCATGGCGATGGAGAGGATGCCGATTTCTGCGACGGCGAGCAGCATGTTCTGCAGGTTGAGGCCCGTGAGGAACACGCTCGGGGAGAGGATCGAGAAGATTCCGATGGCCACGAGGAGGATGAGGACCATGCGGGCGATCGACCGGTCGCGGCGCAGCCGGGACAGGAGCGAGGCGCTGAAGCGATCAATCCGGGAGTTTGTGTCGCGGAGTGTGGTGTTCATGGGACTCATCCTTCGACGGCTTGGGGGACGGCGTTGCTGTGGTCGGCCTGGGCGCTCTTGGCGCGCAGCGTTCGCGTGCTGCGCTTTGCGGCGAGCGCTTGGATGCCGACACCGGCGACGAGGAGCAGGCCGACGGCGGCGCGCTGCCAGGCGCTGGGGACGCCGATGAGGATCAGCGAGTTGTTGATGAGCTGGACGAGCAGCACACCGAGGATCGTTCCGCGCACCGACCCGCGTCCGCCGAAGATCGACGCGCCTCCGAGGACGACGGCGGCGATGATGTCGAGTTCGTGGCCGACGAGTTCCTGGGGGTTGGCGGACCTGCCGAGGATCATGTAGACCATGCCGGCGGTTGCGGCGAGGGTTCCGGCGATAACGTACACCCAGATTTGGGTGCGTTTGACGTTGATGCCGGCTCGGTGGGCGGATTCGGTGTCGCCGCCGATCGCGTAGATTGCGCGTCCGAACATGGTCCGGCTGAGTACCAGCGCGATGACGATCGCGAGGATGATGGCGGGGATGATCATGGAGTGCAGCAGTGCGACGCCCGTTGATGTTTCGACGGAGACGAGGTTCGCGGTCGAGGCCGACGCCATGCCCTCGGGCAGCTGGGCGATGTACTTCGATCCGATGTACGCCAGGAGGAAGCCTTGGAAGATTCCTTGGGTGCCGAGCGTGACGATGAGGGTGGGGAGCTTGAACCTGGAGATCAGGTAGCCGTTGAGCAGGCCGAGGAGCGCTCCGATGGCCAGCGCCATGGCGAAGGATCCGACGAGGCCGATGTTGATTCCTCGGCTCAGCTGGAACACGATCGTGGCGTAGGAGGCGAACGAGGCGATGGCCGCGAAGGAGACGTCGATGCCGCCGGAGATGATGACGAGGAGGACGCCGAGGGCGTAGATCATCGGAACGATGGAGGAACGCAGGAGGGAGAAAAGCGTCGAGACCGTGAAGAACGCGGGGCTGATCGCGGACATGATGATGGTCAAGAGGACCAGGACGGACAGGACGATTCCTTCACGGTTGGGTCCCCAGATCCAGCGCAGGACGCGCCGTGCGACGGTATTCATGTTCATGACACGACCATCTTTCTAATCGTTCGAGCATCGACGTCCTCGCCGGCCAGTTCGGCGGCGATGTGGCCACCCTTGGTGATGAGGACTCGATGGCAGCAGGAGACGAGTTCCGGCGCGTCGTCGGAGATGATGACGATGGCCATGCCGGCTTCCGCTTGTTCGCGCAGGATGTCGAGGATCTCGGCTTTGGAGCCGACGTCGACGCCGACCGTGGGGCCGTTGAGGATGAGGACCTTGGGGCTGCGCGCGAGCCACTTCGCGAGGACGACGCGCTGGGCGTTGCCGCCGGACAGGGATCGCACGGGGGCGAGGACGTCGGGGGCTTTGATGCGCAGCGACTCGAAGTAGTGGGCGATGGTTTGGCGGATCTTGTCTTTGCGCAGCGTGTTGAGTTTCGAGGTGTGGTGGTCGATGGACGCGGCGATGACGTTGTCGGCAATCGACTTATCGAGGAAAAGGCCCTCGGTGAGTCGGTCTTCGGGGACGTATCCGATGTGGGCCTTGATGGCCTGTCCGATGGAGCCCACCTCGACGTGTTCGCCGTCGATGAAGACGCGTCCGGAGTCGATGGGCAGGAGGCCAAAGAGGGCCTGGGCGATTTCGGTACGGCCGGATCCGAGTAGCCCGGTGATGCCGAGGATTTCGCCCTTCTTCACGGAGAAGCTGACGTCCTCGAACCCACCCTGGGAGGTGAGGGATTCGACACGCAGGCGTTCCTCGGCGTCCGCAGCGAGGGGCGGGACGCGTCGGCTCTGGTCAAGTTCCTTGCCGGTCATGTAGTGCGTGATCTTCTCGCGGTCGAGGTCCTCGACCGGCGAATCGATGACGTTGCGTCCCGAGCGCATGATGGTGACGCGCTGCGAAATCGCCATGACCTCGTCGAGCTTGTGCGACACGAAGATGAGGGCGACGCCCTGCGCGCTCAGCTTCTCGACGACCATGAACAGGCGCGCGACCTCACGCTGGGTGAGGGCGGTCGTCGGCTCGTCCATGATGAGGAGCTTCGCGTTGCCGGCCAGGGCGCGGCAGATGGCGGTGAGCTGCTTGTCTGCGACGGAGAGCTGTTCGACGTCGGCGTCGAGCGGGAGCGGGACGCCGAGGCGCTCGACAATCTGCGCGGCCTGCTTCTTTGCGTTCGTGGAGCTGAAGAACTTCTTCTTCTCCGTGACCGAGGAGGTCATCATGATGTTCTCGGCAACCGTCAGGTTCGAGAACAGACTGAAGTCCTGGTAGATGACCTGGATGCCGGCGTCCATGGCGCTGAGCGGCGTCAGCGAGGAGACGGTGTGGCCGTCGATGAGGATGCGTCCCGCATCGGGCGCGTGCACTCCGGAAATGACTTTGATGAGAGTGGACTTTCCGCAGCCATTCTCGCCGGCCAGGCACAGCACTTCACCCGGCCAGACGGCCATGTTGACGCCATCGAGGGCGCGAACACCGCCGAAGTTTTTGACGATATCCCGAACCTCCAGAAAGGGGTTCTCCTGCACACTGACGCCTTCTCCGTGGGGGCGCGGTGCTTCATCCACATTGCTGCGCATGTGCTCTCCTTCGAGTGTCTTGTCGACTGCGCTGTCGTGGGACGCCCGCCCCGGCCTCGTGCCGATGTGTCACGAGGCCGGGGCTGCGTGATCAGAAGTCGTAGTTCTTCGCTTGCTCGGCGTCCGCGGCGATCTGGGCGTTGCCGACCCAGACGTTGTCGTAGCCGTCGAGCTTGTGGAGGTTGTTGTAACCCTCGATGCCAAGGTCCGTGCCTTCGGTGATGGTGCCGCCGTCAGCGAGGATCTTCGCGATCTGCAGCTGGGCCTTACCGGCGAGGGCGGGATCCCAGAAGAAGATCTTGTCGATCGATCCGGTGGCCAGGTACTTCGCGGAGGCCGAGGGGATGGAGGTGCCCATGACGCAGACCTGGTCGGACAGGCCGGCCTCTTCGATCGCGCGCGCGATGCCGGGCACGTCGTTACCGGCCGAGCCCTGGAAGGCCTTGATGTCCGGGTACTTGCCGAGGACTTCCTTGGCCTTTTCGTAGGCGGCCGTCTCGTTGTCGGTCGACTCGATGGGTGTCTCGACGCGCTCCATGTTGGGGAAGTTCTTCTGCTGGTAGTCGTAGGCGGCCTCGACCCATTCCATGTGGGTCTTGGCGGTCAGGCCACCGACGAACTGCACGTACTTGCCGGTGCCGCCCGTGCACTCCCCGATATTCTTCATGATGTCGACGCCGTAGGAGGCGTTGTCGAATGCCTCGATGTCCGCGTCAACGTTCTTGATGCCGGTTGCCTCGTGGGAGACGACCTTGATTCCCTGTGCGCGCGCCTGTTCGAGGACGGCGGAGAGGGCCTCGGGAGAGTTGGGGACGACGGTGATGGCGACCGGCTTCTGCGCGATCAGGTCCTGGATGATCTGGATCTGCTTTTCCGGCGAGACGTCGGTTCCACCCTCCGTTCGCGTGTCGTATCCGTTCTCGGCGCCCCATTCCTTGACGCCCACGTCCATGCGATCAAACCATGCGATGCCCTTGACCTTGACGACGGTGACCATCGTCTTGCCGGAATCGCCCGCGGCCGAGCCGGTGTTTGATGAGGAGCTATCGCCTGTCGTCCCGCCGACGGTCGAGCAGGCAGTCAGAGCAAGCATCGATGCAATGGACACCGATGCCGCCGTCAGTCTTCCGATCTTCATGTCGTCACTTCCTCGTGATCTAGTTGTCCGACGTTCCGGGTTCGCCATCTCCTGCGATGACGCACGCATCATGGCGTGACCCGCGTCGCAATCACTTACATTACACGCGGTATCGCGCAGTGGCAACTCGTTTTCGCGCATGTTGGGCGGCCTGATTCACCGATAACTGCTCATGGGCGCGCAGCTCAACGCACGGGTATACGCAAATGCTGAGCGAAAAACGCCCCTGTGGGCTGGTGATATAGGCAAATGCCCTCGTTGCGCGGTATCGCGCACATTCGCGCCGAAAGTTCGGTACAGTGTCAAGCGGGCGGCGATCACGATGCACTATTGCAGGCATCATCTGTACCCCTCGTCGCACCCCGCGTAGACCATAGCCAGCAGAAGGAACCATCGTGACCCGGCAAGACACCATTGTCTCCATGATTGAGGCAACAGGCTTCGAGACCGTGTCCTCGTTGGCAGAGGCTCTCGACGTGAACGTGTCAACCATCCGCAGGGACCTGGAGCACCTGGCCGAGGCCGGCCTCGTGCGCCGCACCCACGGTGGCGCGATCCCGATCCCCCAGGACGAGGACACCGAGGAGTTCCTGCAGGATTCCCCGAACCGCGCGGAGAAGCGTGCGATTGGCCCGGCCATGGCGGAGCGCATCCTCGACGGCCAGTCCGTGTTCATCGATTCGGGGTCGACGTGCCTCGAGGTGGCTCGTGCCCTCGACGCGCGCCGCGTGACCGTGGTGACGCACGATCTGCTGGTGGGCCTCGAGATTTTGAAGAAGCCATCGCTCAACCTGGTGTTCGTGGGCGGCGAGCTACTGCCGAACCGGACCCACATGTGGGGGCCCACCGCCATCGATCAGCTGGAGCACATCCGCGTCAACACGGCCGTTTTCGGCGCGAATTCGGTGATGGAGGACGGCATTTACGCGTCCACCGGCTATTCGATCGAGCTGCAGCAGAAGGTCCGCTCGATCGCGTCGACCGCCTACTTCGTCGCGGATTCAACGAAGTTCGGCCGCAACGCCCTGTACAAGGTCCTCGGCATCGACGCGTTCACGGCCGGTATTACGGACTCATTCCTCTCCCCCATCTCGGCGGCGGCCTACCCGATCCCCCTCATCCGGGCCGAGGTCGCGCAGGGTTAGAGGGGGATCAGGGCATTGACTGTTCGCCACAGCATGGATCTTCGGAGATAGCTAACTCCAAGGCTGGGCCGAGTTCTTAGCGCCCCATCCTGATTAAGCTACCAAGAGTATTCGCACACTAATCAGCCTACGCTCACTGGACATTTAGTAGCTTCTGTAACGCAAACGAACCCCGTCGTTTGCCTTCCTCACGAGCTTGATAAGCTCCTTGGGATTGCCATGACGCCACCCATTTGCAACGGCCCATTCTGCCATCCTCTTCGCCGGGAGATCATAACCGTCCATCTTCAGTTGACGCAGGACTTTAACCACCTGATCCCTCTCATATCCGGCCGCGATGGTGTTGTTGTGGTTGATGAGTATGGTTATCTGTTTGAGTCCCGCAATCACTTCGGGAACGAGCGCAGGCTCGGGCGTAATGCCGCTCAACTCGAAAGTATCCGACCCACTGCTGTCAATGGAATGAATTACCTCAGCTTTCACCTCCGCGGCCCACGTATCCAACGGGTCTGACCATCGGACAACTGCTAAAGCCATCACTCCCTCCGCTCCGGCTGGGTAGGCAAGCTCATCAGCAAGGGGATACATCGCCAGAACAGGACCATTGACACGGTACACATCTTTCCCTACCGCAATCGCAAGATCCACGTCGGCATCTTTCAATAGATCCGGCAGAAACTTGTTTTTGTTGAGAATTCCCTTCTGCATAACCCAAAGCGTGAGCACTTGCCCTGCACCCACATGCTGAAGCGCCCAACGCAGTGCCGCTTTGACACCTTCTTCCGTATGGTCCGCAATAGCACAGGGATAGTCGATCGTTCTCGTATACATCGTGGTAGCCACCTCCGACTTGTCGTCATCATGTTGTGTTGTCAATCGGCGCGGACAGGATTCAGGTTTTTAAAATTTGAGGAGAGTTACCGTCTTCGACAACTCAACCCGAACGGCCCTAGCCGACAAACGACACGTTAAAGAGGGGCATGCTCATCTGCGTCCGCCTCTCACACAACAGGCCGATCCAACGACAGAGACCGATCCCATACTCACCCATAGGAAGAAGTAGGACCGGCCTCTCAGGACCACCCGAACGAGATGGGAGGCGTGTTTCTAGCACTCAGTCATCAATCATGAGTCGGTAGATCGATCTCTTTCTCAATAGGTGCGGGGTAGTCAGAGTGCTGCCCCAATTGCTCGACAGACACAATAAATGGGTTATCGTCGCTGCCTTCAACCTCGATATAGACCATGTCATCGATAACCTTGCCCACGCGGAACCTGTCACCTGCGCGCAGCATCAGACCACCGCCACACTCAACGTCAGCAGAGACCGTATACACCTCAGAAAGCTCATGAGCATTGAATTGGGCAAATCTTGAACGCACCCATTCAGTGACCTTCGCCTCGATAGTCTGACGATCGCCCATATTGACACCACGATTAACACCAAAGCGGTAAACAGAACCCGTGAGCGCCACAACAGAGCCAACAGCAATAAGACCAGCTTTAGCTGGCCCTCCCAGTGCCTTAATTCCCGTAGTGACCATCTGATATGCCCCGAGATTACTCATCGCTGCTCCATATCCTTCCTTGGACCACGGGCATGAGACATAGCAGCCCGTACACTTACTGAGAAATATACCCAAAGTTAGCCGGCACTATCTACGAAACGGCGCAAACACATACACGTTACCTCGCGGCTACTGCTCACCGACACAGCAATCCCCTTGTACCCCCACCCACCCCGCTACCTAGCTTGTGTGTCGTAGATTACCCGCTATTCTTGGTCGCATGACTGCTGCGCGCGACGACGACTTCATGGCTCTGCCCGGTATGGAAGCGGATTCCAACGCCCACGACACGGCTCGACACCGCTCGGATGACACGGCCCCGGCCTCCTCGAAGTCCGCGCTGGATGCCCTGCTGGATGAGTACCGTGCGCGCGCGAAGAGCGAGCGCGAGAAGGGCACGTTGTTCGAGGAGCTGACGCGCCAGTTCCTGCTCCACGACGCGCGTTTCGCGCACCAGTTCAAGGAAATCTACCTGTGGAGCGAGTGGCCGGAGCATCGCACGGGCGACACGGGCATCGACCTGGTGGCGATCCCGGTCCACGACAGCGAGGGTCCGGTGGCCATTCAGTGCAAGTTCTACGCGCTGGGTCACCGCATTCAGAAGGCAGACATTGACTCGTTCCTCTCGGCGTCGGGCAAGGAGCCGTTCGGCCGCCGCATCGTCGTGGACACGTCGGGCGCGCCGTGGGGCAAGAACGCGCAGGACGCGATCGAGGGCCAGCAGATCCCGGTTTCTCGCATCACACTGGCGGATCTGCGCGATTCGGACATTGATTGGCGCACGTATTCGCTGGGGTCCACGCAGGCTCCGAAGACCCGCGAGCGCAAGGTTCCGCGTGACCATCAGGTGCGTGCGCGCAGCGCGGTGATGGCGGGCTTCGAGGAGCACGACCGCGGCACGATGGTCATGGCGTGCGGCACGGGTAAGACGTTCACGGCGCTGACGATCGCGCGCGAGTTCGTGGAGAAGGAGGGCGGCACCGCCCGGATCCTGTTCGCGGTTCCCTCGCTCGCGCTTCTCAAGCAGACGCTGGACGATTGGGCGGCCGAGGCCGACGGCGCGTTCACGGCGTGGGCGGTGTGTTCGGATACGAAGGTGTCCTCGTCGGCGCGTAACGACACGGCCGAGGAGTCGGCGGTGGACCTGCCGATTCCGGCGACGACGGACGGTCAGCGCCTCGCGGACTCCCTGAATGCGAATAACGCGACGGAGGGCCTGCAGGTCGTCTTCGCGACGTACCAGTCGATCGAGGTCATTCACCGCGCACAGGAGATCGCGGGCGATGAGTGGCGCGATTTCGACCTGATCATCTGCGACGAGGCCCACCGCACGACGGGCGCAACGCTGACGGGCGAGGACGAGAGCGCGTTCACGAAGATCCACAGCGACGAGTTCATCCGCCGCGCGAAGACCCTCTACATGACGGCGACGCCGCGTATTTTCGCGGAGAACGCGAAGAATAGGGCCTCGGAGAAGGACGCGATCCTGACCTCGATGGACGATCAGGAGACCTACGGTCCGGTGTTCTTCCGCCTGGGCTTCGGCCAGGCGGTGAAGGAGAACCTGCTGACGGACTA
This sequence comes from Sanguibacter keddieii, assembly GCF_001064145.1. Lineage (GTDB taxonomy): Bacteria > Actinomycetota > Actinomycetes > Actinomycetales > Actinomycetaceae > Pauljensenia. The sequence continues at coordinate 13,774 of NZ_JVOJ01000008.1, forward strand.
CAAGGTCATCATCTTGACGGTCAGCGAGGAGGAGGTGTCGCAGCACTATCAGGCGATCGCGGAGATGGGCGGCGAGCTGAACCTGGACACGGCCGCGAAGCTGACGGGCTGCTGGAACGCGCTGGCGAAGCGCAAGAATCGCGGCTCGGACGTGGACTACGGCGAGGATCGCGCGCCGATGCGCCGCGCGGTGGCCTTCTGCAAGGACATCAAGGCCTCGAAGGCGGTCGCGATGCAGTTCCCGGACCTGGTGAACGGCCCCTTTGGCCTGAGCGACCTGAGCAACGACGACGCGTCGGATAACCTGCAGGTCGAGTGCCGCCACGTGGACGGCACGATGAACGCCGCGGTGCGTGCGCGCGAGATGGATTGGCTGACCGAGGGCGCAGGCACGGACGAGGTCCCGGTGTGCCGCATCCTGACGAATGCGCGCTGCCTGAGCGAGGGCGTGGACGTGCCCACGCTGGACGCTGTGCTCTTCCTGTCGCCGCGCAAGTCGCAGGTGGACGTCATCCAGGCGGTGGGCCGCGTGATGCGCCGCGCGGAGGGCAAGGATTTCGGGTACATCATCCTACCCGTGGCCGTGCCGGTGGGCATGGCGCCCGAGCGCGCGCTGGACGACAACAAGCGCTTCCAGGTCGTGTGGCAGGTCCTCAAGGCCCTGCGCGCTCACGACGAGCGCCTGGACGCGGCGATCAACTCGATGGAGCTCAACGGCCAGGGGCCGGAGAACATCATCGTCGAGCAGGTCTCTCTCGAGAAGGCGAAGAAGCAGGATGATCCGCTGGGGGGCAGTGCGTCCGATGGGGACGAGGCCGGGGCCGGGTCCTCGGGGTCGGGCGCGGATGGGGTGACCCAGGGCATCCAGGGTCAGCTGACGCTGCTGCCCTCGGATTGGAAGGAGTCGGTGTTCGGCCGAATCGTGAAGAAGGTGGGCTCGTCCCTGTATTGGGAGGACTGGTCCAAGGACATCGCGACGGTGGCGGACCGCTACATTCACCTCATCGATCGCCTGCTGGAGGATCCGGAGCGCCAGGACGCGTTCCAGGAGTTCGTGAACGCGCTGCGCGCGACGCTGAACCCTGCCGTGGACAACGAGTCAGCGGTGGAGATGCTGGCCCAGCACATTCTCACCGCGCCGCTCTTTGACGCGATGTTCCCGGATCATTCGTTCTCGAAGCAGAACCCGGTGAGCCGTGCGATGAACACGATTGTTGAGATGCTGGCGTCGCACTCGATGTTCGAGAACGAGCGCCGCGAGCTGGATTCCTTCTACCGGGCGATGGTCGAGCGCATCGAGGCCGTGCACACCCTGGCGGGCAAGCAGGAGATCATGCGGACGCTCTATGATCGCTTCTTCTCGCAGGCGTTCCCGCGCATGAGCGAACGCCTAGGCATCGTCTTCACGCCCGTCGAGGTCGTGGACTTCATCATTCGCAGCGCGGATGACGCGATGCGCACGGCGTTTGGCCAGAGCCTGGGGGATCCGGGCGTGGCCATCATCGAGCCCTTCGCGGGGACGGGTACCTTCGTGGCGCGCCTGCTACAGCTGGGCGTCATTCCGCCCGAGGCCCTGGAGCGCAAGTACAAGCATGAGATCTTCGCGAACGAGTTCGTACTGCTCTCCTACTACATCGCGTCGATCAACATCGAGCAGGTGTACCACCAGGTACGCGCCGAGCAGGGCATGGACGAGGGCTACGTCGAGTTCCCGGGCATGACGCTGACGGACACCTTCCAGCTGCACGAGGGCGACGGCACGATCACCGAGGACTTCGAGGGCCTGGCGGCCAACAACGAGCGCGCAAAGGCGGAGAAGGATTCCGCGATCACGGTGATCGTCATGAACCCACCGTACTCGTCGGGTCAGAACAGCGCGAACGACAACAACCAGAACCTGGCATACCCGCGCCTGGACGAGCGCATCGCAGCGACCTACACGGACCGGTCATCAGGTACGAACAAGAACAGCCTCTACGACTCCTACTTCCGCGCCCTACGCTGGGCGTCGGACCGCATCGGAGAACGCGGCGTCATCGCCTTTATCTCCAACAGCTCCTTCGTGGACGGAAACTCCGCGGATGGCGTCCGACTGTCGCTGCAGGAGGAGTTCTCCCAGATCTTCATCTACGACCTCAAGGGGAACGCGCGAACGTCCGGTGAGCGCCGTCGACGCGAAGGCGGAAATGTGTTCGAGGCAGGTTCTCGCACGGGTGTAGCCATCACCGTCCTGGTGAAGGACCCTACTCACTCCGGTACCGCGGAGATCTTCTATGCCGAGGCAGAGGACTACGCCACGCGCCAGGAAAAGCTCAACCAGATCAGCGCCTATGGGTCCATCGCGGGGATGAGTGGGGCCGACACATTCCGCTCCATCACGCCGAACCAGCACGGCGACTGGATCAGCGCCCGCGACGAGCGCTTCGCTACCTTCCAGGAGATTGGAAACAAGGCGCTGAAGGGCAAAGAATCAACACCCGCTGTCTTCCGCCAATACTCAGCGGGTTTGCAAACGAATCGGGACGCATGGTGCTATAACTTCTCACATTTTGCAGTAGCACAGAATATGCAGCGAATGATTGATTCCTACAACAATCAACTCGCAACTACCGCTCAGATCTTTGACGAGCGCCAGATCAAATGGTCCTCAAGTCTTGAATCATCATTCAAGAGAGGAATTGCAGCCAAATTCAGTTGGGAAAGGGTACAAGACGCAATGTACCGTCCCTTCTGCCGAGCCTCAGTTTATTTTGACACCTTACTCAACCATCGCACCTATCAGCTTCCACAGCTATACCCCACAAGAACGCACCAAAACTTGTGCATTAGCATCTCAACTGACTACCGAAAAGAGTTTTCAACCCTTCTTCTCTCTCTTATACCGGACCTGAGCACCGTCGCTACAGCACAGGTGTTCCCCCTCTACACATGGAAACCTCTCTCCCCCACCTCCGGGAGCGAGCCCGACCTGTTCGCCGACCTGGCGACCGCCTCGGAGAGCCAGGCGGATGGGGCGGCTACGGCCTCGTCCCTGGATTTCTCGCGGCCGATCGGCGACCAGATCCCCGTGATCCTGGACGGGTATCGCCGCGTCGATAACGTCACGGACGCGACGCTGGCCTCGTACCGGGAGCACTACGGGGACGCGGGGATCACGAAGGAGGACATTTTCTTCTACGTGTATGTGCTGCTGCATCACCCGGAGTATCGGGAGCGCTACGAGGATGATTTGAAGAAGATGCTGCCGCATATTCCTCGTGCGGCGGGTTTCCACACGTATGCGAGCGTGGGCCGCGAGCTGGCGGACCTGCACGTGAACTACGAGCGGGTGGAGCCGTACCCGTCGGTGCAGGAGGAGGCGAGCTTGCACGCGCCCGGGGACCCGTGGGAGCGCTACCGGATCGGCGAGCGCAAGATGCGTTTCCCGAAGCTGGGGCGCCGCGATAAGGACTTCACGCGCTTGGAGTACAACGACTACGTGACGCTGACGGGCATTCCTGCGGAGGCGCAGGGCTATTCGATTTCGGGCCGCAGCCCGCTGGAGTGGATCATCGACCGCTACCACGTGAAGACGGACAAGGCGTCGGGCATCGTCAACGACCCGAACGACTTCCTGCGCGAGCAGGGCCGCCCCGACGCGGTCGTGGACCTGATCAAGCGCCTGGTGACAGTCTCAATGCGAACCCAGGAGCTCCTGGCGACGCTGCCGAAGCTGGAGATCCCAGAAGGAGAGTAACCATGACTGATACATACGTTACCAACGACGAAGACTATGTTGATGACGGCTCTGAAAGCCAGACGACCAGCACTAAACACATGCTGACTAAGGTCAGGATTTCGAACTTCAAGAGGATCAAAGAAGCTGAACTCGAAATTGGACCCGTCACTTACATTGTCGGAGGCAACAATTCAGGAAAGAGTTCTGCAATCCAAGCCATTCACACCGCTGTGACAGCCGCACAGGTTGGCCGCGAACGACGGCAGCAAGTGATCCCAACATCAAGTCTCCGCTACTCGCCCGCAGCCGAATTTGAGAGCATCGGACACGGAAGGCTACTCGAAAACAAAGCAGATGGACTTCGAGCAGTAGTCGAATTTATGAGCCAGACCGACAATCCAACCGAAGACAGCAGATACCGAGTAGAAATCTATCGCGGTCGAAACTTCGACTCTATTGGCGTCGACCGCGAACCTAAGCAAGGACGTCTTGCCGATCGAATTCAGGACCCCGGGAAACTATTTTCGATCTACACACCTGGCCTCTCTGGCATTCCCCTTCGTGAAGAGTATATGAGTTATGCTTCAGTCTTCCAAAGAGCTGCTGGAGGCGAGGCTAATCTAGTCTTTAGAAATATCCTCCGCCTCATCGCTGAACGCGATAAGCTAGATGAGCTCGTAAATGCGATATCAAACCTGATTGGCGAAGATATCTCTATTTGTATTGGTGCGGACGAAGAACAGGATTTTTATATAACTGTCGAAGCAGCCATAGGTGAAGAAGACCATTATGTGCCTGTCGAACTATGGGGTACCGGTCTCCTTCAAATCACTCAGCTATACTCATATGTGATTCTATTCCAACCTTCCGTATTTCTTGCAGACGAGCCGGATGCACATCTACACCCTTCTCGTCAGAGGCTTCTTGCCTCAGCATTTGATGACATCGCAGAAAACTACGGGTGTCAAGTCATTGCGGCAACACATAGCGAACACCTGATCAGCGCAAGACCTGAAAACACCAAGCTCATTTGGATGCGCGATGGAGAGTCCGAAACATACGAAAAGGAAGAGCTGATCCCCCTACTCATGCACCTAGGATGCCTTGACTCAGTTAGCCCAAACAGAGATGAAATAATTCTTCTAACAGAAGACCAAAACATTCATCACTTAACCACGGCAATTAATGTGCTTGGTGAAGAAGGCTACCACGTCAATGTTATTCGGGTCAACGGCGTAAGCAATCTAGGCATCGCTAACACGTTTCTTCAACTCAAAGAGCAGATGCCAAATTGCACCCGCATCGCAATACACCGGGATCGCGATTTTCTAATTGATGACGAAATCGAAGGATGGCTAGAACAGACATTTCCCGTGTCCGCTGCGCGTCCCGAGGTATTCGTTACAAGGTACTGCGACATGGAGGCGTATTATTGTAGCTTGTCATACATTTCACACATTTATCACGATGTGCCAAATATCAAAGCCCTCTATGACAAAATTTTAAGAGAGTTTGAATCTAAAGCGCGCGAGGACTTCATTCACAAACGAAAGTCGAACAATAAGGCTAATTACCTGCCCGCAGGTGGCTCCCCAACTAATCAGTCATTGTGGCCTAATTCCGAGCCAGTATCCCTTAGCACAGTCGTGGGTAAGAAGTTTCTGAAGCGACTCAAAGATCAGTTGTCGAAGCAGAAGATTGACATTTCGCGAATTGGTACAGTCCCTCCCGATGAGCTCCTGGAGGATTTACGCAATTGTTTCGATGAACCACATGCCATTGATTCCTCGGATGATACGGAAGATTTTATTTGAGTAGGATCGAAATTCTCCGAGCTCCCTAACGCTGGATGCAGTGGGGTGGGAGCCCGCCTCTCGGCACTCCCACCCCACACCTCCTCACCGGTTCTTGAACACCGAGTCGAAGGCCGCGGCCGGCAGGTCATACGTATGCGCCCGCGCGTACGCGAGTGCCAGCGGCACGCCCGTCATGCGGTCCATTCCCGCGTCCTCCCATTCAATGGAAATCGGGCTCTTCCGAGTTGAGTGTGGGTGAGTGGGTGTTGGTCGGGGGTTGCGGGTAGAGGTCGAGGTCCTTGATGATGAGCGGACTTCAACCCCCGTGATCTTCACAGGACCTCGGGCGGTGTCTCACCCTACCTGCTGCTGCTCTGCGTCGCTTGATCGTTGTGATCGGTGTGATCTGCTCGTCGGTTTGGAGGGCTTCCATCTGATGAGCGTGGCTCGCACCCCAGATGCTCTGGTACTCGATGTTGAGTCGTGCAACCGGCTGGCAGGGTGCCCGGGTTGTGGGCTGAATCGCACAAGGCCACGGTCGTATGGTCGTGGAGGTGATCGACGTGCCCTGGGCCGGGGTTCCGGTGCGGATCCGATGGCACAATACGGCGATAGATATGCCGCGAACACGCCTACCAGATCGCGACCTTCATCGAGTACAACACACTCGTTGTGCGCACCCCGGGCGCGTTTGGCCGCCCAGGCGATCCGGAGGGCGATTGGTCAGCTCCGTTTCGAGGGAACCACTATCGCTGGCCAGGCCAGCGATAATCAGCACTGCACGACTTGCACCAGCCACGGATCAAATGGCAAGATTTCGACCCCTAGCCTCTCCACAGACGCTAGATTGAAGCTAATCGTTCAGCCCGCCCCAGCAGCTGCTGGGAGTGGGCTGGATCTTTACGAGGAACTCAATGTTCATCGTGACCACGTCCAAGTCACTGAAGCCTGGCACCAAGATTGATGATTAGACTTCAATTCCACCCACCGCCGGATTTCAGCGTTCTGTTGCGCCGCGCTCTTATTACCACGCTCCGTCATAGTCACATGTGTACATGACAGGCGTGCCTGTCACGCAGCACACCAATAGCCCCACACATCCTCCGTAACCCGGGGACGCGCCACAGCCTCGTCAACCCTGACGACACGCAGCCCAACGCTCGATGCACCTCTTCCACGTTGAGCGTGTGCGACCGGTTCGAGGTCAAGGGCTCCACCAGCTAGCAACCTCTCGATGACCTAGTACCCCCGCGCCCACTCTCGCAGCGCCGCTTCGATGACCTCGGACGCATTGTCGTATCCGTCGTAGGTCGCACGTAGCATCGCCGCTTCGTACACGTCCTCGTCGATGCGCACCGTGACCTCGACGACCGGCACTCGAGGAGCGACTCGCTCCACCGCGTCCGGCTGCTGCCCCAGCCTCGACCCTAGCGTCAGGCCGTTCTCCTCTGCCCACCGCCGGATTTCGGCGTTCTGTTCCGCCATGCTTGTATCGTCACGCTTCGTCATAGTCATATGTGTACACGAGGGTCGAGCATCTGTCTCACGACACACCCAGCACCCCACTCGTCGTCCGAGACCCGGGGACCGGCCACGGCCTCGTCAATCCTCGTGCGACTCGGGCTGACACTCGACATCACGCACCCACTCGCGCACCGCGGCGCGGAGGGCTCCCGACCGTGACGTGATGCCCTCACTGGACGCGCGAGCCATCATGGCGTCGAAAATATCAACGTCAAGGCTCGTGGTTACAGCCACTCGTGGCGGGGGCACCGGATGTCGCGCCCGCTCCTCACGTAGGAAGGCCACAAGTTCTTCAGCTTCTCCAGATTCAATGAGCCAGCGTTGGAGGTCGGCCTTCATCTTCACGTCCGCACGGTTACTGCGCTTCCTCATGGGGACAGGTATACACGGCACATACCTCACAGAGTGTGCGACGCAGCCACTGCACACAGATTGACATGAATCAAGGCTTCTCCTGTCAGAGCGTTTCACGTGAAACATTAGGCGGCCCACGGGCGACCCCACCCCGGGGGCCTTCCGCGCACGCGCGCCTCCCCCGTTCGGACGCTTGGCTCGCGCGCTGCACATTCGCGCCGTTGTGCGCCCTATCGGCATCAGTATCCAGATAGTGGCCCACAGTTTTACCTGTTGGTTGCGCGGGTGTCGGGAGGGCGGATCAATGTTTGGCAAGGTCAGACGCGAGGCGCTCGCAGCGAACGCACATCTATGCCGCTCATCACCAGAAATTGGGTGAATGTGCATAATGGTTACTTCGCATTCTGAGTATTTCTTGCCAGTTCGAGGCGTAGTCTTACCTGCTATCAGGGCGCGCCTCCGATGGTGGGGGCGCGTCGGAGGACACCTCACCGTGGAGGCACACACACCATGAAGGTCCCACCCCTATCCGAGCGACCCGTCACCGAGGAAGACGAGCAAGACTTCCTCGCCTCGCCGTCGCGCCGTAAGAAGTGCTCCCTAGCAGACAGGCGCGCAGCGCTGCGCCCGTGGGCAATCGGTGTTGGGCTCACTGTGTTGGTGGCTGTGGCAGCTGTTGGTGCTTACACGCTGGGAGCGAGCATCGGCTCGTGGAACGATCGCCCCAGCACCGCGGCAACACCCAC
>NZ_JVOJ01000009.1:0-1558 GCF_001064145.1 Sanguibacter keddieii
TGTTGTGGGTTTCATGCAGGTCTGTGTGGGGCTTTGTGGTGGTGCCACCGGTTGCGTTCGCGGGTTGGCCGTGAAACCGGTGTCGCCTTTGCGGGCCGGTGAGGTGGACCAGTTGAAACCGGTGTCGCCTTTGCGGGCGTGAATGGGCCTGTTTTGAGCGGTTGGAGCCGTGCATTGGTGTTGTGGGTTTCATGCCGGCCTGTATTCCTCGCACCATCTCGAAGTGTTTCCAGTGCACAGCAATATGCTGCCTGGGAATTCAAAGATGGCATGGGGCATGCACCAGTCAGGTCGTCGTCTTGTTCAGTTTCCCTTCTTTGCGCGGATGGCGACCAGAACCTGGGCGACAACCTCGTCGATGACGCGTAGATCCGACCATCGGATCCGAATGACTGTCCACCCGGCGCGTTCAAGGTTGCGCTGCCGACGCTGCTCAGCCTCGATACTGTCGTGAACTTCCTCGACGGTGTCCCCGTATTTGATGCGCCCGTCGAATTCGATCGCGATCTTCAGTGTAGGAAGCGCAATATCGACGAAGTACGTGTGGCCATCGATGTGGACTTCCTCCTGAGTGGTCGTGCCGTTGATACCCGCGCGCAACAGTGCGAGCAGGACAAGGGACTCGCCCGGAGACTCACATCCAGCGTCGGCACGGTCAAGGATCCAACGGGCTCGCTCGCGCCCGACGGTGTTGAGTGGAGTGTCGGCCAAGGCCTCGTGGAATTGCCCGCGCGCCTCCTCCTGACGGACGCGCGACTCATCCTGACGGAAACGATCAAACTGGCACGCCCGGGCTAAGGCTGCGCACGCGATGGGGAACCCGTGCTTGTCGGACATCAGGCGAGTGCAATCAACAACAACTCGCGCTGGTGTCGCGATGCGAAAGCCCAGGTACTCGATAGCTGGAACCGGATGGCTTGGCCGGCACGTGCTGATTGTAGTTCCGGGAATTTTAGTTCCATCAGGAGTTACAACATGAGGGAATACGATCCTACGTGTTCCACTAGGGCTGCTTGTGTAGACAAACAGTTCCTCCAACCGGCACGCGGTTGGTAGCCCTAGGAGAAAAGCGGCACTCGGTCCACTCAGGACATACGTGGGATAGCGGATGCTCAGGGCGGCTAAACGCGCGATGAAAGTAATTTGTTGGCGTTCGGTTGATGAGGTGTCAGCGAGGATTCCCGCTGGCAGGTAAATGCCTGGCATGATCCTCAGAACGTCGCCGTTCTTTCTGAGGCGATGCAGCTGCACTTTCGTTCCATGAATGCCTACAACGCGAAGCGACGATCTGACGGATGTGATGAGTTCAGGTAACAATTGGACACCACCATTTGTAGCTGCGGATATGGGCCTGATTGATGGATGATCGCTCTGTGGGAGCGAAATGAAAAGCTGAAATTGTTCCCTTGTGGATATCTGGCGTTCAGCATTACGCCTGTGGATAAGTCGCGGTGACGGGAGTCGAGGGCTTTGTGGTGGTGCCACCGGTTGCGTTCGTGGGTTGGCCGTGAAACCGGCGTCGCCTTTGCGGGCGTGCTTGGTGGGCCAGTTGAAACCG
>NZ_JVOJ01000009.1:1658-1770 GCF_001064145.1 Sanguibacter keddieii
CGGCGTCGCCTTTGCGGGCGTGCTTGGTGGGCCAGTTGAAACCGCCATCGCCTTTGCGGGCGTGGATCGGCCTGTTTTGGGCGGTTGGAGCCGTGCATTGGTGTTGTGGGTT
>NZ_JVOJ01000010.1:0-94972 GCF_001064145.1 Sanguibacter keddieii
GAGCTTGTCCATACGGCGCGTGGATACTCCTGCCAGGTAGCAGTCAGCGACCACTGTGATCAAGGCGCTTTCGGAGCGTTTGCGGCGTTGAAGCAACCACTCTGGAAAATAGGTTCCTGAGCGCAGCTTGGGGATCGCCACGTCAATGGTGCCGACCCTGGTGTCCAGGGGCCGGTAGCGATACCCATTGCGCCTGGCCTGACGCTGCGGGTCTTGTTGGCCCCACTGGGCCCCGCACACGGTGTCAGCGTCCGCTGATAACAACGCGTTAATCACGTGCTGGAGCAAGGAACGCATCAAATCCGGGGATGCCTGGGACAACGCCTCGCCAAGCAGGCCAGCAGGGTCGATAATATGAGGAGCGGTCATCGTTGTGCCTCCAAATCATTTCGAGTCAGAAGTAGAGAGCTTTCTCGAAGGATCACACGGTGACCGCACCCATATCAAACGGGCCGACCACCACACGGTTACACCACTATGCGGGACACTACTCTATCCGGATGCGCATAACCTATCCGGATGCGCACAACCTATCCGGACATTCGCGCCTACACCAGCCCCCTACGCCCGCGCCTGCGCGTGCGGCGGCACGTTCTCGAGCAGGCGCGCGTCGTTGGCACCATCCCCCCGGTCGGGGGCATCGGCCATGGAGCCGGGACGCGTGTCCTCGGGGCGCACACGATCCTCCCAGGAGGGTGGCAGGCCCTCCTCGATGAGGCGGCGGTCCACGTCGGACACGTAGCGGGCGACGCGGCGACGCTTGCGCGGCGTCGGCTCACTCATCGGCGGAATCCTCGGGTGCGTCCTCGTCCGACGGCCCGCCCGCATCCTGCCCGCCCGCGGGCTTCGTGCGACGCACGACGTTGCCCAGGACCGCGTCGGACTGGAAGCCGCGTCGCGTGATGCCCAGGGCCTCGCGCAGCTCCTCGGCGGTCTCCAGGTCGGTGCGCTCGACGCCGTCAGAACGCACCCAGGCGGCCATCTCGTCGAGCTGGTCATCGGAGTAGGCGGCCAGCGGCAGACCCTTGGCGATCGCGGGGCGCGGACCACGGTTTTCCTCGGAGGCACGCTCCTTGCGCTTGATGGCCAGCAGCATGCCGGTGGTGTCCTCGTCGGCCTTCTTGCGCCGCTTAGATTCCTCATCGAGGCCGTCATCCAGCATCGGCATGCGCGGGGAGGACGAGGCGTCCTCAGCATCGTCCGCCACCTCGGCTCCATCATCAGAGGAAGCATCTTCGACGCGATCTTCGACGCGCTCGTCTGCGGCATCGTCATCGGCGATGCGCTCGGGCACATCGACGACGGGCTCATCATCGGTGGCGCGCAGCTTGTCGAGCGCGTCCAAGACGGCATCGACGACAAGAGAGGCTTCCTTGTCGGGGTCGATGAACAGGGGCATCGACAAGGCGGTATAGACCGCCCAACCCTGAGCTTCGAGCCAGCGGGGACGGGCGCGGTCACGCACGCGCTGGCTGGGCTCCGCCAGGTACTCCGCGTCGTCCGTGAGCACCGCGAGGAGCAGGCGCCCCGGAGACTCCGGGTGACCGATCGCGAGCGGAATCCGCATGCCGCCGGGAATGCCAACGTTCGCGACGACCTCGAGGCCTCGCGAGTACAGGTGCTCGGCGAGGTCGACGAGCAGGCGATCCGGTTCACCGGCCAGGACAGGCCAGGCGTCCATCCCCTCGCCCGCGTGCCCCTCGGCGATCTCCAGGAGGTCGACGAGCATACGCGAGCCCTCGTGGCCGAGGCGGTCACGGTCGATCTCTCCGCTGCGCAGGGCAGAGACGAGCGTCAGGTCGCCGCGGACGACGCGCAGGACCTCGGCGAGCGCGTCCGCACCCTCCTCACTCGACAGGACGCCGAAGTCATGAATGACGCGCCCGTGCGGGGTCTTCGCGAACCCGACGGACAGGATGAGCGATTCGCGGGTCAGGCCGGCCACCTGATCGGGGCCGACGACGACGAAGGGTTCCGGGGTCGCGGGGTCGAAGAACGAGGCCAGGCCGGGTTCGTCGGCCTTCACGCTCTCCAGGGCCTCGCGGATGCGCTGCGCGTGTCGCTCGGACAGGGCGACGACCGCGAGGGAACGCTCCGGAGCCTCGACCGCGTGTTCGATGACGGCGTCGACGACTGCATGCACCTCGGCGCCGGTCGACTCGATCGCGTGCGCGCCGGGAGCGGGCATGCCCGTCGCCTCCACCCAGCGGGCGGACACGGGCGCGTTCGCGGCAGTCCACGGGACGGGGATGCCGGCGTGCTCGTAGCCGTAGCGGGCGAGCAGCAGGGCCACCTGATCGTTGAGGCGGCGCGGACCGGGCTCGACACGCACGACCGGCAGGACGCCCGCCAGCTCACGGGTCGCGCCACCTTCCGAGGCACCGGTCAGATCGTCGATGACGACCAGCTGGTGGCCGCGTGCGATGATCGGTGCCAGCTCGGCGAGCGGCAGGCCGTCAGCGCCGTCTAGGACGACGACGTCGACGGTACGCCCCGTCGGCGCGAGGGCCGGAACCATCGCGGGCACCGTCATGAGGACGGGCAGCAGGTGGCGCACCAGCGGGTACGACGACAGCAGGTCCAGGTCGGAGGGTGCCATTCCGTCGGCGAGCAGGTCGCGCAGCTCCTCGTACTGGCTGGGTCGGGCCGCCAGGGCGTTCGTGCGGATTCGACGCACGCCCGTAATGGCCTGCGGGATGAGCGAGGCCACCTGAGCCTCGTCAAGCTCGCATCCCTCGCGCGTCAAGTCCTCAAGGGAGGCAGGGTCCACCCCGCCGAGCGCGGGCTGAGAGGCGAGCATGGCGCGCAGCAGCGAGGCCCACCAGGCGAGGTCGAGCTCGGTGTCGATCGCAGCGTCCTCAACCTCACGATCGGCGAGGTCCTGGGCAAGCTTATCGAGGCCGCGGGCGGCCAGGCGCTCGCGCATCTGCAGGCGCGCGGGCACCTCGCGGGCGGCGGAGGTGTCGCCGGCCCAGCGTTCGATGAGGGTCGTCAGGCGCTGCAGGTGGGTGCCCACCAGGTCCGGTTCCTCGGACGCGAACACGGGGGTGATGGCGTCGAGGTCGTCACGTACGGCGTCCGTCAGGGCTGAGATTTCGCCGATCTTTGCCGGCAGGATGGGCCACGAGTCGTCGCCGCAGACCGCGCACCACGCGTCGCGGCGTTCCTGGACGCGAATGAGGGCACGGTGCAGGTCGGGCACGTGGACGCCCGGGCGCACGAGGTCCTGGGCCTGCTTGACGAGGCGATTGCGCTCGGAGCGGCCCATCGAAATATCGTGGTCCTTGCGCCACTGCTTGGGCGCGGTTGCGATCACCATATCGGCGGCGCTGCGCTCGAACACGCGGGGCAGGAAGACGTCGAGGACGTCGGCAATGCCGTCGAACATGGCGAGCTGGCGATCCCACTGGGCGAGCGTGCCGGCGGGCTTGATGCCGGCCTCGCCGGCGACGGCCGCGATGTGCACGCGCAGCTCGGGCAGGGTCTTAGAGAGGCGATCGACGCGCAGCAGCACGTCGGAGGCCTGTTCGTCGGAGGTCAGGACAGCGGTGCCCCACGCAGAGGAGGCGGACACGCTGAGGGTCCCAGACCCCAGGGCCTCGCGCAGCAGGGCGCGGGCGCTCTCGCCCTGATCGACCGCGATGTCGTAGAGGGTCTTTTCGTCCAGGCGCACACGGGTCGTGGGCGGGTTCTCACCGCTCGTGAGGTCGGTGAGGGCACGCAGCGCGTCAGCCGCGCACACGCCAAAGCGGCCGTAGGGCTGGTGGAGCGCGGCCGCATACGAGGCCAGTGCGGCGCGCACCTGACGCAGGCGGGCGCGCATCTCGTCGACGCTTGCCTGGTCGACGACGGGCGAGGTGTCCTCCATCGCGGCGCTCACGCGCGCTGCCAGGGTCTTACGCGCGTCGGAATAGCCGTCGATATTCGCCACGATGTCGGCGAGGCCCAGATCGGCCAGGCGCGTGTAGGCGGCGATTGAACGCGACGGAGAGGTCGACACGTGCAGGACCGACCGACCGGTGGCGGCCGCGTCCGCGAGGATCGCCGCGACGACCGACGCGTCGTCGCTGTGCGCGGGGATGTCGATGAAGACGCTACGCCCGTCGGAGGCGGCCTCGACCGCGTCCTGCTGGGAGGGAATCAGGTCGCCGACGCCCTTTTCGGCCCACGGGTCGCGGTCGGCGGGGTTGGGGACCGGAGGCTCGGAGCGCAGGTCATTGCGCGCGTCCTGGTCGCCCGCGAGCGCGCGGATCACCTGAGAGTCTTCGAGGGCGGTGACGTCCTCGGCCAGGCTGGCGGCGAGAGCGCCGGCCGGGTGGCAGAACAGGCCGATGACGAGGTCGTCACGGACCTCGAAACGCGGCAGGGCGGCGCAGGCATCACGCAGGGCGGCCATCGCCTGGGAGGAGGAGAACCCGTGGGCACCGCTCGCCTGTGCGAGGATCGTGTCCCCGTCCACGTCGAGGCCGTGGCTGCGCAGGGCCTCAGTCAGCTCGGGGGCGAGCAGGGCGCCGCGTCCGAGCGCGATGAGCACGTCGTCGTCGCGGCGCACGAGGCGCACGGGGCGCAGCAGGGCGGGGACGGTGACGGCGTCGGTCCCGTTGCGCCACGAGGCGGTGCCGATTCCCAGGTGGATGGGGCCTGTGCCGTGGGCGGAAGCGCGCTGCTCGGAGCGCGCGATGATGGAACGGGCGCGCTCGAGGGCGCGACCCAGCGCAATGGGTTCGCGGATGAGGAGACTCAGGCGGACGGGGTGTTCCGTGTAGAGCTGGGCGAGGCCTCCGGGATGCGCGCCGGACAGGGACAGCGTCGGCAGCGACGTGGAGTCTGCGGCGATGTCCTGGTCGAGGCGTGAGCGCCACTTCTCGCGCGCAGAGCCGACGAGGGTGGTCGGGTGCGTCGAGGTGGACGAGGCCTCTGGAGCCTCGGGCTCAGGGGCGGAACGGCGCGAAAAGATACTAGGAACCACGTTTTAACCCTACGGCAGCACCGCCCTATTGTGTGACGCGGCGCGCCCGGAGAAGGTCGACAACGGAAATGGTCACAACGGCGCCGACGATAAGGGCCATGCCGACGATGTCGATGCCCGTGTAGGAGCTTCCCATGACGAGGGCGGAAAAGGCGGTCGCGGCGATGGGCTCGAGGCTCCCGATGAGCGACGCCTTGACGGGGCCGATGCGATCCACGCCCCACAGGTAGGCGGTGAAGGCGACGGCGGTGCCGAGGACGACGGTGATGAACATGGCGAGCACGACGTCGGGCGTCCAGGTGATGTCGAATCGCCACACTCGACCGACCAGGCCGACGCACGCACCCGCGATCAGCAGGCCGTATGCCACGACGACGTTCGCGCCGTAGGCCGCAATGAGACGCGCGGGAAGCAGCGTGTATGTCGCGAGCGTGAGCGCAGCAACGGCTCCCCAGGCGAGGGCAGTGGGTGTAATGACGAGGGAGTCCAGCACCCCGTGCGTGCACAGCAGGAAGGTACCGCTCACGGCGAGGACGATGGCAATCACCTCGGAGGCACGCGGCCATCGCCTGTGGGTGAGACACACCCAGACGACGATGAGGATCAGGCCCAGGTACTGGAGGACGGTGCCGGTGCCCGCGTTCGACTCCCGGATCGCCCCCATGTAGGTGATCTGGCAGGCCGCGAGCCCAAAAACCGCGTAGATCACGAGGACTCGCCAGTTGCGAGGTGTGGACACCAATTCTCGGTGACGAGCGGATACCCCACGCGAGCGCGCGAGAACGTACACGAGGGCGAGAATGCCCGAGACGAACATGCGGAAGAAGCTGATGAGGGTCAGCTCGATACCGTGATGCTCCATGAGGTAGTCGGCGGAGACCCCGGAGGCACCCCAACACAGGGCAGCCACGACGGTCACGAGATACCCAAGAGCGTTGCGCATGGCATCCTTCTACTGTGCCCCCGAGACGATTCGAACGTCCGACACCCGCTTTAGGAGAGCGGTGCTCTATCCCCTGAGCTACGAGGGCGTGACAAGTTGTCCGCGCCCACTGTAGCAAAGTGCGCGCACCGCTGTCCTGCGTCGCCGTGCGGAGAGGCTCACCCTGGCGGGCATTCGCCTCCACACACGGACGAGGCCGGGGTATCCACGCGTCGGACCCCGGCCTCGTGACCGTATGCGTTTAGCGGCGCTCCCATTCGGTGTGCACGGCCGTGCCCGCGTCCCCGAGGTGGGCGGACGGAACGATCATGACCGGGCAGGTCGAGTGACCGAGCACCGTCTGCGACGTCGAGCCGAGGAGCACGCCGGCCAGCCCTCCGCGCCCGCGGGTGCCGACGACGACCAGGTCGACCGCGGTGGAGAACTCGATGAGCAGGGATGCCGCAGAGCCGTCGAGGGCGTGGCGGGAGACGTGCATGTCGTCCCCGTCCAGGGCGGCGGCGATCGCGGCGTCCATCCCCTCGCGCACCTGCGCGAGCAGGGCCGAGTGATCGACGCCCGTGGGGGTCCACGTCATGACGGACGGGCCCACCGCGATCGGCACGGCGGACACCGCGGTCAGGCGCGCATCCCACAGGCGCGCCTCGCCGATCGCGCGCTTGAGCGCGCACGAGGGCTGATCGGTGCCGTCGATACCGACAACGACGCGCTCGACGGGCGTGAACTTCTTGCCCGAGGTGTGGCGGGGTACGACGACGACGGGACACTTCGAGTGGGCGGGTAGGGCGGAGGAGACCGTCCCCAGGAGACGATCGGCGAATCCGCCGCCGCCGCGAGAACCGACGACGATCATGTCCACCTCGGCGGAAAAGTCGATGAGGACCCCCGCAGGGTCGCCGGGCTCGGTCGATCCAGAGACATGCGTCGCTCCGCGTTCGCGAGCCAGGGCCTTCGCCTCCTCGACGACCTGTTCGGCACCCGCCTTCAGGGCCTCATCGTCGAGAACGGCGTATCCACCGTCCAAGGCGGCAGCAGAGTACGAGGCCAGCGCGTAGGTACACAGGCAATGGATGCGCGCTCCGGTGCGCGCGCCGCGGTCAGCGGCCCATTTGACGGCGGCAAGGCTCTCCGTCGAGCCATCGACACCGACCAGAATGACTTCGGTAGAACTCATGATGTCCTCCTCGTGGTGGCAGTCACTTATATTGTGCCGTATTTTGACGATCCGCGAAAGCCCAACCCGAGCACAAACTAGCGATCCCCGCAGCCCGTGGGGGCTGCGGGGATCGTCAGCTATCTATCGCAGGCTCAGTAGCGCACGTAGGTGGCGCCAGCGCGGACCGGCGAGATCTGGGAGAGACGGCCGGGCACCGTGGCCTCGACCATCTGGCCGCCGCCGATGTAGATGGCAACGTGGCCGGGGTAGGACACGATGTCACCGGGCTGCGGGTCGGACACGATGGTGCCGCCAGCGGCCTGAGCGGACGAGGAGTGCGGCAGGTTGATGCCAGCAGCCGCGTACGCGTACTTGACCAGGCCGGAGCAGTCGAGGCCACCGAGGCTCTCGCCACCGTAGACGTAGGGGATACCGGTCAGGCCGAGAGCGACGGAGACGATGTCGCCGCCAGCTGCGTTCACGGCGGCCTGACGGGCGGAGGTGTCAGAGGCATCGTCGGAGCGGGTCTCCGAGCGGGAGGCGGCCGAGTCGGACTGATCGGCGGCGGGGGTCGCGGCGACGGGGGCCGGCGCGGGAGCCTCGGCGGTCGCGGAAGCGGTGACGTCCTCTTCGGCGGTCCACTCGATGTCCGGAACCTCAACGGTGGTCACGTCATCGACGGCGACGGTCGTCGTATTGAGGTCAGCGCTCTGCGGCTCAGACTGGGGGGTCGCCGGGGCGGCGTTCGCAACGCCGGCGGCAATCGCGGTCAGCGCAACACCGGCGGCCGACGCAAAAGCGATCGGACGAGCGGCACCGGAGATGTTCATGCCCTCGACCATGGAATCGGTCAGCGGGCGACGTGCCATGCGGTGACGCGGAGCAGGCTTAATAGTCTTCACTCATGTTCTCCCTGTTTCCCTGCGAGGTTAGCTGTCGGGTTCGGACGGGAGGTCCGGCTCGGCGTGCGAGCTTCACCCCAAGGCTCAAGGAGCCATATCTGGGTTCCCCGCGTGAGACGGTATTTCCGCTCCATTCGTCGTCTCACTTCGGGTTCCGAATGGGCGGGTGGTCTGATGACCGATATGAACTATACCCTGGCCGACCGGTCAATGTCACGTTCTGGTAACAGTGACCTCCCTCATCGTTATCATTCCGTGACATTTGTACCCTGGGATCCCAGGAAAACTCGCCTTTCGCGCGCGTTTCGCGATTCGAGACACAGCCCGCACACGACAAAAGCCGGGGCTTGTCGCCCCGGCCTCGTCGTTTCTCAGCACTCACTCACCCCGCACGAAAAGGTGCGCAGCCAGAGCCATCGGGATCGTCAGGTACCCACGAACCTCGCCGGCCTCGTCGAGAGAGGCCACGCGCACGACATCGCCGTGCGCCGAGAGCCCCACGCGAGCACCCGGACGCAGGCCCAGCTCATCGAAGGAAGCCAGCAGCTCCGCGTCTGCCTGAATCGGCTCGCCGATGCGCGCCAGCGTGAGAGCGCCCGCCTCGAGCGAACGCACCGCCAGCTCGGCGGAATGAGTACCCTCCAGCTGCTCACAGCCGGGCATGGGATTGCCGTAGGGATCCACGCAGGTATTGCTGAGCAGCTCCTCCAGGCGCGCCTCAACGGCATCGCTCATCACGTGTTCCCAGCGGCACGCCTCGTCGTGCACCTGCGCCCATTCCATGCCGATCACGTCGAGGAGGAGGCGCTCCGCCAGGCGATGCTTACGCAGCACCTCGGTCGCGTGCGCACGGCCGGCCTCAGTCAGCTCAAGGCGGCGATCCCCCATGACATGCAGCAGCCCGTCGCGCTCCATGCGCGCGACCGTCTGCGAAACCGTCGGGCCGGAGTGCCCCAGGCGGTCGACGATGCGCGCACGCAGTGGGGTGACCCCGTCCTCCTCGAGCTCGAGGATGGTCTTGAGGTACATCTCGGTGGTGTCGATCAGGTCTGCCACGTCGGCCTCCTTCATCAGGCAGGTAATAAACACAGAATAGGGTCACCTTCCTTCTGACAAGCGGAACGACGCGTTGCTGCGGAAAAACAGGCGCGTCGGCGTGTGCATCCTCACGATAATTCGATTAATGAACGTGATGGAAATACCCAGCTCCAGGAGACTAGGCTGTTGCCATGGTGGCTTTCCCCAACATCCCCCAGGCCCTCCTCCCCGCTGACGGACGCTTCGGCTGCGGCCCCTCCAAGGTGCGCGCCGCACAGATCGAGGCGCTGTCCTCTCCGCTCCTCATGGGCACCTCCCACCGCGCCGCGCCCGTGCGAGATGTAGTCGCCTCGCTGAAAGACGGACTACGCGCCCTTCTCGCCGTCCCCGACGACTACGAGGTCGTCCTGGGCAACGGCGGCGCCTCCGCATTCTGGGACGTGGCCTGCGCATGCCTCATCTCCTCTCGCGCGGCATTCGGTTCCTGGGGCGCGTTCGGCGCGAAATTCGCCTCCGAAGCGGCACACGCCCCGCACCTGGAAGCCCCCCTCATCGACGAGGCCGCACACGGTTCTCTCATCACCGTGTCCCCGCGCGGGACAACAGAAGGCGTCGACGTCTACGCCTACCCCCACAACGAGACCTCCACCGGCGTCGCCTCCCCCGTCTACCGAGTCGAGGCGCCCAGCGCGCTCACCCTCGTGGACGGCACGTCGATCGCGGGTGCCGCACCCGTCGACCTGCCCCAGGTCGACGCCTACTACTTCTCCCTCCAGAAGGCACTCGGCTCGGACGGCGGCCTGTGGGTCGCGATCCTCTCCCCCGCTGCCGTCGAGCGCGCCCGCCGCATCGAGGGCAGCGCCGACGGACGCTGGGTCCCACAGTTCCTCTCCCTGTCCACAGCCATCGGCAACTCGCGCAAGGACCAAACGCTCAACACTCCCGCGCTCGCAACGATCATCATGGCGGAACGGCAGGTGCGCTGGCTCCTCGAGCGCGGCGGCATGGAGGCGGTGAGCGCCCACTGCGCCCAGGCCTCGTCCCTCATCTACGACTGGGCCGAAGCCAACCTGGCCGCGCGCCCCTTCGTCGAGAATCCGACCTGGCGCTCCCCCGTGACCGCCACGATCGAGATCGACGAGGCCGTGAGCGCCTCCGAGCTGGCGGCGCACCTGCGCACCCTCGGGATCGTCGACATCGGCGCCTACCGCGGGGTGGGCGCCAACCAGCTGCGCATTGGCACGTGGCCGAGCGTGGAGATCGGGGACGTGGAGGCGCTCCTCGCCTGCATCGACTACTGCCTGGAGCGCGTGCTCTAGCTCCTCGCCGGATGCCGATCAGAGCGGGTCGACGGAACGGCGCGGCGCATCCACGGAGGAATCCGCCTCGATGCCCAGCCACGGGAAGGAGTGGCGGCGCACAACGCGTCCCTTCCAGTGGATCATCGCCCACGCCCCGCAGATGAACGCGATGCCGAGGGAGGCGATACCGCCGACCAGGATCGACCAGCGCGCCCCAAACATCGTCCCCACCCAGCCGACGAGCGGCGAGCCGATCGGCGTCGCACCCAGGAAAACAAGCGAATACAGGGCCATGACGCGGCCACGCTTATCGGGATCGGTGCGCGTCTGCACGAGGGCGTTCGCACTCGTATTCATCGTCAGCATGCCGAAACCCGTGGGGATCGACAGGAGGGCAAACCACCAGTAGGAGGGTGACAGAGCCAGGAGGATCTCGGCGGTCCCGTAGAAGGCAGCACCCATGAGAATCGTGCGCAGGCGAGGAGCGCGGCGCGCGGCTCCCGTGGATCCGAGAATCGAACCGAAGGCCATGAACGTGGAGAGGATGCCGAAGGAGCCGGCGGCCTTTCCGAAGACCGTCGTCGCCATGAGCGCGCTCGTCATCTGGAAGTTCATGCCCAGGGCACTGACGACGAAGATCAGCGCCAGGATGATACGGATGTCGGTGCGGCTACGTACGTACACCACGGACTCGCGCAGCTGGCCGCGGGCGCGCGGGACCAGGGTGCGCGGATACAGTCTGTCGCCTCGCATGAGAGCCAGCGCGATGACGGGAGCCATGAACATGACCGCATCGATCACAAAGACCGGGCCGATCCCCCACCAGTCGATGAACAAACCCGCGGAGGCTGGGCCGATCAGGCGCGCAGTATGGAAGGCGGTGGCATTCAGGGCCACGGCGTTCGCCATCTTCTCGTGGGGCACGAGCTCTCCCACAAAGGCCTGGCGCGCCGGGGTATCGACGGCGGAGATCGTGCCCGAGATAAACGCCAGGATGTACTGGTGCCAGAGCTCGCCCGTACCCGTCAGAACCACGATGCCGATGATGAGGGAGACGAGGCCGACCCCCGTCTGCGTGCACTGCAGGAGACGGCGCCCGGGGATGCGATCCGCGAGGACCCCCGCCCACGCGGAGAACAGGATAATGGGAAGAAACTGGAGCGCCGTCACGAGGCCAACCTGCGACGCGTCGTGATCGGTGAGGACCGTCAGGACATACCAGTCCTGGGCGACGCGCTGAAGCCACACACCCGTCGACGCAATCAGAGAGGCGACGAACCAGTACCGGTAGTTCACATAGCGCATGGATGCAAACGTTGCCGACATGCTGATCCTCCCTCTCTCACTCCACGCACCGAACGAGGCCGGGGCTGGCGGCACCAACCGCCCCCATCGGTGCATCTTCCCAGGATACGACCGCCCCGCCGGAGAAAGACTCCGGCGGGGCGGAAAGGGCGTGAAGCGTGACGAATCAGCCGACGCCGAGGAGACGCTGGATCGGGCCCATCAGGAAGTAGATGATGAACAGGCCGGCGACCACCCACATGAGCGGGTGCACCTTGGCGGCCTTGCCCTTGACGAGCTGGATGACCGCGTAGGTCACGAAGCCCACGCCAATGCCGACGGACACGGAGTAACCGAAGGGCATGAAGGCGATCGTCATGAAGGCGGGGATCGCAACTTCCTTGGAATCCCAGTCGATGCCGGTCACCTGGGTCATCATGAGGAAGCCGACGAACACGAGGGCCGTGGAGGCGGCCTCGGTCGGGACCAGCTCGACGAGGGGCGCCAGGAAGGTCGACAGCAGGAACAAGATGCCGGTGACCACGGAGGCCAGGCCCGTGCGGGCACCCTCGGCGACGCCCGAGGCGGACTCGACGTAGGAGGTGTTCGAGGAGACGCCGCCGACGCCGCCGGCCACCGCGGCCAGGGAGTCGATGATCAGGATCTGGCGGGTCTTGGGCGGGTTGCCGTCCTTGTCGAGCAGGTTACCCTCGGCACCAACAGCCACCATGGTGCCCATCGTGTCGAAGAAGTCGGCGAGCATGAGCGAAAAGACCAGCAGGATCACGGAAACGACGCCGAGCTTGCCGAAGCCGCCGAAGAAGTCCACCTTGCCGAGCGTATCGAAGACGGGAACGGCGATCGGGGAACCCTTGAGCTCGGGGACGGTCTGACCCCAGCCGGTCGGGTTGGTCTTGGAGATGCGATCGATGTGGGCGAAGGCCTGAACGATGACGGCGAGGATCGTGGAGGCGATGATCGAGATCAGGACCGCGCCCTTCACCTTACGCACGTAGAGGATCATCATGAGGAACAGGCCGAACACGAAGACGAGGGCCGGCCAGCCATCGAGCGAGCCCGAGATGCCGAACTGGACGGGGGTCGCGCCGGCGCGCACGATGCCCGCGTTCACGAGGCCGATGAGGGCGACGAAGAGGCCCAGGCCCACCGTGATGGCGGTCTTCAGGGCGGCGGGGACAGCACGGAAAACGGCCTCACGGAAGCCCGTGAGGACGAGTAGGAAGATCAGGATGCCTTCCCAGGCGATGATGCCCATGGCCTCGCCGTAGCTGAGGCCGGCACCGAGGACGAGCGTGAAGGCGACGACCGCGTTGAGGCCAAGGCCTGCGGCGAGCGCCAGCGGGTAGTTCGCGACAACACCCATGAGGATCGTCATGATGCCCGCGACGAGCGCGGTGCCGGCTGCGATTCCCTGGGTCGTGATGGAGCCGTCTTCGGGAACGGCATTGCCGAGGATCGCCGGGTTGACGACCAGGATGTAAGCCATCGCGAAGAAGGTGACAATTCCACCGCGGATTTCGTGACTGATAGTCGAGCCGCGCTTGGAGATCTGGAAGAACGAATCAAGTGACTGTGCGAAGCCGCCGCGGGATGGGGCGGTTTTTTCTTGTGTGTTCACCGGATAATCGTGCCTGCTCAGCCGCCCGCACGCAAACAAACTCGCCATGTGCCCACTTGCTGAGAAAGCACCCGGGACTCAATCCCGAGTGCTTTCTGTCAGTTCATAGCGGAAGGAAACGTCAGTCTTCCTGTTCCTCGCCCGTCGGAGCGTCGGCCTCGTCGGACGTCACTTCGTCGACCGTGGCCTCGTCCTTGCGCGCCTCGTCCGATGCGCGCGGCATCGGCTCGGCGTCGAGAGCACTCTCGTTCACGCGCGAGGCACGCACGGGCCACGCGGTACCGTTCTTGGGGACGTCGGTCTCCGAGTGGGAGCCGCACGTGTGATCCAGAGAGACCACGGCACCATCGTCGGTCGCCCACTCGTTCGCACACACGCCAAACATCGTGCGCATGCCGCCGCTCATCTTCATGAGGAAACCACACGACGAGCAGGTGTTACGCGGGCGGCGACCGGACTTGGGCCCACGGTCGGACTCGTACCACCGCTTGGCCGCCTGATCGATACCCTCCTGCGACAACACGCGCGGGCGCCCCAGGCCGAGCTCTCGCACGACTGGCAGATCGGGATCTTCACTCGTGTCCTCAAAGCCCTGCTCGAGGCGCTCATCGTCCCCCTTGTAGGGCAGGACGTCGTCACGAGAAATATCCGAGGGACGCAGACGATCTTCCCACGGCACCCACTCCGGGGCCAACAGCGCACCCTCGCGGGGAGTCATGTCGACCTCACAGACAGTGGCGACGCGCCCGCGCGGCACGCGGGCGACGGTCACCGCCCAGCACCAGCCCACGTAGCCCGCGTCGGTCGACGCAAAGTAGTGGGTAGCCAGACGCTCCGACACCATCTCGAATCCGACGTGCTCGCCGACGGGACGGGGGTGCGCGACGGCCTCGGCACCGGCGCGCGCGACGTCGACGGCGGCCTCGAGGACGGCGTCCTTCTTCACTGCCCGCAGGCGGGCACTAGTCTTAGGCATCAAATTCCTCTGCGACGGCGCGCAGCACCTTCGCGATCTTGGTCGCATTGTCCGGGTAGGAACCGCGGCGCAGCGCGGCGCTCGAGGAGTCGAGGAGCTTAATCAGGTCCTCGACGACGGGCACCATCGCCTGCGGCTTGCGGCGCTTGGCTCGGGCAACGGAAGCTGTCTCCTTCAGGAAACGCACGCGCAGAGCCTGCGGTCCCTTTCGCCCGTCCGCCACCGAATACTCCACGCGAGCACCCACTCGCGGGTTGGAATGGTCGGCCGGCAGCGCGGACGAGTGGAGGAAGACGTCAGCGCCGTCATCTCCCGCAATGAAGCCAAAACCGCGATCTGCGTCGAAGAACCTCACTTTACCGGTGGGCATGGTCCCCTCCTTCTCTCAATAGTCTGAATGCCCCTATGGGCTCTCCCTATCATAGGGCGCTCGCCTCCCACGCGCGGCAGACGAGCCGACGCCTGTAGCGAACAGCACCGCTGCCCGCATTTCTCCGCCCTCGTCACGTAGACTGACCCCACGGAAACTATCACCGACGCCGCGTGCATCACACGCTAGACGCATACGGCGCGCATGGTGTATGTTGACCTGTTCGCCACATCACAGGAGGCCCCCGTGACACGAATCCGCCGTTTCAGCCTCATCGCTGTTCTGACAGCGATACTGCTTGCGCTGGGCCTTCCCGCGCTCGCAGCGTCGCCTATGTCCATCAGCGATTCGGTCACCGATCCCGACGGATGGCTCTCCAGCGCCGACCGTTCCACGATCGAGTCCGCAACGAGCAGGGCAGCTTCCTCGGGCAAACCCGTCAAGGTTGTCCTGGTCGCCGACTTCTCGGGCACGGACGCAGAGACGTGGTGCAACCAGATCCTCGACCGCTCCTCCCTGACCAACGGCACCGTCGTCTACGTCATCGCGTACGACCAGCGCCGCAACGCAGCCTGCGTCGACAACGGACCACCTAGCGCCTCTCTCCAGCGCGCCGTGCGCGCCTCCGAGGCCCAGATGACGCCCAATCCTCTGACGTCTTCCGCCGTCGCCAACGGGGTCAACGCATTCGTCAACACCCTCGTGAGCGGCACGTCCAACTCGGGTTCCAGTTCCACGAACCCGAGTTACTCGAGCAACCCCGGCGCGACCGACGACGACGTCCGCTCACTTTTCGGCATAATCGTCATGTTCCTGCTGCTCGTAGGTGGCGTCATTGCCATCGCCATCGGAGTTGCACGCTCGTCGCGTCGCAACAGGCTCGCCGCCCAGCAGGCCGCACAGGTCGATGCCGAGAGCGCGGCGCACGCCGCCCAGGAAGCAAACCGGCAGCTCCTGTCGGCAGACGAGCAGGTGCGCACCGCGACGGACGAACTCAACTACGCGCGCGCGCAGTTCGGCTTGAACTCCACGGACGAATTCGCCCGCGCCATCGAAGCAGGCAAGGCGGCGGTCTCGCGCGGCTTTAGCGCCCAGGCGCAGATGAACTCCGCGACCGCCCCAGCAGAGCAGCTCCGCCTGGCCACCGCGATCATGCGGGATCTGGGCGCCAACATGAACACGCTCAGCACCATCCAGGCGTCGTTCGCTACCAAGCGTGCTGAGCAGGCCTCGCTCCCCGAGCGAATCGCCGAGGCCCGCGAACGCCTCGCGGAGGAGCTGACGGATCTGGAGCGCGCAAAGTCCGAGCTGACCAGCATTTCGACGCTCTACCCTGCGCAGATGCTCGCTTCCCTCCAGGACAACCCCGAGCAGGCTGAGGCGCTCCTCACCTCGGCGCGCAGCGCCCTCGACACCGCGGAGGCCTCCGCCCCCACCGACCGAGCGCACGCTGCGAGCGCCCTCGACACCGCCCTGCGCGCCCTGACGATGGCCAACCACCAGACCGACGCGATCTTCTCGGCAAAGTCCGACCTGGACGCGATCCGCGATCGCCTCGTTGCGGCGATCAGCTCGATTTCCTCGGACATCACCGACGTCAACGAACTGAATACGGATCCGGCGGTGTTCAACCCGCTGGTGGCCGACGCTCACGCGGCCATTGCCGAGGCCCAGGCGGCCCTGGCGAATACGGGCGATCCGCTCGCAGCCCTTGAGCACCTGCGCATGTCCGAGGCCACCCTGGACGCGGCACTCGAGCCGCTGCGTACCAAGGAGGAGGCCTACGAAAAGGCTCGCACGGCCGCCGAGGCGCAGATTTCGCTCGCTGATTCCGCCGTCTCCCAGGCCGAGCGCTACGTGCAGGGCCGACGTGGAGCCATCGATCTGGAGCTGCGTTCAACCCTCAACAACGCCGAGACCGCCCTGAGCACCGCCCGCCGGTCGCTTGAGGACGATCCCGAGGCCGCGTCGACGCACGCAATGAACGCACGCGCCCTCGCCGATAGCGTCATGGCGACCCCCGTCCAAAACTTCGGAGGCTCGTGGGGGCAGCCCACCACGGGCAACGGGTCCTACACGGGATCGTCCCTGGGTGACTTCCTCCTGTGGTCGACGCTGTTCTCGAATTCCGGTTCGCGCCACCGAGACGACTTCGATCCCTTCTACAGCGGCTCCAGCTCGTCCGGATCCGGCTGGTCCTTCGCATCCGGAGGCGGCTCCGACTGGGGCTCGGGCGGCTCCGACTGGGGCTCGGGCGGACGGTCCTCGGCCTCCGGTAGCTTCTGAGGTCTTGCCCCTCCCGTGAGGCCCGCAACAATCATTACTTGCGGGCCTCACGCTGCCGCCGGGGTCTTCGAAAACGTAAGCGAGGCCGTCGCAGCTCGGCATATTTCCTCGTAAACTAAGAACGATCGCAAGCGGCACCGCGCCATACAATGCACTGTCGGCGCTTTCGAGCCACACAGCAGAGGTTTATCGCTTCATCGACGAGCAGGAGGCACCGTGTCACGGATCCGACGCCTGGGTGTCGCAGCCATCATGATGGTTGCGATGCTGGTCGGCGGCGCGCCCGCGTTCGCGACCGAGCCGCTCACCACGAGCGGACACGTCACCGACCCCGACGGCTTTCTGAGCGACGAGC
Organism: Sanguibacter keddieii; assembly: GCF_001064145.1. Classification (GTDB taxonomy): domain Bacteria; phylum Actinomycetota; class Actinomycetes; order Actinomycetales; family Actinomycetaceae; genus Pauljensenia. The sequence goes on from NZ_JVOJ01000010.1 coordinate 17,220, forward strand.
AACGCGAAACTATTGAGACCCCAGCGAAATCGTTTTATTCCACATACACCACGTACATCGACGTCGCCGTCATTCCCAACTTCTCCGGCCAGGAGCCATTAGCGTGGTGCAAGGCCGCCCTCAAGCAATCGCGCAGCGCACAACAGGGCATCCTCTACGTTGTCGCCTACGAGGATGGTACGAACGTCTCCTGCGCGGGCGTGGAGCTAGCGAAAGATTCGATTACCAGGCCGATGCTGGACGGCGCGCTACGCGCCGCCCGTAACAAGCATAAAACCACCCCACTGACCCCTGACGAGGCAGTGGCGGGCTCTCGCACGTTCATCGACTCTCTACGCAGCGATTACGACTTCAGGGCACGCAACGCTGCCGAGAACAGCAAGAGGCGGCAAGAGGAGGAGAAAAGGCGCGAGGAGCAAAAGAAGGAAGAAAACAAGAGGAATCGCGTCGTTAACATCTTCATATCCGTGCTCATTGTGATTGTCGTTGGCTCCAACGTGTGGGTTTGGGTGCGCAAACAGAGAGAATACGAATACGGCGAACCCCCAACTGTGGATGAGGAACCAACCCCGATCGTGGACACCGTACGGCGCGACGCCCTGAGGGCAGCCGCAGATGCACGGCGGCGCCTATCGGAGGCCGAGGAACAGGTGCGCGCCGCCGAAGAAGACTGGAACTTTGCTCGCGCCCAGTTCGGTAGCGCCGCGGCTGAAGAGTACGGGCGTCGCCTCGAGGCAGCGAAGGCGGCTATTGCGCGCGGTTTTGACACTTACAAACAGCTCGAGCACACTCCTGATTCTCACGCCAAGCGACGCCTCGCCACAACAATCATGGAGGATCTCGACAAGAACCTGCCGCCCCTGCAGGATGCGAGCAAGGAGTTCGCCGCACAACGCGAGAAGCGATCATCGCTTCCCGTCCAGCTTGCCGACGCGCACGAACGTCTCGTCGAGGAGCTCGCCGATTTGGAGCGCTCGAAGGAGGAACTCTCCAGCATTGCGGGCCTCTACACCGAATCCATGCTCGCTTCCCTCCAGGACAATCCGCAGCGTGCGGCACAACTGCTGGAGTCCGCTCGCGCCGCGTTAGAGACGGCCGACGCGCATCTCGAGAGCGACGCCACCCGAGCAGCCTCCGCGCTGGATACCGCTCAGCGCGCACTGACCATGGCCAATGCGCAGACGGATGCGATCTTCTCTGCGAAGACCGATCTTGACGGGTTCCGCGAGAGGCTCACCGCTTCCATCGGATCCGTGTCCGCCGCCCTGTCGGATGCGAAGCAGCTCGATTCCTCCAATGCTTTCTCTCCCCTTCTAGACGAGGCCGAGGCCGCCATCGCCAGGGGACAGCGCGCGCTGGTTAGCGACGAGGATCCCCTCGGCGCGCTCGAAAAGCTTCGCGACATAGAGCTCCGAATGAATGCGATCCTCGCTCCGCTCATGACTCAGGAAGATGCTAGGCGCAAGGCGAAAGAGAGCGCCCAACGCCATATTCGCGACGCTGATGCCGCCCTCACCTGGGCTCGCAAGTACCTGAAGGACCACGAGGGTTCGGCTCTCCTCGACGTGAACAAGCTGATGAGCGAAGCCGAACAGGCAATGACCGAAGCGCACGAGGCCCTTGAGGAAGACCCCTTGCGAGCGAGCGCAGCCGCTTCGAAGGCCGCCACACTCACCAACCGCGCACTTGCGGCACCAGGGCGACGATAGAGGAGGTTCACGCGGATTCCCCGCCACATGACGCTGACAACCATGACCACGTTATCTATGCCTCGACGCAGGGCATCGGCTCGCCACAGACTTATTTCCACCCGCACACGACCATCACCTACACTGATCTCACACCACTAGAGCGTGACGCAAGATACACGATATTGGAGACGCTGTGCTCCACGATGGTGTATCTTGATCTGTTCGCCACTCACCAAGGAGGATCACATGCCACGGATTCAACGCCTGGGCATCGCGGCCGTCATGGCCGCAGTGATGCTGGTCGGTGGCGCGCCCGCGTTCGCGACCGAGCCGCTCACGCCAAGCACATATGTCACCGATTCGGATAACTTCCTGAGCGACGAGCAGCGCGCGAATATCGAGACCCGCGCAGAATCCCTCAACTCCAAGTATTCCGTTCCCGTCTACGTCGTCATCGTCCCCAACTTTTCCGACCAGGAACCGGCCGCATGGTGCCGAGCTACCCTCGCCAACATCCAGAACAACGACAAGGCACTCCTCTACGTCGTTGCCTACGAGGATAGTCAGGACATTTACTGCCCTGGCCCGGAGATGGCTGAGTGGATCCGCAACAATTCAGTTGGCGGATCGTACGTGAGCGGCGCGCTATCGGAAGCTCGTCGAGCATACAAATCAACTCCGCTGACCCCCGACGAGGCAGCGGCGGGTCCCACTGCCCTCATCGAAGACCTGCACAGCTCCTATTGGTCGTACGAGCAGATTGAATCGCATCGCCAGCAATTCAACCAGCAACTGGCGGATGAGAGCCGGACAGAAACAATCAAGGAGATCATTGCATTCCTTGTCATGGGCCTACTCGTCATCTGCAGCTTGTTCTTCGGGCTATGGAGACAGAAGCGCGAGGAAGAAGCACAGGCCATAGAAATTGAAACGGCAGCATGGCGCGTGTCGCGCCGCAGGGATGAGCGCGAAGACGAAGCCGCGCGACGAGATGCCGACAAGGCGGCCCAGCAGGCGAACGATCGCTTGTCCCAAGCCGATCAGGAGGTGCGCGACGCCGAGAAGGAGTGGGACTACGCCCGCGCGCAGTTCGGCATCGCCGCGACCGAACAGTTCCGCAACCGCATCAAGGAGGCGAAGGAGGCCCTGTCCCGTGGGGACTCCCTCCTCAAGCAGTGCCGCACGGCGTACGACCCGGCGAAAAAAGAGAGCCTGGCGTCGCAGATCATCAGCGATCTCGACACGCAGCTGGGTTTGCTGCGCGACGCACAGGCCCCCTTTAGCACGAAGCGTTCCGAACGCACCGCACTGCCGACCCGCCTGACAGAGGCTCAGGAGCGCCTGGCAGAAGAACAGGCGGACGTGGAGCGATCCAGGGAAGAGCTGGCGACCATTGCCAGCATCTACCCCGGCACGGTACTGGCTGCACTCGAGGACAATCCCGACAAGGCTGCGTCGCTGCTTACCTCGGCACACAACGCCATTGAGTCGGCCCAGGCAATCATCGACACGGACGCCGACCTGGCCACCTCCGCCGTCGACACTGCCGAGCGCGCGCTCCTCATGGCCTACCACGAGATGAACGCTATCTTCACGGCGAAACAAGACCTGGACCACATTGAGGATCGGCTCGGCGCCGCTATCGCAGCCCTCTCCTCAGACATCGAGGAGGCTGACCGCCTGCAGACCGACCGGACCCTGCTCGCTCCCCTCATCACTGATGCTCGTGAGGCGATCACACGGGCTCAGGAGGCCCTTATTCACAACGATAATCCGCTCGATGCACTCGAGCACGCTCGCTCTGTTGAAGCCAAGCTGGACGCCACGCTTGATCCGCTTCGCAGCCCCGGGCGCTAGTTGGGAGGAACACACACCGTGACAACAAACCCCTCCCCCGCTACAGGCTCGCTGTAGCCCTCTCATCCTGCGGGGCCACGCCCTCGCTCACACCCCGCGCGCACGCGCACCACACCAAACCGCGCAGATGCGCACCACCACCAAAGGAGAACATCATGGCCGAAAAGCAGACGATCCTGGGCCGCATTGCTCAGCTCGCCAAGGCAAACATCAACGCGCTCCTCGACAAGGCCGAGGACCCGCAGAAGATGATCGACCAGCTCATCCGTGACTACACGAACTCGATCATCGAGGCCGAGAACGCGATCGCTCAGACCCTGGGCAACCTGCGCATGGCCGAGAAGGACTACGAGGAAGATGTCAAGGCTGCCGCCGACTGGGGCCAGAAGGCCGCCGCATCTTCCGCGAAGGCTGACTCGCTGCGAGCAGCCGGAGACGAGGCCGGAGCCGATAAGTGGGATAACCTGGCCAAGGTCGCTCTCGGTAAGCAGATCCAGTTCGAGAACGAGGTCAAGACCGAGGAGCCCGCTCTCGTTTCTCAGCGCGATGTCGCTGAGCGCCTGAAGACCGGCCTCGCTCAGATGAAGGACAAGCTCTCCGAGCTCAAGACCCGCCGCGACCAGCTGATCGCCCGCGAGAAGACCGCCAAGGCTCAGGCTCAGGTCACGGAGGCCCTCGGCTCGATCAACATCCTGGACCCCACGAGCGAGCTCGGCCGCTTCGAGGACCGCGTGCGGCAGCAGGAGGCCTTCGCCCAGGGCAAGATGGAGCTGGCCGCCTCCTCGCTGGACGCCCAGTTCGCTGAGCTCCAGACCGACTCCTCGCAGGTGGAGATCGAGGCTCGCCTGGCCGCCCTGAAGGGCAACAGCACCCAGGCGTGAGCGAACGCGGCCCAGCCGCACGCATAGACAGGCCGGGCGGCCCCTCGCGGGGCCGCCCGGTTCGTCATCTTGGCGGCAACGCGCCCGCTCACGGACGCGCAGCCCGGGTTTACAGGAAGGCCATCGGGTCGAAGTCGTCGATGTCGATGATGTGGAGCCTGGGCAGGCGCACCTGGAATGCGTGCACGTCGTATTCGAGGTCGATGATCTCCAGGCCGCGTTCCTCCAGCTCGTGGAGCTGGGAGGAGAGGAATTCTTTGAAGCACATGACCGCGACGCGGCGGCCCTGGTCCAGGAGCGTCTCGATCTGGGGCAGGAAGTCGGCGTCGTGGCTGGCCAGGATGACGTCGCCGGTGCCGAGCTGAGCGATCGCGTCCATGGTGCGCTGGAGGCCGACGTCGACGACCTTCATCTCGGCGGGACCCGACAGGGGAATGACCGAGTAGTCCATGGCCGTGAGCGCCTGGACGAAGCCCATCGGCAGGAAGCCGGATGAACCGTTCAGGAAGAACAGGCCCTTGGCCTTCTGATCCCAGCGGCCGTGCGCGCTCTCGAGGACACGATCCCAGCGGGGGCGCTCCTCGGGATTCGGGCGACGGTCAAGGACAGAAAGGCCAAGCGTCGCGTCAATATTCTCGCCATCTACGACGAGGTATGTCGTTTGATTATTAGGTTTTTCCATGGAATCAGAGTAACCGACGATTGTCTGGACCGATGCGGCCTTGGGTCCTAGACATTCCTCCCCATCTCGACAAAGCCCATTATTCTCCCGTCACTCCATCGATAAAGAAGGGGGATTCGATGGCTTGGCGAGCGAAGCACTGCGCGTCTTGTCCGCTGCCGAGGGCGGGTGGCCCATCAAGGACGAGAGTGGCAAGGCCGTGAATGTATGCCCACAGGGTCACTTCCGCGTAAGGATCGTCGGTCCCGTAAGCGACGCATGCCAACGAACGCAGCTGGGAGCGCGCGGCCAGGCTTGCTTGCCCCAGCCCCGGGTGTGCGTCGGCGTCATACATGTCCGATCGGAACATGATCCGAAAGACGCCGGGATTTGCCAGGGCGCACGACAGGTAGGCATGTCCGGCAGCTCGCGTCACGTCCTGCGGCGACGCCCCATCACTACGCTCCCTGGCCTCACGCAGTGCTCGTTCGAGTGAGCGGTAGCCCTCCTCAACGAGGGCAACAAGGATACCTTCGCGCCCCTGGAAGTGGTGGTAGGGGGCTTGGTGCGTACAGCCCGCACGACGAGCAACTTCGCGCATGGAGAGCGAAGATGGCCCACCCTCATTGAGGAGATCGCGACTGATCGCGAGGATTGCCTCGCGCAGCACCTCGGATGTTCTAGAGCGCGTCATGAACTCAGTGTAGCCGAGACAGCAGTCAGACTTGACAGTGTCTAGCGGGCATGTTGTCATAAATAGACACTGTCTAGTTTTGGGAGTTTCCATGTATGATGTGATCGTTATCGGCTCGGGCATCGGCGCACTCACAACGGCCGGCCTCCTTGCCGGAGTCGCGGGAGCGCGCGTGCTTGTCCTCGAGAAACACTCCACTCCCGGCGGACTCACGCACTCGTTCAGGCGAATGGGAGCATCGTGGGACGTAGGCCTGCACTACGTGGGAGACATGGAACCCGGGTCACGCCCACGCCAGATCTTCGACTACCTCACCGGCGGCGCGCTCACATGGAATCGAATGCCGTCGGGCTACGACCGTTTCGTCCTGCCCGGCCACGGCCTGACCGTCACAATCCCATCCAGCATGGCACACTACCGCGACCTGCTGACCAAGCTGTTCCCCCACGAAAAGAAAGCCATTCGACGCTACTGCCAGGACGTGAAGCGCGCCTATTCATGGATGTCACTGCGCTACATGGCCGACATGGTCCCACCACTTGCATCCCCCGCCATTCACCTCGCACTCCGCCTGCGGACAGGATGCGCCCTGGAACGAACAGAGCACTACATGGAGCGCCGCTTCCGCGACCCGGCTCTGCGCGCCCTCCTCACCACGCATTGGGGCGACTACGGGGTGGAGCCAACGCGCAGCGCGTTCGTCGCCCACGCCATGATCGTGTGCCACTACATGGACGGCGCATGGTTCCCACGCGGCGGAAGCGGGCAGATCGCGCGCATGATCGAGGAACGGATCCGCGCAACCGGAGGTGAGATTCGCCTGTGCCAGGACGTCGACGACATCCTCATCGACAACGGTCGAGCAGTGGGCGTGCGCGTCACTGATCGCAGGTCCGCGCCCGTCTCCTACGAGGAGCGTGCTCCCATCGTGATTTCCGGCGTCGGCGCACGCGAAACCTACACCCGGCTACTACCAACGACCGGTCCGGTCGGCGCGCTCACTGCACGCGTCCGCGAACACGTCGCCCGCCTCGGGCACGGAGGCTCCGCGGTGACCGTCTACCTCACGCTCGACCACTACCCAGCCGGCGTGGACGGGTCGAACGTCTGGGTGAATACATCCCAGGGACCCGACGACCTGGAGCAGATGACCGAGGACCTGTGCCAGGGACGCCCTCAATCAGCCTTCATCTCGTTCCCGGGAATCAAAGCCGGAGACCGCCACGCAACAGTGGAGATCGCGTCCTTCGCCCAGCCGGAGGCCTTCGACCGATGGTCGGGAACGAGGCCGGGGATGCGCGGGGAGGACTACGAACACCTGAAGTCGGCGATGGCACGCGGACTCATTGACCTCGCGGACACGGCCATACCCGGATTGAAAGACACCGTGCGCTCCGTCGAGGTCGCCACCCCGCTCACCATCGAACACTACACGTCCCACGAGGGCGGATGCTTCTACGGACTACCCCTCACACCCGAGCGCTTCGCCGCCGATCTCGCCTCTCCCTCGACCCCCATCGACGGCCTCTACCTAACCGGGCAGGACGCCGGAATGCCCGGAATCGTCGGGGCCGCCATGGCAGGACTCTCCGCAGCCTGCAAGGCCCTGGGTCCCGCGGCATACCCCCGCATCATGCGCGCACTGCGCGATCAGGTCCCCACCCAGGATCACGCGAGCTCCTCCCACGACACGACAACCGAACGCACCGCCGGGGCGGCACGCCATCGGGCGACAGTACAACGCGCTCGTTGGATGAGCCCCACCACCCGCGACATCACACTCAAGCTACCAGAATGCGCGACGTGGGAAGCAGGCCAGTACGCGCTCGTTCGGGTCGCCCCATTCGAATGGCGACCTTACTCGCTCGCATCAGCCCCTGGGCGCACCGTCAGGCTCCTCGTTGATGTGCGCACGAAGGGCCTGGGCGCCTCCTGGGCGAGCACCATCGCACCCGGCGACGACGTCGACCTCGAGCTGCCCTACGGCCACTGGCTCGTCACGACAGACAAGGACACCACCGAGGCCGAGGCGCCACACCGGCGCGTTTTCATCGCAACAGGGACGGGCATCGCCCCATTCCTCGCAGCGTTTGAGGCTGGCAGGCGCGACGACGACATACTCATCGTCGGATGCTCACGGACGGACGACGACCTGACAAGCCGAGCGGGCACACCGCTGCCCCGGCTCATCCGATGCGTCAGCCGCGAGGCAGCGCCCGGCACATTTCACGGGCGTATCACCGACTACCTGAACGCCGAGGGCATCGATCCCCAGGCCACGTACTACGTGTGCGGCTCCGCCCACATAGTCCGCGACATTTCGCGCATCATCCAGGCCGGCGGCGCACGCGTCTCCTACGAGACGTTCTAACGCGCCGCTCCCACGCGCGGCGAGGCCGGGACCGCTCCACGCAGCCCCGGCCTCGTCACTGTCTATGGAGTGACAATCACAACACGTCGTCATCGACCCAGTCGAGCGTACGCGTCACGGCCTTCTTCCACAGGCGGTAGGTGCGGTCGCGCTCGGCCGGCTCCATGGAGGGCGTCCAGCGCTTGCCTTCCTGCCAGTTGGCCACGACATCGTCGGTGCCCGACCAGTAGCCCACGGCCATACCGGCAGCGTAGGCGGCACCCAGAGCGGTCGTCTCGATAACCTTCGGGCGAACGACGTCAACACCGCACAGGTCAGCCTGGAACTGCATGACCAGGTCATCGTGCGTCATGCCGCCGTCAACCTTGAGCTCCTTGAGCGGCACACCAGCGTCGGCGTTCATCGCGTCGAGGACCTCGGCGCTCTGGAACGCGGTCGACTCCTCGACGGCGCGGGCGATGTGACCCTTGTTGACGTAGCGGGTCAGGCCCACGATCGCGCCGCGAGCGTCCGAACGCCAGTAGGGGGCGAACAGGCCGGAGAACGCGGGGACGAAGTAGACGCCACCGTTGTCCTCGACCGTGCTGGCCAGCGTGCCGATGTCCGAAGACTTGACGATCATGCCCAGGTTGTCACGCAGCCACTGGACCAGCGAACCGGCGACGGCGATCGAACCCTCGAGGGCGTACACGGCCGGCTGCTCGCCGATCTTGTAGGCCACCGTGGTGAGCAGGCCATTGTCGGAGAAGACGGGCTCGGTGCCGGTGTTCATGAGCATGAAGCAGCCGGTGCCGTAGGTGTTCTTCGCCATGCCCTTCTCGAAGCAGGCCTGGCCGAAGGTGGCCGCCTGCTGGTCGCCGAGGATACCGGCGATCGGGGTGTCGACGAGCAGGCCATTCTTGCGGCCGTAGCCGTAGATCTCGGAGGAGGACTTGATCTCGGGGAGCATCGACATGGGGATGCCGAAGATCTCGCAGACGTCCTCACGCCAGGAGAGGGTACGGATGTCCATGAGCATAGTGCGCGAGGCGTTGGTGACGTCGGTGCAGTGCACGCCGCCGTTGACACCGCCCGTCAGGTTCCACAGGACCCAGCAGTCGGTGTTGCCGAAGATCAGGTCGCCGGCCTCGGCGCGCTCGCGAGCGCCCTCGACGTTGTCGAGGATCCACTTGATCTTGGAGCCGGAGAAGTAGGGGGACAGACCCAGGCCGCAGATCTGGCGGAAGCGATCCGGGCCCTCGTCGCCCTCAAGCTCCTTGACGATGTCGGAGGTGCGCATGTCCTGCCAGACGATCGCGTTGTAGACGGGCTCGCCGGTATTCTTGTCCCACACGACGGTGGTCTCGCGCTGGTTGGTGATACCGACGGCGGCCAGCTGGTGGCGGTTGATCTCCGCCTTCTGCAGAGCCTCCGCGACGACGGTACGAGTGGTGTCCCAGATCTCGATGGGGTTGTGCTCGACCCAGCCCGGGTTCGGGAAGATCTGCGTGAATTCCTTCTGGCCGACGGAAACGATTTCACCAGCGTGGTTGAAGATAATCGCGCGGGTCGAAGTGGTGCCCTGATCGATGGCGAGAACGAACTTTTCGGTGGTCATGAGTGTCCTTTCGGATGCGTTGTCACGTCGTTGTGTATGCCGCGCCTAGCCACCTGCGCGGCTGTTGGGACTTCCCAGTCCCACAAAATGTCACCCCGGCGGTGGGGTTCCACGCGGGCGAGGCCGCGTCGGCCTCGCCCGCGCACTCACTCTCAGTGGAGAGCGAGGTAGTAGACAACGGTGCCGACGACGGCACCGACGATCGGGCCGACGACGGGGACCCAGGAGTAGCCCCAGTCGGAGCCACCCTTGCCCTTGATGGGCAGGATCGCGTGGGCGATACGCGGGCCGAGGTCACGGGCCGGGTTGATGGCGTAACCGGTGGGGCCACCCAGCGAGTTACCGATCACGACGATGATGAGGGCGACGCCAAGCGGGCCGATCGCGCTCGCGGTGTGGCCGGAGACGAAGACCCACAGGATCAGGACGGCGGTGCCGATGGCCTCAGTGAGGCAGTTCCACCCGTAGGAGCGGATCTCGGGGCCAGTGGAGAAGACGCCGAGCTTGAGGGCAGGGTCGCAGTCCTCATCAAAGTGCTTCTTGAAGGTCAGCCAGCACAGAACGGCGCCGACGAAGGCACCGAGGAACTGAGCGACAATGTAGACGGCAACGTTCGAACCAGTGACAAGAACAGCTTCAGCCGTATTATCTGCCGGCACGCCATTGAGAGTCGTGCTGGGGTCAAAGAAGAGGTAGGCGACAACCTTTGCAATGGTGACGGCGGGGTTCAGGTGACCGCCGGTGCGGAACGCGACGTAGACGCCGGCGAAGACCGCCAGGCCCCATCCCCAGTTGATGAGCAGCCAGCCGCCGCCCTTGCCCTTCGACTTGGGCAGCAGGTTCGTGGCGACGACGCCGCCACCGAGGAGCAGGAGGACGGCAGTGCCGAGGAACTCAGACCAGAAAATCTGGCCCATGGTCGGGGCAGCCGCATCGGCGGCTGCCGGGAGCAGTGTTGTGAGCATGTTTCCCTATCTTTCTCCGGCGCGTCTTCGCACCGGGTCACCGGTGTTCTATCACCGCTAACTGTGTACCATCGAACAATATCCGCTCAGATACGTTTCGCGGGTCACACCAAGTATGTCACTTGTTGCACGTTAGCCCAAACTGAGTGCACATCCGTGCAGGCCTACAGGTGTGACCCTGGTCATCTGCCACACATTGTTCCAGATTGTCCGACACTCGCTCTGATCTCCAAAGTCACACATCTGCACGCTTGTGCATGGCACACTAGAAAACGTGACAATACGTGACGAACAGGCGCATGAGGCCGCCTCAATGTACTACCTCCAGGGGCAGACGATGGAGACAATCGCCCGCCACCTGCAGATATCACGCTCCTCGGTCTCGCGACTTCTCGCCCACGCGCGAGAGGTCGGCCTTGTGCGCATCTCAGTGTCCGCCTCCCCCGGCCTCAAGGGCACCCTCGCAGGACAAATCGCCGACCTGTTCGGTGTGCAGGTCTCCGTCGTTCCCGTCCACGACGTGCACACCGAGGTTAACCGCCTGCACAACGTTGCGCTCGTCGCCGCCGAACACCTCATCGACATGCTCTTCCCCGGCGTCACCCTCGGCATCGCCTGGGGAAATACCACCGCGGAAGTGACGCGCGCCATGCCCCACGTATCTTTTGCGGGTTCCACCGTCGTCCAGCTCAACGGTGCGGCCACCGCCACCGAGTCGGGCATGCCCTACGCCGAGGCCATCATCGCCCGCGCCGCGAAGGCCATTGGCGGACGCATCGTCAACTTCCCCGTGCCCGCATTCTTCGACTACGCGGACACCAAAGAGGCGCTCTGGCGCGAACGCTCCGTTCAATCGGTCCTCAACACGATCGACAGCGCGGACGTCGCCATCTTCGGCGTCGGCTCGATGTCGGCCCGCCTGCCCTCTCACGTCTATTCGGGCGGGTTCCTCGACCCCAACGAGATCGCGGCGGCCCAGAACGACGGGGTCGTCGGCGACGTGTGCACAGTCCTCCTCCGCGAGGACGGCTCCACGAACATGCACCTCAACGAGCGCGCTTCCGGCCCTATCCCGGCCACGCTCAAGAAGATCCCGCGCCGCCTCTGCGTCGTCTCCGGCGCTTCGAAGGCGCTCCCGCTCCTCGGGGCGCTGCGCGCGGGGGTCGCCACCGACCTCGTTCTCGACGACGGGGCCGCACACGAGCTCCTCGACCTCGTTCACACGCGCATGTCGCCCCGACGCTCCTACGTCTGAACGAGGGGACCCCACGCACGAGAAAGGGCCCCGGCCTCGTCCATGATGAGAACGAGGCCAGGGCCCTTTACTCGGCTCAGATCAACCCAGGCGCTTGACCAGCGGGAACGGAATCGTCTCGCGGATGCCCTGGCCGGTGAGGACCATGAGCAGGCGGTCGATGCCCATGCCCATGCCGCCGCACGGCGGGAAGCCCTGCTCCATGGCGACGAGGAAGTCCTCGTCCATGACCATGGCCTCGGGGTCGCCGTTGGCGGCCGCGAGCGCCTGCGCCTCGAAGCGCTCGCGCTGAACGACCGGGTCGGCCAGCTCTGAGTAAGCGGTGCCCGTCTCGAAGCCGCGCACGTACAGGTCCCACTTTTCGGTGAGGCCGGGGCGCGAGCGGTGGTAGCGGGTCAGCGGGGAGGTGTCCTCCGGGAAGTCGTAGACGAAGGTCGGTGCCCACAGCTTGGAGGCGACGAGCTCCTCGAAGATGTCCTCAACGATCTTGCCGGACACCGCGTAGTCGTCGACCTCCAGGCCGATGCGCTCGGCGTACTTCACGAGGGTCTCGCGCGGCGTCTCCACCGTGATCTCCTCGCCCAGGGCCTCGGAGGTGGAGCCGTATAGGTCAATGCGATCCCACTGCCCCGACAGGTCGTACTCGGTGCCGTCGGCCAGGCGCACGATTTCCTCACCCTCGGACAGGTCGAAGGCGTCGCGCGCAGCCTGCTGGATGAGGTCGCGGGTCAGCTCAGCCATGCCGTTGTAGTCCGAGTAGGCCTCGTAGGCCTCCAGGGACGTGAACTCGGGGCTGTGCGAGGAGTCCATGCCCTCGTTGCGGAAGTTGCGGTTCATCTCGAAGACGCGATCCACGCCGCCGACGACCGCGCGCTTGAGGTAGATCTCCGTCGCGATGCGCAGGTAGAGCTCGGTATCAAGCGCGTTCATGTGCGTCATGAAGGGGCGGGCAGCCGCGCCGCCGTGGATCATCTGCAGCATCGGCGTCTCGAGCTCAATGTAGTCACGGCGGAAGAAGTTCTCGCGAATCGAGCGGTTGACGGCCGCGCGGATGCGGATCATGTCGCGCGCTGCGGGGCGCGTGATCAGGTCGAGCTCGCGGCGGCGGATGCGCTGATCCTCGGACAGGGTGATATCTTCGCCGTCCTCGGTGGTCCAGGTCTTGGGCAGGGGGCGCAGCGCCTTGGAGGCGATGGCCCACGAGGCGTCGGGGGCGGGCAGCGCGGTAGGGGCGGCATCGTAGGCGGCCTGGGCTTCGGGCGTGACCTCGGCGGGGGTCGCGAAGATCGACAGCTCGCCGCGGCGCGAGGAGATCACGCGACCGTGGACGAAGAGGTGATCGCCCAGGTCAACGTCGTTCTTGTAGGCGGCCAGGGACTCGGCGCCGACGGAAGCGGCGGAGAGCATGACCTGGATCTTGTTGCCCTCACCGTCCATGAGGGTCGCGAAGCAGAGCTTGCCGCCGTTGCGCGCGAGGATGACGCGGCCCGCCAGGCCCACGTAATCCTCGGTCTCTTCGCCGGCCTCGAGGTGCGCGTACTTCTCGCGCACCGCCTTGATGGTGGTCGTGATCGGCAGGCGCACGGGGTAGGCGGGGATGCCGGCCTCCATGAGGCGCGCGCGCTTGGCCGCGCGAACCTTGACCTGCTCGGGGGTGTCGTCTGCGGGTGCTTGCGTGGGCGTAGAAGAATCGGTCATGCGCCTATCGTACCGGGATTTGGCCCCGCGACGAGGCAGGGGCCCGGTTGGGCTCCTCACGCCCCCGGGAGGTCAGCCTCGTAGGGAGCCGACGAGGACCCACCGATCCCCTGCGTGGAGTGAGCGGCGGCAGCGCAGGCGAGGGCGAGCGCCTCGGGCCACGGCAGTCGGCGCTCTCGGCGCGCCCAGGCCAGCGCCGCCGAAAAAACATCCCCCGCGCCCGTCGTATCCACCGCGCTCACCGCGGGTGCCGGCACGTGCAGGATCTGCCCGTCAACGCACGCAACCGCGCCGTTCTTGCCGCAGGTAACCACGCAGTCGCACCCAAAGGACGCAAACCAACGAGCCGCGTTCTCCACGCTGTCGGTGCGCGCGTAGGCGAGCGCCTCCTCCTCGTTGGGCGTGCACACGTCAGCCAGGTGCAAGGCCTCCAGGTCGGCCGGGTCCCAGGCCCCGGCCTCGTCCCAGGCAGTGTCCGCCAGCACCCAGGTCCCGCGCTCGCGCCACGCGGACACAACCTCACTGTTCGCGTTGATTCCCCGCACGTCTGCGAGCAGACACGCCGGTGCCTCGCCCCCCAAGCGGGGCAACGCGGTCGTCCCGCGCGTGGTCATCGCGCGATCGCCGTCGAAGGACAGGGAGACGGTGACGTTTTGAACGCCCACGCGCTCACACGAGGAAGTGTCCACGCCCTCGCGTGCGAGCATCTCGTCCACGAACTGACCCATCTGATCGACACCCACGCGGCTGTGCAGGCGCACGGGTACGCCGAGGCGAGCCAGCGCAATCGCCTGATTGGCCGCTCCGCCCGCGCACATGAGCGCTCCCTCCACCCAGGCCTCTCGGCCGGGAACCGGAGGACCATCGAGGGGGCCCATGACCACGTCCAGGAAGGTCGGACCGTACACCGCGAACTGAGATGCGGCGGCTACTCGAGATACCACAGGCCCTCCTAGACGTGAGCGCAACTACAATATGTCAGTGAGCCACCACTATACGTATCCAGAGAGGATGCCCGCCATGCAGCTCACCATCGTCGGAGGAGGGGGCTTCCGGGTCCCCGCGATGATCGACGTCTTGGCCCGTTCACGCTCGGGTCGCGGCGACTACGCCTCCCTCGACGTCGACCGCGTCATCCTGTACGACACAGACGCGCGCAGGCTCGACGCGATGATGGCCGTGCTGACCTCGTTGAACTTCCCGCACTCCCCGGCCGTGCGCGCAACGACGGACATCAACGAGGCGCTTCCCGGAGCCGACTTCGTCTTCTCCGCGATGCGCGTGGGCGGGACCTGCGGACGGGTCCTCGACGAACACTGCGGCCTCGACCATGGGCTGCTCGGTCAGGAGACCGTTGGCGTGGGCGGCTACTGCTACGCCTTCCGTTCGCTCGGGCCGGCGCTCGAGCTGGCCCGAGCCGCAGCCCGCCTGTGCCCGAACGCCTGGCTCATCAACTTCACAAACCCGGCGGGGATCATCACCCAGGCGATGCGTTCCGTTCTCGGCGAGCGCGTCATCGGCATCTGCGACACCCCCATCGGCCTCGTCAACCGCACGCTGAACGCCCTGGGTGTTCCCGAGGAGGAGCGCGCCGACGTGTCCTTCGACTACGTGGGCCTCAACCACCTCGGCTGGCTGCGCTCGCTGTCGGTCGGCGGCCGCGACATCCTCCCGCGCATCTTCGCCGACGAGGCGGCCCTGGGATCCATGGAAGAATCCCGCGCCATCGGCACGGACTGGATTCGCGCGCTGGGTGCCCTGCCCAACGAATACCTTTTCTACTACTACTGCCATCGCGAAGCCATGGCCCGCATCCACCAGGACCAAACCCGCGGCGAGTACCTGCGCGATCTGCAGGAGGCCTTCTACAACGCCGTCATCTCCGACCCCGAGCGGGCCGGACACACATGGATCGCCGCCCTCGCCGACCGGGAGGCAACCTACATGGCCGAGGCCCGCGACGTCGACGAGCGTTCCGGCAGACGCGCCGAGGACATCGCGGGCGGCGGCTACCAAAAGGTGGCCCTCGATCTCATGAACGCGCTCGCTACGAACACTCCGGCGCGCATGATCCTCAACGTCGGGAACGGAGACGGCGGATTCTCCTCGATTCCGACGCTGCGCGACACCGACGTCGTTGAGGTTCCCTGCGACGTCGACGCCTCCGGCGTGCATCCAATTCCGGTCGCACCCTTGAGCGGCGCGGCCCTCGGCCTCGTCCAATCCGTGAAGGCCTGCGAGAACCTCGTCATCGACGCCGCCCGCGAGCGCGACCGCGCTCTCGCGTGGCAGGCGCTGGCGCTGCACCCTCTCGTCGACTCGGTCAACGTCGCGCGCGACGTGCTCGACCAGGCAATCCGCACAAACCCGCTCGTCGCCGCTGCCTTCGACTGAGGGGAACGGGCCGACTACCGGGCCCTCACCCGCGCGTATCCCAGCGGAAGAACTCCTCTCCCCCCGCGTAGCCGTGAGGGGACCCTGCGTCGTGGGTGCTCTGTCGGATCCATGACTCCATCCTGTCGAGGTCGTCGAATTGGGTGGCGTGCTCGCGCACTGCCCTGACCTTGGCGTCGACGTCCGAGCGGTCCAGCTCGACGACGTGGTTCGTCGACGGGCCGCCTTGGAACCACACTTCTTCGACGACGTGGGGTTCCAGGCCCTCCTCGAGCAGCTCGGGGAAGGCGAAGGGGTTGCGCGCGGCCGGGTAGACGGCGTCCGTGACCGCAGCCCCAACAGCCCGGTGATCCGGGTGATTGGCATAGATGGACGACCAGTTGTATTCGGGCGAGAGGGTGAGGATCAGGTTCGGCGTCACGCGCCGAATGAGGGCGACGATATCGCGCACGAGGCCGTGGGAGGGCGTCACCATACCGTCGGGGTAGCCGTCAAAGAAGACGAGCTCCGTGACGCCCAGCTGCCCGCACGCGCGGCGCTGTTCATCGCGACGCAACTCCCCCATCCGCTGATGCAGATCCTGGTCGGATCCCCCCGCATCGCCGTCCGTGACGACCGCGACGACAACCCTCGCCCCTTCGCGCGCGAAGCGAGCGAGAGTCCCGCCCGCGTCCACGTCCGCATCATCGGGGTGGGCGTAAATGCCCAGCACGGTATCCATTCGTGTACTCCTTATTGAGGCGCCGGCGAGAACGTGTCCCGCCGGCGCCTGTCGCACGTCTGTGACGGCTACTGATCGATCGCCGCGTTTGCGGCATCCTGGGCGGCCTGGACGCCCTCATGCACGCCGGTGCGTCCCAGGAAGACCTCCTTGAGCACCCCGTTGTACGCGTCCATTGCCGCGCCCAGCTTCGCGCCGAAGGGAGCCATGATCGTGCCCGAGGGGGTCTTCGCCATGACCGAGGTGTCGACGCCCTTGTCCGACCAGTACGAGGTCCACGTCGCCTGTGCCTTCTCGTTCGCGGGGAAGCCAGCCCCGGTCTTGCCCAGTGCGGCACCTCCGTCCTTGCCAGCCAGCCACGCCAGCAGCTTGTGCTGAGCCTCGGGGTTCGCGCTCGCCGTCGAACCGGCGGCGACGACGGAGTTACCGACCGTCACGGCGCCTGCGGGACCCTTCGGCTGGGGAGCCAGGCCCCACTCGAAGGACGCGCCCTCGGCCACGTTCGCCAGGTTGTAGGCACCGGACTGGAACAGAGCGATCTTGCCCTGCAGGAACTGGTCACGGCTGAAGTCGCCGTTATCGTTCGTGTCGGCCGCAGAGGGGGCCACGTGCTCCTTGTTGATGAGGTCCACCAGGTAGCCGACCGCGGCGTCGCCCTCGGGGCTCGCGAACGTAAAGTGCCCGCTCTCGTCCTGCAGGGTGGCGCCGGCCGAGCCCAGGTACGGCATGAACATGGCCTGGCCATCCAGCGCGGCGTTGTATCCGTACTGGACGATGTGGTCCGCGTCGAAGGCGGGGTCGGCCGCGTTGCGGCCCGACGAGTCCAGGGTCAGCTTGCGGGTGATCTCCCGCAGAGAGTCGGTGGAGGCGCTCGGGTCCCAGGACAGGTTCTGCAGGTCCTCGATGCTCACGCCGGCCGCATCCAGCAGCGACTTGTTGTAGTACACCGCGATCGACGGATCGGTGAGGACCGGGACGCCGTAGAGCGTTCCGTCAACCGTGTACTGATCGATGGCACCCTGAAGCCAGCCGTCGCGCTCGGAGGCGGGGAACTCCTCGTCAATGTTGACGATCTTTCCACCCCGGGCGTACTCGGTGTAGTTGTTCGTGTTGGACCAGAAGACGTCCGGCCCGGTGCCCGCGGCAAGCTCAGAACGCAGGCCCGTGAAGTAGTCCGACCACGGGACGACCTCGACGTTGACCGTGATCCCCGTTTCTTCGGTGAACGCGGGGAGCGCCGCCTCGTACGCCTGGGCGGCCTGATCATCCCACAGACGCAGGGTCAGGGACGTGCCCGCCTCGCTCGACGCGCTGCCACCCTGCGAGCAGGCGGCCATCAGCATCGACGCGGCACCAATCAGAGCGGTAGCGGTAACAAAACGCCTTTTCATGAAGACCTCCAGTTGTAATGGGTTGTGTTGTTACTTGATGCCCGTCAGGGCAATCGATTCAACGATGTGTCGTTGAAAGACAATGAACAGAGCGATCAGGGGCACGAGCGCGATGGTCGTCGCCGCCATGACGTACGTCCAATTCGCGTTGTACTGGCTCTGCAGCGCGGCCGTCGCAACCGTAAGGACGCGCGGCCTGGTCGCGGCAATGATCCGCGGCCACATGAACGAGTTCCACTGGCTCACAACCGTGATGAGCACGAGCGTCGAAATGATCGGCTTCGACACGGGAACGACGATGGAGAAGAGGATGCGTATCTGCCCGGCACCGTCCATGGTCGCCGCGTCGATGATTTCCTGGGGGATCTGACGGAACGACTGACGCAGCAGGAACACCGCGTAGGGTGAGGCGAACACGAAGGGCAGGACGATACCCCAGAAGGTGTTGTTGAGCCCCATCTTCGCCATCATGAGGTACAGCGGGATGACGAGGACCGACGCCGGAATCATCATGGTGCCCAAGAAAAGCCAGAAGATGACGTCGCGTCCCGGGAACTCGATGCGCGCGAATGCGTAGGCGGCCAGCACGGAGGACACCAGCTGCCCGACGACCATCACCACGACCATGAGGAGCGTCGTGATAATCGCGTCACCGAAGTTGACTCGTCCCGTCAGGATCGCCTGGAACGAGGCCAGGGAGGGCGGCGAGGGCAGCGCGAAGGGCGAGTGCGAGGCGAAGTCCTGCGGCGACTTGAAGGCCGTGACGAAGCTGAAGATCAGCGGGATGACCATGACGAACGCGGCCAGCGACAGTCCCGCGTAGATCCCCAGGGTCGACCACCAGGGCCGATGCGACTGCGACTTAGACGAGCTCATACGTGGTCCTCTTCCGGAAGTACAGGTTCTGGGCCAGCGTCAATCCCATGAGAAGCAGCATCATCACGCACGCCATGACGGCGGCGCGGCCGACGTTCCCGGTTTCGAAGGCCTCCTTGTAGATCAGGTAGGCGAGGACCTCGGTGGAGCCGGACGGCCCGCCCTTGGTCAGGGCGTAGATCTGATCGAAGACGTTGAAGACCGAGATCACGGAGGTGACCGAGACAAAGAAGAAGGTCGGGCGCAGGAGGGGCATCTTGATGTGCCAGAACACCTGCGAGGAGGAGGCACCGTCCACGGTCGCGGCCTCGGTGAGCTCACGCGGGATCGCAAGCAATCCGGCGATAAAGAAGAGCGCCGTGTACCCCACGTTCGACCAGACGACGACGAAAGCCGCTGCGGGTAGCGCCCAGGTGGGTGACACGAGAATTTCTAGTCGAGTGCCCGCAATCGCCGAGAGGAGGCCGCCGGTGGGGGCGAAGATCCACGACCACACGACACCGAGGGCCAGCGGAGGCGCGATCCACGGGATGACGATGAGCGTGCGATAGACGACGGTTCCGCGCACGCCCTTCGTCAGCAGGTTCGCGAGGAGGAGGCCCAGGATGATCTGAATGGGGACCACGAGGAGGACGAAGAGAATCGTCGTGCGTAGGGACGACAGGAAGGCCGGGTCGCTCAGCACGTTCGTGACGTTTGCCAGGCCCACGTATCGCGTGTCCCCGATCAGATCCCACCGGTACAGGCTCACCCACATGATGACGCCGATGGGCACAACCATGAAGATAAGAACACCGATCAGGGCGGGCGACAGGAACGCGTATCCGACGAGTGCGTGGCGCGTCCGAGACGCTCGCTTGCTCATGTCCCCACCATCCTTTCGTACGGTTCTTCGAGGATAGGTATGGCGGCCGCATCAGCGCCGGGCGAAGACAAGGTATGGACAATTGTGAACGGCGCTTGTCATCAAACGGGCAAAGGTGCATGAAACGAAGCGACAACAAGGGAGCGCCCACTCTGCTGAGTGGACGCTCCCGTCGGCATGTCAATCAGACGCCGGAGCTTTTCAGCCCCAGCTCGCGGGCACGGGGCGAGTCCTCGGGGACGGTTCCCGCGTGGTCGCCGGCGCTCACGATTGTGTTGGAGCCGTCGACGAAGACGACGGAGGGCTTAATCGTACGTACCAGGGATTCGGGTACCTGGGCGTAGGCCATGATGATAACCAGGTCGCCGACGGTCACCTTGTGGGCGGCCGCGCCGTTGAGCTGAATCGTGCCGCTGCCTCGCTCGCCCGCGATCGTGTAGGTCGAGAGGCGCTCGCCGTTGTTGACGTCGACGATGTCGACCTTCTGTCCGGGCACGATGTTCGCGGCGTCCAGGAGGTCCTCGTCCACCGTGATCGAGCCGACGTAGTGCAGGTCGGCGCCGGTGACGACGGCTCGATGGATCTTGCCGATCGCCATCTCGCGGGTCATTTCCATCATGCGAGGTCCCCCGCGCGCTCAGCAAGGCGAGCGTCAGGACCGGAGGCGTCGCGCAGCGGCACCTCCATGTTGTCGATGAGGCGGGTCGTGCCCACCTTGGCGGCGATGAGGATGCGTCCCTCGCGCGAGCCGTCAGACAGGATCGTGGGCGCGGCCGCGCCTTCGCCGACGGGCACGGACTCGGTGCCAGCGAGGATCTCGAAGGTCCCCGCGTCCACGAGCGCAATGTAGTCCAGGTCGATGCCGCCCTCGGCATCAATCACCGAGCGGCACTCGGCGACGATCTGCGCGGGCTTGGCCCCGGCCTCGGCGGCCTCGGCGCCGCGACGAAGCGCGCGTGAGAGGGCACGGGCGCGGATGCGCTCGTCGTCGCTCAGGTACTGGTTGCGGCTGGACAGGGCGACGCCGTCCTCGGCGCGCACGATCGGCACGGGGTGAACGCGCACGGGGATGTCCAGCTGCGAGAAGACGGTGCGCAGGATGGCCAGCTGCTGGGCGTCCTTCTGTCCGTACAGGGCCACGTCGGGGCGCACGAGGTTGACGACCTTGGTGCACACGAGTGCGACGCCCGCGAAGTGCGTGGGGCGCGTCTTGCCTTCGAGGACGCGCGCGATGGGGCCCGGGTCGATTGTCACGGTCGCAGGCGTGGGGTACACGTCCTGGGGCGCGGGCGCCCACACGAGGTCCGCCCCCACCGTCTCGAGCGCGTCCATGTCCGCGTCCAGGGTGCGCGGGTAGGCATCGAAGTCCTCGCCGGGCGCGAACTGCGTCGGGTTGACGAAGATCGTAACGATCACGTGATCGGCCAGTTCGCGGGCTTCGCGCACGAGCTGCAGGTGCCCGGAGTGGAGGGCACCCATGGTCATCACGAGGGCCTTCGTGCCGGGCAGGCGCGACAGGGCGTCGGCCAACTCGGCGCGCGTGTGGGTGAGGACAGGGCGATGGGTCATGTTTCTATTCTTGCAACTTCGGCCCGCCGGCGCGTAATAGAGTCGCTTTCCTCACGCCTCGCGTTTTTGCGACGAGGCCGGGATTGCGCGCGTTCTCTCTCCCGCGTTTTGGGCTCGTTGGGTGTGTGGGTATCAGGCGCCCGGGTCGAGGAGGGCGGCCTCGACGCTGGTGGCGGCCCGTTCGTCGAGGAGACGAGCGTCGCGCAGCAGGCGGGTCAGGGCGCGGGTCATGTCCGCGTAGGTGTCGCGTTCCCCCGCGAGACCCTCCCGGGCCCCGAGGCAGCGCGCATGCGCGGCGATCGTTCCCGCGTCCCCGCGGGCGGCGGGCCCGGAGATACCCGCGACCCCCTCGGTGAGGGCACGGTCGAGGGCGGCTTCGAGGAGGGGGCGCACGTACAGGGCGGGGTTCTCGATGCCGGCCTCGGCGAGAATCCGCGTCGTCTGCACGGTGATGCCCGCGATGAAGTTGGCGCCGTGGGCGAGACCCGCGTGGTAGAGGGGGCGGTCCTCCTCGGCGACGACGACGGGTTCGCCGCCCATTTCGACGACGAGGGCCTGGGCGATCGGCAGGAAGGGGGCAGCCGCAGTCACCGCGAATGGCGTTCCGACGAGGCGCGCCACGTCGACGCTGGTGCCGGTGAACGTCATCGCCGGGTGGATGGCGAGCGGGATCGCCCCTGCACCCGCGGCTGCGCCGAGCAGCCCGACGCCGGAGGCACCCGACAGGTGAATGACGATATGCCCGCTCTGCCAGGCACCCAGGTCGGCCAGGCCGCTCACGAGGGGGCCAATCTGGTCGTCGGGAACGGCCACGATGACCACCTCGGAGCGTCGCACGACCTCCTCGGGCGTGGCAATCGGCACGCCGGGGAGCATCGCGTCGGCACGCTCGCGCGAAGCCTCCGACGACGCGGAGACAGCAACGATCTGGTGGCCGACCGCGCGCAGCGCAGAGCCGATGACGGGCCCGACGTGGCCCATGCCGATGATGCCGATTCCGAGGCGTCCGGGGGTGCTCATGGCCCCATTGTCGCCGATCATCGCTCTACTTGTCGCCCTCCGCGCGCTGGGATGTCGCCTCGACGATCTCGGTGACGCGCGAGAGCCAGCGCTCGGGAGCCTCGGCCTCGCGGCGGGCCTTCGATGCCTGCGACAGCTGCGCCCACAGCTCCAGCGAGCGGCCCGCCTCGACGTGCTCGGCCATGGATGCCACCGGGCCGGGGACCAGCGCGGCGCGCACGGAGGCGACGCGCCGCCAGCGCTGAACGGGTCCCTGATGCAGCGACACCGATTGGATGCGCGTCAGAGGGATGATCGAGAAGCGCAGGTTGAAGAAGCCGTCGCGGATCGCGAACACGGCATCGGTCACGCCGAAGGCGCGGCGGCTGTACTCAAGCGGATCCAGGATCTTCGCGCTTGGCGGGATCGGTGTCATCCAGCGGTCCTCGCCCGTGCCGACGCGGAGGGACTCGAGGAAGCCGTCAGGATCCTCCACCCCCAGGTCGGGGATCGCCATCGCGATCGCCTGGATGACCTCCGTGCGGCTGCCGACGGGAAGCAGCACGTCGGAGGCCACATCCACCTGCATGCCCTTGTTCTTCTCGTCCGTCGCGACCGCCGCGTTGCCGGCCTGCGTGATCTCCACGCGATACCAGCCAAACAGACGCCAGATCAGCGGCTGCATCACCTCGATGGCGTGGATGCGCCCCGGGGGGGATCGTCACGTGACGGCGAGCCGTCAGGCCACGGTTGATGCGCACGCCGTCGGCGCCGATCGCCGCGCTAAAGCCGAACTCTCGATCGAAACGCGCCCAGACGCCTACCAGGAGGCTGAACGCGCCCGCCAGGATGCCCAGGAAACTCATGATCGACGTCACCCCGACGATACCCACGAGGAAGCCGTTGAGGCCCAGGAGGAAGACGCCGAAGAACAGGGCGATCGCATTGTCGATGGTCGCCAGCATGGACACCAGGAGCTTGACGAAGCCGACCTTGAAAACCGGGTGCTCCGGGGCCTCCAGCGGGGTCTTTGCCGTCGCCACGCGGGCCGAGGCGCCGGTCAGGTCCGCGGGATCCACGACCTCGTCGATCGCACCCGAAGCGAGCGCGAGGACGAGGGCGCGCAGCTCCTCGAGGCGCTGCGCGGGCAGCAGACCGAGCTTGATGCTCGAATCGGTGCCGCCCGCGACCTCAATGTCCAGATAACCCAGGCGCAGGAGGCGACCGACGAGCGAGTAGGACACGTTGATCGTCTGGATGCGCGTGAGGCGCGCGTGACGCTGCGTGCGCTTGAGGATGC
The DNA here is from genome assembly GCF_001064145.1 of Sanguibacter keddieii. Taxonomy (GTDB): domain Bacteria; phylum Actinomycetota; class Actinomycetes; order Actinomycetales; family Actinomycetaceae; genus Pauljensenia. The sequence goes on from NZ_JVOJ01000010.1 coordinate 41,005, forward strand.
CGGCGCGGTACCAGATCGCCGTATTGCTCACCGCGTAGCGAGTCTTCGTCCACGACAGATAGCAGTACACGCCCGCGATGGCGAGAACAACGCCCGCAATAATCACAAGACCGAGGAAGACGCCGGTGGTGGCAAGCCACGCGGGCGTCTCACCGTTGAGCATGCGTTCAATCGCGGACGCATTACTCAGGGACACCAGGCCAACAACACCCGCAACGCTTCCCGCCACGCGGGGAACGTAGGTGAGCGGGTGAAGCGGTTTCCAGTCCTCGGGGGCGATGCCGCCGGAGGAGAGGTCCGTGCTCATAGGCCCATCAGCTCCGCCGAGCCACGCTCCGCCAGGACGTCGCGCAGACGGGCCGCGTCCGCGACAGGCACACCGCCCAGCGTCGCGTCGGTCTTCGCGCTCGCAGTCGACAGCTTGATCGTGGAGATGCCGATCAGGCGCGACACGGGACCCTGGTAGATGTCGACGTACTGGATGCGGCCGTAGGGCACGAGGGTCAGCGAACGATTGAAGACGCCTCGGCGGATGACGAAGTCTGTGTCGGCCAGGGCGTAACGCAGGGCGCGCACCTGGGCGGGCACGAGCCACAGGCACAACGCCGCGATGGCGGCGGGCACGAGCATGAGCCACCACAGCGCCGGGATGTCGACGATGAGGACGAGGCCGGAGATTGCACCGCACAGGGCCCCGCAGGCCGCGAGCGCGTTACCGAGGCGCAGGGTCGCAAGCTGAGGGGACACGTGCTGGAATTCGACGCCGTCGGGAGACATGACGTCCGCTGAGTGCTGGGATGACATACTTCAATTCTTGCATATCTTTTCCACGCCTTTTCCTGCCCTTTGCTCCCGCATGGCCACCCGCGGTGACGAAGCAAACAGAAGCAGCGCCATTGTTCCCACCTACCTCACAGGAAACATTCAGACACATGGGCGACACTAGGTGCATGAGCACCCCGGGAACTGAAGCAAAACTCCTCGTCGTCGACGACGAACCCAACATCCGCGACCTCCTCGCCTCCTCCCTGCGCTTCGCCGGCTTCGACGTCGTCACCGCCGAGGACGGCAGCGGCGCATTTCACGAAGCCCAGGCCTCGCGCCCCGACCTCATCGTCCTCGACGTCATGCTCCCCGACATGGACGGCTTCACCGTCACCAGGCGCCTGCGCGACGCCGGTATCACCACCCCGGTCCTCTTCCTCACCGCGCGCGACGACATGCGCGACAAGATCCAGGGCCTGACTGTCGGCGGCGACGACTACGTCACCAAGCCCTTCGGCCTCGAAGAGGTCGTCGCCCGCATCCGCGCCATCCTGCGCCGCACTATGGGCTCCGAAGAAGACGACGCATTCCTGCGCGTCGGAGACCTCGTCATCGACGAGGATGCCCACGAAGTCACGCGCGCCGGCGTCCCCATTGACCTGTCCCCCACCGAGTTCAAGCTCCTGCGCTACCTCGTCATCAACGCAGGGCGCGTCGTCTCCAAGATGCAAATCCTCGACCACGTCTGGGAATACGACTGGGACGGCGAAGTCGCCATCGTCGAGTCCTACATCTCCTACCTGCGACGCAAGCTCGCCGTCGAGGGCGCCTCCGGGGAGCTCATCCACACCAAGCGCGGCGTCGGCTACATCCTGCGCGCTGAGGACTGACGTGCACCGCAGCCTGGCCCAACGCATCGAGGAATGGTGGGATTCCAAGCCACTATCCGCGCAGCTCGTCACGCTCATCACGTTGCTCCTAGCCATCGGACTGTCCCTGTCCGGCACGGTCATGATCGGCCTCCTCCAGCGCCACCTCACCTCTCAGATCGACGACCAGCTCGTCGCCACGGCGCACACCATGCAGATTTCCGGGTCAGCGGCGACATTCTCCGCCGACGGCCAGGGCGGCATCCCCACCCTCTACTACATCCACATCCATGGCACCGACGGGGGCGACCGCTACTTCTACTCCGAGGACACCCTCGAAGCCTCGGGCAAGCCCCAGCTGCCCGAACTCGTCGACACGAACTCCGCGCCCGTCTCCTCCTTCCGCACCCTCCCGGTCACCGTCTCCTCGTCCAAGGCCGGCTTCGGCTGGCGTGCCCTCGTCGTCCCCGTGTACGAGCAGGACTCCGGACTGTTCTCCGGATACATGACAATCGCGCTGCCCCTCTCGGATATGCAGCACACCCTGCGCACCACAGCCTCGTACTTCACGGTCGCCGGCACCATCATCGTCCTCATCGGGGGCTGGACCGGGCGCGTCCTCGTGCGCCGCGCGCTCCTCCCCCTGCGTTCCATCGAATCCACCGCCGGAAAAATCGCCGCCGGCGACCTGACCAAGCGCGTCACCCCGCACCCGCCCACGACCGAGGTCGGCTCACTCTCGCTCTCCCTCAACGCCATGCTCACCCAGGTCGAGCAATCCTTCGAAGCCCGCCAGGCCTCGGAACAAAAGATTAAGCGATTCGTCTCCGACGCCTCCCACGAGCTGCGCACCCCTCTCGCGGCAATCTCCGGCTACTGCGAGCTCTACGCCATGGGCGGCGTGCCCGCCGAGCGCATCGACGAAGTCATGGGGCGCATCGCCTCCGAATCCTCACGCATGGCCACGCTCGTCGAGGACCTCCTCACCCTCGCCCGCCTCGACGAAGGACGCCCCCTCGAGATCACCGAGATCGACCTCGTCAAGCTCGCAGACAACGCCGTCTTCGACCTCCAAGCCCTCGACCCCACGCGCACGGTCGGACTCACCGGCATCAACAGCCGCACTCCCCCGATGACGCTCATCGTCCCCGCGGACCGCGACCGCATCTCGCAAGTGTTCACCAACCTCATCGGCAACATCGTGCGCTACACCCCCGAAGGCTCCCCCGTCGAAATCGCACTCGGACGCAGCGGGGACACCGCCATCGTCGAACTGCGCGACCATGGGCCCGGCATCGACGAAACTGACCGCGGACGCGTCTTCGAACGTTTCTACCGCGCGGACACATCGCGCAACCGCAAGTCCGGCGGATCCGGCCTCGGCCTCGCGATCGTCTCCGGCATCCTCACAGCTCACAAGGGCAACGCCTCGCTCACCAAGACAAAAGGCGGCGGCCTCACCGTCCGCATCGAGCTCCCAGCAGCGTGAAAGAGGTAACGCACCGGTCAGCACACACGGCTTTTTCGCTCAGTCTTCGCCAGTTCTCGCCTGACAGTTTCACGAAATCCATCGGGATTATCCCCGATTTTTTACCAACGAACGTGACCTTTGCTCAAAAGCGCACTAGCATAGCTGGGTATCCCTCAACAAGGAGAGTGGCCCATGGGTGCACAAGCACCTCAGTGGCTGCTGACGTCCTTCGTCGACGCCATGCAGCAAATCGGCGCAACCGCGACCGACACAGACCTCGAACATGAGGGCACCGACCTCATGCAGCGGTGGAGCGCGCCCAACCGGCAGTTGCACAACCTGCGTCGGCTCATGAACACGCTGACCCACATTGATGAAATCTCGTCGTCCGCGCACGACCCCGACATCCTGCGCGTCGCCGCGTGGTACCACGGCGCCTTCCTCAACAAGGCGCTCGAGATCAAGCTCGGTGGATTCCAGGCGAACTTCGCCTCCACCCGATGCATCGATCACGCGCACAACCGCCTCACCAACCTCGGCGTGCCCGAGGAGGTCGTCGCCCGCGTCGACGAGCTGATCGCATTCCTCACACGCCGCCGCGCACCTCGCACCGACTTCGACGCGCAGGTGCTCGTCGACGCCGACCTGGCAGGCCTGGCCTGCAGCCCGCAGGACTACAAGAAGCTCCGCACGTCGCTGCGCGCCGAACTCAGCGAGCTCGACGACCTGCAGTTCACCAAGGCACGCATGGCGCTCGTCAAGAAGCTGCTCAGCTACGAGACGATCTACCAGTCCCCCCTCGGCTCCGCATGGGAGGACACCGCCCGCGCGAACCTCGAGGTCGAACTGACGCGCCTGGAGCGAGACAAGACCCAGCTGTGCCAGGCAGCCCAGGCCGAGGACACGGACGACACCGAGGAGGCGGACGACACCGAGGAGGTCATGGAGGACTCCACGACGACGACCGGCACGCTGATCATCAAACGCCGCTCGATCAAGAAGCGCGTCCCCGTCGCTTCCGCGGACGACGAGGTCACCTCCACCGGCGTTCTTCCGCGCAAGATCGAGGAAGACACCGGCTCGAACGAGATCGAGGAGGCGACCTCCTCCCTCGAGTCCGCCGTCGAGTCCCTGGATCTGCCTACCTCCGACTGACGAGGCCACGGCTGCTTTGTGCGCCCGTGGGCGGCGGGCCGCCCACTCGCCGTCCGCGCCGCGAACCTTCGGCTCCGTGCGTCGACTCGTTGTCCGGCCAGGCCCCGCCACCGCCCACGGGCACCGCAGCCTGGCCCAGCATGATGTCGCATGTGCCCTTGGCTCCACGGATTTTCCAGGCGCCCTCCAAACCTGTGGAGGCTGGCCACTGTGCGTGCCCGTGCGCGGCGGGCCGCCCGCGAGACTAGGCAACCTCGCTTCGCTCGGTGCCGCGTCTCGAAGCCCGGCCTGGCCCTGCCGCCACCCACCAGCACAACCATGCCTCACGCCCAGCCATCACGCACGTCATTCCTGCATCCAGCCCCACGGCACCGCAGCCAAGCCCTCAGCAACGTACCCGTCAGCTGCGCAGGCATACCTCGTGGCTATCCACAGGCACTTTTCACGTCGGGCAGTTATCCACAGGGCTTCGTTTCCACCTGGATCACACGTCGTCACGCGCGTAGCGTCTTTGTCGACGGACCCACCCGGGGTCCCACAAAGGAGTGACATCATGACCGCATACGCCGTCGACGCCGAACAAATTGCTGCCGCCTCCGCGCAGGCCTGCACGACCGCATCCACCATCCGCACCGAGGTGGACACGATGATGGCCCAGCTGCTCGCCCTTCAGGACACGTGGACCGGCGGGGCACAGGTGAACTTCCAGGCGACTATCACCCAGTGGCAGGGCATCCAGGCCCAGACACACGACGCCCTGGACGCGATCTCCTCGCAGATGCAGGTCGCGGCCTCCACCTACGCCGACGCAGAAACTCATTCCGCATCCCTGTTCGCGGGGGTCTGACAACCGCGCCAGACACCCCTGTTCCCGAGAGGAGAGCACCGGCCTCGTCTCACGCCTGCGCAGACAGACAGAAACGCCTGGGGGCGGGACCCTCACGAGTCCCGCCCCCAGGTGGATCAGCTTAACGCCGAGCGGCTCAGTACATGCCGCCCATGCCGGCGCCAGCCTCGTCGCCACCGGCGGCCGGCGGCTCGGGCTTGTCGGCGACAACGGCCTCGGTCGTCAGGAACATGCCTGCGATCGACGCAGCGTTCTGCAGCGCGGAACGGGTGACCTTGACCGGGTCGGAGATGCCGGCGGCCATGAGGTCGGTGTACTCGCCGGTCGCGGCGTTCAGGCCGTGGCCGGGCTCCATGTTGGCGACGCGGTCGGCAACCACGCCACCCTCGACGCCCGCGTTCTCAGCGATCTGCTTGAGCGGGGCGGAGACGGACAGGCGCACGATGTTGACGCCGGTCGCCTCGTCGCCGGTGAGGGCGTCGAGCTTGGGCAGCGCCACGGTGGCGGCCTGGATCAGGGCGACGCCGCCGCCGGCGACCAGGCCCTCTTCGGAGGCCGCGCGAGCGTTACGAACGGCGTCCTCGATGCGGTGCTTGCGCTCCTTGAGCTCAACCTCGGTGGCCGCGCCGGACTTGATGACGGCAACGCCGCCGGCCAGCTTGGCGAGGCGCTCCTGCAGCTTCTCGCGGTCGTAGTCGGAGTCGGTGTTCTCGATCTCCTGGCGGATCTGGCGCACGCGGGCATCCAGCATGTCCTTGTCGCCAGCGCCCTCGACGATGGTGGTCTCATCCTTGGAGACGACGATCTTGCGGGCGCGGCCCAGCAGCTCGAGGTCAGCGTTCTCGAGGGAGAGGCCGACGGTCTCGGAGATGACCTGGCCGCCCGTCAGGATGGCCATGTCCTGCAGCATCGCCTTGCGGCGCTCGCCGAAGCCGGGGGCCTTGACGGCGACGGACTTGAAGGTGCCGCGGATCTTGTTGACGACCAGCGTGGCGAGGGCTTCGCCCTCGACGTCCTCGGCGATGATCGCCAGGGGCTTGCCGGTCTGCATGACCTTCTCCAGGACGGGGACGATGTCCTTGACGTTGGAGATCTTGGAGTCCATGAGGAGGACGTAAGCGTCCTCGAGGACGGCTTCCTGGCGCTCCTGGTCGGTCACGAAGTAGGCCGACAGGTAGCCCTTGTCGAAGCGCATGCCCTCGGTGGTCTCCAGGGTGGTGTCGAAGGAGTTGGTCTCCTCGACGGTGACGACGCCCTCGGCGCCGACCTTGTCGAAGGCCTCGGCGATGAGCTTGCCGATGGCGGGATCGTTGGCGGAGATGGAGGCCGTGGCGGCGATCTGCTCGGTGGTTTCGACGGGCTTGGCGTCGGCGTGCAGCTGGGCGACGATGGCCTCGACAGCCTGGTCGATGCCGCGCTTGAGGGCGATCGGGTTGGATCCGGCGGCGACGTTGCGCAGGCCTTCATGGACCAGCGCCTGGGCCAGAACGGTCGCGGTGGTGGTGCCGTCACCTGCGACGTCATCGGTCTTCTTGGCGACTTCCTTCACCAGCTCGGCGCCGATGCGCTCGAACGGATCGTCAAGGTCGATCTCCTTAGCGACGGAGACACCGTCCTTGGTGATCGTGGGGGCGCCCCACTTCTTGTCGAGCACGACGTTGCGGCCCTTGGGGCCAAGCGTCACCTTGACGGTGTCGGCCAGCAGGTTGAGGCCGTTCTCCATGCCACGACGGGCATCCTCATCAAACTTGATGATCTTGCTCATTGGAAATGTGTCCTTCCGCGATGCGGATCGGGTTCGATGCCCGCGACGGACGGCCACGCTTTTGAGGTGGCCTCATCGAACCGGTGGTCTTATCACTCTCCATGTCGGAGTGCTAACTAAGATTTTGGCACTCACCACCCCAGAGTGCAAGGCGAGGTCACGGGGCTTGAGTCCGCTGCGCTCAGGGCGTAATGACCAACGATGAGGCCGGGCGGGCCAACTAAGCGCGCCTGTACACCGGTGCCGCCAGCGTAGACGTCGGAGGGCCTGGCGGTGCCGCTGGGCGGCGGCGGGACCTGTGGAGCGCGCAGGGTGTTGCGACCCCGACCGCCTGACACTTCTCAACGCAGCATGACGGCACGCAGTGCACACCCTGCCGTGCCGGTCGAACACGGGCATCGCTCACGCACGGGCAAGGTCCATCACCCAGCATCGACGCGATGCTTACCCACCTAGTGGCGTCTGGACCCTACAGGCGGCTACATTAAGCCACCTATGCGCACGAGGCGCGACAACGTGGCGACATTGAAACCAACAACACCACTGCTCACCCCCAACAAGGGACTGCTGAAACCGGCATCACCTCTGCACCCGAAAAATGCACCAAAAACACCCATTTCGCACCCGCAAAGGCGATGGCGGTTTCATTCGAGGCTCGGCCAGCACCCGCAAAGGCGATGGTGGTTTCAGACCGGCCCACCTGGCCGACAGGGCCAGACTGCGGCACCCATGGGCGGCGGCGGGGCCTGGCCGGGCTTCAATCCGACGCGCCGAGCCAAAGGCTCGCAGCGCGGACGGCTCGCGGGCGGGCAGGCCCCGCGGCGGCCGGAGATCTGTCGGGGCAACAAGCAAAAGCAGGAAAGCAGCCGCCCAGCGGCACACACAGCAAGCACACGCGACGCCCGCAACACCCGTGGGACCACATACAACAAAACCGCCCGGCCCCACAGGGGCCAGGCGGCTCAGCCAGTATCAGTGACTCATCGCAGGATCACGACGATGTCGGGGTCTCCGAGGCCGCTCTCCTGGCGCACGTCGGAAATACCCAGCTTGGCGGCAACGTCCTTCGCGGTTCCCTCCATGCGGGGATCCTCGTAGAACACGGTGGAGATCTGCGTGGCCCAACCGTCAGCGTTCGCGGCGGAAGTGCCCGCATACCCGGCCTGGTTCAGGATCTGAGCCTGCTGGCTGGCGTATCCCTGGGTACCGGTTCCGTTGAGGACCTGGATGACAGCTCCATGGTCGGGCTCGGACGAAGCCGACGGGGAGGAGGAGCTGGCGGAAGGCGTGGGCTCTGCGGACGCGGTGGGCTCGGCTGTGGGCGTCGCTGAGGGAGCGGCAGCGCTCGGGGTGGTCGCGGCGGGACTGGGCGCGTTGCTGACAGTAGCCTGCTGGCGCGACAGGGCGGTCGCCGCTGCCCATCCGAGGGCCGGAACGATCACGAGGATGGCCAGGAAAGGCCAGACGTTCTTCCACTTGGACGGCTTGGGGCGGTGCATGCCGACGGGCATATCTTCGCCGGCGCGGTCAAATTCATCCCTGGGGTACTGAGAACTCACGCGTTCAGACTATCGGAAAAGAAGGAGTGAGGCGCGGGTGGCGCGCGGGGAATGTGGCGTGGCCTGTGCGGCATTAGGCTGGTGCTATGAGTGAACACAATCCGCGCCCGTTGGCTGAGTTGATTGATCCGGGCTGGGCTCGGGCGCTGGCTCCGGTGGAGGGGCGCATCCACGAGTTGGGCGCAATGTTGGCAGCCGAGGTCGAGGAGGGGCACGGCTACCTACCTGCGGGCACGGATGTTCTCCGTGCCTTCACGTACCCGTTCGACAAGGTGAAGGTTCTCATCGTCGGGCAGGATCCGTATCCGACGCCGGGGCACGCGATGGGACTGTCGTTTTCGGTGCACCCGGGCGTGGCGTTGCCCAAGTCGCTCATCAACATTTTCCGCGAGTTGAGCGAGGACATGGGTGTTCCCGCTCCGACATCGGGCGACCTGACGCCGTGGAGCGAGCAGGGCGTGTGCCTGCTGAATCGCGTGTTGACGGTGCGCCCGGGCGCTCCCGCATCGCATCGAGGCCGGGGCTGGGAGGAGGTGACGCAGTGCGCGATTGACGCCCTGGTGGCCCGGAAGCGTTCGGATGGCTCGCGCGCTCCCCTCGTAGCGATTCTGTGGGGTAAGGACGCGCAGTCGCTCGCGCCGCGTCTGGGCGACACGCCGATTATTGCGTCCGTCCACCCGTCGCCGCTCTCGGCGTATCGAGGATTTTTTGGGTCGAAGCCATTTTCGCGCGCGAATCAGCTGTTGGAGGCGCAGGGCGCGTCGGGCGTGGATTGGTCGCTCGGCACTTCTCATTGACGAGGCCGCGGCACCTCATCCGATCAGGTGGGGTGTGCTGCGGCTGCGGTGCCGCGATGAGGCATTCCGTGGAGCCGGCTATCGGACTCGAACCGATGACCTGCTGTTTACAAGACAGCTGCTCTACCAACTGAGCTAAGCCGGCGGCGGACACTAGTGTGCCACAGGTAGGGGCTCGTGCGCGCGGGCGGGCCGGATCGCCGTCGACAAGCGCGCACCGACGAGGTTCCCCATTGCGCGCTGCAGGGGCCCGGCGTGCGCCTCCAGGACCTCCACTGCGCGCCACAGATGTGAAGGGCACGACAAACAAGTGAGGGGTGGGACCGCCACGCGGTCCTACCCCTCACTGATTGAAGGCTCAGTTGGAGCTGTCGGTCGTCTCGGAGCTCTGGGCTTCGCCGGTGCCGCTCTGGGAGGGCTCGGTGGCCTCGGGGGCCGGGGTTTCGGTGGTGCCCTGGCTCGCGGAATCGGTGATGCCGAATGCGCTCGCGATGCTCTGGCGCAGCTCACCCAGCTGGGTGCCGAGCGGGATCACGGTGGAGTGGTCCTTGACGAGCTCGGGGGTGCCGAGGCTGCCATCACGACCGTTGTAGCCCGCGTTCTGCCAGGCGGTGGTCGATGCCTTGAGGTAGTCGTCGACGGCGTTGACCGGGAAGGTGTCGATGACGTCGGAGGGGACGCCGACCTCGGCGGCGATCACCTTAACCTGCTTCCAGGAGGCGTCGAGGTTCTGGACGACGGTGCCGTTGGAGGCCTGGAACTGGGAGCGGAAGTATGCGAGCAGGGCGTGGTGGAAGTCCACCCACTTGTCGGGTGCCTTCTGCGCGACGACGAGCGATGCGCTGGCCGCGGGCTTCAGGTAGTCCATATCGACGGTGATGACCGGCTGGAGCTCAATGTTGTAGTGACCTTCGGCGGCCCAGGTGGTGAGGTCCTTGCCCATGTATGCGTCGAGGTCGGCGCACGCGTGGCAGGAGTAGTCGAAGTACTCGGTGAGGGTGGGCAGGTTCGGGTCCGCCTCGGCGACGACGCCGTTTGCGTTGACGATGATCGGGCGTCCGTCGGCGTACGCGCCGAGGACGTCGGAGGCGTTGACGTTGCGGGCGGCGTTGACCTGCGCCTGCTGCTTCCAGATCACGCCGCCGACGGCTGCGACGACCGCGAGGACGATGACTGCGACGGCGGAAACGACGATGATGCGGGTGCGGCGGTCAGCGCGCTCCTGCGCCTGGCGCATCTGGGCGGCTTTCGCGCGCACGGGATCGACGGCCGGCTTCTTCTTCTGAGCCATGGACTCACCTTCCGAAAGTAGTTGAATATTGTAAGAGTATCGGGCGCAGCATGACCGCGCTCAGTGCGACAGCCCACCTGTGACGATAAACCACGCACCCGCAAGGAACGCCATACAGCCTACCGCGAGGAGGCCTCGCCCCCAGGCAGGACGCACGATCGAGCGCAGCGTTGTGGACACACCGACCCTCAGATCGGCAGCAAACGGCATGAGCCAGGCAGTCAGCATCATGAGCGCGGCGAGCGCCCACACGACGATCGCGGCTCGTGGGTCGCTCAGCCAGTAGTCCGTGCGATCGACACCGGTGGCTGCGACGACATCGGCGGGCCACGACCACAGGACGCGCCCCTCGCGCGAGTAGGACACGAAGGCCCAGATCCCGTACGGAACGAGGCCTCCGACGACGAGGCCAAGCGCGGTCGATAGGATCGAGCGCACCAGCAGGATGGGCGACATGGCGATGACGGCGGCTGTGTCGCTAGCCTTCGCGCCTCGCAGGATCCGACGACGCTCCAGCCACCGTGACATCGCGCCGATCAGGCCGAAAGCGGTGAGTGCGATCCCCACGATCATGGAGCCGGTAAGACCCAAAAGGAAGGGCAGTGAGGCCAGGAGGGCCAGCAGCGCGGCGCCCGAGATCCATGCCCCCTTTGCGGTGGACGAGGCCCCGTCCACCGACGCGACACCCGTCCCCATCGCCGGGTTGGGGTTCCACTGGGGGCCCATTGCCATCTGCTGCGGGGCGACTCCGGTCTGCGGATAGGGCTGTTGCCCGTATCCGGGGACAAAACCGGGATCATACGCGCCCTGCGGACCCGGGTACTGAGGCTGAGCGTAGGGGGCCATGACCTCGGTGGGATCCGAGTTATCAACGCGCTGCCAGACGTCGGTGGCGTCATCGTGCCAGGCGACCTCCTCGGTGTCATCGGAACAGTCGCCATACCCCTGGGCTACCGACGCGGTGCCCACGACGTCGGTGTGGTCGTTGGCCGCCGTGAATTCCGAGGCGTCTCGGCGCGGATGCTGCGGATAGGAGACGGCGCGCGCGCCGGAGGCGTCCGGACGCTGCCCCGCGTCCTCCCACTCGGGAGGCGCGGCAATCTCCTGGGGGTCCGAGTTCACCATCTGCGTGCGCATGCCCGTGTCGAGCAGCTGCGCCCAGTTCACGGTCACGTAGTCGAGCTCGCCGGGTGCCCACCCGACGGCGCTCATGAGATCGGCAACAATCAGGGAAGGTGACGGACGATCGTCGGGATCGGGGGCGAGGCCGCCCGCGAGCACGTCTGCGACCATGGGGTGCAGTCCGGCCAGGTCGGGGTCCCCTTCGAGGACGCGCAGCATCGTGGCGGACACGTCGCCCTTGCCAAACGGCGGGCGCCCGGTGGCGCAGGACAGCAGGGTGGCGCACCACGCCCACCAGTCCGACTCCTTCGTGGCGCCGTGGCCCTGCAGGAGCTCGGGGGCGGTGTACCCGGCCGTGCCCGACACGAGGCCGGTGCTCGTGAGGTGCTGATCGGAGGTCGCCATCGCGATACCGAAGTCGATGAGGACCGGGCCGCGCGGCGAACAGATGATGTTGGAAGGCTTAATGTCGCGGTGGATGATGTTGGCGTGATGAACGGCCGCGATCGTGGACGCCAGGTGGTAGGACAGGGCGGCGACGCCGCGCAGAGGAACCGGCCCCGAGACGAGGATTTCCGCGAGCGTGGGGCCCTCCACGTACTCCGAGACGACGAAAGGCTGGGAGGCCTCGGTTTCCGCATCGACGATGTGCGCGACGAAGGGCGAGCGCACGGAGTTCACGGTGCGCGTCTCGCGCTCCAGGCGCTGGCGCGACTCCTCCGAGGCGGCCATCGCCGGGTGCATGGCTTTGAGGGCGACACGCGTGCCGCCCCCATCTTCGGCGAGCCAGACCGTTCCCGCGCCGCCCGTACCGAGCCGACGGATCAGCCTGTAGCCGCCCAGTTCCTCGCCTTCTTCCACGCCCTCAGCCTACCTGGACCCTCCCCCATCTGCGGCCACCCGCGCGGGACGGCCCCGGCCTCGTCCCTGAAAGTAACGGGCAAACACACGCTGTCAATCCACCATGTGGCCCGAACTGTACACCTGCGAGCGAGCGTGCTAACTTCACTGTTAGTCGCGCGCGGAAGGATCCGCGTTCGCACTCCGTGGGCGAAGACGCTCCACGGTCACCCCACTACGGATCGTCCGGCACGTACCTGCCGGTGGGAAGGAAAACTCCATGGCAACCGTTACCTTTGACAAGGCCACCCGCGTCTACCCGGGTTCCGACAAGCCCGCCGTCGACCAGCTCGACCTCGAGATCCAGGACGGCGAATTCCTCGTTCTCGTCGGTCCCTCCGGCTGCGGCAAGTCGACCTCGCTGCGCATGCTCGCCGGCCTGGAGGACGTGAACTCCGGCCGCATCCTCATCGGCGATAAGGACGTCACGGACGTTCCGCCGAAGAACCGCGACATCGCGATGGTCTTCCAGAACTACGCTCTCTACCCCCACATGTCGGTGCGCGAGAACATGGGCTTCGCCCTGAAGATCGCCGGCACCCCCAAGGAAGAGATCAACAGGCGCGTCGAAGAGGCCGCTAAGATCCTCGACCTGGAGCCCTACCTGGACCGCAAGCCCAAGGCCCTGTCCGGCGGCCAGCGTCAGCGTGTCGCCATGGGCCGTGCGATCGTCCGTAAGCCCCAGGTGTTCCTCATGGACGAGCCCCTGTCGAACCTGGACGCCAAGCTGCGTGTCCAGACCCGTACGCAGATCGCCTCCCTGCAGCGTGAGCTCGGCGTCACCACCGTGTACGTCACCCACGACCAGACCGAGGCTCTGACGATGGGCGACCGCATTGCGGTCCTCGCCGGCGGCCTCCTCCAGCAGTGCGGCACCCCGCAGGAGATGTACGAGCGTCCCGCCAACGAGTTCGTCGCTGGCTTCATCGGCTCCCCCGCCATGAATCTGGGCACCTTCACGGTTGAGGGCGAGTGGGCCAAGCTCGGCCCCGCGCGCGTGCGCGTCTCCGAGGCTGCCCGCGCCGCGATGACCGATGAGGACGGCGGAAAGATCAAGATCGGCTTCCGCCCTGAGGGCCTGGACGTCGTCGCCGACGGCTCCGAAGGCTCTATCCCCGTCGAGGTCGACTTCGTCGAGGAGCTCGGCTCGGATGCCTACGTGTACGGCCACCTGGCCGGCGCCGCCGAGGGCGAGACCCTGGGCTCCGGCTCCGAGGGCACCGGCAAGCAGCTGATCGTGCGCGTTCCCCCGCGTACCGCCCCCGCGCGCGGCGGCGTCCTGCACGTGCGCATCCGCGAGGGTCAGCAGCACAACTTCTCCGCTGCAACGGGTGTTCGCCTGCCCGAGTGACGCGTAGCGCTCACGCACAGCGATAATCAGCCCCGGCCTCGTCCACTCGTACCTCCAGGACGAGGCCGGGGTTTCGCTATGCCCGCATGTGTTCTTGGCCGCGACTAGCGCAGATACCGAGTCAGGGCTATACGCACGGCGTTCAAGATGAGACAATAGGCCCCATGGCTTTGGACATTACGGCGGCCGCAGTCGACCCCGCCCTTTTGGACCTCCCGTGGGATGTTCCCCTCGAGGAGTGGCCCTCCAGCCTGCTCGCAGCACTTCCCCGCGGCATTTCCCGCCACGTCGTGCGCTTCGTGAACCTGTCCGGTCGCGTGCTCGCGGTCAAGGAGATCGGTCCGACGGTCGCCCATCACGAGTACGACCGCCTGCGCGACCTGAAGCGCCTGGATGCCCCGTCCGTCCAGCCGGTCGCCGTCATCACGGGCCGCGAGACCCCCGAGGGCGAGGAACTCAACGCGGCTCTCATCACCGAGCACCTGCAGTTCTCCCTCCCCTACCGCGCGTTGTTTTCCCTGTCGATGCGCGAGGACACCGCGACGCGCCTCATCGACGCGCTCGCGCTTCTCCTCGTGCGCCTGCATCTCCTGGGCTTCTACTGGGGCGATGTCTCCCTGTCGAACACGCTGTTCCGTCGCGACGCGGGCGAGTTCGCCGCCTACCTGGTCGACGCCGAAACCGGCGAGCTGCACCCCAAGCTCACCGACGGCCAGCGCGAGTACGACGTCGACCTGGCCCGCACGAACATCATCGGCGAGCTCATGGACCTCCAGGCCGGCGGGTTCTTCCCCGAAGACGCAGACCCCATCTACGTCGGCGACCGCATCCGCACCCAGTACGACCTGCTGTGGACAGAAGTCACGGCCGAGGAGTCCATTCCCAACGATCAGCGCCAGTACCTGGTCAGTGAGCGTATCCGCCGCCTCAACGACCTCGGTTTTGACGTCGCCGAGCTGCGCATGTCCACCGATTCCTCCGGCGAGCGCCTCGTCATACAGCCCAAGGTGGTTGACGCCGGTCACCACAACCGCAAGTTCATGCGCCTGACCGGCATGGACGTCGGTGAACACCAGGCGGCGCGCCTCCTCGCCGACATCGACGTGTGGCGCGCGACGAGCGGCCTCCAGGACCTTTCCCTTGAGCAGGCTGCCCACGAGTGGCTCACCGACGTGTTTGCCCCCGTCGTGCGCGCGATTCCGCGCGAGCTGGCGGGCAAGCTGGAGCCCGCGCAGCTCTACCACGAGTATCTCGAGCACCGCTGGTACATGGCCCAGCAGGCCGGCCACGACGTGTCACGAGACGACGCCCTGGCCTCGTACGTGGAGACGATTCTGCCGTCCAAGCGCGACGAGGCCGTCCTCATCGAACCCGGTCCGGGTCGCGCGTCTATGCTCAGCGCCGAGGCGCACCCCGACCTATGGTGAGGGAACAGTTCGTCCCGTCCCATTCACGTTAGGAGCACCTATGTCTGAATTTCCCCGCATCTTTGCCCACCGGGGCGCGTCCTCCCTGGCTCCCGAGAACACGATCGCCGCGTTCGCCAAGGCCATGGAGGTCGGCGCACGGTGGTTCGAGTTCGACGTGGACATCACGGGCGACGGCTCACTGATCGTCATTCACGACGACACCCTGGACCGCACGACGACGGGGTCCGGATCGTACTACCAGCTCGGGTTCTCTGACATCCGACGACTGGACGCGGGCCGCTGGTTCTCGGACACGTACCGCTTCGAGCGCATTCCCGAGGCCACCGACGTGCTCGCCTTCGCGCACGCTCAGCAGATGGGCGCGAACCTGGAGATCAAGCCCTGCGCGGGCGGTGATCGCCTGCGCGAGCGCTTGATTGAGGCCCTGGCCGTCACTCTCGCCGGCGACAAGATTCCGTCCCGACTCATCGTGTCTTCCTTCGACCACGATCTCCTCGCGGCCTTCCACGAGGCGTGCCCGACAGTTGCGCTCGGCTGGCTCATTGAGCGCGCCTCCGAGGAGTGGCGCGAGGGCGCGGCCGCCCTGGGTGCGGCAGCGATCCACCCGGGCGTCGAGGGCCTCACCGAGTCCGACGTGCGCGCCATGCGCGACGCGGGCTTCGAGGTCAACGTGTGGACCGTCAACGACGTCGAGCAGGCCCGTGAGCTGGCCTCGTGGGGCGTCACAGGTATCTTCACGGATCGCCCACAGGACTTCCCCGCCGAGGCCCTGAAGGCCTGACGGATACGGGCGCGGCCTGCGCCCGCACCACCACCCTGAATTCCCGGCGAATACGTGCGCGGCCTATGTCCGCGCCACCACCAACAGATAGGGCAGCCGGGGTCGCGTGAGCGACCCCGGCTGCCTTTACGTATGCCGCTGACGACTTCTTAGGCCTCGCCTGCGCGGCGCGCGAAGCGCCTGGAGACGTGCTTGGCCAGGGACAGCTCGGCGATCGAGTCGACGACCATCAGGCCGCCCACGATGCCCGCGAAACGCATCCAGCCCGAGCGAGGCGAGGAGGCGCGCACGGCGGCAACCAGCATGCCGGTGCCGACGATGGCCTCGGCGGCGACGGCGGCGTGAATGATCCACGGGCGTTCGACGGCCACGGACTCGTAGGAGTTCCACAGGGGCTTCACGACCGACTGCGGCTGGCCCATCATGATGTCGACGCTGCGGCCGATCGCGTTGGAAATGCCGCGAGCCAAGTGCACGGAGACGCCCTCGACGTCCTCGAGGTCGGTGGTGCCCAGGAGGAAGCCGGCAACGGAGCCGGGCAGACCGAGGGCGCGCACGACCTTCCACACGGATTCCTCGCCGGTCGTGGCCACGGACGCCCACAGGGCGTCGGCGTCCGAGCCGGGGACGGCCTCGGCGATCTCCAGGAGATCGAGGCGGTCGCCCACCAGGTCGATGACCTCGCCGGGCAGTTCAGCGGTGCGGTCGTGTCCGCCGGGAACGATCGCAGCGTCCATGCCCCAGTTGTGGGAGATGATGTGCTCGAGGTGGTCGTCGGTAACCAGGAAGACCTGGAATTCACCGTCCGTCACGGAGAGAGTCACGAGCGGCAGGTCGCCGAAGTTCCAGCCCTCCTTCTCGGCGGGCAGCTCAGCGAGAAGCGCGCGGTGCCCCTCTGCAAGCTCGAGGTCACCGAGATCCACGCCCTCAAGGGCCGCCAGGAGCGGTACGGACGACGCGGGGGTACGGCCAATCTCGACGATGCGAGTCGGGATGGGTTCGACGGCCGCAGCATCCTCCTCATCGGAGGGCCACACCTTGCCCAGCGGCGAGTCGCCCTCGGGCAGGTGGTCGGCCGTCGCGTTACCGATGCGCACCTCGGCGTCGAAAAGGATGGCGAGTTCGTCGGCCAGTTCGGCGGGGGTCGGGCCGGGAACGACCTCAGTTGATCCGGCGGGCACGGTAGCGACGCGCTCCTTATCGACCGCGACGTTCAAGCCCAGCATCTGCGGCGAGGAGGGGAACCACTCAAGCTGGGCGAGGATCGAACGATCCTTCAGCTCGCCAGCGACCACGCTGGGGTCCAGATCGTGGCCGATAATCATGCCTTCAATGCGGGTCCAGTCCTGGGCCATGTCACTACCTTCCTATCCGTGGTGACACCATCTCACCACACTTTGTTCCATTGTGGCGCGTGGCACGCACTTTTGCTCGCCCGCGCGGTCAGAGATGAGATTATTTTTCTTCCGTGCCGCCCCATTCGACGACCGTGAAGCCGCTGCGCGTCGGAGTGGGCCCGAAGACCTGAGGCGTGACCACCTCGTTCGCGTCCGCCGCACGGATCGTCATAAACACCCGAATGAAGGTGTCGGGCTCAACCGGCGCCCCGGCCTCGTCCGTGAAGCTGTACGTCGCCTGACTCGCGTAGGAGGAGGCGTCGAAGGACACGAACGTGTACTCGTTGGCGCGGATGCGCGGTGCCCAGTAGGTGATGAAGTCGGCCGCCTCCTTGTCGGTCAGCCCCAGCAGCGCCAGCTTCTCCTCCAGGAAAGGCACGGCGTCCTCGCGCGCAACAATGAACCCCTGGCGCGGAGCCTCCAGCGTCATCTCCCCATCCCAGAACAACGACGGATACGTCCGCCCACCCTGATCCGTCAGCGTTCCGTCGGGCGAAGCCGTCACCGTCCACGAGGCCTGGGTTCCCCGATCCGTCGTCTCCTGGGTGTCCGGGGCCGGGTACACCGTACCCAACTCACCCTCCACGTCAAGAGACACCGTCAACGACTGCTCACGCTCGGGATACACATACAACACAGGCTTGTAAGCAAGTTGGGGGACGCTGCTCGGCGAGGGAGAAGGCGACACGGGATCATTCATATTCTCGCAGGCTCTATCCCCACTCGCGCACTCGTTCGGGTCAATCAGGGGAACCAAGCCGAAGATGATCGCGGCAGTAGCGACCAGCGCGCCGACAATGACACAAACGATCGTGATCACTGTTTTTTTCATAGCTCCCGTGCCTCTCCCACAGCCCACCATCGGACGTTCCTCCCACGAGACAACGATCCCGCGCTCCCCCATTGTAAGCAGCCCTGCTGCCCGCTTTCAATGAGGTCGCCGTGTGAACGCGACGCAGCCACGGCCTCGTCACCCAAGAATGAGACAATGCATTGAGTCACACGCCCGACACTGCTATCCTGGCCCGTTACGCGGCTCTACGGACAAGGGGGCCGCATCCCTCACGTGAAAGCAGCTATCATGCCTCTCCTCAGCACCGCAGCGATCGCCGTCGCCGCCACTGTCTTTTTCCTCCTATTCCTGTGGGCGAGCTTCGTCTCCGCGTCGCCGGGCGAAATTAAGGTGATCTCCGGCCCCCGAGGCCAGCGCGTCCTCCACGGCAAGACGGGCTGGAAGGTCCCCCTGTTGGAGCGCGTGGACACCATGACCGCCTCGATGATTTCCGTCGACGCTCAGACCACGGACTTCGTCCCGACGAACGACTACATCAACGTGCGCGTCGACGCGGCCGTCAAGGTCCGTATTGCGACCGATGACCCGACGCTCTTCCGCGCTGCGACGCGTAACTTCCTCTACAAGACGACCTCCGAGATTTCCGAGGAGGTGCGTGACACCCTGGAGGGCCACCTGCGCGCCATCATCGGCCAGATGCGACTGACTGACATCATCACCGACCGCGCTGCCTTCTCCGAGCGCGTCCAGGAGAACGCGAAGCAGGACCTGGAGGAGATGGGCCTCGAGATCGTCGCGTTCAACATCCAGAACGTCACCGACCAGAACGGCGTCATCGATAACCTCGGTATCGACAACACCGAGCAGATCCGCAAGACCGCGGCCATCGCGAAGGCGAACGCCCAGAAGGAGGTCGCGCAGGCGACCGCCGTCGCCCAGAAGGAAGCCAACGACGCGCAGGTCGCCTCGCAGCTGGAAATCGCTCAGAAGCAGACGGACCTCGCCAAGCGCCAGGCCGCACTCAAGGTCGAGGCCGACACCGAGAAGGCGAAGGCCGACGCCGCCTACGAGATCCAGTCGCAGATTCAGCGCCGCGACATCGAGCGCGAGACCGCGCAGGCCGACATCGTCAAGCAGGAGCAGCAGGCCGTCATCAAGGAGAAGGAAGTCGTCGTCACCAAGCAGGCCCTGCAGGCCGAGGTGAACGCGAAGGCCGACGCCGACCGCTACGCCGCCGAGAAGGCGGCCGACGCGGCCCTGTACGCGCGTCAGCGCCAGGCCGAGGCCGAGGCGTTCGAGCGCACCAAGAAGGCAGACGCCGACAAGCAGGCCATGCTCGCGGAAGCCCAGGGTATCGAGGCTCGAGGCCGCGCCGAGGCCTCCGCGATCGGCGCCAAGCTGACGGCCGAGGCCGAGGGCCTCGAAAAGAAGGCCATCGCTATGACGAAGATGAACCAGGCGGCCGTCCTCGAGATGTACTTCCGTGCCCTGCCCGAGGTGGCGCGCGCCGTGGCCGAGCCGCTGTCCAAGGTCGACACGATCACCATGTACGGCGAGGGCAACAACGCCCAGATGGTCGGCGACATTACGAAGTCGATCAGCCAGATCAACGCGGGCCTGGGCGATTCGCTGGGCCTGGACCTGCAGCAGCTGTTCACGGCGCTCGTGGGCGCCAAGGTCGTCTCCCCGACGATCTCCGACGCGGTTGCGGAGGGCGTGCGCGACGCCTCCATCCCGAATCCTCCGCAGGAGTGAGCGCGGCTCGTGCTCAACGCGGGCAGTAGCTACGACCGCTTGTGAAGCGGGCCGCTCGTGATACGGGGCGGGATCCGACGGGGTCCCGCCCCGCTGCTATCCCCAGTTTTCCCGCCGTCGGTGCCCCACCCCACTATCGGCGCTCCACCCCACTGTTACACCCCTCCCCCCTCCCCAAAAATAGTCGCACGTAATTTAATCCGGTCACTTTTTGAGATAGCTAGAAAACGTTGCAATTCCAACGACGCTATTTCATACCTTGAAGTAGCCACGGGGGAATTACGTGCGACGTTGGTGGGAAACCATCATGCCTCGCAACCTGGTTTGCCTCGTTGCAGCCACCACGAGAACCTAGAATTCAAGACCACTGGAACGCCCGCAACACCTAGCAGCTCAAGCAGGTCCAGGGACCCCACCAGCGGCCACCTGCTCGAATGGGCCCTCCGCACGCGGATAGGTTGCGACGATCCGGAGAGCGCAGAAGGTCCGGAGAGCCGCGCCGCGGTGCCGGTGGGCGGCGGCGGGGCCTGGCCGGGCTTCGAGGCGACGCGCCGAGCCTTTAGGCTCGCAGCGCGGACGGCTCGCGGGCGGGCCGCCGCCCACGGGCGCATCAAGCAGCCCGGCCCAGCAAACACAACGAAGCCGCCCGGCCCCACTGGGACCGGGCGGCTCACGCTTCAGGCCGCTACGCGGCCATCAGCGAAGGGTTCAGCGCATCTGGGTGCCGTCGGAGCCCAGACGCTGGCAGGCCTCGACGACGCGGGCAGCCATGCCGGCCTCGGCCGACTTGCCCCACGTACGCGGGTCGTACTGCTTCTTCACACCAACCTCGCCGTCGATCTTGAGGACGCCGTCGTAGTTGCGCATCATGTGGTCGACGACCGGGCGGGTGAACGCGTACTGCGTGTCGGTGTCGACGTTCATCTTGATGACGCCGTTGGCGACAGCGGTGGCGATCTCCTCGGCGGTGGAGCCGGAGCCACCGTGCATGACCAGGTCGAAGGGACGGTGGTCGAGGCCGAAGTGCTCCGCGACCTCCTTCTGGATGGTGCCGAGCAGCTCGGGACGCAGCTTCACGTGGCCGGGCTTGTAGGCGCCGTGCACGTTACCGAAGGTCAGAGCGGTGATGTAGCGGCCCTTCTCGCCCAGGCCCAGGGCCTCGACGGTCTTGATGCCGTCTGCGGTGGAGGTGTAGAGCTTCTCGTTGATCTCGCCAACGACGCCGTCTTCCTCGCCACCAACAGCGCCGACCTCGATCTCGAGGATGGTGTTGGCCTTGACGGACATGGCGAGCAGTTCCTTCGCGATCTCCAGGTTCTCGTCGAGCGGGATCGCGGAGCCGTCCCACATGTGGGACTGGAAGGTGGGGAGCTTGCCGTCGGCAACCTGGCCGGCCTCGATCTCGAGGAGGGGACGGACCCAGGAGTCGATGTTCTGCTTGGCGCAGTGGTCGGTGTGCAGAGCCACGGTGATGCCGTAGTTCTTGGCAACCTCGTAGGCGTAGGCGGCGAGGGCCAGAGAGCCGGTGACGCGGTTCTTGATGGTGGAGCCGGAGCCGTACTCGGCGCCGCCGACGGAGATCTGGATGATACCGTCGGACTCGGCCTCGGCGAAGCCCTGGAGGGCGGCGGTGATGGTCTGGGACGAGGTCACGTTAATCGCGGGGTAGGCGAACTTGCCATCCCGTGCGCGATTCAGCATCTCTGCATAGACCTCAGGGGTTGCGATAGGCACTTGGAGCCTCCTAATCGAGTGACAGTTTTGTCGTGATCGATTCTCTCACATTTTGCACGAGCGGGGAGGGGAAGGAAGTCCCGTTCGGACAGGGTCTTTTCTTCCCACGGCCGCATGTGGTAGGCGTTTCGCGAGTCCGGGGTATTCGGCGCGTTTCCTCTCGGGTCTGAGCCGCGACGAGGCCTGGGCACTCGTCGCGGGACGGGTGCCCTGTGCGGTGGCGGGTTCAGGTGCTGGAGGGGGCACTGAGGCGCGAGGCGTGCGCCCACATGACGATCGCGGCGGCGTGACCGACGTTCATGGACCGAGTCGAACCGCGCTGAGTAATCGCGACGACGATCTCGCACGCCCGGATCATCTCCTCGCTCAGTCCGGAGGCCTCCGATCCGAACACAAGGCAGGCGCGCTCAGGCAGCACCGCGCCCTCGAGCGCGACGGACCCCTCGACATTGTCGACGCCGACCAGTGTCAAGCCCTCACGCGAGCAATGCTCAACGAGTTCGCCCACCTCGAGCCGGTGATCCACCGGAAGATAACGGTCGGTGACCATTGCGCCGCGACGGTTCCACCGCTTGTGCCCCACGACGTGGACGCGGCGCGCACCCATGGCATTCGCCGTGCGCACAATCGACCCGATATTGAAGTCGTGATCAAGATTCTCCACTGCCACCTCGAAGGGCAGCGAGCGGGCAGCGATGTCCGCGCGGATCGCGCCCATCGTCCAGTAGCGGTAGCGGTCTTCGACGTTGCGCCGATCCCCCGCCTTGAGGAGTTCCCGGTCGTAGTGCTCGCCGACCGGCCAGGCGGCCTCCCCGCCCGGCCACGGACCGACCCCGACCTGCCCGGACTGCGCGGCCCCGGCCTCGTCGTTCCCGCACGCGCCATCACGCGCGATGTCACACCCGTTTTCACTCTCGTTCACGGATCCCACCCTAGCGGCACCGTAGAATGGAGGCATGACTGCCCTGACGCACGAACCCACACCACTGACCGAACTGCCTCCCGTGAGCGCGTGGCTCTCCGACATGGACGGCGTCCTGGTCAAGGAGAATCGAGCGCTTCCGGGCGCGAACGAGTTCCTTTCCGCTCTGCGCGAGAAGAACATCCCCTTCCTGGTCCTCACCAACAATTCGGTGTTCACGAACCGCGACCTGTCCGCGCGCCTGGCGAACTCCGGCCTGGACATCCCCGAGGACAACATCTGGACCTCCGCGAACGCGACGGCCGCCTTCCTGCACCAGCAGTCGCCCGGCTCGACCGCCTACGTCATCGGCGAGGCCGGCCTGACCACCGCGATCCACTCCGCGGGATACGTGATGACGGAGATCGACCCCGAGTTCGTGGTGCTCGGCGAGGTGCGTTCCTACGATTTCCACGCGCTCACCCACGCGATCCGCCTCATCGAGGGCGGCGCGAAGTTCATCGCGACCAACCCCGACGTGTCGGGTCCCTCCGACGAGGGCACGCTGCCCGCGTGCGGTGCCATCGCCGCGATGATCACGGCGGCGACCGGACAGAAGCCCTACTTCGTCGGCAAGCCGAACCCCGTCATGATCCGCGCCGGCCTGAATAAGATCGGCGCGCACTCCGAGAGCGCCGCAATGGTCGGCGACCGCATGGACACGGACGTGCGCGCCGGCGTCGAGGCGGGCCTGCGCACCCACCTGGTCCTGTCGGGTTCCACGGCCCGCGAAGACGTCAACAATTTCCCGTTCCGCCCCTTCGGCATCCACGAGGGCATCGGCGATCTCATCGAGCTCGTCGAGGCGGCGCACTGACCCACACCGATCCGGAAGGAACACCCATGACCAACGATTCCCACAAGGCGCGCCTGGCTGCCCTCGTCCAGGAACTGTCCGTCATCCACGAGAAGGTGACCCTGGCGTCGGGGCGCGAGTCCGACTTCTACGTCGACATGCGCCGCTCGACCCTGCACCACGAGGCGGCTCCCCTCATCGGCCACGTCATGCTGGACCTCCTGGAGGAGTCCGGCTTTGCGGTGGGCGAGGAGTACGTGGCCGTCGGCGGCCTGACGATGGGCGCGGACCCCGTCGCCACCGCGATGATGCACGCCGCCGCGTCGCGCGGCCTGGACCTGGACGCGTTCGTCGTGCGTAAGGCCGCGAAGGATCACGGCATGAAGCGCCGCATCGAGGGCCCGGACGTCGTGGG
The DNA here is from genome assembly GCF_001064145.1 of Sanguibacter keddieii. Lineage (GTDB taxonomy): Bacteria > Actinomycetota > Actinomycetes > Actinomycetales > Actinomycetaceae > Pauljensenia. The sequence continues at coordinate 64,959 of NZ_JVOJ01000010.1, forward strand.
CAAGAACGTCGTCGTCCTCGAGGACACGTCCACGACCGGCGGCTCGCCGCTGGAGGCCGCGCTCGCGCTGCGCGACGCGGGTGCGAATGTCGTCGCCGTCGCGGTGATCGTCGACCGCGCGACGGGTGCGAAGGAGCGCATCGAGGCCGAGGGCTTCCCGTACTTCTACGCGCTGGGCCTGGAGGACATCGGCCTGGCCTGATTCTCCCTTCCATCTAACGAGGCCGGGGACGGGTTCTGCGTGAACCTGGCCCCGGCCTCGTTTCAGTGCGCGCACCCTCACATGTGGGGGACGGAGCGCATGGCGCGCGCAGTCACCCAGCGCGGGGCCAGCTTCATGGCACCCATGGCGACCTTGTAGGGGATAGTGGGGGTGACCTGAACGCGGCCCGCACGCACGGCGTTGAGGGCCTCTGCGACGACCCGCTCGGGGCTAGCCATGAGCCAGGAGGGGGTCGCACGCATGTCGACGCCCGCGCGCTGGAAGAAGGGGGTGTCGACGGGGCCGGGGCACACGACCGTGGCGCTGATGCCCGATCCCTTGAGCTCGGCGGCGAGGCCCTCGGTGAAGGCGACGACCCAGGCCTTGTGGGCAGAGTAGGTGCCCGCACCCGTGCGCGAGGCGACGGAGCCAACGTTGAGAATGGCACCGCGTCCGCGCGAGCGCATGGAGATGCCGGCGTGGTGGGCCAGGGTCATGACGGCGCGGACCATGACGTTCAGGCCGTTCATTTCGTTCTCGAGGCTGTTGTCCAGGAATTCTGTCCCCAGTCCGAAGCCAGCGTTGTTGACGAGGAGGTCAACCGGCGCTAGGTCGGTCTTCTCGCGATCCGCGGGGCCTCCCACGTCGAGGCGGGCGGCGACGCGCGCGCAGCCGGAGTCGGTGGACAGGTCCGCGGCGATCACCTCAGCGCGCACTCCTGCGACGTTCGCGAGCGAGTCCGCGAGCGCGCGCAGGGCGTCTTCGCTGCGCGCGACGAGCACCAGGTCGTGGCCCGCGGCGGCCAGCTGCCAACAGAATTCTTCACCAATGCCGGAGGTCGCTCCGGTGACCAGCGCTGTTCCCATGGGGGAAGTCTAGCGCCGCATGGTGCGCGCAGCACGAAGCCGGGGCGGGGACGCGTGCGCGTCCCCGCCCCGGCTTGGCGCCTCATCGGGTCCGGATCAGGTATCCGGCTCCGCCGCCGGCGAGGGCCGCCGGGATGACGAGGAGGACCAGCCAGTAGGGGCTCCATCCGCCTGTGCGGCCGCCTTCAACAGTCGCGGCGATCGGCATGGCGCCCGCCGCGTCGGCCGTCCCGTTCTCGGGGGCACCCACGCGACCGCTCTGCGCTGCCTCGCCACTGAGCGAACCGCTCTGGGGAGCGGCCGAGGGGCTCGCGGACGGGGTGGCCGCGGGGGCAGCCTTCGGGGCGGTCACGGGTGCCGAGCTGGTCGCACCGTTCGTTCCACTTGTCGCTCCGTTGCTGCGAGCAGCCGGAGCGCCGCTCGCACTCCCACCGGTCGCCGCGGGTGCGGTGCGAGTCGCACCGGACGAGGCCGGGGTGCCCGCGTTGGTCGCCGGTGCTGCGGGTACTCGAACCGGGCCGCCACTGGGCGCGGGAGCCGGGAAGGGGCGCGGCATGGGTGCCGGGTCCGCGCTCGGGGCCGGGGCGGGTGCGGGATCAGAACTCGGCGCGGGCGAAGGAGCAGGATCCGCAGTGGGCGCGGGTGCCGGCGCGGGATCGACGCTCGGAGCGGGCGAAGGAGAGGGTTCCTCGGTCGGCGCGGGCGCAGGCGTCGGATCCGGGGTGGGGACCGGCTCCGGCACCGGGGACGGGCCGGGCGACGGCGTCGGCACGGGTTCTTCCTCGACCGGCGCGGGCTGCTCATTGTGGTGTCCGGATCGGACGACAACGGTGAAGGACTGAGGCCCGACGAGGCTGCGCTCGCCGCTGCGCGCGCCCACCTCGATGCGGTAGGTACCCGGCGCGCTGAAGACCCAGTTGCCGTGCATGTGCGTCGCCTCGGTCGTGTGGACGAGTCCGTCGCCCTTGGTCGAGTCGAAGTGGACCTTCGCGCCCGCACCGAAGGTACCGCCCTGGAAGAAGGCGACGCGCGCACCTTCGGGGGCCTGCGCGAGGTGCAGGGTCAGGTCGGCGCCCTCGGGCAGCGCCGCGTAGTCGATGCCCTCGGTGGACAGGCCGGGCCACACGATGTCGCTGTTTTGCGTCTCGGGCAGCACATAGGTTGCGGTACCCACCGGGCCGAGCACGTCGTAGCTCGGGTCGGAGAGGGAGGCGGGGCGCACGAATCGCGCGTTGGGTGCGACCGCGAGGGTCGTGGAGCCGACGGTGCGCAGCACGGAGGTACGCGCGTTGGTCAGGGAGTCATCCTTGACGGCGAGGCCGTAGGTGAGGCCGCCCTCGCCGCTGGCCTGGGTGAGGCGCACATCCAGGTGTCCGCGCGCGATCTCCACGGGGTCGCTCAGCAGGGACGAGGCCGGGTCCGGGGTCGCGTCGTTTCCACCGTTATCGGGGGCGGGAGCAGGGGTGGGCGTCGGGTTCGGAGCGGGTTCCGGTTCTTCGGGGGCAGAGGCGCCGTCACGCATTGTGAGCATGGCGGTGAGGCCGACATGGGAACCGACGGTGACGTCGGAGGCGTCAGCGACGGTCATGACCGCGTCCGAGAGCGGGTGGGGCCGCAGGGTAACGCGCATGTACATGGGGTCGGACTGGCACACGCCGAGATCCTGAGTCTTCGTGTCCATGCCGCCCGCGCCCAGCGTGCCCTCCATGGAGCACCACGGGCTGAAATCCCACTTGGATTCGAAGAACTCGATCTTGTAGGTGGCGCGCAGGTTCGGGTCTGCCGCGCGCACCGTGGCGGTGTACTGATCGGTCGAGCCGGGGACGAGGTCGTAGGAGACCTCGACGCGACGCGAGGAGATCGGCAGGTGGTCGGGGTTCCACACCGGCGCGGGGTCCGGGTTGGAGGGACCGAGGATCGTGTCGGTACCGCCGACGGTGACGGGCTCCGTGTCCTTCTGGGAATACTGAACGGTCTGAGAGATCCAGCGTGCCGAGGCGGAGTCGCCGGGAATGTAGATCGCCTGGACGGCCGCAGTATCGGCACCGAGCAGCTCGGAGACGGTCGCACGGCCGCCTTCGACGCCGACCTCGGTGAGGAAGTAGCCGTTGACGGTGATCCACGCGCGGCCCGTATCGGTGGCGACGCCCGTGTCGAGCGTGATGTCGGTCAGGTGGTTGTCGCCGGGGTGCTCGCGCTCGCCGTGATGCGACAGGGTCAGGGTCGGGGTGGCGGCATTTCCGTCCGTGCGCTGCGCGCGCGCCGCGTTGTATGCGGATTCGATGTCCTTGATGGTGCCTTCGGTGGGGTCCGCTCCGCCGACCTGCCAGACCAGAGGGGTGATCGGCGAGGAGTAGATAGCGGTGCCGTCGGCGCTGCGAGCGGTCATCTTGTAGTTCGCGACGTAGCGGCCCGGCTGGGTGAAGGTCGTGTACAGGTGTGTGTGGCGCGGGTTGTAGACGCTGCGGTACGCGGTGTCGTGACTGGAGAGGAAGCGGTTCACGCTATCGCCGTTGTCGATGAACATCTCCATGCGGCCCGGGCCATCGACGCTGATGAGATCGAGCGTGTAGGTCTCGCCCTCAAACTTGTCGGTATCGCCGATCTCGCCGGCACCAAGTCCCGCCCAGATGGGCGTATTACCGGGGCCGGGAGTCTGGGGCGCAGCGTTCAGGACGGTGCCTTCGGCACCCAGGAACGCCAGGTCGGGACGCTTCGCCGGGATGACGAGCTGCGACTTCGCCTCGTCTTTCTCGCCGGTGCCGGTCCACGCCTTGGGGATCCACAGAGCGGTCTTCTCCATCGGCATGTTGATGGTATTCAGGGAGAAGCTGTTGGTGTCGTCATGCCAGACGGGGATGGGTGCATCAACGTGCTGTCCGGTAACGATCCATTCCTTGTCCTGGTCGGGACCGGCCCACGCGGCGGCGGGGGTCAGCGCCAGGAAGATGGCGAGCGCAGCTGTGCTGATGCGTCGCAGGTGTGACATTCGAGTGCCTTTTCTAGCTATGTTGTAGGTGAGAATCATTATCACTCTAAATAAGCTCACAGACAACTCACACCGATCAGTCATGTTTCACGCGTGTTTCACGCAGCCACTACCCTCCCCCGCCGATAGGCTCGACCCCATGAGATTTGCGACCTGGAACGTCAACTCCATCCGCACGCGTGTCGACCGCGTCATCGCTTTCCTCCAGCGCTCAGGCACGGACGTGCTGGCCATGCAGGAAATCAAGTGCCGCCCCGACCAGTTCCCTACGGAAGCCTTTGAGGAGGCCGGCTACCACGTCGCCATCCACGGTCTCAACCAGTGGAACGGCGTCGCCGTCGCCTCGCGCCAGCCGATCCTGGACGTCCAGGATCACTTCCCCACCCAGCCTGCCTTTGGCGAACCGCCCGTGGTCGAAGCTCGAGCGCTCGGCGTCACCATCGACACGACTGGGGCGCTTCCCTCGAAGGACGGGCAGGCCTCGTCGATGACGATCTGGAGCCTATACGTCCCCAACGGCCGAGAGCTCACGCACGCGCACTACGCCTACAAGCTGGAGTGGCTCGCGAACCTCGCCGAGCAGGGCCGAGGCTGGCTGGCCGACCCTAGCACCCAGATCGCCCTCGTCGGCGACTGGAACGTCGCACCCCTGGACGAGGACGTGTGGGACATGAGCGCCTTCGAGGGGGCCACGCACGTGTCAGCCCCCGAACGCGAGGCCTTCGCTACCTTCGCCGCGGACGGGTGGGTCGAGGTCACGCGAGGCCGCGTCACGAACTACACCTACTGGGACTACCAGAAGCTGCGCTTCCCCAAGAACGAGGGCATGCGCATCGACTTCGTCTACTGCTCGCCGGCGCTCGCTGCGCGTGTGAGCGGAGCGCAGATCGACCGCGACGAGCGCAAGGGTAAGGGCGCGTCCGACCACGTGCCCGTCATCGTCGACGTCGACTGAGAGATCGACAAGGCCGGAATCCCGCTGCCGACACAGGTCGAGGCCTGGGCACGCGCCCAGGCCTCGTTCCGTATCGATTACGCGTGCTCGCGCGCGAGGCGCAGCAACTGCGCATTGAGGGCCGACCAATTGTCGTGATGCCACTGCCCAAAAGGCTCCGCGCCGACAAAGGCGGCGCTGGCGCGAAGATCGCGGTCCGCCCACACGAAGGAGCCGGACTGCCCGAAGTGCCCGATCGTGCGCGCCGAGGCATCGGGCGCGGTCCAATGCGGCGACTTCTCGCCGCGAATCTCGAGGCCGAGGCCCCACGGACAGGGATTGAAACGCCCGTAGCCGGGCGTAACTCCGGCGAGTGCAGGGAACTGCGACAGTGCGGCGAGCGCAGCCAAGGGGCCACTGACCAGCGTCGGGCGCGCGAGCTCGGCGCCAAAAAGGCTGACGTCGAACGCACTCGCAACCCCCGCATGGGCGGGACTACCGGGAATATCCGCACTCGCCATCCCCAGCGGCTCAAAAATCGTCTCACGTACCCACCGGGCGACGCCGACGCCGGTTGCGTCCTCGATGACCTCGCCGAGGATGTCGAATCCCTCGTTCGAGTAGATCCGGCGCTTCTCGGGAGCCGCGACGGGACGGCGCCCCTCGAACGGCAGGCCCGAGGCATGGGCCAGCAGGTGACGGACCGTCGCCCCCTCGGGCCCAGCAGGATCGTCGAGGGACATCAGGCCTCGCTCGACCGCAACTAACACCGACCACGCAACGATCGGCTTGGTCACCGATGCAAGCGGGAAGACACGATCGACGTCGCCGTGTGAATAGACGACATCGCCCTCGACACGAAGGACGAGGGCGACATCAAAGGATGGCAGTGGGCCGATCACGCGGTGGCCCCCGGAGCCGGAGCCACACCTGCCTCGGCGGCTGCGGTGGTCTTTTCGCTGATCTTACGCAGCGTGCGAGCGTACACTTCCGCGACCTCCTCGGGGACCGAGGCCCCGAGCTGCAGCACGTAGTGCGCAGGCAGGCGCAGGAGCTGCACACACACAGCGAGGAAGTCCGCGACGAACTCACGAGCGTCGATCGGCTCGTCATTGTAGCGAGCCGAGACGACCGAGCCGTACCAGTAGCGGATGAGGATCCTCGCGAGCGTGCGAGGAGTCGTGCCGATCTCGGCACCCTCCTCGTCCACGAAGGACTGGATCATCGCAGTGAGGGCTTCCTCCATCTGCTGGGTGCGGTACTTGTAGTGTGCGTGTGCAGGGTGCGTCTCAGATGAGGACTCGGCCCACAGGACACAGTCCAGTGCGATGGCCGCGTCGGCACCGGGCTTCATGGCGAAGCGCATCTCCCCGACCGCCCAGTCAACAAACGAGCCTGCGGTGATACCGCCCTCGTCGAACCCGCCTTCTGCCTCCTCGTTAATGGAGACGTCGAAGAGCGCGTTCATCTCCTCATGACGCTGGATCGCGCTGCGCAGGATGGCTTCCTTCGAGGGGAAGTGATAGACCACCGCGGGGTGCGAAATGCCGACTCGGCGGCCAAGGTCACGCAGGGAAAAGCCGTTATAGCCTCGCTCTGCAATCAGAACCATCGCTGCCGAGAGGATGGATTCACGCGTCGCCTGTCCTACGGAGTAGGCGCCACGGGCCTTCCTCTGGGTTGTCATATCATCTCCTGCTGTTGCGGGCACCACATACCGAGTGACCGAAATACACACTGGTAGTTAGTGTACCGCGTAATCTCAGGGTTTATCAACATTCATGACAAGCCCGTCGAAGGAATCGTTGATGTCAACTGTCACATTCTGACCATCTTGAACGTCTCCGCTGAGCAGCAGCTTGGCCAGTCGATCGCCAATCTCGCGCTGGATCAAGCGGCGCAGCGGGCGCGCCCCGAAGGCCGGATCATAGCCGACTCGAGCGAGCCATCCACGGGCCGGTTCGGTCACTGTCAAACCGATGCGACGCTCGCGCAGACGAGACTCCAGCGACGCGACGAGCAAATCGACGATCTCGCCCAGATTTTCGCGGGTAAGAGCGTCAAACATGACCGTCTCATCCAACCGATTAAGGAACTCCGGACGGAAGGCCGCCGACACGACCGACATGACAGACTCCCGCTTCTCTTCGGATGTCAAGTCAGGGTCCGCCAGGAACTGCGATCCGAGGTTCGAGGTGAGGATCAGAATGGTGTTGCGGAAGTCGACCGTCCGCCCCTGTCCGTCGGTGAGACGTCCATCATCCAGAACCTGCAATAGAATGTCGAAAATCTCAGGATCGGCCTTCTCCACCTCGTCCAGCAGAACGACTGAATAGGGACGACGACGCACCGCCTCGGTCAGCTGACCGCCCTGCTCGTAGCCCACGTACCCCGGAGGGGCACCGACGAGGCGCGCCACCGAGTGCTTTTCGGAGTACTCGGACATGTCGATACGCACCATCGCACGCTCGTCGTCGAAGAGGAACTCCGCGAGCGCCTTGGCCAGTTCCGTCTTACCCACGCCCGTCGGGCCGAGGAAAAGGAACGAACCGGTCGGACGGTTCGGGTCGGACAGGCCCGCGCGAGAGCGACGGACCGCATCGGACACCGCACGCACGGCATCTTTCTGACCGATGAGGCGCTTTCCGAGCTCATCCTCCATGTGCAGGAGCTTGTCGGTCTCCGTTTGCAGGAGCTTACCCGTCGGAATTCCGGTCCACGCCTCGATCACCTCGGCGATCTCTGCGGGGCCGACCTTCTCGGCGATCATCGGCTCGTCGTCGGTACGGGCATCCTGTGCCTCGGCCTGCGCTTCCGCCTCTGCGATCTGACGTTCGACTGCCGGGATCTCACCGTTCTGCAGGCGCCCGGCCTCCTCCCAGCGGCCTTCGCGCACAGCCAGGTCAAGCTGAGTGCGCAGCGAGTCCAGCTGGACGCGCAGGTCACCAACGCGGTTATGACCGGCCTTCTCGGCCTCCCAGCGAGCCGTCAGAGCGCGCAGGCTCTCCTCGCGGTCAGCGAGGTCGGCGCGCAGCTTGCTCAGCCGCTCCTGGGTCGCCTCATCCAGACCCTCCGGGTCGGACTCGGTCAGGTAGGACTCCTCCATGCGCAGGCGATCCACGCTGCGGCGCAGCTCGTCGATCTCAACCGGCGAGGAGTCCAGCTCCATGCGCAGACGCGAGGCGGCCTCGTCGATCAGGTCAATCGCCTTGTCGGGCAGCTGGCGCCCCGTGATGTAGCGGTTCGACAGGGTTGCCGCGGCAACGAGAGCACCGTCGGAGATGGTCACCTTGTGGTGGGCCTCATACTTCGGCGCAATACCACGCAGGATCGCAACCGTGTCCTCGACCGAGGGCTCGCCGACGAACACCTGCTGGAAGCGGCGCTCAAGTGCCGGATCCTTTTCGATGTTCTCGCGGTACTCGTCGAGAGTGGTCGCGCCGACCATGCGCAGCTCGCCGCGGGCGAGCATGGGCTTGAGCATGTTGCCCGCATCCATCGCACCCTCGGAACCACCGCCCGCACCAACGACGGTGTGCAGCTCGTCGATGAAGGTGATGATCTGCCCGTCCGAGCGAGAAATCTCGGACAGAACCGCCTTGAGACGCTCCTCGAATTCACCGCGGTACTTCGCGCCGGCGACCATCGACGCCACGTCGAGGGAGACGAGGCGCTTGTCGCGCAGGGACTCCGGAACGTCGCCCGCGACGATGCGCTGGGCGAGGCCTTCGACGACGGCCGTCTTGCCGACGCCGGGCTCGCCGATCAGAACCGGGTTGTTCTTGGTACGGCGGGACAGGACCTGCACGACGCGTCGAATCTCGTTGTCGCGGCCGATAACCGGATCGAGCTTGCCTTCACGCGCAACCTCCGTCAGGTCGCGCCCATACTTGGACAGGGCCTCGAAGGATCCCTCGGGATCCGCCGAGGTGATCGGATCGGGGCGCAGCTGGGAGAGCGCCTGCGTGAGCGCATCGGCCTCGACGCCACCCTGGGTGAGGATGCGCCCGGCCTCGGTCTGCGACGCAGCTAGCGCGATCAGCAGGTGCTCGGTCGAGATGTACTGGTCACCGCCATCCTCGGCGCGCTCGCCGGCGTCGCGAACGACCGCAAGCAGAGCATTCGAGGGCTGGGCGCTACCAGCGGATGCGCCCTGCGCACTCGGGAGCGCCACGAGGGCATTGCGGGTGCGCGCGCCGATCGCACGCACGTCGGCCCCAACGGCCTCGAGCAGGGAGAGCGCGATGCCTTCGCGCTGTTCGATCAGTGCTTCAAGCAGGTGGATGGGCTCCACCTGCGGATTACCGGCTGCAGCGGCAGCCTGGAGCGCAGAGGAGACGGCCTCCTGCGCCTTTGTCGTCATTTCACGTGCCATGAAATCACTCCTCCAAATGGTTTGTCTGGTGGCGTCGAGTCACTCAACGCCTTCTGACAGACACAACGAAGCCAAAGTTGAGTCTATTCCACTCAACTTGAATTTTGAGGAGGATGTGAGTCAGTTCTCGGGCAGCCAGGCAGGACCATCAAACCCACGCTGATGCCCACCGGCAGGACCAGGCCCTTCATCATCGTCGAGACCATAACGCTCCTCGAGCGCGCGGAAAAGCTGTAGGGTCGTCGCCAGCGCACACATCACCTGCTGCACGAGCTGCGCATCCGTCGCGCCATACTCGTAATCAGCATTCACCTCGGCGACAACGCGGTCCCCCTCGTCCTGATCGGCGACGTACGCCTTCGGCCACAGGAACTCACCGTGCCACGCCTGCAGGAAGTCGCGCAGATCCTCACCACATTCGATGGGAACGAGGCTCCTCATGAAGGCAACGATCGACAGCACCTCCCGCGAATCACCGAGGAAGCGGAAGCAGAACAGATGCCCCTCCCAGAAGCCGCAGAGATCCCCATCGCTATCGATACGCCAGGACCATCCCTCAGAGTCAAAAAGGAGGCCCAAGCGCTCCTGCGTGATGGGACGAACCATATCGAAACGATTGGCTTCAAACTCCGAATTACCCGTGACAATTCCTTCCGGAGGTGCTGCGTTGCTACCCTCCCATTGTTCCATATCAGAGGCAGTATCGTCCGGCAGTTCGCGGCGGCGAGGCGTCTCCTCGCCGCCAGTTCCCCCGTCGGCATCCGCCCGCCATAGCCAGCCCATGATGTACCCCTAGTCGTGCCGATGATTGGTGACGCGCCACTGCGTCGCTACCGATGGGGCGAGAGCGCGCCGATCGCCCCTGACAGCGGTCTGCACATGCATACCCATTGGCGCCTCCTCAGCTCACCTCATCGTGTTACCAGCACGTGTCTTGGTGCCTTCACAGTAGCGCAGAAACCGCGAAAAACCAACGCCCCCAACAGGTGAAGCCCCCCGGCTGGGACGCACGATACGACGGCCCGTCACCATCGTCGCAGCTCACCCGGGGGACCTCGCACCACTTCTTGACAAATGTATTGTTGCTCACATTTTGTTATAGCTCTTGCGAGCGGCGCTTATTTCTATTAAATAAGAAATTTTTACTCGCTTTCGCGCATACTCCCCTGCGCACTCCCACTGCGCTCGGCACTCGGTGCGACGACCGGATCCGCCGCGACCAACGAAGCCTGCGTGACTCCTGCGAGCACGTCCGAGCGAACACCGGGAACGGGTACGAAGGCCGGCATCGGCATCTTCTTCGCACTCTTCGCAACCAGCCATCGCAGCGCCCACTCAGCGGGACCGCGCGACGATCCGAACGCCTCGGCAATGACACAGCCGAGGCCGATCAGCGCCCATACCCCCAGAGCGATCAGTCCGGACACCGCCACGCCCAGCGAACGCACGCCACACGCGCCGAGCACGCTGAAGATGAGAATGAAGATCACCGTCTGGGACAGATAGGCGGTCATCGAGCGTCGACCGATCGCGCTAAGGAACGCGCACACAGTACCCAGATTCTCGCGCGGACCGCCACCCACGAGAGCCAGAAGCGCCAGCCAGCCGCACGCACCGGCGACACCGGACGCGTGGAAGATCGGGTAGGACCAGGCGGCCGAGCCAACGAACGCCCAATCCAACTGCATGAGCGCAAAAGGCAACCCTCCGAGCACCCCAATCCCCAGGCCGCAGGCCGCGATGCCGGACAGCAACGCTCCACGCCCACGCGGGTCCTGAAGGAGACCCCAGCGCGCCACACCCACACCGATCATGACGCAGGGGACCACGAGCGCCGTCAGCACCGTCGCCGGTGTCGCGACGATCCAGGACCCAAAAGACACCAGCGGATACCAGGCGTTGAGCGGCATGGGACCGTGATATTCCAGCACCATCGGCTCTCGCCCGATCATCGCGCCACCCATCCAGAGCCCCGACATGCTGAGGACTGCAACGAGTGAGCCCGCGAGGATGCGAGCCCAGGCGCGCCTCATGACGATCACTTCGGCGAAGATGACCGCGACGAGGCCGTATGCGCCGATGATGTCTCCCGAAAAGACGATGCCGTGCAGCAGACCGAAGGCGAGCATCCACCACCCGCGGCGACGTATCAGGCGCGAGGCCGTACGACGAACGTGACGCTCGATGCTCTCCTCGACAATCTGTCGCTGGACCGGATGCCAGCCGGCGACCACCTCGGCGGGGACGTTCTGCTCGATGGCCCTACGCTCACGCTCCATCGTGCGCGACGCCATGATCGCCATTCCGAAGCCGAAGAGAAGCGAAAACAGCGGGTAGGCTCGACGATCGACAAACAGAGTCCGCACCAGATACCACCACTGGTCGGCGCCATTCATCGCTTCGAGCGCCGCATGTCCTGCCTGAGGAGTCTCCGGGAAGTAACTGAGCCAGAAGGGCACATTCGCCAGTGCAATGAGCGCAAGCATGAAGCCGCGCGCCACATCGGGTGCCGGATATCGAAGCTGGTGTTCTCCCGTGAAAGACAGGGTGTGCATGGTGTCCTTACTCGTCGTGGTCTCAGTGCGACAAAGGGGCGAGGCCGGAGATCGTTTCCGGGCCTCGCCCCTGATTGCGTCGCGCGGGTCAGTACATCGCTGACATCATGGCCTGCTGCTGAAGCTCTTTGTGCTTGCTGCCGGCTCGAACGACGAGGACGATGCCCACGATCAGCAGAACGACGCCGGACACACCAACCACGGTGCTCCACAGGAATGAGTTGCCAACCGTGTTCGTAAAATCATTGGGGCTCATGCTCATGCCCGACAAGCTTGCCTTCTGATCGACGCCTTCGCAGCGGACCGTGTAGGTGCCCTTGTTCAGGCCGTCGATGAAGTAGATCGACTTATCGCTCTGGAACGGGGACATGTCGTACGCGTTGTTGCCCGAGTCAACCATCTTGCACGTAGTCGCCTCGCCACCCGAGATCATGATCATGTAGCTACCGACTCCGGTGACCTCGACGGTGCCGCCGTTCGAGAAGGAGGTACCTTGAGACAGAGCGCTAGTCATATCCGTGACACCCTGGAACCACAGGACGAAGAAAAGGATGGGAGCCGCGACAAAAGACGCGAGGACGCCGAGGACGATGAGGATGATGCCGGGGGCTTTGCTGGGACCCTTCACGGTGGGCATCGCGACCGGACCACCGTAGCCTCCTCCCTGGAAGTTCTGAGGCCCTCCCTGCATCGGCATACCCTGCATGGGCATTCCCTGCATGGGCATTCCCTGCATCGGAGCGCCCGCTCCGTTGTCACCGTACTGGGGCCAGGGTGTGCCCTGATCGCCAGGAACACCGTAGGGGGAATTCGACATGTGCGTGCCTTCCTGAAGGAAATTTTACTTAAGCATAACAATGCGGAACACGGACTGGACAGTGCGCCGACGCGATTGAAACGCTCAGATACCCCTCGATCGTACGCTGTTTTCTCCCGTGAGGGAAAACGCCAGAGGGAACCGCAAAGGGGACGAGGCCCGGGATAGTCCCCCAGCCTCGTCCCCTGTTGTGGAGCTTGAGTCAGCGCACGGCGCTCAGCATGGCTTCCTGCGTGATGCGGCGGCGCTTGCCGTTCACATTCACCAGGAGGACGATGCCGACGATCATGATGAATGTGCCGCTCACGCCGACGACACTACTCCAGATGAACGCAGTAGTAGTCGAGGAGGTCAAGTCCTCTGCGCTCATGGGCAGTCCCGTGATCGTCGCGTCAGAGTCCAGGCCTTCGCACTCGATCGTGTACGTGCCCTCCATCAAACCATCGCGGTAATAAATCTGCGAGCTTCCTTCCAGCCGCTCCATATCCCATGCTTTATTACCATCTTTGACCAACATGCACCCACTCGCTGTGCCGGGCGCAACGGACACGGTGTAGCTGCCATTGCTACCGACCTCGACGGTCCCATAGTTGCGCACGACGGTACCATTCGCCATGTTTTCAGTCGCGCCCGAGACACCCTGGAACATGAGGACGCAAAAAATGATAGGGGCGACGATCAGCATCATGAGCAAGCCGACGACGATCATGATTATGCCGGGGGCTCGACTGGGTAGTTTCATGGTCGGCATGACCGTGGGTCCGCTGTAACCGCCACCCGGGTAGGTGCCCTGAGCGGGCATCGCGTCGTTCGCACCATCTTGTCCATACTGGGGCCAGGGTGTGCCCTGATCGCCAGGAACACCGGAGGGGGGATTCGACATGTGCGTGCCTTCCTGAAGAAAAGTTTGCTTAAGCATAACAATGCAGCAGGCAGACTGAACAGTGCGCCGACGCGATTGGAACGCTGAGATAACCCTCGATCGTACGCTGTTTCCTGCCGTGGGGGAAAGCATCAGAGGGAACCAGAAAGGGGACGAGGCCCGGGATGGTTCCCCAGCCTCGTCCCCTGTTGTGGAGCTTGAGTCAGCGCACGGCGCTCAGCATGGCTTCCTGCGTGATGCGGCGGCGCTTGCCGTTCACATTCACCAGGAGGACGATGCCGACGATCAGGACGATCAGGCCGACAACACCAACAACGGTTCCCCACACGAAGGGCATGACGAAGACCTTTGTCACAGCCTCAGGCGACGCGTTGACTGCGGTAATGTTCGCACTGCTGGCGATGCGTTCACACCGCAGCTTGTACTGGCCTGCAGGAATACCTGATGCACTGTAGACGCCCTTTTTATCCTTATAGGGGGTGAGTTGGTACAGCTTGCCACCCGCATCCATGAGGAAGCATGCGGGGTCAGCGCCGTCGGTGGTAACCGTGAATTCGCCATCCGCAGTCACGGTCACAATGCTGTCGTTGGCCGTCGTACCGCCCTTGACCGCATTACCATCAGTGCCGGCCACACCGACGAAAATCGTGGCGACGAAGACGATCGGCGCGATGGCGACCATGAGCACCACGCCGAGAACGAGCGTTGTAATGGCACCGCCTCGACCGGGCAGCTTCGGCATGACCACCGGAGCGGGAGCACCGTAGCCCTGCGGAGCTGCGGCACCCGGGTAGGCAGTACCGTTCGTGGGCACCGCGCCCGGCTGGCCCGCGGGACCGTAGGAGGGATTCGACATGTCTGTGCCTTTCTGATGAGAATTCTGCTCGACCGGGAGTGAGGCGTGCAGATTGATGAGAACGTGCCAACATAGCACATCAATGTCCCCGCTTGGGATCGGCGGGGAAAAATTCCGAGTTCTGGTCGTGTGTCAGCTCAGCGACACTCCGCTCAGACGCTCCTCGCGCAGCTCGGCAACACCCGGCACATCGAGCGGCTCCAGCGTCGCACCCGTGGCGCGCTCAAGCAGCAAGTCCGCCAGCTCGGGGTTGCGGGCAAGAGCGGGGCCGTGCATGTAGGTGGCGATGACGGAGCCCTGAACGGCACCGTCGTAGCGCACCTCGGGCGCTTCTTCCCCCTGGGGCGTGCCGTTTCCAACACCGGAGATGACGCGTCCCAGCGGGGAGGCGTCGGGGCCGAGGACGGTGCCGCCCCCGTGGTTTTCGAAGCCGGTGAGGGTCTGTGTCAGGCCATCGAGGACGGGCTCACAGACGAGCTCGCCGATCGCTCGGTGCCCCTGGGGGCGCGTCGTAATGTCGAGGACACCCATGCCGGGAACGCGCACGCCGCGCGCGTCCTCGTACCAGTGGCCAAGAACCTGCAGCGAGGCGCAGATCGCGAGGAGCGGGCGACCCGCGTCGAGGGCTCGGGCGAGACCGGAGGTGCCACGGAACTTGTCGGCCGCGAGCGCCTGGGCGGTGTCCTCGCCGCCGCCGAGCGTGTAGATGTCCAGGCTGTCCGGAATCTCCTCGGTCAAGCCGACATGAACGACCTCGGCGTCAATACCGCGCCTGCGGGCACGCTCGGCGAGGATCAGAGCATTACCGCTGTCGCCGTAGGTACCCAGGACCTCGGGCATGAGGACGCCGATTCGCAGCGCGGAGGAGCTCATCGCGTGCCTTCCTTTCGATCAAGCAGGACCTTGAAGTCGCGCATGGCCGTGTAATTGAGGAGCATCTCGACGCGGCCGGGCTCGCACGCGGCCAGGGCGTCCATGGGTAGCGGGGCGAGGTCGCAGTGGACGCCGGCGTATTCGAGGCGCACGGCCAGGTCGGCGCCGCGCTCACCGCAGGCGACGACGCGGCGGCCAGGCTGCTTGACGGCGGAAAAGTCGACGTCCCACAGCCAGGAGAGGTCCTGACCGTCGGGCACCTGGCCGTTAACGCCGATGACAACCTGATCGACGCGCGGGTCGATCATCGTCATAGCTTCCTGCCATCCGGCGGGGTTTTTGGCGAGCATGAGGCGCGCGCTGCGTCCGTTGACATCGTGGACGGAGTAGCGTCCCGCGACTTCGGTGACACTGCTGACGGCCGCGGCGGCAGCCGCGGGGTCGATGCCCATCGCGACGGCGGCGGCGACGGCCTGTGCAGCATTGCCGAGGTTGGCGCGCCCGGGAAGCTTCAGCTCGAGGGGGACGCTGACGCCGTCCGGTCCACGCAGCGTCGCGCGCGGACCCTCCGGGGCCAGCTCGACGTCCTCAAGCCACCACTGAGGCTGTGGACGGACGCTGAGCTCAGGCAGAGCCTCGCCGTCGAAAGCGGGGATCAGGTGCCAGTCCTCGCCGGAGCGCACGACGCGGCCGCCGCGCGGATACGCCGCGGAGTCCCCTCCCCAACCGGCACCCGCAGCCACCCACACGACGTTCGGGTTGTCGGCGGCGGCCGAGACGATGAGGGGGTCGTCGCAGTTGGCGACGACGATGGCATCCGAATGGGCCGAGGCGCCGTCACGCAGGCGACGCTCGACAGAGCCGATTTCGCCGACGCGATCGAGCTGATCGCGCGAGAGGTTCAGGTACACGAAGACCGCCGGATTGACGTCAGCGGCGACGGCGGGCACGTGCATCTCGTCGACCTCGAGGGCGGCTCGCGTCGCCCCCGTGCCCTGCATGAGGGCCGTCAGGACACCGGAGGTCATGTTATCGCCGTTGATGTTCGAGGCGACGGGCCCCGCGCTTTCGAGCGCCGCGCGCACCATACGCGTGGTCGTCGACTTTCCGTTCGTACCGGTCACGATGACGGAGGAGTAGGGGGCAGCCAGTTCCTCGAGGAGCTTCGGCGAGATGCGCATGGCAACCTCGCCGCCGATCATGCCGCCGGATCCGCGCCCGAGGGCCCGGGAGGCGAAGCGGGCGGCACCGCCGGCCGCTTTGGCCACGCGCGAGCGCACCGAGAGGTGATGCGAAGATTTCGTCATGCGTCCACGTTAACGCATGCGGGGCGTCGGTCGCGCCGTTGAGGCATCTCAACCCTTTCTATCAGGACACAGGCGAGGGGTGCCGTGGGCGTCGCTATCCGCGCGCGACACGCTAATACGCACCTGACCCGCGCAGATAGTTACGTATTGCATACCGACGTTATCCACACCATCTCTCTGTGACGGCATCGATATATCCCACCGGTTAATAACGGCCAGTCAGACGCCGAACAGCGCCGCCCCAACATCTCACAACATGAGCAATCACAAGGAAAACGCCCACCCATTGAATAATTGCAGGTCAGATGGTATTTCTAAAAAATAGTTGCAAATCTGACGCACGTATTTCGCGCACCCCCTGCACGTTTGCGCCAAGCGGCCCACGCCCCAACAATCGACTATCAAAACCGGTCGTGACCTGGTAAAACTATGTTCAGCAGGCGAAAGCCTGTTGCCTGTTCCAGGCTTCGGTCGGAGATCCTGTGTGCCCCCGGATCCTCGATCGAATTACGCTGCGGGACCCATCCAGTGGATGGGTCCCGCAGTCCTTTATGTCTCGGCGTCCTAGCGGCGAGGGACGATCGTCCCCTCAATCACCGCGCGCGCCTTCGATCGTGGCGCAGCCGGAAGCGTAGAACGCGCCGGGGTCTCGGCAGAGGCGAGCGCCGCGAGCGCCCGCACCGGATTCCACACGGTGAGAGAGCCGCCAGAGCGAGCCTCAGACCTCGAGGAGCTATCCCACGGGCGCTGGCCTCGTCGCATCGGCATGACCTGACCGTCCGCAGACGCAGCGAACACGCGATTACGCTTGGCTTCGGCCGCGGCGACCGCCCCACGCAGGGCGTCCCGCTCCTCTTCCAGGGCCTCGACGCGGCGCTCGAGCTCGAGGATGCGTCGGATGCCCGCCAGGTTGATGCCATCTTCCTGGCTCATGCGCTGCACGTCGCGCAGGCGCTGCACGTCGCGCTTCGTGTAGCGGCGCCCCCGCCCTTTGGTGCGGGCGGGGATCACCAGGCCGAGACGGTCGTACTGGCGCAGGGTCTGCGGATGCATGCCCGCCAGCTCGGCTGCAACCGAGATGACGAACGTTACCGCATCGTCCGATCCAGTCGTCGCCACGGCTTACTCCTGCGCAGCCTCGGCCAGGGTGGCGCGAACGTCGAGGTCGCCCTCGGCCTGCGCCATCTCCTTCGCGAGCTTCTTGAGCTCGCGGCCCGGCTTCTCGGGGACCCGGATGGCAACGCGGGCAATCAGGTCACCCGTCGCCTTGGAGGTCTTCACACCCCCGCCGCGCACGCGAATCTCGGCGCCCGAGGAGGAGCCCGCGGGCACCTTGACCGTGGCCGTGTTGCCGTCGATCATCGGCACGTCGACGACAGCACCGAGGATGGCCTCGGGCACGGTCACGGGCAGGGAGACGACAAGGTCGTCGCCCTCGCGCGAGAACACGGGATGCGGCTTGACGGTCACGGCGACCTCGAGGTCACCGGCGGGACCGCCGTGTGTACCGGGCTTGCCGTGCCCCTTGACGCGGACCTTCTGGCCGTCCTTGATACCTGCGGGAATGCGGACCTTGATCGGAGAGCCGCCGACCTTGATGGTCAGGGTCGCGCCGTTGAGGGCCTGACGGAAGGAAATCGCCAGCTTCGCGCGCACGGTCCCACCCTTTTCGGGGGTCGGCGCGCTACGCGGGGCGTGACCACCACCGAAGGACGAGCCGTAGGGGTCGCCCCCAAATCGCGCGCTCGCGCCACCGCCACCGCCGAAGATGCCGGAGAGGATGTCCTCGAAGCCAGCCCCGCCGCCGGGCATGCCGGAGGTCTGGAAGCGCACGTTATGGCCGCCGCCACCGAAACCGCCGCCGCCACCGAAGGCCCCGAAGAGATCCTCGAAGCCGCCCGCGCCGCCCGATCCGGCGGAGAAGCGCGCCCCGCCGCTAGCCATCGCGCGGATCGCGTCATAGCGCTTGCGATCCTCGTCGTTGGACAGGACGGCGTATGCCTCGCCAATTTCCTTGAACTTGGCCTCAGCGGCCTTGTCGCCCGGGTTCTGATCCGGGTGCCACTGCCGAGCCAGCTTGCGGTAGGCCTTCGTAATGGCCTTCTTGTCCGCCGTCTTATCAACTCCGAGGACCTTGTAGAAGTCCTTGGAGAACCAATCCTGTTCACTCACGCGCGTGTCACCTCTCTTTCAGTTGCGAGCGTGTCGATGTCATTCAGGGTTGTTCACCAGCACCTTCGCGGCGCGCACGACGCGTTCGCCACGGCGGTAGCCGCTCGTGAGGACCTGCCCGATGACGGGATGGTCGACGTCCGGGCTGGTGGTCGCCATGAGGGCATCGTGCAGTGCGGGGTCGAAGTCGTCGCCCTCGGCGCCGTAGCGCTCGAGCTCGAAACGCGTCTTGAGCGTCTCCTCGAGCTTCGTGGCGATCGACGCGAAGGGACCGTCTTCCAGGTCGCCGTGCGCGCGGGCGGCGGCGATGTCGTCGAGAACGCTGATGAGCGACTCGATGACCTCGTCCTGACCCGCGGTCTTATGACCGGGGATGGCCTCCTTGGAGCGGCGCACGTAGTTGGCGTACTCCTGGCCCTGGTTGTACAGCTCCGCGTTGGCGCGGGCCAGCTGATCCTCGACGCTCGCGATGCGCTCGAGGGCCTTCGCAAGGTCAGAGTCCTCGACCTGCTCCTCGAAGGCACTCATGTCGTCGGTCGAACCCTCGGACGGGGCCTGGGCCGCGTCATTCGCGTCGGGTGCGGTCTCGTTGTTCTCGGCCGCCTGGCCGGCCGGGGCCGACTCGACAGAGTCGGCCCCGGCGACGTTGGCGTCTTCGTTGGGCGCCGAGAAACCGTTGGTTTCTTCGGTGCTCACTTGTTGTCCTCGTCAACGATCTCGGCGTCCACGACGTCGTCCTGCGCGGGCGCGGACTGGGCACCAGCCTCGTCGGCCTGCTGCTTGGCGTAGATCTCCTGGCCGATCTTCATGCCGGACTCGGACAGGGTCGCCATGGTGGTCTTCACGGCCTCGATGTCGTCACCCTTGAGGGCTTCCTTGACGGCGTCGACATCCTTCTGGACGGACTCGCGGGTCTCCTCGGAGATCTTGTCGGCCTCGTCCTTGAGCAGCTTCTCCGTCGCGTAGACGGCCTGCTCAGCCTGGTTGCGGGTGTCGGCCTCTTCGCGGCGCTTCTTGTCCTCGGCGGCGTGCTCCTCGGCCTCGCGCACCATGCGGTCGATGTCTTCCTTGGGCAGGGAGGAACCGCCGGTGATCGTCACCGACTGCTCCTTGCCGGTGCCACGGTCCTTCGCGGAGACGTGAACGATGCCGTTCGCGTCAATGTCGAAAGTAACCTCGATCTGCGGCACGCCGCGGGGGGCCGGGGCGATGCCGGACAGCTCGAAGGTGCCGAGCAGCTTGTTGTCACGGGCGAACTCACGCTCGCCCTGGTAGACCTGGATGAGCACGGAGGGCTGGCCGTCCTCGGCGGTGGAGAAGATCTCCGAGGCCTTGGTCGGGATGGCCGTGTTGCGGTCGATGAGCTTGGTCATGACGCCGCCCTTGGTCTCGATGCCGAGCGACAGCGGGGTCACGTCGATGAGCAGGACGTCCTTGCGGTCACCCTGGATGACGCCGGCCTGCAGGGCGGCGCCCACGGCGACGACCTCATCGGGGTTGACACCCTTGTTGGGCTCGCGGCCGCCGGTCAACTCCTTGACGACCTCGGTGACGGCTGGCATACGGGTGGAACCACCGACGAGAACGACGTGGTCGATCTCGGAGACGGTCACGCCGGCCTCGGCCATGACGTCACGGAAGGGCTTCTTGGTGCGCTCGAGCAGGTCGGAGGTCAGCTCCTCAAACTTGGCGCGCGTCAGGGACTCATCCAGGTGGATGGGGCCGTCGGCGGTCATCGACAGGTACTGCAGCGAAATGTTCGTGGAGGTCGCGGAGGACAGCTCCTTCTTCGCCTGCTCGGCAGCTTCCTTCAGGCGCTGGAGGGCGACCGCATCCTTGGACAGGTCGGCGCCGGTCTTGGCCTTCACCTGGTCGATCAGCCAGTTGACAATGCGCTGATCCCAGTCGTCGCCACCCAGGTGGTTGTCGCCGGAGGTGGCGCGCACCTGGATGGTGGAGAAGCCGTCGTCATCCTTGCCCACCTCGAGGAGGGACACGTCGAAGGTGCCGCCACCGAGGTCGAAGACCAGGATGAGCTCGTCTTCCTTACCCTTTTCGAGGCCGTATGCCAGGGCCGCGGCGGTGGGCTCGTTGACGATGCGCTCGACCTTGAGGCCGGCGATCTGACCGGCGTCCTTGGTGGCCTGGCGCTGAGCGTCGTTGAAGTAGGCGGGGACGGTGATGACGGCCTCGGTGACGGGCTCGCCCAGGTAGGCCTCGGCGTCAGCCTTCAGCTTCATGAGGATGCGCGCGGAGATTTCCTGCGCGGTGTACTTCTTGCCGTCGATCTCCGTGGTCCAGTCAGTGCCCATGTGGCGCTTGACGGAGGAGATGGTGCGGTCAACGTTGGTGACCGCCTGACGCTTGGCGATTTCGCCGACCAGGACCTCGCCGGTCTTGGAGAAGGCGACGACCGAGGGGGTCGTACGAGCGCCTTCAGCGTTCGGGATGATGGTGGGCTCGCCGCCTTCGAGGACGGCGATAGCGGAGTTGGTGGTGCCGAGGTCGATACCGACTGCACGTGCCATGGTTGTTGTCCTTTCGTTCACGAGGCCGTCGCCGCTTGCGGGGCGGCTCGCGTTGGTCTGTTGTACTGGTCTGCTGTGGGCGCCGGGAGGATCCCGACGCATCCTTGAGTCTGATGTACTCAACTTTAGGAGCCGGGTTTTTATTCCGCAACCCGAAGCCCTCAAACTTGAGTCTGATGTACTCAACTTTGCTGGGCTGGCTTTTATTCCATCGCCGAACCCCTCAAAGCGTGAGTCACTCAAAACCTGAGTCTGATGTACTCAACTCTGTTTTCTCACTTTTATTCCGCTCCACCTGGCTAGACGAAACACGGCCTAGCACTCCCACAAGTTTCATAGTGTCAAGCATGCGTAAGCGAAACGAAAGCCGGTCGTAAGTTTTTGCAAAATTCGAAAGTGGCGTACTACACCCCTACTCTGGCAAACTGGTAACGCTCTCAACGACCGAGAGTCCCGTCAATCAATGGAGACTTGATGCGCATCACGAAACGACTGGCTGGCAGCCTCCTTGCCGGCCTACTGACACTAGGAATGGCAGGTCCCGCCTTGGCCGACACGCCAGCAGCCGACGGTGCCCAGTCCGGCACCACCGCCCCCCAAACCACCTACGACGCGCGCTACGCGATCCCCGCAGCCATCCCCGCCTCCAGCGAAGCGAAGGTCGCGCAGTGGCAGGACATGAAGTACGCCATGTTCATCCACTGGGGCGTCTACTCCTCCTACGCAGGCTGGTACAAGGGCCAGAAGCAGGAAGTCGGCTACCCCGAGCAGATAAAGGCGTGGGGCCACCAGCAGACCTGGGATCAGCGAATCCCACTGCAGGGAATTCCCCGCGACGAGTACCTGGCCACCGCCCAGACCTTCGAGGCCCCCAACTTCGACGCAACCGCGTGGTGTCAGCAGGCCAAGGACAGCGGCATGAAGATGCTGCTCATCACCTCCAAGCACCACGACGGCTTCGCCATGTGGAATACGGATACGACCGACTACAACTTCACGAAGCAGTCACCCACGCACCGCGACCCGATCCTCGAGCTGTCGCAGGCCTGCAAGAAGGTCGGCATCAAGTTCGGCCTCTACTTCTCCAACATCGACTGGGAGAAGCAGCCCGAGAACCCGTGGATGAACGACAACACCCTGGACGAAGATGGCTACATGGAGTACATCCATGCTCAGCTCAAGGAACTCCTCGGCGGCAAGTACGGCGAAATCACCGAGCTCTGGTACGACATGGGCAAGCCGAACCCTCAGCAGTCCGACCAGCTGCGTACATGGGCCCACGAGCTCCAGCCGAACATCATGATCAACTCCCGCGTGGGCAACGACCGCGCGGACTTCGAGGTCGGCTGGGACAACGAGATGCAGTCCGAGCAGACCCAGGGCCCCTGGGAATCGGCCGTGTCGATCTTCCACAAGACCTGGGGCTACGCCAACTGGGACGACGCTGCTCCCAAGTTCAAGGACACCGGCTACCCGGACTACTCCGAGGAAGACTGGGACCACATGATCGACGTCGACAACACGACGGCGTTGCGTAAGGCCCCCGGCGGTGCCCACACCAAGACCACCGAGATCGTGGGCAACATGTTCTCGACCGTCGCCCTGGGCGGTCAGTTCCTCTTCAACGTCGGCCCGAAGTTCGACGGCTCCTACGATCCGTGGGACGCCTCTGTCCTCAAGGGCATCGGCGACTGGAACCGCGCCCACCCCGGCATTCTGAGCAACTCGCGCCCGACCCACTTCCCCATCGAAACCTGGGGCAAGACCATGGTCGATGACTCCCACATCTACCTGGGCATCGAAAAGTGGCCCGCCGACGGCACGATCACGCTGCGCGGCGCCGGCGCCAACGACATCTCCTCGGTGAAGCTGGACGGCTCCGACGCGCCCCTGACCTACAAGGTCGAGGGCAACGACCTCGTCGTCACGCTGCCCACGCAGCCCGACGAGATCCTCCCCGTCGTCACGGTCACCACGAACGGCGCGCCCAACTACGTGCCCACCGGCCTGACCACCATCGGCACCGAGGCGACCACGATCCCCGCCTCCGGCCTCGAAAAGTTCAAGGCCCCCACCCCCAAGACCGGCGAGACCAGCTTCACGGCCTCCATCACCTCCGGTGACAAGGTCGCCTCGGGCGTGAGCGTTGCCTTCGACACCGAGGGCTTCACGGACGCCTACGCGAAGTACAAGGTCACCGTCGACGGACAGGTCATCAAGGGCCTGACGGTCGCCGAGCTCAAGGAGGGCGTCGGCCCCTTCACCATCGGAGCGAACCAGACCGCTCGCGTGACCCTCGAGTACGACAACCCGACGTACGCCCTCAAGGGCTTCGGCAAGGACACGACCGTCAAGTCGGTCACCGTCAAGGCCGAGAAGCTCTCGACCCCCGCAGTGACCGTCGAGCCTTCGAGCGTCGAGGCCGGCAAGACCGTCACCGTGAAGGGCACGGGCTTCGCGCCCGAATCCGCCGTGACGATCACGCTGCACTCTGAGCCCGTCGAGGTCGGCACCGCCACCACCGACGCCAGCGGCGACTTCACCGCTGAGGTGACGGTCCCCGCCGACACCGAGGCCGGCGAGCACACGGTCATCGCCGCGTCTGACACACCCACTGTGACGGCCTCCGCGCCGCTGACGGTCACCGCGCCCCCGGCACCCGCCGAGGACCCGAGCGCCGCTCCGAGCGCGCAGCCCTCCGCAGCCCCCTCCCCCGCCCCCGAACAGAGCGGCAAGGGCGGCCTGGCACGCACCGGCACCAACGCGCTGCTCGCTGTGGCAGCCGCGCTGATCGCCGCGGGAGCGGGCACGGCGTTCATCCGCCGCTCGCGCCTGGCCAAGTCCTAAGCACCGCGTGGGCTTAACCACCACAGATGGGGGCGGGGCGTAGCTGACGCTGCGCCCCGCCCCCACTTACACTTAGGGGATGCGCTGCGACCACTTTGACGCCGGGACCTGCCGGTCCTGCTCCCTCCTCCCCCAGCCCTACGAGCGCCAGCTCGCCGGCAAGGTCGAGGCCGTCGCAGCCACCCTCTCCCCCGTCCCAGGAGCCGGCGAGATCGCCTGGCTGGCCCCGGCCTCGTCCCCGGAGAAGGGATTTCGGACGAGCGCAAAGCTCGTCGTCGGAGGAACCCGCCGCCGGCCCACCCTGGGCATCCTGGGCCCCGACCGCCGCGGCGTCGACCTGCCCGGCTGCCCCATCCAGCACCCCGCGATCAACCGCGCGACGCCCGGCCTCAAGCGCTTCATCCGTTCCCTGGACCTGACTCCCTACGACGTTCCCACCAAGCGCGGGGAGCTCAAGAACATCCTCATCACGGTGGGCGAGGGCGAGCGGCTCATGATCCGCTTCGTGCTCCGCACGCGCGACCGCGTCTCCGACATTCGCTCGGCGCTGCCGCTCCTGCGCGACCTCGTGCCCAGCGCACACGTCGTCACCGCGAACATTCACCCCACGCACGAGGCCATCGTCGAGGGCCCCGACGAGATCATCCTGACGCGCGCCCGCACGCTGCCGCTCAGCGTTGAGGGCCTCGAGCTGGGGCCTCGTTCCTTCGCGCAGACGAACGCGTCCGTCGCCTCTGCCCTGTACGAGCAGGCCTCAGTGTGGGCGTCGCGCCCCTTCGCCGACGGCCGGCTGCCCGAGAGCCTGTGGGACCTGTACTGCGGCGTCGGCGGCTTCGCCCTCGCCGCCGCGCGCGCCGGATTCCCGCGCGTCACCGGCGTCGAAGTGTCCTCCGGGGCGATCTCCTCGGCGATCAGCGCCGCACGCCACGCGGGCCTGTCGCGGTCGGCCGCGTCCTTCATCGCCGACGACGCCACCTCGTGGGCGCGAGCCCAGTCGCCCGAGGACATACCCGACGTGATCGTCGTGAACCCGCCGCGTCGAGGCATCGGAGCGGACCTGGCCGCCTTCCTCAACGACTGCGACGCGCCCCGCGTCATCTACTCCTCGTGCAACCCCACATCGCTGGCCACAGACCTGGCGGCCATGCCCACGCTGCGCCCCGTCGAGGGCCGCATCTTCGACATGTTCCCGCACACGACCCACGCCGAGGTCGCCCTCCTCCTTGAGCGCGCGTAGGTCGGGCACCACTCTCGCGAGGACTCAGCCCAGCACGACCACATTGCTGCGAGACCGTCATCTCATCGACATCGCACGGGCCTTCAAGTCGGATGACGTCCATGAGGGCGGCATTAGTTTCTATGGAATATAAATGTGGACTATGCGTCGCTCGTGCGCAAATGCTCGCTCCACACGCCCCCCAAGCGCGCGGGTCCACCGTCCCTTACCGTTACAATTGGACCTAACGTTAGGAGACACATGACCGTCGAACTTATCACCGCCGCCACGCCCGAAATCCACGAGGCCATGGGGCGACTGATCCCCCAGCTGTCCCGCTCCGCCGCCCCCATGAGCGAGGCCGACGTGGAGCGTTTCCTCTCCCAGTCCGGCGTGCACCTCTTCGTGTTCCGCCCCGACACCGCTGACGCGGAGGGCCACCACCCGATCCTCGGCATGCTGTCGCTGGCCACCTTCGAGATTCCGACGGGCGTGCGCGCGTGGGTCGAGGACGTCGTCGTCGACGAGGGTGCCCGCGGCCAGGGTGCCGGCCAGGCCCTCGTGGTCGCAGCGATTGAGCACGCCCAGAAGATCGGCGCGCGCACCGTCGACCTCACCTCGCGCCCCTCGCGCGAGGCCGCGAACCGCCTGTACCAGCGCGCCGGCTTCCAGCTGCGCGAGACCAACGTGTACCGCGTGACGCTCGAGAAGAAGTGAGCGTGCGACGCGTGTACTGCTCACGGCCTTAGCGCCGTTTGCAGCGATTGCGTTGCGTGTTGCTGCTTGATTCTTCGTATTGCCGCCCGCCCCCGCATGATGCGTGGGCGGGCGGTTCGTTTGGGCCTTGAAGGCACCTCCGGAGCCTGACTGACACGCACGTGGGCACAAGGGCAGACCTGGCAGCCGACGATGCGGATAGGTTATGAAGATGCGGAGAGGTTATCCGCGTCCGGATAGGTTAATAAGCTTTCCGGATCCTCATAACCTATCCATATGGCGACAACCTATCCGCATGCGCAGCAGACGTCGACACCGCTGGACTATTTTGGAAGGCAATGCACTAGGTAGCGCAGCATTGCACTAGCAACAAAGCAGTGCAATGGCTCCCCAAGTAGTGCAATACCCACGGGCGACAAGCTTAACCGCGCATTCCAGCCGCGCCGTTGGCGTAGAGGTCGCCGCGTGGGCTACGAGCCTGATTGCAGCACCCGTTGGCGAGACATTCTTCGCCCAGCACGAGGCATATCTGGCCTTGTGCGAGACAAAATTCGCCCAACGCAGCCCCTCGAGCGGCATTGTCACGAAAAACTCGCCCAACACGCCACAAACCGCCGATTGTGGGCCTTTCTGAGCACGCAGGGCGAACTTTTTCGCGCTCGCACCCACATCAGCCCACGCAGGGTGAACTTTTTCGCGCACAGGACACAGCCACGTGCCGACTGTGAAACCAATGACACCTCTGCAGCCACTGATGCAGGCCAGCATGAAACCGCCGTCACCACTGCAACCGAAAAATGCGCGAAAAACACCCATTTCTCACCCGCAAAGGCGATGGCGGTTTCAACTGACCCCCCTCACCGGCCCGCAAAGGCGACGCCGGTTTCAACCCCACGCACATACAAGCGAGCAAAGGCGACACCGGTTTCACGCGAGAGATTTCAGATGCCGGTGGGCGGCGGCAGGGCCAGAGCCAAACAAAAGTCGCACATAATTTCCCGCGGTCACTTTTTAAGCCTATCCACAAACGTTGCAATTGCAACGATGCGAATTCAAAGTTTGAAGTAGCCGCAGGGGAATTACGTGCGACATTCAAGTCGCACTGGTGAGGAGGGCGCAAGAGGGCCTGGCTGCGGCGCCCACGTGGGCGGTGGCGGGGCCTGGCAGGGCTATTCACAGCGACACAGCGCCGCTGGTGTGGAGGGCGCCGGAGGGACCGGAGGACGCAAGAGGGCATGGCTGCGGTGCCAGTGGGCGGCGGCAGGGCCCAAGCCAAACATAAGTCGCACGTAATTTAACGCGGTCAGTTTTAAAGACTGTCTCAAAACGTTGTAATTCCAACGATGTGAATTCAACGTTTGAAATACTCGAAGGGGAATTACGTGCGACATTGATGCGGAGAGACGGGTCCTGGCCGGGCTTCAAGACACGGGCCTGGCCACGCGGCGGCCGGAGATCAGGCGGCGCGGCAAGCAAGCCGGAGATCAGGTGGGCGACCGGGCCCTCCGGCGCCCGGAACACCAGCGGTGCCACAAGCACCACCGAACGGAGAAGCCTCAGAACTCCTCGTAGTACTCCGGGTTCTGGTCGGCCTGGCGGCCGTCGGGGCGGCCGAGTGCACTGATCGCCGCCATCTGCTCAGGCGATAGCGAGAAGGAGAAGATGTCGAGGTTCTCGCGTTGGCGCTCAGGGTGACCGGACTTGGGCAGGGGCAGGGCGCCGAGCTGGTAGTGCCAGCGCAGGATGAGCCGCGACGGGGACACGCCCGCTTCGGAGGCCAGGGCGACGATCGCGGGGTCTTCGACGATGCGCCACTTGCGCCCCAGCGGGCTCCAGGATTCGGTGAGCACGCCGACCTGCGCGTGGTAGGCCAGCGCGGAGGCCTGCGGGAAGTAGGGGTGCAGCTCGATCTGGTTGACACTCGGGTACTCGCCGGTTGCTGCGTGCACACGGTCAAGGTGTTCGGGCAGGAAGTTGCACACACCGACGGAGCGGATGAGGCCGCGGTCGCGCGCGTCCAGCAGGGCTTGGAAGGCTTCGACGTACAGGCCGCGCTTGGGGTTGGGCCAGTGGATCAGGTACATGTCCCAGTAGTCCAGGCCAGCGCGCATGAGGGATTCTTCGAGGGTGTAGACGGCCTCGTCGTAGCGCTGGTGGCGACCGGGGAGTTTGGAGACCAGGCGCAGCTCCTCGCGGGGGATGCCGCAGCGGCGCACGGCCGCACCGAGGGCACCCTCGTTCTCGTAGTTGAAGGCGCTATCCAGCATCCGGTACCCGGCCTCAACGCCGGAAATGATGGAGGCCACTCCCGAGGCACCGCGCAGGTTGTAGGTGCCCAGCGCGATCGCGGGAACGTCGAGACCGTCGGACAGGGTGTATGCGGGAATCTCACTCATGCCTCAAGCGTAGGCCGCCACACGCGCGGCGTTCTACCATTGAGGTATGGCACAGCTTGAACTGGACGAAGTCCACGCGAACGCGGTGGACTATCAGCATTTCCTCCTTGATTCTCCTTCCCCCTATCATGCAGCCGAGGTTGTGGCGCAGCGCCTGGTGGACGCCGGTTTTACGCGCGTTGACGAGAAGGGCGCGTGGGACGCGTCCCCGGGCGGTCACGTGATGGTGCGCGGTGGCGCGGTGGCCGCGTGGTTCGTGCCCGAGACGGTCGCTGACGACGCGGGTTTCCGCATCGTGGGCGCGCATACGGATTCGCCGGCGTTGTCGGTGAAGCCGTCGGTGCAGTCGACGACGCCGGATGGCTGGGGCCAGATCGACGTCGAGGTGTACGGCGGCATGATGTGGAACTCGTGGCTGGATCGCGAGCTGACGCTGGCGGGCCGCCTGGTCTTGAATAGCGGCGAGGTCGTCCTGGCTCGCACGGGCCCGATCGCTCGCATCCCGCAGCTGGCGATCCACCTGGATCGCGACGTGAACCCGGGCGGCCTGAAGCTGGATCCGCAGAAGCATCTGCACCCGGTGTGGACGGTGGATAACCCGTACGGCAACGTGTTGGAGTACGTGGCGCGCACGGCGGGTCTGGATGACGCGTCGCAGGTCGCGGCGTTCGATCTGATTCTCACCCCCAGCCAGGGGCCGGGCTTCTTCGGTGACAAGGGCCAGTTCATCGCGGCCTCGCGCCAGGACAACCTGTCGAGCGTGCACCCGGGCCTGGTGGCCCTGGAGCGCCTGGCCGCGCAGGGCACGCCTGCGGGCGGCGACATCACGGTATTCATGTGTTTCGATCACGAGGAGGTGGGTTCGGCCTCGCGCACGGGTGCGGCCGGCCCGATCCTGGAGACGGTGCTGCGCCGCACGGCGAAGGCTCTGGGCCGGGACGAGGATGGCTTCGAGCGCATGCTCGCGGCCTCCTCGTGCGTGAGCGCGGACGCCGCGCACTCGGTGCACCCGAACTATGCGGGCCACCACGATCCGGATAACCGTCCGATGATGGGCCGTGGCCCGATCATCAAGATCAATTCGAAGCAGCGTTACGCGACGGACGGCGAGGGCATCGCCCTATGGAATCGCGCGTGCGCGGCGGCGGGCGTGGTTTCGCAGAGCTTCGTGGGCAACAACGCGATGCCGTGTGGGACGACGATCGGCCCGATCACGGCGACCCGCCTGGGGATCCTGACGGTGGACGTGGGCGTGGGCTTGCTGTCGATGCACTCGGCGCGCGAGATGAGCCACGTGGATGATCTCCTAGACCTCTCCCGGGTGCTTGAGGCGTACTGGCAGGGCGCCTGACGCCCGGGGCGCCCGCGCGCGGCAAGCCCGAAGGGTGACGCCGTGCGCGCGGCACCCGCAGCAGGGCACCTGACGCCCGCGCGCGGCAAGCCCGAAGGGTGACGCCGTGCGCGCGGCACCCGCAGCAGGG
>NZ_JVOJ01000010.1:95072-95206 GCF_001064145.1 Sanguibacter keddieii
CAAGCCCGAAGGGTGACGCCGTGCGCGCGGCACCCGCAGCAGGGTGCCTGACGCCTGAGCACATAGAGAAACCCCAGCCTCGTCCATCAATCTGAACTGCCTCCCGTTTCTTGGACATCGAAATTGAAGTCCAG
>NZ_JVOJ01000011.1 GCF_001064145.1 Sanguibacter keddieii
GAGCTTGTCCATACGGCGCGTGGATACTCCTGCCAGGTAGCAGTCAGCGACCACTGTGATCAAGGCGCTTTCGGAGCGTTTGCGGCGTTGAAGCAACCACTCTGGAAAATAGGTTCCTGAGCGCAGCTTGGGGATCGCCACGTCAATGGTGCCGACCCTGGTGTCCAGGGGCCGGTAGCGATACCCATTGCGCCTGGCCTGACGCTGCGGGTCTTGTTGGCCCCACTGGGCCCCGCACACGGTGTCAGCGTCCGCTGATAACAACGCGTTAATCACGTGCTGGAGCAAGGAACGCATCAAATCCGGGGATGCCTGGGACAACGCCTCGCCAAGCAGGCCAGCAGGGTCGATAATATGAGGAGCGGTCATCGTTGTGCCTCCAAATCATTTCGAGTCAGAAGTAGAGAGCTTTCTCGAAGGATCACACGGTGACCGCACCCATATCAAACGGGCCGACCACCACACGGTTACACCACTATGCGGGACACTACTCGGCCAGGTGGCCCGGTCTGAAACCGCCATCGCCTTTGCGGATGCCGGCCGAGCCTCAACTGAAACCGCCATCGCCTTTGCAGGTGAGAAATGGGCTGTTTTGGTGCAGTTTTCGGGCGCAGAGGTGATGGTGGTTTCAATGGTTGCTGTTCAGGGACGTGC
>NZ_JVOJ01000012.1:0-72343 GCF_001064145.1 Sanguibacter keddieii
GAGCTTGTCCATACGGCGCGTGGATACTCCTGCCAGGTAGCAGTCAGCGACCACTGTGATCAAGGCGCTTTCGGAGCGTTTGCGGCGTTGAAGCAACCACTCTGGAAAATAGGTTCCTGAGCGCAGCTTGGGGATCGCCACGTCAATGGTGCCGACCCTGGTGTCCAGGGGCCGGTAGCGATACCCATTGCGCCTGGCCTGACGCTGCGGGTCTTGTTGGCCCCACTGGGCCCCGCACACGGTGTCAGCGTCCGCTGATAACAACGCGTTAATCACGTGCTGGAGCAAGGAACGCATCAAATCCGGGGATGCCTGGGACAACGCCTCGCCAAGCAGGCCAGCAGGGTCGATAATATGAGGAGCGGTCATCGTTGTGCCTCCAAATCATTTCGAGTCAGAAGTAGAGAGCTTTCTCGAAGGATCACACGGTGACCGCACCCATATCAAACGGGCCGACCACCACACGGTTACACCACTATGCGGGACACTACTCGCCCTGCGTGGTCTGATGGTGGGCGTGAGCGCGAAAAAGTTCGCCCTGCACGCTCAAAACACCCCAAAATCGGCGTTTTTACGCTTGCTGGGAGAACTTATTCGCGGAAGATCCGCTGGAGGGGCCGTACTGGGTGAACTTTTTCGCGGAAACGCGACTGGAGAGGCTGTGCTGGGCGAACTTTTCGCGGAAATGTCGCTGGAGGGGCCGTGTTGGGCGAGTTTTTTCGCGGACCGGCACTCGTGGGATCCCACGGGGCGAGTTGTGTTGTGCCGCGATCCTGCCAGCTGGGCCCGCCCAGCTGGCAGTGTTAACCCTTCGATACGCAGCTACACCCGCCTAGCGGAAGCTGGGCACGGCCGCCCCACACGACCCCAGCAACCCTCCCCGCAACGCAAAGCGTTGACAAAGGGAAAGCGCCTTCTGGTCAAGGCCGTGACAAGCCTTGATAATGGGAGGAAATGGCGCGTTTATGCCGGTCGCACGTTAGAATTATTGCGCTGACCACACCACGTTCAACGGAGGGAATAAGGTGGATCTCTACGAGTACCAGGCCCGGCAGATGTTCAAGGAGCACGGCGTGCCCGTGCTCGACTATCGCCTGGCGTCAACCCCCGAAGATGCGCGCGAGGGTGCGCGCGAGCTCCTCGCGGACGGTGCGTCGCTGCTGGTCGTCAAGGCGCAGGTGAAGACCGGCGGCCGCGGCAAGGCCGGCGGCGTCAAGCTCGCCCACACCGCCGACGAGGCCTACGAGAAAGCTGAGGCCATCCTCGGCCTCGACATCAAGGGCCACATCGTCAAGAAGGTCATGATCGCGTCCGGCGCGGACATTGCCGCCGAATACTACTTCTCGATCCTGCTGGACCGCTCGAACCGACGCCACCTGGCGATGTGCTCGCGCGAAGGCGGCATGGACATCGAAACCCTCGCGAAGGAACGCCCCGAGGCCCTGGCTCGCGTCCCTCTCGACCCCACCGTCGGCATTGATGCAGAGGTTGCCCGCCACATCGCCAAGGAAGCGGGCTTCGACGAGGAAACGGCGCAGGCTATCGCCCCTGTCCTCGAAACCCTGTGGACCGTCTACCGCGATGAGGACGCTACCCTGGTCGAGGTTAATCCGCTGGTCTCCAGCCCTGACGGCTCCGTGTGGGCCGTGGACGGCAAGGTGACCCTCGACGACAACGCGCGCTTCCGTCACCCCGGCCACGCTGAGCTGGTGGACGTGGCCGCGCAGGATCCGCGCGAGGCCGCAGCGAAGGCAGCCGGACTCAACTACGTGCGTCTGGAGGGGCAGGTCGGCATCATCGGTAACGGCGCGGGGCTGGTCATGTCGACCCTCGACGTGGTTGCGATGGCCGGCGAGGAGTTCGGCGGCATGAAGCCCGCTAACTTCCTCGACATCGGCGGCGGCGCCTCGGCCGAGGTCATGGCCAAGGGCCTGGACATCATCCTCGGCGACGACCAGGTGCGCTCCGTGTTCGTCAACGTCTTCGGTGGAATCACCGCCTGCGACCAGGTCGCCCGAGGCATTATCGGCGCGCTCGAGACGCTGGGCGACGCGGCCTCGAAGCCGCTCGTCGTGCGCCTTGACGGCAACAAGGTCGAGGAGGGCCGCGCGATCCTCGAGCAGGCTGCGCACCCGCTCGTCCACATGGAAGAAACGATGGACGGCGCGGCCAGGCGTGCAGCCGAGCTCGCAGCACAGGCCTCGTCGAAGTAACGACCCGAGAACCGCAGGAGAACACCATGACTATCTTCGTCAACTCTGACACCCGGGTCATCGTCCAGGGCATGACCGGTGCCGAGGGCCGCAAGCACACTCAGCGCATGCTGAGCGCCGGCACGGCCATCGTGGGCGGCACGAACCCGCGCAAGGCCGGCACGACCGTGACCTTCGACGTGCAGGGCTACGGCCCGGGAGCCGACAAGGTGACCGACGGCCAGGTTGAGGTCCCCGTCTTCGGCACGGTCGCCGAGGCCCGCGAGGCCACCGGCGCGAACGCCTCCGTCATCTTCGTGCCCCCGGCCTTCGCGAAGGGGGCCGCCCTCGAGGCCATCGAGGCGGGCATCGAGACGATCGTCCTCATTACTGAGGGCATCCCCGTCCAGGACTCCACGATCGTCGTCGAGCGCGCGCTGGCGGCGGGCGTGCGCCTGATTGGCCCGAACTGCCCCGGCATCATCTCGCCCGGGCAGGCGAATCTGGGCATCACGCCGGCGGACATTACGGGACCGGGCCGCCTCGGCCTCGTCTCGAAGTCGGGAACGCTGACCTACCAGCTCATGTACGAGCTGCGCGATTTCGGCTTCACGACGTGCCTGGGCATCGGCGGCGACCCGGTCGTGGGCACCACCCACATCGACGCGCTGGCGGCTTTCGAGGCGGACCCGGACACCGACCTCGTCATCATGATCGGCGAGATCGGCGGCGACGCCGAGGAACGCGCGGCCGCGTGGATTCAGGAGAACATGACGAAGCCCGTCGTCGCCTACATCGCGGGCTTCACGGCCCCCGAGGGTAAGACCATGGGTCACGCCGGCGCGATCGTGTCGGGCTCGTCCGGCACTGCTGCCGCGAAGGCGGAGGCGCTCGAGGCCGTGGGCGTGCGCGTGGGTCGCACCCCCTCGCAGACGGCGCAGATCGCTCGAGAGATCCTCTCGCGCTAACGTCACAGCAGAAATCGGCCCGGGGTCGGCGCGCAGCGTCGCGGCCCCGGGCCGATTCTGACACTATGGGCCTGTGAGCGAGCGCATCAGAGAAGTACCCAGCCCCCGGCGAACCACGACCACGTACGTGGCGGATCGAGCGACGATCCGCGTGGCCGTCCCGCAGGGGTGGGCGCGCGGTGTGCTCGCGGGAGTTGAGGCGGCCTTTGCGGGCTGGGGTCTGATCACGGTGTTCACGATGATCGCCTACCTGACGCTGCGCTCGAACTCGTGGATGAATGACACGACGCCGCGCGACGCGCTCGGCCTGGGTGGCGACCTGTGGGCCGCCGTCATTGGTGGCACGTCGGTCGTGGGGGAGGTGCACTATCGTGCGATCCCGACGCTGATGGGCGCGCTGCTGATCGTGCTGGTGCGGATTCTGCTGCGCACGACGGCGGGTTATCCGCGCAGCGCCGCGCTGTTTGCCGTGCCTGGCTTCCTGTTGACCTCGTGGCTCCTGGCGGGGGCCTCGGGGATTCATTCGCATTGGTGGACGGGGACGATCGGCGGCGTGTTGATCCCGTTGATCGGCTCGGTCTGGTTCGTCGCCTCGGGCTATTCGCGTGACCACGAGGCACCGTCGATGCAGCACTGGATTTCGGGTGGCCTGAAGCTGGGTGGCCTGTCAGTGGTGGTGCTCGTGGCAGCGTCGTTCGTGGCCTCGGTCATCGCGCTCGTCGCGGGGTGGAGCCGTATGGTGGGTATTCAGGAGCTTCTGGGTGCTTCGTCGGCCGCGGACACGTCGTTCATCGTCGGTGGGCAGGCGCTGTTTGCGCCGACGGTCATGGCGTGGGTGGCCTCATGGTGGTCGGGCGCGGGCTTCCTGACGGCGACGGATTCGTTGCATTCTCCGGCGGTGGCGGGTATGGGGCCGATTCCGCCGATCCCGCTCCTGGGTGCTGTCCCGGAGAGCGCTCCGGGCCTGTGGGTGATTCTCGCGCCGATTGTGCTGGGCGTTGGCCTCGGCGTCGTCGCGGCTCGTTCGTTCCGTCGTGAGCACCTGCTGCACCAGAGCGCTCAGGGTGTGCTGGCCTCGGTGATCATGGCGTCGGTGACGGCCCTGTGGATGTGGAGCGCGACGATGAGCCTGGGCTCGGTGCGCTTGGCCTCGATGGGGCCGCGCGTGGGGTGGGCGACGCTCGCCCTCGTGCTCGAGATCGCCCTGCCCGCGCTGATCATCGCCCTGGCGACCCACCCGACGACGCGTGCCCTCCTCGGAGAGGGGGCCGGCCGCGTGCGCAATGAGGGCGAGGCCCTGCGCCGCCGCGCCGCCGAGCGAGCCTCCCGCGTGGGGACCACTGCCTCGAAGACGGACGAGGCCTGGGCTGAGGCGTCCGACCCCGCTGAGGTGGGCGACGCGGACGCGGAGACCGACGAGGCTGGGGCTGAGGATCTCGAAGCGGGTGCCGACGCGGGAGAAGCGGACGAGACGCACGAGGAGACCGGCGAAACCGGTGCCGACGAGGCAGGGGACAGCGAAGTGAGCCGGGCCGAGGGTGACGCGGAAGACCCCGAAACGAAGGCGACGAGGCGCGAGGGCCTGAACTAGACTGGGAGTTGCCGCGACTGGCGAGGGTGGATCACCACCGGGGAGCGGCCGCACTTCCCGCGAGGCGTCGCCCGCCTGGGCGCCTGGGTTTGGTCTCAACCTGGAGGAACTATGTCCGTCTCCCTGGACAACCTGGAACCCATCGACGTGCGCCCCATTAAGCGGGCCCTGATCTCTGTGTACGACAAGACGGGGTTGGCGGATCTCGCTCGCGCGCTTGGCGAGGCCGGCGTGGAGATCGTCTCCACCGGCTCCACGGCCGCCCGCATCGCGGACGCTGGCGTGGCCGTCACCCCGGTCGACGACGTGACCGGTTTCCCGGAGGTGCTCGAGGGGCGCGTGAAGACTCTGCACCCCTTCATTCATTCCGGCATTCTGGCCGATCAGCGTAAGGCCGCGCACCGCGAGCAGATCGCCCAGCTGGGCATCAAGGCCTTCGACCTGGTCGTGTGCAACCTGTACCCCTTCCAGGAGACGGTTGCGTCGGGTGCGTCCTTCGATGAGTGCGTCGAGCAGATTGACATCGGCGGCCCGTCCATGGTGCGCGCGGCGGCGAAGAATCATCCGTCGGTCGCCGTCGTGACCTCCCCCGAGCGTTACGCGGATGTGGCCGAGGCGGTGGCGGGGGAGGGCTTCACCCTCGAGCAGCGTCGCGTGCTGGCCGCCGAGGCTTTCGCGCACACCGCGACCTACGACCTGGCGATCGCCGGCTGGCTGGCTGACGAGCTGGATCTTGAGGACGTGCGCGAAACCCTCGACGAGGCCGCCGAGACTCACCTGGATGCCTCCGACGCGGCGTTCTTGGAGTCCCTGGGCTACCAGGCCGAGGAAGACTACGTGGTGGAGGTCCCCGAGGAGGAGGGGCAGGCCTCGGGCATGCCCGTGTTTGTCGCCGACGCGTTCGAGCGCGTGGAGTCGCTGCGCTACGGCGAGAATCCGCACCAGGGCGCGGCCGTGTACCGTGAGATCGACGAGTCCTTCGAGGACGAGGAGGCCGACGACGAGGCGCTGGCTCCGGGCATCGCGAACGCGCGCCAGCTGCACGGCAAGGCCATGAGCTACAACAACTACACGGACGGCGACGCCGCCCTGCGCGCCGCCTACGACCATGAGCGTCCCTGCGTCGCGATCATCAAGCACGCGAACCCCTGCGGCATCGCGGTGGCCGATGATGTGGCCGAGGCGCACCGCCTCGCGCACGCCTGCGACCCCGTGTCGGCGTTTGGCGGCGTGATCGCTGTGAACCGCCCGGTGAGCGTGGAGCTGGCTCGCCAGATCGTCCCGATCTTCACCGAGGTCGTGCTGGCCCCCGACTACGAGGAGGGCGCGCTCGAGGTGTTGAGCGCGAAGAAGAACCTGCGCGTCCTGCAGGTCGAGCCCCCGGCTCGCGGCTCGTACGAGTTCAAGCAGATCAGCGGCGGCCTGCTGGTCCAGGAGCGTGACGACATCGACGCGCCCGGCGACTCGCCGGAGAACTGGACGCTCGCGGCCGGCGCTCCCGCCGACGAGGCGACGCTGGCGGACCTGGAGTTTGCGTGGCGCACGGTTCGCGCGGTCCGTTCGAATGCGATCCTGCTGGTCAAGGACGGTGCCTCGGTGGGTGTCGGTATGGGCCAGGTGAACCGCGTGGACTCGTGCAAGCTGGCGGTCGAGCGTGCGAACACGCTGGGCTCGCGTTCGACGGGTGACGCGGCGGCGTCCAACGTGGACAGTGCGGGTGGCGCTCGCGCGTCCGAGGTTGTGGCCGAGGCTCCCGAGCAGCGTTCCATTGGGGCGGTCGCCGCGTCGGATGCGTTCTTCCCCTTCGCGGACGGACTGCAGGTGCTCATCGACGCGGGCGTGAAGGCGGTTGTCCAGCCCGGTGGTTCCGTGCGTGACCAGGAGTCGATTGATGCGGCGAACGCTGCGGGCATCACGATGTACCTGACGGGTACGCGCCACTTCGCGCACTGATCATCCCTGCTGAAGGGTTCCAGGGGGCGAGCGCCGGTGTGGCGCTCGCCCCCTGAGATTTGCCTCCGTGTGCTTGACAGGGGAGTGGCGGGCAGCATATCGTTCAATTGTTGAACGAAAGGCTGTTAGCCCTGTTGAAAGGTGCCTTATGACGACTCTGACCGCTTCCCCCGTCGCTGCGCGCGAAAACCGCGTTCTCGCCGACCGTCTCGGTGGCACGATCGTTCGTGAGATCGCCCTGATCGCCGCCGGAACGGTCGTCATGATCGTGCTGGCCCGCATCTCGATCCCGCTGCCCTTCACGCCCGTGCCCGTCTCCTTGGGTACCCTCGGTGCGCTGTCGGTTGGCACGACCCTGGGAGCCCGCCGAGGTCTCGCCTCCGTCGCGACGTACGCGATTCTCGGCGTCGCCGGAGCGCCCGTCTTCACCGGCACGAACGTCGGCTGGGCCTTCGCCTCCTTCGGCTACATCCTCGGCTACCTCCTCGTCGCCGCGATCGCCGGTCTGGCCGCTCAGCGCGGCGCTGACCGTCGCGTCCTCACCATGGCGCCGACCGCCGTCGTGTCCATCTTCTCCGTGTACATCGCGGGCCTGGCCTGGATGATCCCCTTCGCCCACATGACCCTCGAGCAGGGCCTGATGAAGGGCTTCGTTCCCTTCATTATCGGCGACCTGCTGAAGGCTGCCGTGGCCACCGGCGCGTTCCCGGTGCTGCGCTCCATCTTCCGCTGAGCCGCGCGCTCCAGCGCAACGCGAGTCGGCCTCGTCCCCTCCCGGGGGCGGGGCCGCCCCGTATCCGGCGTGCGCAGTGGTGACATGCGTAATGGAGCGCGACGGGGCGGGGCGTCCGCGGGTACCATTGGCAAGGTGAACGCTTCTGACATGCACCCCGTCCTCGTCGTCGACTTCGGCGCGCAGTATGCCCAGCTGATCGCCCGCCGCGTGCGTGAGGCTAACGTCTACTCCGAGATCGTCCCCCACACCATGAGCGTGGCAGACATGCTCGCCAAGGAGCCGGCCGCCATCATCCTGTCCGGCGGCCCGTCCTCCGTGTACGAGGAGGGCGCACCCTCCGTCGATCCCGCGATCTTCGAGGCCGGCGTGCCCGTCCTGGGTATCTGCTACGGATTCCAGACCATGGCCCACGCCCTCGGCGGCACCGTGGGTCGCACGGGTACCCGCGAGTATGGGCACACCGAGGCCACGGTTTCTGCGGGTTCTTGCCTGTTCGATGGCACCCCCGACGATCAGATCGTGTGGATGAGCCACGGCGATGCCGTCCAGGGTGCGCCCGAGGGCTTCACCGTCACAGCCTCCACCGCCGAGACCCCCGTCGCGGCCTTCGAGTCGCGCGAGCGTCGCCTCTACGGCCTGCAGTGGCACCCCGAGGTGGGCCACTCCCAGTTCGGCCAGGATGCCCTGAAGAACTTCCTGTACAAGGGTGCGGGGATCACACCCGCGTGGACCGCCGGGTCCATCGTGGACGAGCAGGTCGAGAAGATCCGTGAGCAGGTCGGTGACGCGCAGGTCATCTGCGCCCTGTCCGGCGGCGTGGACTCCTCCGTGGCTGCGGCCCTCGTGCACAAGGCTGTCGGCGATCAGCTGACCTGCTTCTTCATCGATCACGGCCTGCTGCGTGCGGGCGAGCGCGAGCAGGTGGAGAACGACTACGCGCGCGGCATGGGCATCCGTGTCATCACGTGCGACGAGTCCGAGCGTTTCCTGTCCGCCCTGGCCGGCGTCACCGAGCCCGAGGCGAAGCGTAAGATCATCGGCCGCGAGTTCATCCGTTCCTTTGAGGCCGCCCAGAAGCAGGTCATCGAAGAGGTCGGCGCCGCCGGCGGCGAGGTGAAGTTCCTCGTCCAGGGAACGCTGTACCCCGACGTCGTCGAGTCCGGCGGCGGCGAGGGCGCGGCCAACATCAAGAGCCACCACAACGTGGGTGGCCTGCCCGAGGACATGACCTTCGAGCTGGTCGAGCCCCTGCGCACCCTGTTCAAGGACGAGGTGCGTGCGGTCGGCCGTGAGCTGGGCCTGCCCGACTACCTGGTGAATCGCCAGCCCTTCCCGGGCCCGGGCCTGGGCATCCGCATTATTGGCGAGGTCACGCGCGAGCGCCTGGACATCCTGCGCGCTGCTGACCTGATCGCCCGCGAGGAGCTCACGGCGGCCGGCCTGGATCAGGAGATCTGGCAGTGCCCGGTCGTTCTGCTCGCCGACGTTCGTTCCGTGGGGGTCCAGGGGGATGGCCGTACCTACGGTCACCCGATCGTGCTGCGCCCCGTGTCCTCCGAGGACGCGATGACAGCCGACTGGACGCGCCTGCCCTACGACGTCCTGGCCCGCATCTCCACGCGCATCACCAACTCGGTGCCCGAGGTCAACCGCGTCGTCCTCGACGTGACCTCCAAGCCCCCGGCCACCATCGAGTGGGAGTGACGCTGCGCGCCCTGTAGCTGAGAACTGAGCCCCGGTCTCGTCCCTGAATCGTGGGACGAGGCCGGTGTTTCGTTATCGGCGGAGCGTGGCGAGTGCCTGGCTGACTCGGTGTGTGTCGTGCGGAGATAGCTTGCCGATCCTGCCCGCGGTGCCGAGGTAGGTCGGTGGCAAGAGGGCGATTCGGTCCACTCGGACGAGGGAAGGCTTCGTGAGTCCAGCCTCTTGCCACTCGTCGAGGGGAGTGTCGAGTGGGAGAGAGAGCTTGTTCGAGGCGCTGGTGATCATCGCCGCCAGGAGGCCCTCGGGTGAACAGGCAAGAATGAGGACCGGGCGAAACTTATAGCCGAGGTCGTCGAAGTTAAAGCGCGCGTGCTAGATCTCCCATGGAGCTGGCGTCGCCTCACTCGCCGTCATCCCAGTCTCCTGGGAGCCGCGCGACTCCATTCGCATCCATACTGGGGCGATAGGCATAGCGCTCGAGTCCGTCAAATGTGGGAGTCTCGGGGCGCATGTCGAAGGGGAGGCCGCCAACCTCGATCGACTTGGCGAGGAAGATGTTGATCGCGTCCGACAGGCTAATGCCCCAGCGTGCGTAGACAGCTGCGGCGTCGGCCTTGATCTGTGCGGTCGTGCGGGTCTTCACTTCGGCGGTGCGGGTCATCGTCGGCATTGTCGTTCCTTTCGTCAGCTTCATTATAGTCCCTGACTGGTGCTGAGATGGGGACACTGTGGGGCGGCGTGGACTAGTAGTAGGCAGTTTGCCCTTGATCTGCGGCTATATTCTGGCCATAATTGTGGCTAAGAACGAAAGGGGTAGTATGTCGACACTGACTATGGGGCTCGCCGATGCGAAGAACAACTTTTCGCGAGTGACAGCAGAGGTGAATAGGACGGGGAAGCCTGTCACGATCCTCAAGAACAACAGGCCGTGGGTCGTCATTCAGCCTGCACAGCAGTCTGAGAGTGCTGTCGATGTCGCTGTTGACTTCATGGATGCCTACGCGGACGTGTTTGAAGAGCTCGCGAAGTGAACGCTTTCGCCTTTACTCGGGGCGAGGCCGGAGTCGGTTTGTTTCCGACGTGATCACGGCGCCCCGCGTCGAGTAGGGTTTGTCGTAGCGAAGCGGCAGTCCTGGATCAAGGAGGATGGCACGTGGATCTGCTCGAATACATGCGTTCGCAAAACAATATGACGCAGGCCGAATGGGAGCGCACGTTTGAGGATGAGGCCAGGGAGATCATCGTCCTGCTCGCCGGCGGTGGCGGGGCCGGCAAGAGGAACGGATTCTGGGATGTCTCGCACTACTTCATTGCGTATGTGGACTGCCAGACCGGCGCGCTGCACACGGGTGACGGCCGGATCGTCTATCCCGTCAGCGACGAGGAACACGACGCCGGAGGAATCCTCGATCGCTTCCGTCGGGAAGCGGTATACCGCCTCAAGGCGCGCAAGACGATTCCGCACGAGGTTCCCGAGGGCGTGACCGCCTCCGCGCAGAACGAGTTCCTGATCGTCGAGGTCCTGGAAGACGATCCCCCGTGCCCCGCCTTGGAAGATGTGCTGGCCGAATACCGCAGGCCGGTCGTGGTGACCGACGAGGTACTCGGAGAGCTCACCCTCGACAAGGACCTCGACATGTTCGAAGGGGAGGTCCTGTGGCGCGGCGAGCAGATCTGCCTGTCGCTCGAGGTTGATGTGGCGAACGAGGACACCTGGACTGCTGCCGTGGCCGCCATGAAGCAGATGATGGCCGATCAGGATCGGTGGGATCGCGACATGCGGGCGTTCGCCGCGCGGGAACTGACGGAGCTCGCGTGCGACTGGCGCGAATCCGCCGACGAGGACGTCCCCGAGATCACCGAAGAGAGCTTCGCACAGCGGATCGAACTCACGAGCATCGCGATGGATCCGGACGGTTCATTTTCCGCATACTTCGATGACGACGACATGTTCTTCGGACACTGCGTCACCGCGTATGGAACTCTGACGGACGGGGTGAGAACGGTCAACATGGAGGGATAGTCGTCCTACATGGTGGTCGGAGCGGCGCTACCGAGTCGACGCAGGAGCAGGTAGAGCCTGATCGAGGAGACCAGGTCGGCGATGGGAATGGCATGCCCTCGCTTGTACTGTTTCGCCGTTTCAGGGGAGATCAGTTGCTCGTTGCGCGCGCGGGCGATCGCCGCGAACCCGTGGGACGAGGTGACGATCATGATGATGTAGTTCCCGAGGAGCACCGGGGGGAGGATGAATGCCTGAGGGGCGGGGCCGCCTGGGGCAAGCACATACGGTCCCAGGAAAAGGACTATCAAGGATGTAGTCAGGAAGAAAGGGAGGAAGCTGAGTTTGATGAGGAGGCCCCAGAATGCCAGTTCGCGGGGCTTGCGCCTGTCGCGAGAGATGTGCGTGCAGACGACACTGGCCGCAGCGCAGACAAGCATCACGAGCGGCCAGACGTCGATTCGGAGCATCGGGAAGGGGGAGGGGAATGCCATGGTAAAAGGCCCGCCCGCATAGGCCGTCGCGACAAAACAGAATGAGGCCGCGAGGGACACAACTGTGGGCCAGGGGATTCGTGAGGCTCTGGGGGCCCTCGTGGTGACGGTGTTGTTAATGAGGGGAACTGGTTGAGCAACGTTGAGTGTGCGTGAGGGTTGGTTGGTGTCCTGCGCGTTGGTCGGAACGGCACCATCGAGTCGACGCAGGAGCAGGTAGAGCCTGATCGAGGCGACCAAGTCGGCGATGGGAATGGCATGCCCTCGCTTGTAATTCTTTGCCGCTTCAGGGGAGATCACCTGCTCGTCGCGCGCGCGGATAATCGCCGCGAATCCGTAGCACGAAGTGACGATCATGAGAGCGTATGACAGGACGGCATAGGGGGTGAGCAGGGCAAATGCCAGCGGTAATGCCTCAGGGCGGAGGGAGAACTGGCTACCAACAAACGCAAAGACAACGAGGCTCACCAGGAATACTGGCAGAAAGCATACCTTGAGGACGAGGCCCCAAAAGGCGAGGTCGCGCGTGCGCTCCGTGCGTACAAGCCCGAACGCGATGGCCGCATTCGCGGCGCCGAGGGTGACCAGCAGGAGGAGCCACATCAGCGGAGGAATCACGTTGAAGGCCCGACAGCCGAACAGGGTCCCCGCGGGTTCACCCGCGTAGAACACGACGATGAACGCGATGGGCAGAGCGACCCTGAGCATTTTGGACACGCGGAGACCCCCTCGTCGATCGTCATTGACTGGAAACGAATATAGCAGTCCTTCTCCTGTGAATGTCCTCGTTTCCGTTGGGAAGTGAATGCTCCTTCGCGTCTTGTTTGCGCTTGGGCGTGGCGACAGTGACCGTTGGCTGGTTATGTCGATTGTGCAGCGACGAAGAAAGGCACGAAAGTGTCAATGGTGTCGATGCGCTGCCCCCGCGCATCCCCTCGCAGGTAGAGGATCAGGCCGATCGCACCCGCCCCGATGAGTGCCGCTCCGAAGGCGGCGTTCGCGGACAGGTCGATCGTGGGGATGCCTGTGAGCATGCCGCAGAAGCAGGGGATCAGCCAGATCGTCCACACGGCCATGTTGAAGCGGTCGAAGCGAGCCGTGGCCTTGTGGTTCTTGCGCACGTGAGCTCACCGAACTCGCGTGCAAGTGGCGCGAATCCGCCGACGGTTCATTTTCCGCCTACTTCGACGATGATGACATGTTCTTCGGGCACTGCGTCACCGCGTACGGAACTCTGGCCGATGGGGTGGCCTCGGTGGTGATGCAGGGTAAGGCGTCCTGGGCGCTGGTCGGAGCGGCACTATCGAGTCGACGCAAGAGCACGTACAGCCAGATAGCTGCGACAAGGTCTGCGATGGGAACGGCGTGCATCTTCCTGA
Organism: Sanguibacter keddieii; assembly: GCF_001064145.1. Classification (GTDB taxonomy): domain Bacteria; phylum Actinomycetota; class Actinomycetes; order Actinomycetales; family Actinomycetaceae; genus Pauljensenia. The sequence goes on from NZ_JVOJ01000012.1 coordinate 13,020, forward strand.
GTCTCTTTACTGTTGCTGATGGGATTGTCTGTTCGGCCAGTAGGCGTTTTGTTGCAGCAAACCCATGGAAGGATGACACGAGCATCAAGCAGTAGACTCCCGCGTCCAGAGGGAGGATAAAAAAGACCAGTAGCAAACCGCCTACGTTGCCGTTGGAGCTATCTAGCGGAACTCCGATCGTGAGAACGAGCATGATGAGGAAGATAGGGAGGAATGCGAGCTTGACGACGAGTCCCCAAAATGCGAGTACGCGTGGAGCAACCTTATCTTGAGAGTGAAGCACTGTCAGGGCACTGAAGTAGACCGCGATCAGCAGTGCGCCGATCCATAAGCCGATCGGGAAAACAGGCTGCTCGGGCAAGGATAGCTCTAAACATCCCGCATAGACCACAGCGACGACGAGGAGGGGTGCTGAAATACGTGCGAACCTGGCCATGCGGGGCTTTCCTTATCGGGCTTCATTGACTGGCAATGACTATAACATCGCTATCTTGTAACGAGGCCTACCCCGCCAAGCAGGGTAGACCTCGTTATGTGCGCCTGGTGTCGCTACCGAAACAGTCGTGCGTTCGGCTCAGTGCGCGGTAGCGGGACTACTTCTGGCCCTCCACGTCGGGCACGTATGCGAGGAACCCGGCCAAGACCTCGTCGTTGTGCTCGAAGAACGGCTTCCCCTTGTCGAGGGAATCGATCTGGGCCATGTCCTCGTCGGTCAGCGCAAAGTCGAACAGGTCGATGTTCTGAGCGATATGCGACGGCGTCTTCGAGCCCGGGATCACGATGTGTCCCTGCTGGATATGCCAACGCAGCAGCACCTGGGCGGGGGACTTGCCGTGCTTGACGGCGAGGCCCTGGACGAGGGGCTCGGACATGATCGAGTCATTGCCGCGTCCGCCCAGCGGGTACCACGCCTGCAGCGCGATGTTGTGCTCCGTGAGGAGCGCCTTGAGCTCCGTCTGCGGGAAGTAGGGGTGGCACTCGACCTGGTTGATCGCGGGGACGACCTCGCATTCGTCGAGGATGCGCTGCGTCTGGGCCACGTCGAAGTTCGACAGGCCGATCGCACGAATCTTGCCTTCCTTATGTGCCTTCTCCAGGATGCGGTATCCCGCGACCGTGTCGCCGGCGGGCTGGTGCAGGATCATCAGATCGATGTAGTCCGTGCCCAGGCGCTCGAGCGTCTCGTCGACGGCGGTGGGGCGTTCGAAGAACGACGGCCAGAGTTTCGTCTCGAGGAAAATCTCCTCGCGCGCCTTCGAGGATGTGCGCATGCCTCGTCCGACGGCGCGCTCGTTCACGTAGACGTTCGCCGTGTCGATGAGCGTGTAGCCGTTGTCGAGCGCGTAGGTGACAGCCGACTGCGCGTCGTCCGGCTCCAACAGGTAGGTGCCGAGGCCGACCTGGGGGATTGTGACGCCGTTATTCAGGGTGATGAGGTCCATGTGAGCTCCTTCGTTCTCATCAGAGGCGTGCGCTGGAACGGCAGTGCGGTAGTCGAACTGCGCGGACGCCGCTGATTGTCAGCCTATAGTCATCCCGGGAAGGCATGCCTGACGGCGGTTGCGTGTAGGCGTGTGACATGTGACGAGTTGGAGCCAGGAGCGCTGTGATCCCTCGGTTCTGCGATTGACGAGGGCTTGCTCAGGCCTATACTGAACACTGTTCATTAAGGACTATTGCAGGTAGTAAGACGATAGGAAATCGTGCCCAAACAAGTGATCGACCCGGGGAAGCTGGTCAGCCAGGCCTACGCCATTGCCTCGCGCGACGGTATCTCCGCGCTCTCCGTGCGCAAGGTTGCCGCCGCATGCGGCATTGCGGTCGGCTCGGTCTACGGCTACTTCGCGACCAAGGCAGACCTGACGGCCGCCGTGCTCACCCGCTTCTTCGACGAGAACCTCTCCGACGAGCTGTGCGCCGTGCGCCCCGGCGAACGCTTCACCTCCTACGTGAGGCGATTCCGCGAGGTTTTGTGCGCCGCGCGCGCCAACATGAGCGTCGACTGGTTCGCCGAGATGCGCCGCCTCCCCAGCAATGAACAGGAAGCCCTCGAGGCCGTACGCGCCCCCATGCTCGCCCACATCGAGCGCGGACTCGCGCGCGTCCTCAACGCGGACGAGGCCGTGGATCGCTCCCGGCTCGTCGGCCCCATGAGTGCTGAGGCCCTGTGTCGATACGTGCTGCGCGCCGTCTTTGCCTCCCTCATGGAGGGCGGCGAATGCGAGACGCTGTTCGCCCTCCTCGATGCCGCCCTGTATGACGACACCGCAGACGAAAAGGAAACAAAATAATGAGTCGATTCCGCATCAAGAAACAGCCCCTGATCGCCGTCGCCGGCATCGTCTGGCTGCTCGCCGGCCTGAACGTCGCGATCCTCGGCGTACGCGCGGCCATCGACATGCGCGGAGTCGCGGCGATTATTTTCCTTGCGCTCGCGGGCGGCGCTGTCGCCATCTTTTGCGCGTTCCATCCGATGTTTTCCAAGCTCGTCAAGAAGAACGCCCAGCGCATCGCCGACCTGGAGGGGGAGCGCCACCACGTCGTCCGATTCTTCGATCGCAAGAGCTACATGATGATGGCAATCATGATGTCCTTCGGCATCGGAATGCGCGCCGCGGGCGTCTTCCCCGACTGGTTTATCGCCTTCTTCTACACGGGCCTCGGTCTCGCCCTGACGCTTGCCGGCGCCAGCTACATTGCGCGCGGCGTGCGGGGACGCGCCTGGGCGTTTCACGGGACCAACTGAGCGTTTCACGCACTCTGGGCGCAGGCCTCGTCGATTTACGCGAGGCCTCCTGCCGTTTATCGGTCAGCTCTCCTTGAGAGTCGCGCGATTACCGCCAGTGGCGGTATAAATCTGGCGGTAATGCTGGATGATGCCGGTCTGGCCGCGTGATCACTGGTAGATGTGTCGGTGGTGTCCGACGGAAAACACTTCGATGATGAGGCGGTCGTCCTCGATGATGCACAGGGCGCGGTAGTTGCCGATGCGGTAGCGCCACTCGCCTGATCGGTTGGCTGTGAGGCCTTTGCCGTGGATGCGGGGGTCCGAGCAGCCCTCGAGGTTTTTGCCGATCCATGACGTAATGAGTCGCGCGTCGAATCGGTCCATTTTCTTCAGTTGCTTGAGGGCTGCGTCGCTGTACTCGACGTGGTAGGACATTTACAGGCCTAGCTGCGCGAGTACCTGCTCGTGGGTGTAGCGAACGCCGTTATCTGCAGCGATTGCCTCGCGCAGGGTGGCGAGGTCCTGCTGGTCCTCGATCTTCTCGAAGACGGCATCTCGAACGAAGTCGGAAATTGTTTTTCCCTCAAATTCGGCGTACTTGCGCACGACTTCGGCGTCCGTTTCGTCAAGGCGCATGGTCATAGTGGGCATGGTGGCCTCCTAGAGCTGAATACAATGTATTCTAGTTCTCCCTGGTGTCAATGTGCAATGGTTGCCCTTCTGTCTGGGGAGAGGTGAATCGTATTGCGGGCCTCTGTTTGATTACCGCCAATGACGGTATAATTGTGGCGGTAATAGGAGGCGATCATGGCATACGAACCGTCGTTCGAACGCACCGACGTGATTGATGCGCTCTGCATGGAGATCGCTGAGCTCGTCGGCATGCTGTCGCCTCAAGCACCACTGTCGACCAGCCCGACGCTGCGTCGGGAGCTGCGGATCCGCACGATCTACTCCTCGCTCGTTATCGAAGGAAACAAACTAGACGAACGTGCGGTGAGCGCGATTATTGACGGTAAGCGGGTTCTCGGAGACCGGCGCGACATCCTCGAAGTAGAAAACGCAGGCGCAGCCTACGACCTCATTCCCAGCCTTGACCCCTATTCGGTGGAGGAATTGCTGCGGGTCCACCGCGTGATGATGGATGGCCTCGTCCCTGATGCTGGGCGTTTTCGGTCGGGCAATGTCGGTGTGTTCAACGGGGGTACTCTCATCCATGCGGGGAGTCCGGCAGCCTGCGTCCCCGAGGTGATGGGTGGCCTCTTCGAGTGGCTGCGTGCGACGCGTTTGCATCTGCTGCTTGCCTCGTGTGTCTTCCACTTCGAGTTCGAGTTCTGTCATCCCTTTTCTGACGGGAATGGTCGGACGGGACGTCTCTGGCACGCACTACTGTTGTCGCGGTGGCGTCCGGTGCTGGCCTGGGTGCCCATCGAGTCCGCGATCAGGAGGCGGCAGGCGGATTATTACGAGGCCTTGGCCTTCTCGGGTGCGAACGGTTCGTGTGAGAGTTTCGTGGAGTTCATGCTCGAAGCAATCAGGGAAGCCATACTTCCGTACGCACGGCCAGAGAGCGCAGCGGACGTGGAGCGCGCCCGCGCGCTCGCTTTCTTCCGTGACAACACGCGCTCCACCGTCGCCCAGCTTGCGCAGCACCTCGGATGTTCGAAGAGGAGCGCCGAGCGCACAGTCGCACAGCTCAAAGAAGAAGGCGTCCTCGAGCGTCGGGGGAGTCCCCGTTCGGGCGTGTGGGTTGTCCGTGCGCCGAGACTCTAAGCTGCATCAGTAGTCCATGTGTCGGCGTTGAGACTCCGCAACTTCATAACGAGTCCAAGCCGCTAGGGAGACAAGGAGCCCGACAATGAGGTACGCCAAAACGGTGCTGTTAGCGGGCGGGCAGGAGCTCCTCGTGAGGAACGCCGTCGCGTCGGACGCCCGCGCGCTGCGTGACACTATGCGGCGCGCGCATGCGCAAACCGACTACCTGCTGTCCTACCCGGACGAGCAGAGCGTCGACGATGAACAAGAGGCCCGCTCCCTGGAGGAAACGGAACGCAGTGGCAATGAGGTTGAGCTCGTCGCAATTATCGATGGGCGCATCGTGGGAAGTGCGGGAGTCTCAGCAGTGCGCAGTCGGCGCAAGGTTGCCCACCGGGCGCGTTTTGGGATCAGCATCCTCAAGGAGTACTGGGGGATGGGAATCGGTCGGGTCCTGATGGAAGCGAGCATTAACTGCGCTCGGCAGGCGGGCTACACCCAGCTCGAGCTCGAGGTAGTGGCAGACAATCAACGCGCGGTGTCCCTCTATCGGCGCGCGGGGTTCGAGGAGTACGGGCGCAACCCCCGAGGCTATCGGTCCGCGTCTGTGGGCTACCAAGAGCTCGTGTACATGAGGCTCGAACTGTAGCACCCGAAGGTGGACCTAGCGTCGGGGACACCAAGGCTCATAGTTCTACGTATCCCCGCGAAGTTTAGTTTCGCTTTCCGTGTTTTGAGCAGCTTCCGATCCGCGCAGCTGGCGCAGGAAGGAACGCACGGCCATGGACGTGTTCGCGTGCTCCTTTGTGCGGGAGTCGAGGCGGGCGAGGACCTTGCGTGCCTCCGCTTCGCCGTGTGCGTCGTGCGTGTAGAAGATGTATCGCTTGGGATCCGTGCGGTGCAGCGCTGCGCGGAACATGTAGCGCAGCGTCGTCGAGGTGACCCTGTCGATGCCCTGGCCTGCGCGCGGACCCGTACCGACGAGGATGAGGCGCTCGACCAGGCTGGGATCGTGGCGCCCACGCTCGGCAGATCCAGGAGGATCAGGTAGCTCACTGGAAGTCACCAATACGAACGATGGTCTTGCCCTGCGAGCCGCCGGCGCGCACCTTGGCCAGGGCCTCGTTGATCTGGTCGAGGGTGAAGGTCGCGTCGACGGATGCGGTCAGCGGACGCTCAGCCGGGAACAGGGAGGCGATGCTCTCCAACTGCGCGCCGTCCTCGTGAACGAAGATGAAATCGTAGGTCTGCTTCTTGCGTGCGGCCATCGCGTCGTACTTGCGGCCCGCGAGGGACAGGAGGAAGCGCTTGTACCAGGGAAGTCCCATGCGTCGGGCGAAACGGCCGTTGGGCATGCCGCGCAGCGACACGAGGTGGCCGCCCTCCTTGAGGACCTTGAACTCGGTTGGCAGCTCGCGGTCGCCGAGCGTATCGAGCACCAGATCCACCTCGGACAGGACGTCCGCGTAGCTCTGCTTCTTGTAGTCGATAAAGATGTCCGCGCCGAGAGCGCGCACCCGCTCCTCGTTCTCTCCGTTGCCGTTCGTGGCAACCGTCAGGCCCAGGCTCTTGGCGAGGGGAATCGCCATCGAGCCGAGGGACCCGGTGCCGCCAGAAATGAACACCGTCTGGCCGGGCTTTGCGTCCATCAGCTCAAAGGACTGCATGGCGGTGAGGGCCGTCAGCGGCACGGTCGCCGCTTCCTCAAGGGAAAGGTAATCGGGGACGTGAGCCAGTGCGCCGGCGTCCACGGCCGCAAACTCGGCGAACGCGCCGATCTTGCCCAGAGGCATGCGTCCGTAGACGCGGTCACCGACCGCAAAACCGGTCACGTTCGCGCCGACCTCCTCGACGACGCCGGAAAACTCGTTACCCATGACGAGGGGGAGAGCGTAGGGGGTGATCAGCTTGACCTCGCCGCGCATCATCATGTTGTCCAGCGGGTTGACCGCCGCGGTGTGGATCTTGACGAGCACCTCATCCGAGGCGGGGGCGGGGGTGGGGATCTCGCGTACCTCGAGGTCGGTGGCGTTCTTGTCGTAGCGGGTGAGGATAGCTGCCTTCATGATGGTCCTTCGGTTCGTGGGGAGTCGGCGTGGGTCAGAGGTGTGAGCGCATGTGAGCGATGCAGTCGGCCAGGGTGGTCTGTGCGAGTTCGCGTTCGATGGCCTCGTTCTGCTTCTGAAACACGTCGGCGAGTGTCGGGCGGATGTGTGCCCCGACGATGCACTCGTCGTTCGGGTTCTCGTGAATGTCGAAAAGCTGGATCTGATCCGTGTCGGTGACGGCGCAGTAGACGTCGCGCAGGGAGATCTCCCGCGCGGGCTTGGTGAGCGTGAAACCGCCCGCCGCGCGGCTGGACTCGATGAATCCCGCCTTCGCCAGGGGGGCCGTCAGCTTGCGTATGTAGCTGGCGTTGGTGCCCACACTCGCCGCGATGGCGGTCGAGTTGATGGGGGATTCGGCCTCGGAGATGAGGATGAGCGCGTGAATCGCGGAAGAAAATCGAGTGTCCATCACCTTGTCCGTTTCTGTATCAGATACAGATACAGTATTTGGTGGGGTGGCATCAGTCAATGGGTGGCGGTGTGACGTGCTCGTCTTTGGTGTATCGAGTTTCTCGGCCCCGGCCTCGTCCGTTCTGATCAGAGACGAGGGCTGGGCAGGGGAAAACCGTGGCGGGCGCGCGGCTGTGAGTGACGTACCCTTGGATCGTGATGGTTCTCGTCGTTCCCATGGTCGCCCGCTCGCGGATGGGTGGGCCGTGGTCGCGCGCGCAGCGCGTCGCCCGCGCGTTCCAGGACGCCGGCCACGAGGTCACGCTCGCGTGGGGAGACGACGGCAACTGTGTCAATCCCGTCGCTCCGACGCTCGAGATTCCGGTGCCCTCACCTCTCGGCCTGCCAGACGCCATCGCGCGACACACCTTCCCCCTGGCCTCGCGCCTCGGCCTCATGGGTCGCAAGCCCGTGCGCAGCTTCGAAGAGGTCCTCTGGCTGACCGGTGCCCTCGACGAGCGCTACACGCGCGCCGCCGTCGACGCACTCCGCGCCCACATGCGTGCCATCCGCCCCGACGTCGTCTACTCGGAATTCAACCTCGCCGCCATCATCGCCGCCCGCGCCGAGGGCATCCCGTGCGTGGGCAGCGCCTCGCAGCCGACGACCGCCTCCTACGCTTCCAACCCGCGTAAATCCGCGGGAATTCGACGCCTGCTGCGCGAGATGGGAATGCCCGCCCCGGCCTCGTCCCTGACCGTTCTCGAGGGGATGCGGCGCCGCTTCATCCCGAGTGGCCCGACCCTGGAGCCGCGGACGGGGGAGCGGGCCGTCTACTGCGGGTTTCTGGACGAGCCGCCCGCCCTGACGGTCACGCCTCGCGATTGCGTCCTCGTCTACTTCGGTGCGGGCAGCGTCCCCGCTGGCGTCGCCGTGCGCGCCGGTCGAGAGCTCGCCGAGGCCCTCGGATGCGACGTCTACGTCGCGGGCGTGTCCGAGGCCGTCCACGCTGTGGGGGACCACGAGGTGACCTGCGCGCCCCGCTTCGACGTCGCTGAGCTCCTGCCGCGCGCCCGCGTCTTCGTGCACCATGGCGGGCAAAACTCGATGATGGATGCTCTGTCCTACGAGGTCCCCCAGGTGATCGTCCCGGGTCGCGTCTTTGAGCGCCAATTCAACGCCGAGGCCGTGGAAAATGCGCGCTGCGGCCTGAACGTGCGCGCTTCCCAGCCGGCGCTCATCGCACGCGCCGCCCGCAGCCTCGTCGATGAGCCCGCCCTGACCTCGGGGATCCGAGGACTGCGCGAGGAACTAACCTCGCTGGGTGGAGCCGCGCGCATCGTGCGCGAGGTCGAGGAGCTGGTCGGTTAGCCTCAGTGCCAGCCGCGCAGGATCGCCTCCAGGCCCCGCTCAAACTGGGCGTTGAAGTCGTAGCGGCCGTCCAGGAGATCCTCGATGAGCGGGCGCAGCGCCTGCGCGTCCTCGGGGTCGAGCGCGGCGCTCGCGGCCGACAGGTCGGCCGGCTGCTCGGGGGAGCCGCCCACGGGCGGGACGACCTCGGCGGCGACGAAGGCCGTCGTGTAGATCGACACCGCGTTGACCAGCCCTAGCATGTCCGCATTCGGCGTGAAACCGCGCTGGGCCAGCGTCACGAACACGCGCGCCAGGAGCGACAGCTGCTCGGGCGTCGACATCGGGTGCGTGAGCAGCAGCATGACTGCGCCCGGGTGGGAGCGCAGTGTTGATGCCAGGCAATGCGCGTAGGTGCGCATGTAGGCCAACAGGGGCGATGCGGGGGTACCTTCGGCCGGCTCCGATGCCTCGTGCGTGGGCGTCGAAGTTGAATCGACCGCCCCGGTGTTTACGCGGTCCAGGAAAGCCTCGAAAGTGAGGCGCCAGACCTGCTCTGCAATGCCTTCCAGGAGCGCCGTCTTGTCTGGGAAATGACGATAAAAAGCGGCCTGGGAGACGCCGAGACGCTTTCCCAGAGACCGCAGAGACAAAGCGGAGAGCCCTTCCTCGTCAACCAAGTCGAGCGCGGTCGACAAGATGATGTCTCGCGATAGCGCGCGCTGCTTCGATTGAGGCATGGACTCTCCGCTTCGGTGGACGTTACTCCCTGTGATACCGGAACTGTACCAGTGCCAGCCCCGCGATCACCGCGAAGAAACCCCACAGGATGCCGATCCGCGTCCCGACGTCGGCAAGTCCCGCCCCGTCCAGGCTCACCTCGTGAATCGCGGTGATCGCCCAGTAAGCGGGGGACAGGCGCGCGGCGTGCTGCGCCCAATCGGGGAACGAGGAGACCGTGGAGAAGGAACCGCCGATGCCGGCCGCCAGCATGCCGATAATGTTCGACAGTGACAGGGCCGCGTCGCGGCTGCGTGACCACAGCGCGAGCGCGACGCCGAGCGCCGACAGAACCGCCGAGAAACTGAGAAGAATCGCGGCGAGCGCGACGAGGGACCCGGTCGGCCGATAGCCGAAAACGAGAGCGCCGAGCGCGAGGACAACCGCGATCTGAACGGTCTGCATGAGGAAGGCGACCAGCGCCTTGCCCGTCAGAATGGACGCGCGCGAGGTGGGGGAGGCCTCGAGGCGCTCCCACGTGCCCCACGAGCGCTCGTTGAAGAACGAGCTGATGATGTTCTGCACGGCCAGGAACGAGAAGAGGATCGCGATCGACGGAACGGCCTGCTCGGCGCCGGTCACGCCCGTGTAGCCGTCGGCCAGAAGCATCGACTTGAACGCCGGCATCATGAAAGGAATCAAGACGAGGGGGATCACCGTCAGGATGAGCGTGGGCACCGGGTCGGTGAGCTGCAGGCGGATGTTCAGGCGGGTCATGGCTCCGATTTGCTTAAGCTGCGACATGGTCACTCTCCTTGATGATCTGCAGATATGCGTTGTGCAGGCTCGCCTGGGTGATGCGCACGTCCGTCAGGCGCGCGCCTTGAAGGGTGGGCGAGGCCAGGGCTTCGCCGATCCGCGAACCCGGGTCGGCCTCGTCCCCGATGTGCCGGAGGCACCTGTCGTCGGCGCTCCACCCGTCGATCGAGGGGACGGGGCGGTCGAACTCGAGCGTGACCTCGGCGCGCCCGTGGGCGGAAATGATGTCTTCGAGGGGACCACGAGCGACGACGCGCCCCTCGTTCAGGATCGCAATGTCGGAGCCGAGCTCCTCGAATTCCGCCAGGTAGTGCGAGGTATAGACGACGGCCGCTCCGTCGTCGGCGAGCTGGCGGACCGCGCGCAGGATCCGGCTGCGCGCCTCCACGTCCGCGCCGACGGTCGGCTCGTCCATAAACACCAGGCGCGGGCGGTGCATGATCGCCATGCCTGTGTGGAGCCTGCGCTGCTGCCCACCCGACAGGTGTGAGGCGCGCTGCCCTCGCTTCTCCGTGAGACCGAGGAGCTCCATGACCTCACCCGCGCGCGAGGCCGCCTCGCGTCGGCCGAGTCCGTGCAGTTCTCCGAAGGCCGCCAGATTCTGGGCGACGCTCAGGTCGGGGTAGATACCCAGCTCCTGGGGTGCGTATCCGATTGACCGTGCGGCCTCGGTGGATGCGGGGCGGTGGCCGCAGATGGATGCGGTCCCAGAGTCAGCGCGGCGCAGGCCGCACAGGATCGTGATGAGCGTGGACTTGCCCGCTCCGTTTCGTCCGAGTAGGCCGAGGACCTGACCGGGTTCGACGCGCAGGTCGACCCCGCGCAGGACCTCGTGGGCGGCGTAGCTTTTGTGGATTCCCCGGGCGTTCAGGCCTGGAGTGTGTGGGTGTGACACGGTGATTCTCCCATCGGTTAACGCTGTTAACTTTGTGTCGCGAGTAAGGTTAACAGTGTTAACTAATGGGTGCAAGGTGATGCTGTGTCCGCGAGAGAAAGCGCTGAAATGATGAGTTTTTCTGACAATCTGTCGCTGCATGGGGGAGGGAAGCGGTCCTACACTGTCCACGCTAGGCGTGAAGGAGGAGCGAAAGTGCCAGGTCTGGAAACCTACGACGCGATCATGCTGCTGTCCTACGGTGGCCCGAACGGCGAGGAAGACGTTCTGCCGTTCATGCGCAACGCGACGCGCGGTCGCGGAATCCCAGACGAGCGCCTGCTCCAGGTCGCCGCGCACTACAAGCGCTTCGGCGGTGTCTCGCCCATCAATGCCTGCAACCAGCGCCTGATCGCCGACTTGTCCGCGGAGCTTGCCAGGCGCGGGCACGACATTCCCGTCGGCTGGGGAAACCGCAACTGGCACCCCTTCGTCACCGAAGGACTCGACGAGCTCGCGGGGGCTGGTGCCCGACGCATCCTCGTCCTGCCCACCTCCGCCTACGCCTCGTACTCGGGGTGTCGTCAGTATCGCGAAGACCTCGCCGAGGCCTCGGAGGCCCTGCGTGAGAAGTGGGGGACGATCGTACTGGGCGCTGAGGATAGTGCCGACAACCCCGACGCCGACATCGTCTTGGACAAGGTTCGTCCGTACTACTCGACCCCCGGCATGGCGAGCGCGCAGATCGCATCCATCCGGCGTTCCTGGGAGGCTCTGACGGCGCGCGGCGTCGATCCAGCCGGGATCCGCCTGATCTTCGTCACCCACTCCATCCCCGTGAGCATGGAGGCAGGGTCCTCGCCATTCCCGTTCTACCCTTCGAACGACGAGGCCGAGGCGGCCTCGGGCGATCACCGCGAGCAGCAGAGGAGTGAGGCCTCGTCGCCGGCGGGAACCCCCGCAACCGAAATCAGCTACGTCGCCCAGCACCACGCCCTCATCGCCGCGATCATGCCGGAGCTGCGCCGCGTCCTCGGGCGCGCGGATCTGGGCTACGACCTCGTGTATTGCTCGCGGTCGGGACCCCCGCAGGCCCGATGGCTCGAGCCCGATATCAACGATTTCCTCGAGGAGATCGCCGGCGACGCCGCGGCCCGGGATGCCGTGGATGGAAAGGCGCTGAGTGGCGCCGTCGTCGTTCCCATCGGGTTCATCTGCGACCACATGGAGGTCGTCTACGACCTCGACACAGAGGCGAAGGAGACCGCCGCGCGCCTGGGGATTCCCTACGAGCGCGCAGACACCGTCTCCACCGACCCGGACTTCGTGTCCTCCCTGGTCGACGTCCTCGAAGAACGCGCGGCCCAGGCGCGAGGCGAGAATCCTGCGCGCGTCACCGTGACGGGCACCGGCCCCTTCCACACCGTCTGCCCGAGCGACTGCTGCCTCTCCCCGGCGCGCCCCAGACATCCCGCACCCGCCGCCGCGAGCGCCCACGCTGGTGCCGCACACACCCCTCATACTTCCGGCGCACCCGCCCGAGTCGCCGGTCAACCAGCTACAACCCAGGAGGACTTTATGTCTACCCCTCATCCCCGCGCCGTCGTGCCGCCCGAGCAGAACCCGGAAAACCCGGGACATCCCGCAGGAGTGCCGGACCGCGTCGGTGAGCACGCCGCGCGCCACCAGGCCCGCCACGCGGGCACCGAGGCGACGCCCCACTCGCACGCCGCGCACGCCCGCGTCACCGACCCGCGCGACGCGACGGACGTTGACTTCGACGAGGTCAACAACAAGCAGCACTACGCCCTCTACTCCGTGTTCGCGCTCGGTGAGTCCCTGCCCGCCGACGATGGCGAGCGCGGCCGTATTATCGCCGAGTCCCTGGACTACGTGAAGGGCGCGGGCGCGGAAATCCGCGGCTTCTACGACGTGTCCGGCTTCCGCGCCGAGGCCGACCTGATGGTGTGGTGGCTCGACGACGATCCCGAGGTCCTGCAGGACGCCTACCACCGCCTGCGCGCCAGCGCGCTCGGCAAGTTCCTGGATCCCGTGTGGTCCTGCATGGGCCTGCATACCCCCGCCGAGTTCAACAAGCGCCACATTCCCGCCTGCTTCGGCGGCGTCGCGCCCCGCGACTGGGCGATGGTCTACCCCTTCGTGCGCTCCTACGACTGGTACCTGAAGGCCCCCGAAGATCGCGCCCGCATCATGGCCGAACATGGTCGCAACGGCTTCGCGCAGTACCCGGACGTCAAGGGTTCGACCCTGTCGGCCTTCGGCTTCTCCGATTACGAGTGGGTGCTCGCGTTCGAGGCCGACAGCCTGGATCGCCTCGAGGGCGTCATGCACGCCCAGCGCTACACCGAGGCGCGTCTCTACGTGCGCGAGGACACCCCGTTCTTCACGGGTCCGCGCGTGAGCCTCGGCGAGTGGGCGGAGCGCCAGCCCCGCGCATAAGGGTTCTTATCTGAGAGCTCGCCCCGGCCTCGTCCCTGAGAAAAGGAACGAGGCCGGGGCGCAGTGCAATGTCATGACGTGGCGCGGGCGGCGAGCTCTACTTGCCTGGGAACAGCAGCGGCAGGTTGTGTTCGACCTGGTTGCCGACCGACTCCATGGAGTGGCTTTCTCCATCGTCGATCCACAGCTGCAGGCTGTCCTCGGTCATAAGGTCGGGATAGTCCTCTCGGAGCTCATCGATCTGCGGCGTCATGTCCCACAGGGCGGGGTCCTCTGAGCCGACCGACGCGAGGATGCGGAAGTCCTGCGGGCCGTACTGGGCGCGCTCGACGCCTGCGGTCACCAGTTCGGCGATACGCGGGGAGTCGGCCTCCTCCTCGCGCCCGATCCACGACTCGCCAGCCATCGGCATGAAGCCATAGAAGTACTGCGGGCGCAGAGCAAACACGTCCCACGTGGTCGTCGCGCCCATTGAGAAACCGCCAAAGGCACGGTGCCTGCGCGAAGCGCGCAGTGACTCGTCCGAGGTGTCCCCGCGGGCGAACGTCGTGTAGCGAGACTCGATCGTGTCGATGAGTGTATCGATCTCGCTCGTCGCAAAGAAGCGATTGAGCGCGTAGTCGTCCTCGTAGTCGTCCGTCGCGAACGAGCGGTCCGGATAGTAGGTCGCGAACACAACCAGCGTCGGTGCAGCCGTGCCGGCCGTCTCCAGCTCATCGACGACCGGTGCGACACCGGAGGCCAAACCGGCGGCGTTCCCCCACCAACCGTGCGTCAGATAGAGGACGTTCGCAGGCTTGTTTGAAGCGTAGGATGCGGGAACGTACACGTACGCCTGCTTGGTGTATGTCGTCCCCTCGTAGCTCTGCTCGTAAGTGATCGTGTCGATCGTGCCATGCAGCGACTTGGCCGTGTCCATGAGGGAGGCGACGGCCTCGGCGAGTGGGTCTTCGTCTTCTTCGTAATCTTCATAGGCAATGGCCGTGGGGTCCTTCTGTCCGTGGCCCGAACGATTGAGCGCGAACGACGTGACCCCCGCGAGGGCGAGCAGGCACAGCGCGACGATGGCGGTGATGCGGAACCTATTGGTTTGCCGTAGGAGTCGTGTTGTCACTGGCTGTGCCTCGGCCCGTTCGTTGTCATGCGTGCAGTCGTCGTCATGCGCTCCACTGTATGCCCGCCCGATGCGTCTCTACCAATCGGTGTGTTTATCGCTACTCATCGGTGTGCCTGTGGCTAGTCGCTGGCGTGGCTGTCTCCGCGCTGCGTTTCTCCTCCAATTCCGCATGCAATTCCTGCGCTAGTCTTTCGAGATTTGAATTGTAATCGTTGGGATTCCAAGGTTTATGGGGCATTGGCTAAACGGATGCTAGGGGAATTGCATGCGGAATTTAGGAGAGGAGCGCTTATGAGCCTGCATAAGGGGCCGGTGTTGCGTGGGAAATTCCGCATTCCGTGGCCTGTGACCTGTCAGTCGCCGGGTGTTGTGCGCTCGCGGGGTGGCATACCCTGGAGGCATGACCCCTGAGATCATGGATCTGCGCTTCCAGAAAATCGCCGAGGAGATCGCCGCAGACCCGGCCAACGCCTCCTTCACGAAGCGAGGCGTGGGGCCGCTGTTCTACGCGGGCCCCGAGTGCCGCGTCATGATCGTTGGCCAGGCGCCCGGGCGTGTCGCCGAAGAAACCGGCATCGTGTGGAACGACCGCAGTGGCGATCGCCTGCGCGACTGGATGGGCGTCGACCGCGATACCTTCTATCAGTCGGGCAAGCTCGCGATCGTCCCTATGGACTTCTACTTCCCAGGCACGGGAAAGAGCGGCGACCTGCCTCCGCGCAAGGACTTCGCCGACACGTGGCACCCGCGCCTGCTCGCCCTGATGCCGAAGCTGGAGATGACGATCCTCGTCGGCGCGTATGCCACCAGGCGCTACCTGCACCTGAAGTCCTCGGCCTCCCTCACGGACGTCGTGCGCGACTACAAACGCTATCTGCCCACGTACTTCCCGCTGGTCCACCCCTCGCCGCGCAACCAGATGTGGATGAAGAAGAACCCCTGGTTCGCCGCTGACGTGCTGCCCGACCTGAAAGCGCGCGTCGCCGCCCTGCTCGCCTGACGAGGCCGGGGCGGGGTATGGTGCTCCGCCTCGGCTCGCGGGTGGCACACTGGAACGCATGGACGATCTGCGCATACCTCCCGGGCCCGGCTGCCCCCGCGGCCTCGTCGTGCCCGCGGGGGAGCTGATCGAACGCTTCTCTCACGCCTCGGGCCCCGGCGGCCAGAGCGTCAATACCGCTGACTCGCGCGTGCAGCTGAGCCTGGACCTCGGCTCGACGAGCGCCCTGGGTGAGAAGCAGCGCGAGCGTGCCCTGTCGGCGCTCGGCGAACGGCTCACCGGAACCGTCCTCACGATCACGGCTGCTGAGACCCGCTCCCAACGCCGCAACCGCGCCGCCGCGCGCGAGCGCCTCGGTGAGATCCTGCGGGCGGCGCTGACTCCGCCCGTACCGCGGCGCGCCACGAAGCCGACGCGCGCGTCCAAGCTGCGCCGCCTGGACGCCAAGAAGATGCGCTCGGAACTCAAGGCCCGCAGGCGCCGCCCCGACGCGGACTAATCCAGGGGTGAGGCCGGGGCCGCCTACGCCCACGTGCGCCCGTCGGTGCGCCAGCCGATGAACACCCAGGTGACGGGCAACTTGTAGTCGAGGACCCACATCTCCGACGGCTCCCCGGACGGGGATTCGGCGGCACGTCGCACGAAGTGCTGGGCCGCGTAGGCGTCGAACAGGCGGTGCTCGCGCGCGGTGAACGGCTCGGGGCCGGCCAGGCGACGAAGATCCGCGCGGGCCTCGTCGACGGAAGAAAAACGCATCGGACGGAAGGTGCGTGTGGTCGCGAAAACCGGGATGCGTCCCAGGGGTGCGAGCGCGCGGGTCACGTCGCGGACGATGCGCGCTCTCCTTGCCGAGCGTCCCAGGTAGGTGAGCAAGCGTGGGTCGCGGGAGGGGAGCAGGCTGTCGGGCACGACGACCGCCGCGCGTGATCGGGCCGCTGCGTCGAGCTTGCGCACGCAAGCGGGCACGTCCCCGCTCATGAGGGAGCGTGACGCGAAGGCGACATCCACGGTGTTCTCGCCCAGGCCCGCCTCCTCCCAGTCGTCCTCCCAGGCGAGCAGGTGGGAGGTGATCGGCAGATTCTCGTCGGCCGCGCGCTCGTCGAGGATGGCCAGCATAGCCTCGGCGAAGTCGCAGCCGTGGATGCGGTGCCCGGCGCGCGCGAGGGGGACGGCGAGCGTGCCCGTCGCGCACCCCATGTCGAGGACCTCCTCGCCCGCCTCGAGTGCGAGCAGTTCCAGGAGCCAGTGCTCGTAGTCGCTGGTCGCGTCTCTCGTGAACGTCGCGGCCCGCTTGTTCCAATAGGCCTGCGAGTCCCGGTTCATAGTGCTGTCGTGTGTCGACATGAGATAGCCCTTCACTGCGCCTTAAGTGCATGTCTTGATAGAGGTTATGTATGTATAATGACATGCAAAAGGAGGTTCTTGCATGGCAACCGTGAATTTTAGTGTGCGCATGGATGCAGATCTTAAGCGGGAGGTCGAAGCGATCTACGCGGAGCTCGGCATGAATCTGACGTCCGCTGTGAACGCTTTCCTACGTCAGAGCGTGCGGGTGGGTGGAATGCCCTTCGATCTGCGTCTGAATGAGCAGCAGCGTGAGACTGTTTTGGCGATGTTGGAAGCGGAGCAGCTGGCCTCTGATCCAGGTGTTGAGGCCATGGATGTTGAAGACGCTCTGGCGGAGTTGAAGCGCTAATGTCTCTGAAAGTCGTTTGGACAACGAAGTTTAAGCGCGACTACAAGCGTGCGATGAAGCGCGGGCTCGACATGAATCGTCTGGATGGGGTTATTCGAACGTTGGCTGCAGGCCAGGAGCTTGCTGTTGCGCATCGGGATCATGCTCTCGGAGGTGAGTGGCGGGGGCATCGTGAGTGTCACGTTCAGCCTGACTGGCTGCTGATCTATTACGTGGATGGCGAGCGTCTGGTTTTGACTCTCACCCGGACGGGAACCCACGCAGATCTGTTCGGCCTCTAAGCGCGGCGCCGCGTGGAATAATAGCCCAATGACTTTTTCTGCCACGCTGCCGAACTTCTCCAGTGACTACCAGGAAGGCGCGCACGCCCGGGTGCTCGACGCCCTCGTCGCCACCAACATGGAACAGTCGAGCGGCTACGGCACCGACGAGCACTGCGAGCGCGCCCGTGACCTGATCCGCGAGGCCTGCCAAGCCCCCGACGCCGACGTTTACTTCTTGGTCGGCGGCACGCAGACGAACGCGACCGTTATCGACGCGATCCTCCTGCCCTGGCAGGGCGTCATCGCCCCCAACACCGGCCACATCAACATGCACGAGGCCGGCATCGTCGAGCGCGGCGGCCACAAGATCCTCGACACCCCCGCCGTTGAAGGCAAGATCAATGCCGCCGACGTCGAACGCATCTGCTCGGCGTGGGAGGGCGACGGCGCGCGTGACCACATGATCGCCCCCGCCCTCGTCTATATTTCGCAGCCCACCGAGTACGGCACCCTCTACTCCCTGCAGGAGCTCGAGGAGCTCTCCGCCGTGTGTCGCGAGCGCGACTTGAAGCTTTTTGCCGATGGCGCGCGCCTCGCCTACGCGCTGGCCTCGCCCGCCAACGACGTGACGCTGGCCGACCTGGCGCGCCTGACCGACGTCTTCTACATCGGCGGCACCAAGTGTGGCTCCCTCTTCGGCGAGGCCGTGGTCATCCCCGAGCGCGGGTCGATCCGCCAGTTCGTCACCCACATGAAGCAGCACGGCGCGCTCCTGGCGAAGGGGCGCCTCCTGGGCGTGCAATTCGAGGCGCTTTTCGAGGACGGCCTCTACCTGACGATCGGCGAGCCCGCCGTCGAGGCGACCGCCCGCATTCGCGAAGCCCTTAAGCGTGCGGGGTACGTGGTCACCATGAACTCGCCGACCAACCTGACGTTTGTGGCCCTCGATCAGGCCGGGCATGAGCGCCTGTCGGACAAGGTGCGCTACAGCATCTGGGAGACCCTGCCCGACGGCCGCTACCTCGCGCGCATCGGCACCTCGTGGGCCACGCCCGAGGAGGACGTGGTGGCCTTCGAGCAAGCCCTGGCCCGGTAAAGGTAGTACTTCTGCGTTCTCTGGGTGGAGCGCGCTCTCAAAGTCTTCATTATGATGTCAGTCTGATAGCATAGCGCTATCGATATGCTGATTGTGGAGGTGTTGCATGGCGACCGCTACGGTGACTGTTCGACTCGATGCTGAGGATAAGGCTGCGATGGAGCGTGCCTGCAAAGAAATGGGTCTCTCTATGAATACCGCGTTCACGATCTTTGCGAAGAAGGTGGCGCGGGAGCAGCGGATTCCCTTCGTTCTGGAGGTTGATGGCTTTTCCTCGCGCGCCAACCTTGCTCATCTTGACCGCGGTATTGCGGAGCTGGAGGCGGGGCGCGGTATCTCGCGAGAGCTGAACGGGGATCACTAGCCGGCGAAGCGGCAGCCGTCCGGTGGGCGGGCCCGGTGGATCGGGGGACGAGGCCGGGTTAGCCTGGGTGCATGACACTCGCCGCGCAGATGAACGACTTTTCCGCCCTGACCGCCTCGCGCCGCTCGACGCGCGCCTTCACGGACCGGGAGATCCCCGCTGAAGTCCTCGATGCGATCCTCGCCGATGCGACGACCGCACCGTCCTGGTCCAACACGCGCGCTTTCCACGTCGCCCTGGCCACGGGTGAGCGCGCCGCTCGCCTGCGTCAGCACTACGGCCGTCTCTTCGACGAGGAGATCGCCGCCCACGCCCGCAAGGCCGAGGATCCCACCGTCGAAATGCCCGTTCCCGACGGCGACTTCCCGGTGCGTAAGCGTTACCCGGACGAGGTGCGACCCGCTCAGATCGAGGTCGCGAAGCTCCTCTACGGCATCTACGGCATCGAGCGCGCCGACATCGAGGGGCGCAACCGCGTGAACCGCCGCAACGTGATGGCCTTCGACGCTCCCGTCATGGGCTTCGTCTTCGTGCACAAGGACATGCTCCCGTGGAGCGCCATGGACGCCGGCCTCATGCTCCAGACCCTGTTCCTGTCCGCCAAGTCGCGCGGCGTTGACTCGTGCCCGATCGGCTTCCTTGCCATCTGGCGCGAGCCTGTCGAAGCCGAGTTCGAGATTTCCGAGGGCTACCAGTTGATTACCGGTTTCGCGCTCGGTTATGCGGATCCCGAGGCCCCGATCAACGCGATGCAGGCGCCGCGCCCGCCGATCCAGCTCCTCGAAGGAAAGTAGAGTAAAAGGTCCTTTACCTTTTCGTGAACAATGCCGCATAGCGGGGTGTGCTCCTGGGTGAGCGTCTACCGTGGAACGAGGCCCCGGCCTCGTGACATGTTCGCAATCGGAAGGACCCTATGTCCAAGAAGTACCTCTCTGTCGCCTTCGCCTACGTGGGAGTCATCATCGGCGCGGGCCTGGCGAGTGGCCAGGACCTGCTCCAATACTTTCTCTCCTTCGGCGCGAAGGGCCTGATCGGCATCGCGGTCCTGGGCGTCCTCAACGTCGTCTTCGGCGTCGTTGCGCTCCAGCTCGGCTCCTACTACCGATCCGGCCACCACGACGAGGTCTTCGAACGCATCACCCACCCGGCGCTGCGCCGCGTCATCGACGTCGTGCTCGTCTTCTCGGGCTTCGCGATGGGTTTCGTGATGCTCGCGGGTGCCGGCGCGAACCTTGAGCAGCAGTTTGGCCTGCCCGCGTGGGCGGGGAGCGCCCTGTGCGCGGTGTTGGTTATTCTCACGGCCTTCCTCGACTTCGACCGGATCATGAAGGTGATCGGCGTCTTTACGCCCATGATCATCGTCGCCATCACGATTCTCACCATCTACTCGCTGGCCACCCCGCACCCGGGCGTCGCCGAACTCAACGCCGCCGCCACCCAGGTCACCCCGGCGCTGCCCAACCTGTGGCTCTCCACGATCAACTACTTCGCCCTGTGTGTCGTCAACGGCATCGCGATGGCCTTCGTGCTCGGTGGCTCGGTGCTGCGCATCGGCGAGGCCCGCCGCGCCGGGCGCATCGGCGGAACCATCATCGCTCTCGTCATCGGCGCGGACGCCCTGTGCCTGTACCTGAACATGGATCGCGTCTGGGACGTGAACGTTCCCGCCCTCGAGATCGCGCGCTCGATCCACCCGGCCTTCGCCTTCGTCTACACGCTGATCATTTTCGCGCTCATCTACAACACGGTCTTTTCTCTCTTCTACTCGACGGCGCGCCGCTTCTCGGACGGGCAGACCACCCGGATGCGCATCGTCCTCGTCGGCGTGGTTGCCGTGGGCTACGCGGCCTCCCTCATGGGCTTCAAGAAGCTGATTGGCGGCATGTACCCGATCATTGGCTGGTTGGGCGTCGCCCTCCTTGTCGTCCTCGCGGTCGGCTGGCTGCGCGAGCGCTCCGCCGTCCTGCGCGAGGAGAACCTGCGTCGCAAGCTCATCCGCGTCCTCGTACGCAAGCACGCCGACGACCTGGAGTACACGGACGAGCACCGCGCCCAGGCGCGAACCCTCGCCCAGGCCTCGGTCGTTGATGGCACCGAGCTGCGCCGCGAAGCCGACTCGATCGCCGAGCAGATCGCAGACACTCAGGACGACGCCGCCGCCTACGCGCGCGAGGCCCTGCCCGTTGACGAGGCCCTGGTCGAGCAGGCGATCGAGGCCGACCGGGCGAACGGCTGAGTTAGTTGGCCGACGAGGCCGTGGCCTCCTCGTGCGCAAGCAGCCAGGCTTTCACGTCCCCTCCTGCCGCGTAGCCGCCGGGGCCGCTGGCTGCCACGACCCGGTGGCAGGGTCGGATCAGGAGCAGGGGATTACGCCCCACCGCTCCGCCGATCGCCTGGGCCGACGCGGGCACACCTGCGTCCCGCAGCGTGGCCGCGAGGTGCCCGTACGTGCGCGTCGCGCCGTGGGGGATAGCGTCCATCGCCTCCCACACGTGCCTCTGGAAGTCCGTGCCCTCGGGCGCGAGGGGGACGCAAGCGGGGGAGGGGGACTCGCCCGCGAAGTAACCGTCGAGCCACACCACCGCCGCGCCCAGAGCCCGCGCGTCCGCCTCGCCCCACCCGGCCTCGGCGAGGATAACATCCCGGGAAACGGGCGAGGTTAGGTCGAGCGCGGAGCGCGCCACGGCCTCGTCGATGCCGTAGGGGGAGCCGAAGAAACGCTGCCCGGCCCCCCACAAGCCGATGAGCGCACCGCCCCGCGCGGCCAGCGTGAGGCTGCCGATGGGGGAGTCGTAGGTGGCGAGTGCCGGATCAGAACTGCTCGGGGTGCTCTCGGTAGGCATACGCCCACACTGTCACGGCGACAGTCACAGCGCGAGTCCAGGCATCACGGACGGCGCTCAGTTCGTCACCCTCGAAGCCCTCCGCGAGGAGACGGTGACCGACCTCCACAGTGGGCGCGATGAAGGCGAGCACGTAGCGCAGGGGCACGAATGGTGTCGAGTCCGCCCCATCCGCCGCGTTCTTCGCTGCGGACATGTGCCGTGCGCCGATCAGGTACTGGTAGTCCAACCACGCCTGGTCACGCTCGCGCGTGCACATGTCGATGATCCACTGGGCGAAGCGCGGCTTTGACGCCTGCGCGTACTCGGGGTTTGGCTGCCCGTCCGGGTGCGCGGAATGTGCTGCCAGATACGTCTTTTGAGCCAGAATTCCGCGCCACGTGTCGACCATTTCCATAGCGTGTGGCGCCAGGATGGGTTCTGCTCGTGAGAGCAGCTCTGCGTCACCGGGCTGGACGTGTGCGGCGGCCTCGATCTGGCGTAGATCCTCGAGTGTGAGCGGGGATGTGGGGACGGCATCGGTGCCGTAGGTGTACCCCGACGAGTGGTCGTAAGCGGTCATGAGAACCTCCTTGAAACGATGCGTCGATTGTACAACGTGCTCTGATCGTGTGGGTCTGTTTGACATTCGGGGATGGTGTCGAGGCCATGCGGGCGGGGCGTGGTACGCCGCGCGAGTTCGCGGCGCGCGTAGCCGCTGTAGTGAGATGGCAACGGCGCTGGTGGGGTTGCTCGCAATACAATTGACCTATGGAACCCCTTCTTATTGCCGTGGCCGGAATGCTCATCATCGTGGCATGCCAATTCGTCGCGCCCAAGGTGCGCGTGGCAGCCCCCCTGATCCTGCTGGTCGTCGGCCTGGTGATCGGGTTCCTGCCGCAGGTGGGGGCCATCGAGATTGAGCCGAACATCATCCTCGAGATGGTGCTGCCGCCCCTGCTGTTCTCGGCGGCCGTGCGTATGCCGACCATGGACTTCCGGCGCGAGATGCAGGCCGTCGCGATGCTCGCGATTCCCCTCGTGTTCCTGTCCGCCTTCGCGGTCGGCTTCGTCATCAACTGGCTGGTCCCCGCGATCTCCCTGCCCTGGGGTGTCGCGCTGGGCGCGGTCCTGTCGCCGACCGACGCGGTCGCTATCTCGATTGCGAAACGCTCCGGCGTCTCTCACCGCATCATCACTGTCCTCGAGGGCGAGGGGCTCTTTAACGACGCGACCTCGCTGGTCCTGCTCTCCGCAGCGATGAGCGCCGGTCTGGCCGCCGACGAACACGCCCTCAACCCGGGCCTGCTCATCGGCAAGGTCGCCATCGCCCTCGGTATCGCCGCGGGTATTGGATGGGTCGTCGGCGAGGTCGGCGTACGCCTGCGCGCCCTCATCAAGGAGCCCTCGGCCGACACGGTTTTCTCCTTCGCGATGCCCTTCATCGCATCGATCCCCGCCGAGCACCTGGGAGGCTCCGGCCTCGTTGCGGCTGTCGTCGCCGGCCTGGTCGTCTCGCGCCGCCGCGCCGCCACGATTTCCGCGGCGAACAGGCGATTCTCCCAGCAGAATTGGCAGACCATGACGCTCGTCTTGGAGAGCGGGATTTTCCTGACGATGGGCCTGCAGGCCTTCGGTATCGTCGAGGAGACCGCCGCGTTCTCCGGCGGCTTGGCCTTCGCCGCGTTCCTCGCCGTCATCCTCGGCGCGCTCATCATGGTCATGCGAGCCATCTTCATCGCCATCATGCTCGCCTGGCTGGACCACCGCCGTACCCACCGTCAACGCCGCTACGAGGCCGAGGCCGCGCGCATTGAGCGCTTCGAGAAGCGCATGCACAAGGCGAGTGAAGTCGACGCCGACATGCTTCAGGCGCGCGACCTGAGTCCCGAACGCTGGGAAGACGCGCTTAACCACTATCGTCGCCGCCTCAAGCGGCGCGCGCGCCGCAACGCCATGCGCGGATCGGACCTGGACTACTTCGCGAACGAGCCGCTGGGCCCGCGCGAGGGCAGCGTCATCGTGTGGGCGGGCATGCGCGGAGCGATCACCCTGGCGGCCGCGCAAACTATCTCGACGCACGCCCCGATGCGCGCGCTGCTGCTCACGATCGCCCTGTTCATCGCGGCGGGCGCCCTCGTCATTCAGGGCCTGACCCTGCCCGGACTCATCCGCATCGTCAAGCCCCAGATGGCCACGGGCGACATCTCCGAAGATGAGCGCGCCAAGCTCCTGAAGGTCATGGGCTGCGCACTGGTGGATACGGCGCTCGCCCAGACGATCCATGAGGTCGACGGACAGACCCTGCTGTCCGCCGGCGTCTCGCGCACCCTCTCACGCATCGGTCACGCGGTCTCCGTCGAGGATGAAGCCACGGGTGCTCGCATTGCCCGCGCGGCCGACCGCGTCCTCACCGACATCCTTCACGACGCGCCCACCCAGGCCGCCCTTTCCGCGAGTGAGACGGACGACGACGGCCGCGCCACCGTCGACATGAGCGAGGAGGAGGTTGAGCGTTCCTTCACGCGCGACCAGATCCGTGAACTCGCGCTGGAGGCCATCCACGCCCAGCGCGGTGCCCTCCTGCAGGCCCGTGACGAGGGAATCTTCTCCTCGGCGGCCCTGGAAGGCGCCCTCGCCCGACTCGACAACGAGGAAATCCTGCTGGTCTCCAGCCACGGCGTCGACAACTGATCGCCGCTGCGGCGTCAGCCGAGCGAGGTCGGCGCGTCAGTCCGTCGTCACCCGCGAGGCGTACGCCGGGTCGTCCGTGACCGAATTGAGCGCCTCCTCCAGGCGCTGCGGGCTCACGATTCCGTCGCGCGCCAGGACCCGGTAGGTCTGGTCGGCCTCGTGCGTGAGCATGTTCGTAACCTCAAAACCGTTGCGCTCGTAGAACGCCAGGCGGCGCACACGCTGCTGGTAGTTCCCGGCCTCGCGCACGACCGGCTCGATCTCGAGCAGCTGCGGCACGTCGCCGTAGCGCTCGCGGAAGTAGGTGAGGATGCGCGTGCCGTAGCCCGCGCTGCGCGTGCGCCCGTCCACCGCGAGGAAACCCAGGTAGAACAGGTCGGGGAACGCGAACGAGTACGTCAGGGCGACCACGTGGGTTGCCCCGGCCTCGCCCGCGGGCAGGGAGGGATCGATCCACGCGAGGAAGGAGACCTGGTCCATCTGGGCGCTCGCCAGCAGCTCGGGAAGGGGGATCTGCTCCTCGGGCGGGAAGGAACGCTCGTAGATTTCCTTGACTGTGTCGGTGATTGGCCCCTCGTTGGGCACCAGAATCCGGGTGAGGTCGGTCATGGGGTCAGTCTAGCCGCTCGGCCTCGCGCACCCCGGTAGACAGCCGATGGACGAGGTCAGGGCAGGGTTTTGGGGCGCGTCATGTGACGTGGGACATGCGGGTTCAGGGGCTTATCAGGGGACGATCAGGGGTCGGTCAGTGAACAGCGGCGATCGTGGGTGACGGTCGCTCACCTAGACTTGTATGCGTAATCAACAGCAGATGTGAGGATGAAGCGTGCTAGAGCTCAAGGAGATCGTCAAGGCCTACCAGACCGCCAACCTCGTGCAGGTGGCGCTCAACAAGGTCTCCGTGGCGTTCCGCGACAACGAGTTCGTGGCCGTGCTGGGCCAGTCCGGTTCCGGCAAGACGACGATGCTCAACGTCATCGGCGGCCTCGACCGCTTCCAGAGCGGCGACCTCGTCATCGACGGCATTTCGACGAAGGACTACAAGGCCCGCGACTGGGATGCCTACCGCAACAACCGCATCGGCTTCGTCTTCCAGGCCTACAACCTGATCCCGCACCAGAGTGTCCTGGCGAACGTCGAGCTGGCACTGACTCTGTCGGGCGTCTCGCGCTCTGAGCGCCGCAAGCGCGCCCTCGACGCTCTGGAACGGGTCGGCCTGAAGGACCACGTCCACAAGAAGCCCTCGCAGATGTCGGGCGGCCAGATGCAGCGCGTCGCCATCGCGCGCGCCCTCATCAACGACCCCGAGATCCTGCTGGCCGACGAGCCCACCGGCGCCCTCGACTCCAAGACGAGCGTGCAGGTCATGGACCTGCTGCGCGACGTGGCCCGCGACCGCCTCGTCATCATGGTCACGCACAACCCCGAGCTGGCCCACGAGTACGCGACCCGCATCGTCGAGCTGGCCGACGGCTGCATCGTCGCTGACTCCGATCCTTTCGTGCCCACCGCGCAAGACCGGCGCGAAGCCAAGCCCGCGCGCCGCACCTCGATGGGCTTCCTGACGGCCCTGTCGCTGTCGGCCAACAACCTGATGACGAAGAAGGGACGCACCCTCATGACCTCCTTCGCGGGGTCCATCGGCATCATCGGCATCGCCGCGATCCTCGCGCTGGCCAACGGCACCAACGCCTACATCGCAAAAACCGAAGAGGAGACGCTGGGCGCGTACCCGCTGACGATCCAGAAAACCGGCATCGACATGACAGCCGCGCTGTCCGTGTCGGCCTCGGACTCGAAGGACTCCCAGCCCGCGCCCGACGGCAAGGTCGGCGTCTCCAAGCTGCGCACCTTCGCCGACACGATCCGCGACGCGAAGACCAACGACCTGGCCTCCCTCAAGACCTACCTGGACAACAACGGCGGCGACATTAACACGATGGTCAACGCGATCGAGTACGACTACGACATCGTCCCGCAGATCTACCAGTCCGACACGTCCAAGGCGACCGTGCAGGTCAGCCCCGACCAGTCGATGAAGCAGATGGAGACAGGCTTCGGATCGGGGGCATTCTCCTCGATGATGGTCACCAACCCCTTCTACCAGATGCCCGCCACGACCTCGCTGTACACCTCCGCGTACGACGTGGTCGCCGGCTCCTGGCCGAGTGGCGCGAACCAGGTTGTCCTGGTCTTGGACGAGGATGGCAACATCCCCAACCTCTTCGAATACACCCTGGGTCTGAAAGACCACAAGGAATTCGACGACCTCATGCGCCAGTACTACCAGGGCGCCCTGGGGGATAAGAAGCAGTCCGGGGCGCAGTCGGGCGCGCAGTCCGGGGCCAGTACCGCGACCTACGACTACTCCGCGATCCTGGGCACGACCTTCCGGCGCGTCAACGCCTTCGACAAGTACACGTGGGATGACACCTACAAGGTCTGGACGGACCGCTCCTCCGACGCGGACTACATGAAGAAGCTAGTGGATGGCGGGCAGCAGCTGACGATCTCCGGCATCGTCAAGCCCAACTCCGACAAGGGCGGTGCCCTGCGCCAGGGCATCGCCTACACGCCCGCCCTGACCTACCAGATCATCGAGGAGGCGGCGGCCAGCCCGATCGTTAAGGCCCAACGCGCCAAGCCCGACGTCGATGTGTTCACCGGCAAGACCTTCAAGGAGCTGGCTGACAACCAGAAGAGCCAGTCCGGCGGCTTCGACATGTCCTCCCTGTTCACGGTGGACGAGTCCAAGCTCTCCGCTGCCTTCCAGATCGACCCCAGCAAGATGCAGATGGACCTGTCGGGCCTGGACTTTTCCGGCATGGACTTCTCCGGCCTCGATTTTTCCAATCTCGACATGTCGGGCCTGGACCTGTCGACCATCGACCTGTCGGCCCTCGCCGCCCAGTCCGGCGCCCAGTCCGGCATGACCTTCGACCTGTCCGGCCTTGACTTCGGGGAGCTGAGCAAGGACCTGCCGCAGCTGGCCAACGTCGACTTTCAGACGATCATCCGCTCGGCCCTGGCCGACGGCGCCGTCAAGGATGGCGCGGCCGACTACCTGAGCGCCCAGGCATCCCAGATCGCCCAGGGGTTCCAGGACTACGCCCGCGAGCAGATCGAGGCGGGCGGCACGACGGACTTCGCGACCCTGGCCTCGGCGTACTTCTCTCAGCCCGAGGTGCTCGAGCAGCTGCGAGCGGCCGTCTCCTCGGACAAGGTCGTTGACTCCGACAAGCTCGCCGCGAACCTGACGAAGGCGCTCGGCAATGACCCGGCCCTGGCCCAGATCGGCACCGACGTCTCCACTCAGGTCATGAACGCGATCTCCGCGCAGATCGCCGCCCAGCTGGGTCGCACTCTTACCCAGGGCGTGAGTGCCGTCATTGGGCAGGTCATGCAGGAAGCCATGACGAACGCGATGACCTCGATGATGACGCAGCTGTCGACCGCGATCGGCGACCAGATCGGCGCGACCATGGAGCAGTTCGCCACCAACATGTCCAGCGCCTTCTCCATCGATCCGCAGGCATTCGCCGACGCCTTCCACTCCAACCTGGACGAGAAGTCCCTCGCCGCCCTCATGGCGACCATGTTCTCCACGAACGTCCCGACCCTGGACACGAACCTGAGGAACCTAGGCTGGGCGGACATCGCCTCCCCGTCGAACATCTCGATCTACCCCAAGTCCTTCGCGGACAAGGACAAGGTGAAGGCCGCGCTCGACGCCTACAACGCCGACAACAAGGCGGCGGGGGCGACCGACAAGGTCATCACCTACTCCGACGTCATGGGTGCGCTCATGAGCTCGGTGACCAAGATCGTCGACATCATCTCCTGGCTGCTCATCGCCTTCGTGTCGATCTCTCTGGTGGTCTCCTCGATCATGATTTCGATCATCACCTACATCTCGGTCCTCGAGCGCCGCAAGGAGATCGGCATCCTGCGTTCGATCGGTGCCTCGAAGGGCGACGTGTCGCGCGTGTTCAACGCCGAGACCGTCATCGAAGGCCTCTTGGCAGGCCTGATGGGCGTGGGCGTGACTTACGGGCTGTGCGCGATCGCGAATAGCATCGCCTACTCCTCGTTCAACGTCGAGAATATTGCCCAGCTCTCGCCGCTCACGGCCCTGACACTCATCGCGGTGTCCGTCGGCCTGACCGTCATCGCGGGCATCATCCCGGCCTCGCGAGCCTCGCGCCAGGACCCGGTCGAAGCCCTGCGCTCCGAGTGACGCACGCGGCCTCGTCCCTTTCGGGGCGAGGCCGTGGCTCGCTTCCGGGGCGCGCGCGGCTGCGCTAACCTGGACGTAACCCTTGTTTGAGTAGCCGCGAGGAAAGAGGAATCATGCCCACTCCCGAGAAGCTTGCCACCGACGCCACCGTCGCCATCATGCTGGCCGACGGCTTCGAAGAGGTCGAGGCCCTGGCCGTCGCCGACGTCCTGTACCGCGCCGGCGTGCGCTCCGACCTGATCTCCGTGACCGACGCCCGCCACGTGACCAGCTCGCACGGAATCCGCGTCGTCGCCGACCTCATGCTCGAGGATGTGGACCTGTCCACCTACACCGTCCTCTTCCTGCCAGGCGGCATGCCCGGCACCCTGGGTCTGAAGGCCACGCCCGCCATCCAGGCCGAGGTGCTGCGCCGCTCCGACGCGTCTGAGCCCATCGCAGCGATCTGTGCGGCCCCCTCGATCCTGTCCGAGCTGGGCATCCTCGACGGCCGCCACGCGACCGCGAATCCCGCGTTCGTCAGGGCCATCGCCGAGGGCGGCGCGATCGTCCACGAGAACCCCGTCGTCGCCGACGAGTTCATCACGACCAGCCGAGGTGCCGGAACCGCTCTCGAACTTGGCCTCGAACTCGTGCGCCAGCTCCTGGGTGACCAGGCCGCTGAAGAGGTCTCTCGCGGCGTCGTGCTCGCCCGCTGACGTCCCCTTCGCAACCCCGAAAGGATCCTCCCTTCGCATGAGCTCGCGTAAGCCTCGTCCCTGGCCCGACGCGCCCAAGCCCCTGGCGGCACCCGTGGTGGACAACCACACGCACCTGCCCACCCACGTCGGCGAGATTCCCCGGCGCGAGGGCGTGGCGCTCAGCCTCGAGGACCAGCTGGAGCGTGCCCGCGAGGTGGGTGTCACCCGGATGATTTCGAGCGCCTGCGAGCTGCCCGACTTCGACCCGATGATCGAGCTGGCTCGCGCCCACGAGGGTGTGCGCGTCGCGATTGCGATCCACCCCAACGATGCGGCCCTGCACGCCGGCTGCGCGGAGCCCTCGCCCGACGGCCTGACCCCGACGGTGCGCGACTACCACGTGCCCCTCGACGAGGCCCTGGCCGCCGTCGAGGCGCGCCTGGGCGACCCGATGGTCGTCGCGGTGGGGGAGAGCGGCCTGGACTATTTCCGCACCGCCGACCCGGGCCGTGAGGCGCAGAAGGAATCCTTCCGCGCACACATCGACATGGCGCAGCGCTCCGGCCTGCCCCTGCAGATCCACGACCGCGACGCCCACGAGGATACCCTGGCGATCCTCGACGAGCGCGCGAGCGCGGACCAGCGAATCGTCTTCCACTGCTACTCGGGAGACGCGGCGATGGCGCAGCGCCTCGCCGAGCGCGGATGGTACGCCTCCTTCGCCGGACCCATCACCTACCCCGCGAACTCAGACCTGCGCGCCGCGCTCGCGGTCCTGCCGCGCGAGCTCGTCCTTGTCGAGACCGATGCCCCCTACCTGACCCCGGTGCCGTGGCGCGGCTGCCCCAACGCCTCCTACGTCATGGCGCACACGGTGCGTTTCATCGCGGATCAGTGGGGCGTCAGCGAGGCGGCGGCGTGCGACCAACTCCGGGTGAACACCGAGGCGGTCTACGGCACCTGGTGAGGGTTTCTCTCCTGTGATGAGCGCGGGTTATCGGGTTTCGCGCGACCGTTTTGAGCGTATTCTCTGACTGGTGAATTGCGTCAAAGTGGTCGCGCGACGGTAACAAATTGGTTACGGTGGGAGTGTCAGTCCGAATCGGCCTGCCCGTCTGATGTGCCGCAGTGAGCGGAGGATGCGTCGGCGCGGCCCCGAAACGGAACCTACAAAGTCTGGAGACACGTGAGCTTTCAGCCCTCTCGTACAACAGTCATTTCCGTCGCAGCCGCGACGGCCCTTCTGGTTGCCGGCACCGCGGCCACTGCCATCGGCACCTCCTATCGCCACGTCACCGTCGAAGTTGACGGTGTGACCCGCGACGTCTCGGGCTTCTTCACGACCGCCGGCGACGCTCTGCACAGCGCGGGCGTGACCGTCGGCGACCACGACCTCGTCGCCCCCGCCTCCAACCAGACCATCGCGAGCGGTGACACCGTCGTCGTGCGCACCGCGACTGAGTACGACGTGACCGTCGACGGCAACCAGACCACGGCGTGGTCCACGGCCTCGTCGATTTCCGGCGTGCTCTCCGCCCTGCCGGCCTCCGCCGCGTCCATGGCGGCCGACCGCTCCTACACCCGCGCCGAGATGCCCGTCGCCGAGGCCGGCCAGACCGTCCACGTCGTCGCCGACGGCACCACGACGGACGTCGTTGTCTCCTCCGACGAGGGCACGACCGCGATCCTCGAGAAGGCCAGCGTCACCGCCGGTCCGATCGACCGCGTCACCATGGAACACAACGGCGGCGAGGCCACCCTGCGCGTCGCACGCGTCGTGCGCGGCACCGTGTCCACCACGACCGAGATCCCGTACGAGACCGAAGAACGTGAGGACGCCGAGGCCGAAGAAGGCACCGAGAAGACCGTGCAGGAAGGCGCTGCCGGCTCCGAGGTGACCGAGACCTACCAGGAGACCATCGACGGAAACGTCACCGTCTCCGCCGTCCTGTCCACGACCCGCACCGAGCCCACCAAGCGCATCGTCGCCAAGGGCACGAAGGCGAAGAAGGCTGAGGATACGTCGTCCAGCTCGTCCTCCGCGTCTGATTCTTCGGGTTCCTCCTCGTCCGGTTCGTCTGCGTCCGCTCCCGCAGCGGTCTCGGGCGACGACGCTGCGATCTGGGCGGCCATCGCCCAATGCGAGTCCGGCGGCAATCCGTCGATCAACACGGGCAACGGCTACTACGGCATGTACCAGTTCTCTCTGCCGACGTGGCGTTCCGTCGGCGGCTCCGGCCTGCCCTCCGATGCCTCCGCAGAGGAACAGACCATGCGTGCGCGCATGCTCCAGCAGCGCTCCGGTTGGGGCCAGTGGGGCTGCGCCTACAAGCTGGGCCTCGTCTGACGTGACATTGCACGCGGGCGCGGCCAGAGTCTGGCGCGCCCGCGTGCGTGCACGTTAAGCTGACCAGCAGTACCAATAGCGAGTAAGTGGAGAATCGTGAACCACCACCTGAGCACCTCCCTCAGTGCATCCGCCGCAAGCGCCCTGCACGTCCTGGGAGCCCACGTGCGTTCCTTTGCGCCTTCCCCGCGCATCGTCCTCGGCGTCGCCGCCCTCGCATCTGCGGGTGTCTTCGGCGTCGCCGGCGTCGGTGTCGCCTCCTCGCACACATCCGTCATGCTTGAGGTTAACGGCGTATCGCGCCCCGTGACCTCCTGGGGTAACACCGTCGGTGACGCGCTGCATGCCGCTGGCGTGAGCGTCGGCAGCAACGACCTCGTTCAGCCCGGCACCGGCGAGGCCGTGCGCGACGGCGACACGATCGTCGTGCGTACCTCCAAGCCGTACACGGTGACCGTCGACGGTCAGACCCGTACCCTGTGGACCACGGCCTCGTCGGCCGATGCGATCCTTGCGGATGCCGCTCCGCTGGGCTCGGCCGTCAGCCTCGCCGCAGACCGTTCCTCGTCGCGTGACGAGCTCACCCCGCTCGTGTCCCGCGCTCGCAACGTCGTCGTCACAGTGGACGGCACGACGCGCGAGGTCGCTGTACGTCCCGGGCAGGACGCCCGCGCGATCCTCGAGGCCGCCGGCGTCTCCGTGCACCCCCTCGACCGCGTGAACGTCACGACGAACGAGGCCGGCGAACTGTCGATCAACGTCAGCCGCGTCACCCGCGGTGAGGCCACCGAAACCGTCGAGATCCCCTTCAGTGAGACGACGACGACCAGCTCCGACCTCTTTGTCGGCGAGTCCCAGGTCACGACGGCCGGCGTCAACGGCGCGACCACGTGGACCGTGTGGCAGGAAAAGAAGGGCGACGAGGTCCTGACCTCCGTGCCGATCACCGAGCACTCCACGTCCCAGCCCGTGACCCAGGTGCGCAGCGAAGGAACGAAGGAGGCCACGCCGGCCGCCCTCGTCGCCGCCGGCATTGACCCGAAGGCCACCCTCGAGGAAAAGGTTGAGGCGGACGGCACGACCTCCGTACGCTACCGTGCGAAGCTCGGCACGATCTCCACGAAGGAAGAGATCGCCGCGATCGCAGCCGACACGAAGAACACTGACTCCGCCACGGCTGCCGCCGCCGCTGCAGCTGCCGCTGCCGCGGGTGCGGTCCCCACCACATACTCCGGTGAGGACCCGCGTTCGCTGGCCAAGCCCATCATCGCAGCCCAGGGCTGGGGCGACAGTGAGTACCAGTGCCTGGTCCTCCTGTGGAACCGCGAGTCGCAGTGGAACCCCTACGCCGAGAACGCCTCCTCGGGCGCGTACGGTATCCCGCAGGCGCTGCCGGGCTCCAAGATGGCCTCGGCCGGTGCCGATTGGCGCACCAACCCGATCACCCAGATCAACTGGGGCATCGGCTACATCAAGGGCCGCTACGGCACGCCCTGCTCCGCGTGGGCGCACTCCAACGCTGTGGGCTGGTACTGAGCCCGAAAGCAACTGAGGGCCGGGCCTGACAACGCGTGTTGTCGGGCCCGGCCTTTTCCTGTGCTCTCATGCGTGCTACCGCCACAATTTCGCACGTAATTTCCTTCCGTGTTTTTCAGGATTTGAAATTGTATCGTTGAAAACATGCGGTTTTGAGCCGTGGCTAAAAACTGAACAGGTTAAATTACGTGCGAGATTCTTGGGGAAGGCGACAGTCTGGCTCGCCGTTGGTATGTGGATAGGTAATGAACATCTGGATAGGTTATGAGCATCCGGATAGCTTATTAACCTATCCGGATGTGGCTAACCTATCCGGATGCGCTCAACCTATCCGCGTGGCGTCGGGGTTGTGGCATCTTGACACGTACCATACAATTCCCATGAAGGTTACCTAATATTCATCGTGATTGTGTCAGTGAGGTCATCATGCGTTTTTCCACCGTTGCTAAGTTGGTTGCGTCTGTGGTGATCGCAGGTGCAGGATTCGCCGGTGGTATGAAGGCTGCCCCGGTATTCGGTATGGGGTCCGGGGACCAGGGTGGCGAACCTGTCGTTACCGTTGACACGACCCTTGTGAAAAACTCTTTCGCCGACATTGGTGAACTTGCCACCGAGTCCTACAACTTCACCCAGGTGGGGAAATACTCTGAGGAGGGAACCAAGGTATTCGGCATGGAAGTGCCGGGCACAGGCTCCCATTACCTCATCACGTATTCGGGAGAGGTCAAGGCTGGAGTGGCCGACGTGAGCCGTATTCAGGTCGAGGTTGACGAGGCGGGTCATGTTGTGACGGTGACCGTGCCTGCCGTCGAAGTTCTCTCCGCGTCCATTGACCCTGCCTCGGTCGAGACCTACGACCAGTCTTTCTCCCCCGTTAACCAGATTGAGGTTGGAGAGGTTACCTCCTTTTTGGCTGATCGAGAGGCTGCCGCGAAAGACGAGGCCGTCTCCAAGGGCCTGCTGGACAAGGCGCAGGGGCGTTTGGAAGACGTTGTGAAGAAGCAGGTCAACGCTGTTCTGGGTGAGCAGGCCAGCAAGTACGAGGTACGCGTCGTCCTGCCGCCCGCCCCCGCTCAGTGACGCTCCGAGCCTCACAGGGCACCTAGCCCCGGCCTCGTCCATTCCGTGCACTAGACTTGCCAGCGTGAGCCGATCCTCCAGCCCCCGAAACCAGCGCGACACGCGCAGCCGCCTCGACCCGACCCTGCCCGAGGGTGCCGTCCCCTCCGAGACGGGCCTGCTCGGCCCCCTCGAAGTCAAGGCCATCTCCGAGGCGCTCGGCATCCGCCCCACAAAGGTGCTCGGCCAGAACTTCGTGCACGACGCGGGCACGGTGCGCAAGATCGTCGCAGCCGGTGGCGTCGAAGATGGCGACGAGGTCGTCGAGGTCGGCCCCGGCCTCGGCTCCCTGACCCTGGCGCTCCTGGAAGTCGGCGCGCGCGTGCGTGCCGTCGAGATCGACCCACCCCTGGCCGCCGCCCTGCCCGAGACGGTGCGCGCCCGCATGAGCGAGGCCGCCGACCGCTTCCACGTCGTCACCATGGATGCCACCGAAATCAGCGGCGTCGACGACTTCGGCGTGGACTGGCCCGCCCCCACGAAGCTTGTCGCGAACCTGCCGTACAACGTGGCCGTGCCGGTTCTGCTCAACATGCTCGAGGCCTTCCCGTCCATCCAGGGCGTCGTCGTCATGGTCCAGGCCGAGGTCGCGGACCGCCTGGCCGCCGGCCCCGGATCGCGCACCTACGGTGTGCCCTCCGTGAAGGCCTCCTGGTATGGCTCGGTCGAGCGCGCCGGCACGATCGGCCGCTCCGTGTTCTGGCCCGTGCCCGGCGTGGATAGCGCGCTCGTGCGCCTGACGCGCCTGGAGGCTCCGCGCGGGGACGACGAGCTGCGCCGCGCCACCTTCGAGGTCACCGACGTGGCCTTCGGCCAGCGCCGCAAGACCCTGCGTGCGGCCCTCAAGAACTGGGCGGGCGGTCCCGAGGCTTCCGAGGCCCTCCTGTCCGCCGCCGGCATCGACCCGACGCGCCGCGGCGAGACCCTCTCGATCGACGAGTTCGTCGAGCTGGGCCGCGCCGTCATCGAGGCCCGCGCAAACGGTACCCTCGCGGCGTCGACCGCGGCCCGCTGACGGCCGCCGGTCAGACAATCGGCAGGAAGAAGGAACGCCATGCGTGAAGTGCGCGCCAGTGCGCCCGGAAAAGTCAATCTGACCCTGCGCGTCGGCGCGCCCACGCCCGACGGCTACCACCCCCTCGTCACGGTCTTCGAGGCCCTGGCGTTGCGCGAGACCGTCACTGTGCGCACCTCCAAGACGCCGGGCGTGCGCGTGGAGACGATCGCGTACCTGCCCGACGGCAGCATCGACGAGGCCACGACCCGCGCCATGGAGGACGTGGACCCGGCCACCCACCTGGCCGTGCGTGCCGCGCGCGTCCTCCAGCGCCTCGCCGCCGCGGGCCCCTGGGCGTCCACCGCCGCGGGCCTGAGCATTCGCGTCGACAAGCGCGTCCCCGTCGCCGGTGGCATGGCCGGCGGGTCCGCCGACGCGGCCGCCGCGCTGGTGGCCTGCAACGAGCTGTGGGAGCTGGGGCTGGGTGCCGAACAACTCGTGGCCATCGGCCGCTCGCTGGGTGCCGACGTCCCCGCCTGCCTGGTGGGCGGCATCGCGCTGGGAACCGGGCGCGGCGACCACATGAGCGTCCTGCGCGAGGGGGACGAGGAGGGGCGCCACCACTGGGTCATGCTCCTGTCTCGGGAGGGCCTGTCCACCCCCGAGGTGTTCCGTGAGTTCGACCGTCTCGACGCGGCGGGCGTGCCGGCCCTGGCCGAGCCAACACCCGAGGAGGTCGCCGCCCTGTGCGGGGGACCCGAGGAGCTGAGCCACTGCCTCGTCAACGACCTGCAGGTGCCCGCCCTGCGCCTGCGCGCCGAGCTTGCTGACACGATTGCGTCCGCCAAGGACGCGGGGGCCCTGGCCGTCACGTTGTCCGGGTCCGGCCCGACCGTCGCGGCCCTCGCGCGCGACGCCGAGCATGCCCGCGCGCTCGCGGCCACCCTGAGCGACGCACCCACGGTCGCGCGCGCAATCCACACCCACGGGCCCACGTGCGGCGCCCGCATCGAATCGACGGAGGCCATCTGATGGCGCACCTGCTCGGAACCCAAAACGTCGGCGCCCTCGCGGGGTCGCGCAAGCTCCTCGAAGGGGTCACTGTTGGCCTCGACGATGGCAGCCGCGTCGGCATCCTCGGCCCCAACGGCGCCGGAAAATCCACGCTCCTGCGCATCGTCGCCGGCACGCAGGAACCCGACGGGGGAGTGGTGACCCGCCGCGACGGCGTGCGCGTCGCCGTCCTCACCCAGGCGGACACGCTCGACCCCGAGGACACCGTCATCCAGGCCGTCCACCCCGGCATGGAGGAGTACGAGTGGGCCTCCGACTCCGCCGTGCGCGACATCCACGCTGGGCTCCTCGCCGACATCAACCCCGCCGCCCTCGTCGGCACCCTGTCGGGCGGACAGCGCCGCCGCGTCGCGCTCGCCCGCGTCCTCGCGGCCACCGCAGACATCGTGTGCCTGGACGAGCCCACCAACCACCTTGACGTCGAGGGCGTGGCATGGTTGGCCGCGCACCTGAACGCCCGCTTCGCCCGCCCCGGTGCGTCGGGCGCGCTCCTGGCCGTCACCCACGACCGCTGGTTCCTCGACGCCGTGTGCGAGCACATCTGGGAGGTCGTCCCGGGCGTCGACCCGGGTGGTGACCGCCCGCAGATCGCCGGCCACGTCGAAATCTACGACGGCTCCTACGCCGCCTACACCCTTGCCCGCGCCGAGCGCATGCGCCAGGCGGACGTGGCCGCCGCCAAGCGCGCCAACCTGCTCACCAAGGAGCTTGCATGGCTGCGCCGCGGGGCCCCCGCTCGTACTTCGAAGCCGAAGTTCCACATCGCCGCAGCCGAGGCCCTCATCGCCGACGTGCCGCCCCCGCGCGACAGCGTCGAGCTGGTGAAGATGGCGACCGCGCGCCTGGGCAAGGACGTCATCGACCTCGAGGACGTCTCCGTGTCCTTCACGCGCCCCGACGGCTCGCGCCTGAGCATCCTCGAGGGCGTCACGTGGCGCCTGGCCCCCGCCGAGCGCGTCGGTATCGTCGGCGTCAACGGCGCCGGCAAGACGACGATCCTGAACCTGCTGCGCGGCGACCTCGAGCCCACCTCGGGGCGCGTCAAGCGCGGCAAGACCGTCCAGGTCGCCACCCTCTCCCAGGACACGCACGAGCTCGACGCCCTGGCTGATATGCGCGTCGTCGAGGCCGTCGCCGACGTCGCCCAGAGTGTCGTCGTGGACGGCAAGGAGGTCAGCGCCTCGCAGATGACGGAGCGCATGGGGTTCACTCGGGCCCGCGCCTATACGCGCATCGGCGAGATCTCGGGCGGCGAGCGCCGCCGTCTCCAGCTCATGCGCCTGCTGATGAGCCAGCCGAACGTGCTGCTCCTCGACGAGCCCACGAACGACCTCGACACCGACACCCTGGCCTCGATGGAGGACCTGCTCGACACCTTCCCGGGCACCCTCGTCGTCGTCTCCCACGACCGCTACCTCCTCGAGCGCGTCACCGACCACCAGGTCGCCCTCCTCGGCGACGGCCAGGTGCGCGCCCTGCCCGGCGGCGTTGAGCAGTACCTGCAGATGCGCGCCTCCGGCGACTTCGGGGCTTTTGCGTCGTCTTCTCGCGCCGACGAGGCCGGCTCCGCCTCCCGCTCTGCCGCTCCCTCCGCGGATGCTTCCTCGGGCGAGGCGGGCGCTGGGCAGGGGAGTGCTCGCGGCGGCGTGAGTGACGCTGCGGCGCGGCGCGCGGCCAAGAAGGAGGTGGCCCGCATCGAACGCAAGCTGGAGCGCCTGCGGGCGGAGGCATCTTCCCTGGAGGCGAAGCTGGAGAAGCTGTCGATCCAGGTGGCGACGGATCCGTCTGCGGTGTCCGAACTGACGAAGGTCTCAGCGGCCCACCAGGACGTCCTGGCCGAGATGGACGAGCTGGAGGAGGCCTGGCTCGAGGCCGCCGATTTGCTCGAGTAAGCTGTGTTGTGATTGACTACGATGTTCAACTGAACAAGTGGTTGAATGAATGGTGTTAGCCGCTCTCTCTCCGACGAAGGAGGAGCGTGTTGTGAGTGGACCTGGCTTTGGACTTGTCATTGGTGCGCAAACGAAGGCTGCGGGTTATGTGGTTGACTTCGAAAGTAAGCTCGTGGATGTAGCAGACATGCTTGAGTCCTGCATTCTCGATGACGTTGCGCGAGTGAATGGGCCCTATGTATCGGTGCTAAGTGACGCCCTACAACGGTGGGGTGAGGGTGCAAACGCACATCAGGCCGACCTGGAGCGCTATACGCAGGCACTGATCTCGGTCGATGAAGCACTTGTGGCAGCGGAGGAAGATGCGAGCGGGAATCTGAACGACATCGCGCAGAGCTTCAGGAGCGCATCATGAGTGGGAACGACCTTGTCTTCAATGAGACTGCTGTCAATTACATCATGGATGATGTCGAGCGTGCGGCGTTGAAACTGCGGGAAGGGGGCACCGAGATGTCGGACCTAGTGGAGCATGAGCTTATCGAATGGACGGATAGCTCCGAGGCGCGGCAGGCGCAAATGGAATGCGCGCAACGTATGGACGCCCGCGTGGAAGACATGGCCGCTGCCTTGGATTCCCTGAAGCAGGCATTCGAAGAAATCCGTCAGGCCGGCATTGACGCCGAAACCCGTGCATTCGCTGCCGTTGATTAGGGTGAAGTGGCATGGGAAGTCATGATTTTGAAGTCGATCTTGAGGCGTTGGGCACTGCCGTATCGGAATTGAGCGACCTGCAGGAACGCAATAAAACGTATGACGTCGCGGACTATACGCCCAACTCTGGAATGGTTGGCGATCCCGTCGTAGCTGGAGCACTGGAGAGCTTTAATACGAAGTGGGATCAGGGACTCAATGGGATGCTCCGAGACATTTCTGAGGCCTCCGGACGATTAGGTAGAGTTGCGGGGATCTATTCGGATTACATGGACGCGTGCGAGGAAGCGATGACGCGAGCCCGCGATGCAGCGGCTGGTATCTCGACGCAACAACTGGTGTTGGGAGGCTGACATGAGCGTGAGGCACACGGGGGCTCCCGTGTTCGAGATCGAGGGTGATCCCGGCTCCATTCGAGGACGTATTGCGGTGATGCGTGATCGCGCATCCGACTGCGAGCGCATCGCGTGGTCGCTCCAGGAGATTTCAGTATCCGGATGGAGTGGGCGTGCGGCCGATCGGTTTCATGAACACTTCAAGCTACAGCCGGAAAAATGGTGGTGCGCCTCAGCGACTTTCGGGCGGGCGGCTGATGCGTGGGAGGTCTACGCCTCTGCGCTCGAGCAAGCACAGGCACGCGCAGCGGAGGCGAAGATTTCATACGAGGCAGGTGTTGCTTCCGTGGAAGCGGCGCTTGCCGAGCAGCAATGGGCATCAGCGCATCCGAAGGTGGGCATTTTCGGAATGCCCGTTTATGACCTGTCATACCATCCTGAGCGTGACACGCGTCCTGGCGAGGCAATCAAAACGCAAGCTATTGCGGACTTTGAAGCCGCTGTGAGTGATACTGATGCTGCTGGCGAGGAACTCGCGAACACGCTGTATGAACAGGCGAACCGTTCTCCCGATCCGTCGTGGGCTCCTGTCCACTTTGCGAAACGTACGGTAGCGGGCATCTTCGATGGTGTCTGGGGCCTATTGTCCCTGCAGTATGGTATGGCTCTTGAAGGTATGTGGGACTATGGGCGGTACATGCTGGGGTGGATCACATGGGATGAACTGAAGGCGAAGCATCAGCAAAATACAATCTCGGCTGAGGACTTGTTTGTGCTACGTGACGCGATCATGGCAAACCCGACAGGCTTCGCGAAGAAAATGGGGCTTGCGTTGATCAACGCTGATGGCTGGAAAGACGATCCCGGTGCTGCACTCGGTGAACTTGTTCCGGCTGCAGTTCTTGCTGCGCTCACCGCCGGCGGTGGAAATGTGGCTCGGGCTGCTGCAGTGCTTGAATCCCTCCCTCTCATTGGCGAGGGCATGATGCTGCGGGATATGGGAATGGGATTAGGGACTCTTGCTCTGAAGGGCGCGGGTCGTCTTGGCCTTGGTGCGGATGGGGTCGTGGGGAGGTTGTCTTCGCATCTGGATGATTACCTGCGCACTCACGGGATGGAAGATCTTGCCAACGAGTGGAAGGAGAAACGGCTACGTGTCCTTCCTCGAAGTGCGGACGATCTCATGGAGAGAATCCCGCTGAATCCAAGGCAGGAGGAGTCGGGACCGCCGCCAGCTGAAGGACTTGTCAAGGATATACGGGGTGCCGATTTAGTACATGAGCATAAACTGATTCTTGGCGAGAATCCTGATGGTAGTTCTCGAACATACGATGAATGGAATCAGTTGAATGCGCATCTTGAGAGTCGAAATGGGCGGGACGAGTATGTCCCGAATTGGCCTGAAGATGATGGATATGCCAAAGAGCCGGCTTCAAAACGGTACACATCGCTCAGTGAATATGTAAAAGAGCATGGTGCCGATGTGGATAGAATTGGTCATCCTGATGGAAAGTTTATGGGGGCTATTGAAAACGGCAATGTAGCTTCTTTTGAGGAACGTTCATTGCCGCCGGATTCTGTTAATGAATATTATTATCAGTATGAATTTGCTGTGGAGAAGCTCCCTGAGAACTGGACAATTCGTGCTGGAAAAGCCGCCCCGTGGGCTGGGCAGCCGGGTGGGGCGACGCAGCTGCAAGTTCTCGATCAAAATGGCGAGGCTGTCCCGGTATCTCGACTCATAAAAGAACATATCTTGAAGGGTAAGGAGGATCCTGTTGGACTTCATGGATGAGTATGCGGAAGTGATGAATAAGTACGCTGAGGTAGAGGTGTATAACGGTTTTAAGAGGGGGTATACGGGTCTATCGATTACGTATAGTTTTACTTCGCGGGATATGTTGTGGTTGGAGGATGGCGTTTATTGTTTTGACCAGGAGGAGCGTGGGAAGGTTCGGAGGGGAGGGGTGTTCAATTCTCCTTCGATCGATTTGACGCAGAAGGTGATGCTGAACTACACGGTGTCAATCTTGCGGCACACACTCGGGTTTGAGAGGCTTGGCTTACCGATAGAGGAAGACGAATTGCCGAGTGGATGGTCCATGGAGAGGAATAGGTATCTGGAATACGTGTCTCTTAAGGGACCTGATGATGTCAAGCTAGAGTTTAATACTGGTGAAGCGCGCTACTGTGTGCCGTTAGCGTGGCTTTACGATGTTTCTCCTTCTGAGCTGCTGCACGCATACATGCTTCCCGACGGTGGCCCATTGCTTCGACGATGGCTTGGGAGACCCTATGTTCGATGAGAGTCTCATGAGGATGAGCAATAGTGAAGTGCGTGAGTATATAAGCTTACTCAAGTGAGTGCAGTAGAAAGGAACAGAAAGATGGAAGTTAACCAGATACCTGACGTTCACTCGCCGGACTTTCCTAATTCGGGAGTCTTGAAATGGGTACCGGATGGGCCGACAGTGCTCGCGCGGATGGATAGAAGCACTGTGAAGACCTATACGAGCTTTCTTGCCTATACGAAGACATTTGGCCCCTACGTGGATCGGCTCGGGCTGCCCTGTGGAAAGTATTTCTGGCAGCTGCCTGAGACTGGAGGCCCTTTTTCGTTGGAAGAGCGATCCCTCGATATTTTTGCGATGAATGATCCGTACTATCAGTATCGGATTGTGGCGTTGCCGACCGGTTTTTCTATTCGTACGGGAATTAATGTCCCGCAGTTCTCGATGCCGGGCGGAGCGCGGCAGGCGCAATTCATGCTTGGTGACTATCCGCTGACGGCGAGCGAATGCCTACAGCTTGGAATTCTCGAAGCAAAAGGAAATGACTGATGTCTGTCACAGAAGATCTAATTGATTTCGCCCGTGAAAGCGGGGCGATCCCGTCGGTCTATAATGGTGGTGGCGTAGCACTTACGTGGGATGCTGGGCGTAGCTGGCAGCATATTTGGGACACGAAGAACTCGCGTCGTCCTCAAGCGTTCTACGGTGAGAGCGAGTATTTAGAACCGCGTGTTCCGACCATGATTAGCGACTATGGCGAGATTATGTTGAAATGGGCGATCATGCGCATCGGCGAAAAGGCGCGGTGGCGTCGCCGGTGGCCGCGAATCGATGTCCCCTCGGCGCTCGAAAGTGTCTCGCCTCAGTGGGGTTTCGAACAGCTCACCCCTATCACTGGCCGCCTAACCTTGGATGGTGCATATATTCCGATGGAGATGCGCACAATCTTTCCGGTGCATCCAGAGCTCAATCAACTGTCCCACGTGATGCAAATCGATTTCGATGAACTTCTTGCGGGATATATGAAGCCATCAGGGGGTGTTCTCCTGCGTCAGTGGGTCTCCTGACGCCCTTTGTGTCGGTTTGGGCGATGGATAAACGTCGGGTAGTGTCTGCTCGAAAGGTAGATGATAGTGATGAACGCATTGGGACGATTCTTTAAGAGAGGTGCATCCGGGGAAGGGAATGACCCGATGGCCTTCCTGGGCGAGTATGCGGCGGTCATGAACCTGCACACTCGGGTTAAGGTGCGTAACGGTTTCAAATGGGGGCGTACGGGCCTTTCGATTGACAATGCGTTCAGTGAGAGTGCGGTGTTGTGGTTGGAGGACGGCCATTACTGTTTCGATGAAGAGGAACGCGGCCAGGTGAGAACGCAGGGTTTTTCAATTCGGCGTCGATGGAGCTCACTCAAAAGGTGATGGTCAACTACACGGCTTCAATTCTGCGCCACTCTCTGGGCCTGCAGACGTTGGGTGTGCCGATCAAGGGTGCTGAATTGCCTGACGGCTGGGTGCTTGAAGAGCGGCCGACGTGGCGATACGTTGCCCTTGATGGGCCGAATGGTGAGCATTTGGATTTCTACTCTATGAGCGAGCGTTACTGTGTGTCCCTTGCCTGGCTCTACGGCGTGACTCCCTCCGAGCTGCTCAATGCGTACATGCTTCCCGACGGTGGGCCGTTGCTTCGTCGCTGGCTCGGGCGCCCGTATCTTCGATGATGGGCTAAGTGACTATGGTGCGATCATGTTGAGATGGGCGATCATGTGTATCAGCGAAAAGGCGCGGTGGCGTCACCGGTGGCCGCGAATCGATGTCTCCTCGGCGCTTGAAAGCGTCTCGCCCCAGTGGGGCTTCGAGCAGCTTACCCCTATCACCGGGCGCCTAACCCTGGACGGCGCATATATCCCGATGGAGATGCGCACAATCCTTCCGGTGCATCCAGAGCTCAATCAACTGTCCCACGTGATGCACATCGATTTCGACGAACTTCTTGCGGGATATATGGCTCTTCCGAGTTGAGTGTGGGTGACCGGGTGTTGGTCGGGGATTGCGGGTAGAGGTCGAGTTCCTTGATGATGAGCGGACTTCTACCCCCGCGATCTTCACAGGACCTCGGGCGGTGTCTCACCCTACCTGCTGCTGCTCTGCGTCGCTTGATCGTTGTGATCGGTGTGATCTGCTCGTCGGTTTGGAGGGTTCCCATCTGGTCGCTGTCGCTCGACGTGAGTGTGGTCTGGTGCTCGACATAGAGTCCTGTGATCGCTGTGTTGGCTGTCCGGGTTGTGGGCTGAATCGCTCAAGGTCACGGGCGTGTGGTGGTGGAGGTGATCGACGCGCCCTGGGCCGGGGTCCCGGCGCGGATCCGATGGTTTAAGCGCCGATGGATATGCCGCGAACGCACCTGCCAGACGGTGACATTCCTGGAACATGACGAGCGGATGTGCGCCCCCAGGGCGCGTCTGGGTGTGCGGGCGATCCACTGGGCGATCCGACAGTTGCGCTACGAAGGAGCCACCACCTGTGGCCCGGCCCGACAACTCGCAACCACGTGGAATACCGTGTGGTCCCATATCAAGCCGCGTCTGCAAGCCGCATCTGATGACCCCGCCCGTTTCGCAGGCGTGCGGGTGCTGGGGGTTGACGAGAGGCGTGTGGTATCACCAGGACCGACGCCGCCGGGGCCCACGTGAACTTACCGGCATCGTGGACCTGACGCGAGGGGAGGAGCATCCCGCGGCCCGTTTGAGTGGATCTGGTCCCAGGCAGGTCTGGCACCGTGTACAAGAACTGGCTTGAAGAGCGCGGAGAAGACTTCCGCTCCGGTATCCAGATCGCGACACTGGATCCCTTCCAGGGATATAAAAACGCCATTGACGACCAGCTCCAAGACACCACCAGCGTCCTCGACGCCTTCCACATCGTCAAGCTCGCAGGTGACGCTCTCGATGAGGTACGTCGCCGCGTCCAGCAAGACACGACCGGTCACCGCGGACGCACAGGCGATCCCCTCTATCAGATCCGCAATCTTTTGCGCGCCTCGCGTGATCGGCTCACGAAGCGTCAACAAGAACGCCTCCGTGAGGCCTTCACGGCAGATGAGGCGCATATCAGTGTCGAAGTCGCCTACCTGCTCACCCAACAAGTGCGCGAGGTCTTCCATCAAGACAGGCCCGCCCAAGGCCGACGCCTGGCCGCTCATCTCATCGAGCGCCTACCAACGTGTCCCATCCCCGAAATCGCTCGCCTGGGC
The DNA here is from genome assembly GCF_001064145.1 of Sanguibacter keddieii. Taxonomy (GTDB): domain Bacteria; phylum Actinomycetota; class Actinomycetes; order Actinomycetales; family Actinomycetaceae; genus Pauljensenia. The sequence continues at coordinate 57,747 of NZ_JVOJ01000012.1, forward strand.
CGGACCCTACGCAAGTGGAAGGACGCCTTCTTGGCCTACTTCGACACGGGCGGAGCCAGCAACGGCCCCACCGAAGCCATCAACGGAATCATCGAACTAGGAAGACGCACCGCTAGGGGCTACCGCAACCCCACCAACTACAGACTCCGAATGCTCCTCATCGCAGGAAGCCTAGACGCCTCCACCGAGCGCTTCAACTTCATATCCACTTGGTAGTTTATATCTCTTTGTCACTGAGTCCACCATAAGGAGGGGCTGCCATTTTCAATTCCTTGCAGGTTAAATATCCAATACCTCGTAGGGTTTTGCTGAAAGCGCGGATTTACATTGCTCAGCCAAGTACGCATCCGCCAACTCCAGCTGTGCAATATCTGGATATACCTCTAGCGTTTTGTCACCTATTAACCAGAACTCTCGCGACCAGGTCTCAGGATGTTCCCAGATTCGGTAGCTCCCTTTAACCTCATCAGGCAAAAGCCTGCGGATTTTTGTTGCAACAGCGAGCTGCCCTTTTGCTGTTTCGTAAATTGTATTAATTTGGACACCGCCATCCACAGGGCGTTCAACACGGGCTATCTCTCGGCCGTAAAACATCACCTTCCTCCGCGAACCGTTTTCGTAGAGTGCTAGTTCTATTCTTCCGTAACCTTTTTCAGTGTTATGTCGGTTGGTCAAATAGTCCTGAAGCGCTTCGATGACAGCCGCTGAAACACTTTCCGCATGCTGCGCAGCTCGTTCAAATAGTTCCATATCTGCTTCTGAGACGTAAATGTTCTTTGTAGGCATGTTTATAAACATACTCATATTTTCCCTGTTTGTCAACCCTGCAGAAATGCGGATCTTCCGAGTTGAGTGTGGGTGACCGGGTGTTGGTCGGGGGTTGCGGGTAGAGGTCGAGGTCCTTAATGATGAGCGGGCTTCAACCCCCGCTGTCTTCAAGGACCTCGGGCGGTGTCTCACCCTACCAACTCCGAATGCTCCTCATCGCAGGAGGCCTAGATGCCTCCCCCCACACTCAACTCTGAAGATCCGGATATATGAATCCATCAGGGGGTGCTCTCCTGCGTCAGTGGGTTTCCTGACGTCGTTGGCGTCGGTGGGGGTCGCGGCGAGCCTGTCCGGCGCGGCGTTACTGACGCGTCGCGTCGGCAGTAAGCGCCGCTAGCGTGGCAATAGCCTCAAGCGCAGCTGCAGCCGAGGCCTCGTCGCCTCGCCCTCAATCCCTGCCAGCGCATCGGAATCTCATATTTATAATTACAGTGCAAATATTGACTGTCGGTCTAGTCCGCAGTATTCCGCGGTTCTTCACCGTGAAAATTTCTGAGCAACTCTTTGATAGTGGTCAGATTCCGCTATTATGTGCCCGTCTTCCTTCCAACAAGTGGAACCTAGGAGCGAAGCGGCGCTTCGAGCGCCCTTCAGGGCATGAAAAGAGGCTTGAGAGTTACATGAAACGAGGACCCTTCATTGCAGGGGCAGCTCTGCTCGGCGTCATCGCGCTGGTGCCCGCACTGGTCCCCAGTGCGGTCGCGGCCGACGACCAGTACGGCGCGACCGTCCCCTACACGCGATACGAGGCCGAGGAGGCGAGCCGTTCCGACGGGACGACGCTTGAGCGCTCCGACGACCTCGAATCGACGGCCATCGAGGCCTCGGGCCAGTCCTACGTGGCGCTGAAGGACCAGGATTCCTCTCTGGATTTCACTGCGACGTCCGCAGCCAACGCCCTCGACCTGCGCTTCACCCTGCCCGATCACAAGTCGGGTCAGGTGCAGGTCTACATCAATAACGATCTTGCTGCGACCCTCACCCTGTCTTCCGAGACCGCCTGGCAGTATGTCTACAAAGAGAGCGTCTATGATGAGCCGACCCTGGCGCCTAGTACCGCCCACAAGCGTTTCCGCTTTGATGAGGTGCACACGCTGCTCAATGGCCAGATCCAGCAGGGTGACCATGTGCGCATCGTCAAGGTCGATCAGAACGATACCGAGTACGGCATCGACTTCATCGAGCTCGAGCAGGCCGCGCCCGCCATCGAGCGCCCCGAAGGTGCCGTGAGCATCGCCGACTACAACAGTGCGAAACCCGGCGATGGCGTTGCTGACGATGATGCCCTCATCTCGGCGATGGATGCGGCGGCGAACACCTCCTCCAAGGTGGTCTACATTCCTGCAGGAACCTGGGAATTCTCTGGTAAGATTGGCATTAGTCACCCCGGTCTGACCTTCCAGGGCGCGGGCCTGTGGTACACCAACATCTTCTTCACCTCCGATCAGAGAGAGGGTGGAGGCATCGTCTTCAATCCAGGTGCGAGCAATGAGACGCTGACCGACTTCTACATGTCCTCGAACCTGAAATCTCGCTTTGGTGAGGATGCTCAGTACAAGGGCTTCGCCGGTGTGGCCGGTGCGAACACTCGCGTCGCCAACGTGTGGGTCGAGCACTTCGAGTGCGGCTTCTGGATGGGCGACTATCGCGAGCATAAGTTCATGACGTACACCGACGGCATGGTCATCGAGAACTCCCGCATCCGCAACAACTTCGCCGACGGTGTCAACTTCGTGCAGGGCACCAAGAACTCCACGGTCCGGAACTCTTCCGTGCGCGGTAATGGCGACGATAGCCTCGCCTCCTGGGCGAGTAACGATCTGCGTTCACAAAGCAATTCCGAAGCTTCGAAGTTCAACTCGTTCATCGGCAACACCATCGAGCTGGGATGGCGAGCAGGCGGTATTGGACTGTTCGGCGGCGAGGGGCACGTCGTCAAGGACAACCTCATTGTCAACAACTTCTCCGGAGCGGGCATTCGTATCAGCACCGTCTTCAAAGGCCGCAACTTCACGTACAACCACGCGGGCATGACGATCACCCATAACAAGCTCGTCCGCACGGGTACGACCGATGACTTCTACGGCAAAAAGCGTGGCGCGATCGACTTTGAGGAAGACCAAGAAGTGGGGCAGGTTCTCAACGTTTCCGTGACGGATAACCTCATCGTGCGCCCCTACGCCGAAGAGATCAGCGCGAACTTCGATCTCGATTCTGAGACTCTGAGGAAGCGTGGCATCGCGCTGCGCGATAACAAGCGTGACGACGAGGCCATGGACACCGCGCAGGCGAAGGTTGTTAACTACGTGCTCGTGGGCGACCAGGTTGTGCGTACCGTTCCCGAGTCTGAGAACTACAGCCTCTACTGGTACCAGCGCGACGAGCGTGGCAATGATGGCACGATTCACCGCTACTGGGTTTCCAAGGCGGATGGCCTGGCCATCACCCCCGACATGGAGTACTCCGTGGAGGGCGGCAAGCGGGTCTACAACGTGACGCTCGGCGACCTGCCCGAGTACCTGCCCGTCTCGACGACCGACTTCTCCGGTTCCTACAACTATGTTGCGGACCTGGAGCGCTCGCAGCCGGCCGACGATGGCACCACGATTGTGGTCCGTTTCTGGTCTGCGAAGTGATCGCTTCCTGACGAACGGCTCTGTGCCGGATGCGCCCGTGCTGCCCCGTGCAGCGCGGGCGTTTCCTTGCCTGAGGGGCGGTCAGGATAGGTGCGCCATACCGGTACAGCGCAGGCTCACCTACCCGAATTACGCAAAAGAAATGCCGCATTTATTTGCGTAATTAGTGATGGGGTGAATGCGAAAATAGCTCCCAAACGGCGCGCGAACACCGTTGGAATTGCAACGAAAACTCGCCACGTTTGGGAAGTGTTGCGAAAAGGCGTATCACTGGAGTCAACAGCGCGGCCAACCTGGTCGCGACCGGCTACATCCAGGCCCCACGGGGCCACGTTGAAAAGGACACTCCAATGGCAGATATGCCCCGCATCCTCGACTGCTCCGTCACCGACTGCTCCTACAACAAGGAGAAGAACTGCGGAGCCGCCGCGATCACCGTCGGCTACTCCTCCTCCTGCACGACCTTCATCCCGCTGACCGTCAAGGGCGGCCTCGCCAAGGCCGAGACCTTCGTCGGCGCCTGCCAGAAGGCCGACTGCACCCACAACAACGCCCTTGAGTGCACCGCCGCCTCCATCTCGGTCGGCGCGGGCACCGCGGACTGCCTCTCCTACGAGGCGCGCTGAGTCTCACTCGCGCGAGGCCGTGGCTGGGATTACCCGCCACGGCCTCGTCGTATGTCGTGAACGATGAACTCAGCGTCCGTCGCCCGAGCGCACCCGCAGCGTGGGGTGGGGGCGCAGGCCGCGCTGGCCGTTCCAGATGAGGTTGACGACGTGGGCGGCGACCTCGTCCTTCTTCATGCGGCGGTCGTCCAGCCACCACTGGCCGACCTGCGCGATGAGGCCGACGAGCATCTGTGCGTACAGGGGAGACCAGGTGGCATCGAAGTCCGAGCGCTTGAACTGTTCGGCGATGATGTGCTCGACGCTGGTCGCCACGTCGCCCATGACGGAGGAGAAAGAACCCGCCGCGCGATCCGAGGGGGCGTCGCGCACGAGCACGCGGAAGCCGTCCGTGTTGCGCTCGATGTAGTCGAGCAGGCCCAGGGTCGCGTTCTCCAGGATGAGGCGCGGGCGCTGCGAGGACTCCAGGGACGTCTGCAGGGAGGAGATGAGTGCCTGCACCTCGCGGTCGACGATGACCGCGTACAGGCCTTCCTTGCCTCCGAAGTGCTCGTAGACGACGGGCTTGGAGACCTTCGCCCGGGCGGCGATCTCCTCGACGCTGGTCGCGCCGAAGCCCTTTTCGGCAAACAGAGAGCGTCCCACGGCCACCAGCTGCTCGCGGCGTGCGAAGCCGCTCATTCGTGTCCTCTTCTCAGCCATGCCCCAAGTATCACACGAGGCCTGGGTCCGGCAGCATGGAGACCGCCCAGCGGGCGCGTGGCCGCGTTTGAAAGCGCGCGAGGGGTGCAGGTATCATCACAGTGGACGCATTCCGCCTTGGTGTAACGGCAGCACAGAGGTTTTTGGTGCCTTTAGTCTAGGTTCGAATCCTAGGGGCGGAGCGACCGGTCCCGATGGGACCGCAGACCCCCGAGGAGGAACATGTCTCGCCCCACCGCCGTCATCGTCCTGGCCGCAGGTCAGGGAACGCGCATGAAATCTGCCCTCCCGAAGGTCGTTCACCCCCTGTCTGGCCTGTCCATGATCGGACACGCCCTGCGCGCCGCCCACGGCCTCGACCCCGAGCACCTGGTCGCCGTCGTCCGCCATCAGCGCGACGTCGTCGCCGCCGAAATCGAGCGCGTGCTGCCCAGCGCCATCATCGCCGACCAGGACGAGATTCCAGGCACCGGCCGTGCCGTCCAGTGCGGCCTCGAGACCCTGGATCAGGCCGTCGAACCCGTCTCCGGCACCATCGTCGTCACCTACGGCGACGTCCCGCTCCTGTCCACAGACACCCTGGCCGAGCTGGTCGCCACCCACGAGGGCGCGGGCCACGCGGTCACCGTCCTGACCTCGCGCGTCGAGGACCCCACCGGCTACGGCCGCATCATTCGCGACGCCTCGGGCACGGTCGCCGCGATCGTCGAGCAGCGCGACGCCACGCCCGAGCAGGCCGCGATCAACGAGATCAACGCCGGCATCTACGCCTTCGACGCGGACTTCCTGCGCACGTCCCTGGCGTCCCTGGGTACCGACAATGATCAGGGCGAGGTCTACCTCACCGACGTCCTCGCGGCTGCAGCCCCCGCCGGACGCACCGCGGGTGCCCTCGAGCTGACCGACCACTGGCAGAGCGCGGGTGCGAACGACCGTGTCCAGCTGGCCGAACTTGGCGCCGAGATGAACCGCCGCATCTGCGAGGGGCACATGCGCGCCGGCGTGACGATCGTTGACCCGGCCTCCACCTGGATCGACGTCGACGTGAGCGTCGGCGCGGACACCACCATCTACCCCGGCACCTGCCTGCGGGGGACAACCACCGTTGGGACCGGTTGTGAAATCGGTCCTAGCGCTACGCTGATTGATGCGGAAATCGGGGACCGCAGTGTGGTTCCCACCGCGTGGATCGGTCAGGGCTGCGTCGCAGCCGATACGATGGTCACGCCATATAGCACCATCGGCACACTGATCGCGGCGCCTCGCGCCTGATCCAACACAAGGAGAGACAACCGCATGAGCGGACTGGTGACCACCGGAGAGAAGAATCTCGTCCTCGTTTCTGGACGAGCTCACATGGACCTGGCTCACGCCGTGGGCGAGGAAATCGGATGTGGGGTCTCGCCGGTGACGGCCTACGACTTCGCCTCCGGCGAGATTTACGTGCGCTTCAACGAGTCCGTTCGTGGTGCCGACGTGTTCGTCCTGCAGTCCATCGCGGGCGACATCAACAAGTGGGTGATGGAGCAGCTCATCATGATCGATGCTGCCAAGCGTGCCTCCGCCAAGCGCATCACCGTCGTCGCTCCCTTCTACCCCTACTCGCGTCAGGACAAGAAGCACCAGGGCCGCGAGCCTATCTCCGCTCGCCTCATGGCTGACCTGTACCGCACCGCCGGTGCCGACCGCATCATGAGCGTCGACCTGCACGCCTCGCAGGAGCAGGGCTTCTTCGACGGCCCGGTCGACCACCTCTTCGCGATGCCGGTCCTCGTGGACTACGTGCGCGGCCGCGTTGACCTGTCCAACACCGCCGTCGTCTCTCCCGACGCGGGCCGCATCCGCGTCGCCGAGAAGTGGTCGAAGAAGCTGGGCGGCGCGCCCCTGGCTTTCGTCCACAAGACCCGTGACACCACCCGCCCGAACGTCGCCGTCGCGAACCGCGTCGTTGGCGAGGTCGCCGGCAAGGAATGCGTCCTGGTGGACGACATGATCGATACCGCCGGCACGATCACCGAGGCCATCAAGGTCCTCAAGGACGCCGGTGCGAAGAAGGTCATCGTCGTCGCCACGCACGGCATCCTCTCCGACCCGGCCACCCGCCGTCTCTCCGAGTCTGGTGCCGCCGAAGTTGTCGTCACCGACACGCTGCCGATTCCCGCTGAGAAGCGCTTCGATCAGCTCACCGTCCTCTCCATCGCGCCGCTCCTGGCTCGCGCGATCCGTGAGGTCTTCGAAGACGGTTCGGTCACATCGCTCTTTAACTGAGCGCCTCCCGCTTCACATCCGCCCTCGCCGTGAGGTAACCTATTGGGGTTGCTCCGGCGAGGGCGGATCCGTATCCGCCGTTATCGACAGGGCCTGAATCGAAATGCTGCGCGTTTCCTTCACTCTGCCGACACCGACGCCGGACCTGAGAAACGAAGGAAAGACACATGAGCGACAACCCCGTCCTGATTGCCGAAGATCGTTCCGAGTTTGGTAAGGGTGCTGCCCGCCGCGCCCGCCGCGCCGGCAAGGTTCCCACGGTCCTCTACGGCCACGGCGCCGAGCCCCGTCACCTGGACGTTCCCGGCCACGACATCTTCCTCATCGTCCGCGGCAACAAGAACGCGCTCGTTGAGCTGAAGATCGAGGGCAAGACCCAGCTGGCCCTCGTCAAGGACGTTCAGGTTCACCCCGTGCGCCGCGACATCCTGCACGCCGACTTCCTGGCCGTCAAGGCCGGCGAGAAGGTCGACGTCGAGGTCCCCGTCGTCGTTGTCGGCGAGCCCACCCCGGGCACCGTTCACTCGCTCGATGAGTTCACCATCCTGGTGAAGGCTCCCGCCACCTCCATCCCCGAAAACCTCGAGGTTTCCATCGAGGGTCTCGAGGCCGGCTCCGCCGTGCGCGTCTCCGACCTGAAGCTGCCCGCTGGCGTTGAGGTCGAGCTCGATCCCGAGACGGTCATCGTGTCCGTTCAGGAAGCCGCCGCTGAGGAGGCCGAGGAAGCCGCTGAAGAGGCCGTCGCCGACGCCGCCGAGGGCGACGCCGAGTGACACTCGCGTAGCACACGCTTTCCACGAGGGGGCGAGGCTGATGCCTCGCCCCCTCGTCGTATCTGCGATACTTGGAGGCATGAGTGACCTCCACGTGATCATCCCCGCCGGCGGTGCCGGCACCCGCCTGTGGCCGCTGTCGCGCCGCCGCCGCCCCAAGTTCCTCCTCGACCTGGCGGGCACGGGCCGCACCCTCCTGCAGGGCACGGTGGACCGCCTGGAGGAGTCGGCCTCGTCGGTGACCATCGTGACCGGCCAGGCGCACCGCGACGGCGTGCTCGCCCAGCTGCCCGAGTTCGCCTCGTCGGATAATCGCACCCTCCTCATCGAGCCGTCGGGCCGCGATTCCATGGCCGCGATCGGCCTGGCCGCCTACGTCGTGCGCGAACGCTTCGGGGACGACGCAATCGTCGGATCCTTCGCGGCCGACCACCTGATCGCCCGCCCCGAGCTGCTGCGAACCGCCGTCGAGACGGCGATCGGTGCCGCCCGCGACGGCTATGTCGTGACGATCGGGCTGACGCCCACCGAGGCCTCGACTGCCTACGGGTACATCGCGCCCGGTCCTGCCCTCTCTGACGGCTCCGGGGAAGGTGTCGCCGAGCGCGGTGCCCGCCGGGTCGCCGAGTTCGTGGAGAAGCCGGATGCCGACACCGCCGCCCGCTACGTGGCGGCGGGCTATCTGTGGAACGCGGGCATGTTCATCGTGTCGGCGGGCGTGCTCGCCGCCCACCTGGCCCGCCTGCTGCCCGACATGCATGCGCGCCTGGAGACCATCGCGCGCGCGTGGGGTACCCCCGAGTTCGACGAGGTGCTGGCGGACAACTGGCCGCACCTGATGAAGATCGCCATCGACCACGCGATCGCCGAGCCCGTCGCCGCCGACGGGGGAGTGGCCGTCGTTCCCGCCGACGCGCAGCTGGGATGGACGGACCTGGGCGACTTCGAGGCCCTCACCGGCATCGTCGCGGAGGCGGGCCACCTGGGCGAGGCGCTGCGCGTCGAATCCGACGGCGCGGCAGTCTTCGGGTCCCTCACTCAGGACGGCGAGGGACCGCTCGTTGCCCTCGTCGGCGTGCCCGACGTGGCCGTCGCTCTGACCCCCGACGCGATCCTCGTGACGCGCCGCGACCGCGCGCAGTCGGTGAAGGCCGTCGTCGACCAGCTCGCGGACCGGGGTCGCTCCGACCTGCTCTGACGCGCCGCCAGCGCGCGGCCTGACGGATCCTCCAGCGGTGCTCCCGCGAGGGGGCCAGGCTCGCCGTGCACTGTTCGCTCTCGCGTGAGGTGCGCCGCCCCGCCCGCCGCGCGGGGGTGCGGGGCTGGTAGCGTGTTGGGCAGCAAGAAGCCCCGACGAAAGGCATCACACGTGAACAAGCGGACCATCGCCGCCCTCGCAATTACCGTGACCGCGGCCTCCTTGGCCCTCGGAGCTTGCTCGACCACGCCCGCCGCCACCCCCGCAGCCTCCGCGAAGGTCTGCGCGGCCATCTCCGGTGCCCACGGCGATGCCGCCACGGACCCTGTTGCGACCGCGCTCGCGGGGGCCGCGAATGACGCTTCTATCGCCTTCGAGGCGGCCAGCGGGCAGGAGGCCCCGGCCTCGCTCGTAGCCTCCGGCTGCACGCTGATCGTGGGCGCGGACTCGACCATGGCGGCCTCGGTCTCCGAAGCTGCGCGCTCCAACCCGAAGGTGCGCTTCGCCCTCGTGGGCGCCTCCTTCGTCGACTCCAAGGGCGGTGCGACCTCCCTGAAGAACGGCTCGATCGTCGACGTGGATGCCTCGCAGGCCGCCTACCTGGCCGGTTACGCCTCCGCGGGTATGACGACCACGGGCACGCTCGCCGTCATCGGCGGAGATCGCGACAACGTCACCAGCTCGCAGATGTCCGCGTTCTCCCAGGGCGTCAATGCCTACAACCTGGCCAACGGCACGTCGATCACCGTGCTCGGCTGGAACCCCGTGACGAGCGACGGCACGTACGCGGGCAGCGCCGACGAGGTGCGCGGCGCGGCCGCCGACTTCATCGCCCAGGGGGCCGACATCATCGCTCCCTTCGCCGGTGACGCGAACGAGGGTGCCGCGCGAGCTGTCACCGAGGCATCGAACCCGATGGTTCGCCTCGTGTGGTCGGGCCTGACGAAGGATGACTTGAAGGGCCTGACCCGCGACGAGGCCCAGTCGGCCGAGACCGCGCCGATGTCCGGCCAGTCCGGGGCCACGGTGACGCAGCAGGCGGACACGCAGTCTTTCGCGGACGCGTTCAGCTATATCCAGATCTCCGACGAGGTCCGCTCCGCCATCGGTGCTCCCGTGCTGACGGGCGTCGTCGTGGATTACAAGACCGCGATGGACACCCTCATCGCGCAGGCCTCCGCGGGTGAGAAGGCCTCCGTCGTGCCGGTGTCCCTGGCCTCGGGCGGTGTGATCCTCACCGGCTTCGGTGCCTACACGCCGATGCTGTCTTCCGAGCTCAAGCTGGGCCTGTCCGACATGGCCGGCCAGATTGAGACGGGCGGCATGGTCATCTCCACGCCCTTCGACGTGTGAGCTGACTGCGCAGACGACAGTGCCCCGGGGACGTGTCCCCGGGGCACAACTCGTGAGGCCTCAGGCTCCCAGCACTGCCAGCGCAGCTCCCGTGCACAGGCCGTCCGCGTCCAGCACGAAGGCCGGGTCGACGCAGTACAGGCCCGGGCCGGTGGGCGCGGCGGGGGAGGTGCTGAGCGCTCCCGTCAGCGCGGTGCGGACCTGCTCCTCGGGCACCGAGGCGCTCAGGGCGCGCCCGTCCGTGGAAATACTCAGGGAGAGTGCAGCGCCCTCCTCGACGACCGGCACGCCCAGGCGCTCCAGGAGAGTCGCCAGCAGCCCCGAGGCCTCGTCGACCGATACGGAGGCCGCGCGCGGGCCGGAAGGGGCCAGGGAGTCGATGCGCGATGCGCAGCGGTCCACGTACGCGCCGATCATTCCGTCGCCCACGGACTCCCAGCCGCCCTGCGAGCGGGGCAGGGATGAGCCGTCCCCGCACGCGGCCACGGCCTCGTCGATGAGTGCCAGCTCCGCGTCGGGGGCCAGCGCGCCCTCGCGCGAGCGGTCGATCGCGCGCCCGCCCAGGTAGATGAGCGCCTCACCCGAGGCGCGAACGTACACGGCACCGTCCGCCATGACCATGCGCACCGAAAATGCCGTCAGGGGAGCGGGCAGCGCGCGCGGCATGAGCAGGGCGTGCCCGCCGGATGCTTCGATGATCGCCGCGCCGTCGCGCGCCGCGTCCTGATTCTCAGGGGTTTCGTAGCCGATGATCAGGCGGAAACGGCCGCCGGTTCGTGCGGACAGGAAAGAAGCGATACCCGCAAACAGCAACGGGCTTGCACAGCGTGTCATGTGTTGAGGGTAACACCTCGGGTGGCTCGCGCAAAAACGGGTATCAGGAACGAGGCCGGGGCTCGCCCCCGGGAAATGGTGGAGGGACGCAGGTGGGGGAGTGCGCCGCTATCCTGGAAGCATCCACGAAGGAGGAACCATGCAGCTGACGAACCTGACGGACCCGGTCGAGCTCACACGCCAGATGATCGACATTCCCTCGGTGTCGGGAGACGAAGGGCCCCTGGCTGACGCCGTCGAGGCGGCCCTGCGCGGCGCCGGATTCGGATCGGTGTCGTCCCTGGAGATTCTGCGCGACGGGGACGCCGTGTGCGCGCGGACCCGGCTCGGCATCGGCCAGCGCGTGGTTCTCGCCGGGCACCTCGACACGGTTCCCATCGCCGACAACGTTCCCGGTCGCCTCGAGGAGCGCGACGGGGCCACGGTCCTGTGGGGTCGCGGCTCGGTCGACATGCTCGGCGGCTGCGCGGCGGCGCTCGCGCTCGCGTGCGAGGTCGGAGCCATCCTCCGTTCCGGCAACGAGGCCGTGCTGAGCGCCGATGTCACCTGGATCTTCTACGACCACGAGGAGGTCGCCTCCCACCTCAACGGCCTGGGGCGCGTCCAGCGCAACCACCCCGAGTGGCTCGCCGGTGACCTGGCGCTGCTGGGCGAGCCCACCGCCGCCCACGTGGAAGGCGGCTGCAACGGAACCCTGCGCGTCATCGCGCACTTCCCGGGGCGGGCCTCGCACTCGGCGCGCGCGTGGATGGGGGTCAACGCGATCCACGCGATGGCCCCCGTCATCGAGCGCATCGCTGCCTACGGCAACCCCGTCGTTACGGTTGATGGCCTCGAATTCCGCGAATCCCTGTCGGTCGTGCGCGTCGAGGGCGGCATCGCCAACAACGTGATCCCCGAGGCCGCGTCGATGACCGTCAACTACCGTTTCGCCCCCTCGATGCGCGCCGACGACGCCCTGGAGTGGGTGCGCGGCATCTTCGAGGGCACGGGTGCCACGATCGACGTCGACGACCTGTGCGAGGGGGCCAGGCCGGGCGCGGACTCCGACGTCGCCCAGCGCTTCCTGTCGGTCGCCCGCCAGGTCGCGGCATCACGGGGCGAGGAGTTGAGGCTCAGTGCGAAGGTCGGCTGGACTGACGTCGCGCGCTTCACCCAGGTCGGCGTGCCCGCCATGAACTTCGGGCCGGGCGACCCGCTGCTGGCGCACACGCGCGACGAACATGCGCCCGTATCCGATATCGTGAAGGTGCACGACACGCTGCGCGCGTTCGTGCTCGCGCAGCCGGCACCGACGCCGGCACCACACAGGGAGGCATGACCATGACCAAGCCGACGCACACCTACCGCCGCGGATCCGTCGTCCTGCGAGGCAACCAGATCCCGCGCATGACCTCGGACGCATCTCTGCTCCAGTCCGACCAGAGCGCGGATTGGAAGCACGAGGACCCGTGGCGTGTCCTGCGCATCCAGTCCGAGTTCGTCGAGGGCTTCGAGGCCCTCGCGGAGGTCGGCCCGGCCATCTCGGTGTTCGGCTCCGCCCGCACCAGCCCCGACGATCCCCTTTACACGTGTGCGCAGCGCATCGGCGAGCTCCTCGTGGATCGCGGCTACGCGGTCATCACGGGCGGTGGCCCCGGCATGATGGAAGCGGTGAACCGTGGGGCCTGGGAGGCCGGGGGCACGTCGATCGGCCTGGGAATCGAGCTGCCCCACGAGCAGGGCTTGAACCAGTGGGTGAACCTGGGCGTCAATTTCCGCTACTTCTTCGCCCGTAAGACCATGTTCGTCAAGTACTCGCAGGGCTTCATCGTGATGCCCGGGGGATTCGGGACCATGGATGAGCTTTTCGAGTCCGCGACCCTCGTGCAGACGGGGAAGATCCGTTCCTTCCCGGTGGTCCTCGTGGGGACCGACTACTGGTCGGGTCTGGTCGATTGGATCCGCTCCTCGATGGTCGATGCCGGCATGATTTCGCCTGGTGACGTGGACCTGCTGCGCGTCGTGGATGACCCGGAGGAAGCGGTGCACCTCGCGACGGGTGCCTAGTAGTTTCGCACCCTTTATGCGGGTGAAATGTGCTGTCAACTCCTGTTATCGCGGGCCTAATTAATCGATTGGCTTATTTTTCTTTGATTACTCTTTGCGATGTGTTAAGGAAAAATGGCGCTTATCCGGTAAAATAGGTATGTTACCCCGCCTGAGGAGGCGCGGGCATAACTCTGAGAAGGAGTACTCTCATGGCAGCAATGAAGCCTCGCACGGGGGATGGACCCCTCGAAGTCAGCGCCGAAGGGCGCGGTATCGTCATGCGAATTCCCAGTGAAGGGGGCGGGCGGCTCGTCATCGAGCTGAACGCGCAGGAGGCGGCGGAACTCGCCGAAGCTCTCGGAGCGGCCATCTGACACACGGCAAGACAGCGGCGGAACAGGAGATCCTGTTCCGCCGCTTGTTAGTGAATGGGGTGCTCAGCGCTTGACGGCGACCGCCAGGCCGTCGCCGACGGGCAGCAGCGCGGGCACGAACTCATCGGACTCGCGCAGGTAATTGACGACCTCGCGGGCGACGACGGTGAGCGCGTCGCGGCGCGCGGGGTCAGCCACCTGGTCGCGCCACAGGGCGTGCACAAAAGCGATCGTCCCACCGGGACGCAGGATACGCACCGCATGATCGAGGTACTGAGGAGTTTCCTCCAGGTCGCCGTCCAGGACGACCATGTCGTAGCCGCGGGCAGCCATGCGCGGCAGAACGTCGAGGGCGCGCCCGGCGATGAGGCGCGTGCGATGCGACGACAGGCCGGCGGCAGCGAAGTTGCGGCGCGCGTGGCCCAGCAGCTCAGACTCGGAGTCGATCGTCGTGAGGACACCGTCGGTGGCCATACCGTCCAGCAGCCACAGGCCGGACACGCCCGCGCCCGTGCCCACCTCCAGGACCGCGCGTGCGCCGGAGACGGCCGCCAGCATGCGCAGGGCGGCACCGGTGCCAGGGGACACGGGGGAAGCACCCATTTCGGTAGCGACGGCGCGTGCGGCGGTCAGTGCATCGCTTTCCGTCACGTAGTCCTCGGTGTACACCCACGTCTGGGCCTTGTCCGCCATCGCCGTATCCTCACTCGTGTTTGATCGCCTGGGTGAGGTACGCCTGCGCGTTGATGCCTCCCCAGGCATCAGGGTACAGGCGAGGATACGCAAGGGCGCGCTGGCGCTCCGAAAATACACGAAAACCTCACCTGACAAGCAGACGAAACCCCGGCCTCGTCGGCAAGAATGAACTGCGCCCCGAAACTTGGACGCTTTAAATGGTAGCCGTTATGCGGCTTCCTGTAGGGCCTGGTCCCGGTATTCTGCCGGGGTCAGGCCCTTGAGCTTTACTTGGCGTC
>NZ_JVOJ01000012.1:72443-72547 GCF_001064145.1 Sanguibacter keddieii
TCGAAGGTCTGCCAGTCTTGGCCGCGGAAGAATTCATCCTTGAGGTGTCCGAAGACCTGTTCGGTGGCGGCGTTGTCGATGCAGTTGCCTTTGCGTGACATGCT
>NZ_JVOJ01000013.1 GCF_001064145.1 Sanguibacter keddieii
TCTCGGCAGACACACCAAGCCTCCTGGCGGTCAAACCATAGCCAATCCCCCTCTCAAACATCTGCGCCGCCTGCTCCCGAAGCAAACGATCATGCTTCAACCGCAGATCCACAGACATGAAAAGCCTCCCATTCCCTGGACTTCAATTTCGATGTCCAAGAAACGGGAGGCAGTTCACCGACCAGGACGAGACTCCTGGAACGTCCTCCACAGGTGCTCTGCCCACTGAGAACGACAGGAGGACACCGCCATGTTCCGCATCGGACTTGCTATCAGCACCGCAGGCCACGGAGCCCTGCAACGCTTCGGCCCCAGCAACATCATCGTCCGCAAGGTCCGCACTCGCCCCGGCATGAAGTACGGACTCCTCGCGATGCTCCTCGCCGTCCCATACCTCCTGATCGCCGCCACTTACACCGGACTGATTGACCAAGGCTGGTCCGGCTGGCTCTACGTCATCGCCGCGATCTGCATCTGGGACGCGTTCAAGATGCTCGCCCTCGGCCCCGCCAGCCTCATCTGGCTCGCCCAAGCCCGCCACCAGGAAGATACCGCACGTACGAGAGCCCTCTGTGCCCTCGCGCGAGGAGAGTCCGTCGCGGATGCTGCCGGTGAGGTCCAACATCCGGCCGCATCTACAACCGACTTGCTGAGCCAACACCGTCGGTCGCCGACTTACTCGGGTCGTACTAGCGAACGACCGTGAGCAAGCACCTACCCCCAGGGTGCCTCGATGCGCTGGGACGATCAGACGACACCGCCGACTTCAGCCTGTCCGGGCCACAGCACGACGGTCTGCTGGTATCGTGACGTTGAAGGCCGTAAGAGGAGGGTGCAGGAAGATGCCGGAAGAACACGAAGTTCTGACTACCGACGAAGATGCTGCTCTGCTGCGTGTAAGTACCAAGACTGTTCTGTCGTTGGCGCGCGAAGGAACACTGTCAGGAGACAAGGTCGGACGGGCATGGCGCTTCCTGCGAAGCGACGTCCTAGAGCTGGTTCGAGGCGGCTCCGCAGACAAGGTGGGGCCTGAATCTGGTGGCATTACGGAGTTGGGAGGGGGCCTTGATGATTGATATGTCCACGTGGGATGAGGTTGTGGTTGATGTTGTCAACGACCTCCATCTCGACCCCCGGAATGTTCGGCTCGACATTCCAGATGGGGTGCCGGAGTCTGACATCATCCAAGACCTTTTCACCAACGAAAAAGCCCTGAACTTGGTCGAGGGAATTGCGAAGGTCGGGCTCTTGACCCACGAGGTCCCCATCGTTGTAGAGCGTGATGGGCTGTTGATAGTTGTCGAAGGAAACCGCCGAGTCGCAGCCCTGAAGGCCATTCAGAACCCGTATCTTGCGCCCGATCATCAGGCACGTATTAGCAAATTCGCTCAACTTCTGCCTAACCGTGATGCAGTTCGACGCATCACGGTTAAGAAGGCACCATCGCAGGACGATGCAGACCAGCTCGTTGCTGCCCTGCACACCGGGAATCAGCGTGTCGCATGGACTCCTGCGCGTCAGGCTGCATTTTTTCAAGCCCAGCTGGATGCTGGCAAGACTCCGGATCAACTGATCGACCAGTATCCCACCGTTGACGTCAGGAAGTTCATCACACGCAGCAGGATTCTTGAGTTATTCCGTCAAGTGACCTACGACGATCCTTCTCTCGGTGACTACGCACGCAAGCGCCGCTTTCCGGTTTCAACTCTTGCCCGCCTCTATGAGAACGATAAGTTCCTTGAACTTGTGGGCATTCGGGTCGAGGCTGGAACTGGTGAGGTTTCCCTTGCTCTAAATGACGTCACTTTCAAGCGGGTCGCGACCAAGATTGTCTGTGACATTCGCGACGGAAAAATCAACACTCGATCGCTAAACAAGGTATCTAGCGACCGCTATGTCGAATACATGGACGAACTCCGAGACCTCCTCAATGAGCGCATCACCGAGGGGGCGGAGCCCGCCGGCAATGGGGCCGCTGGAGCAGGACACTCTGGAAGCCCTGCGGGCCCTCGGGGTCCAGGTGCCCACGCCGAGAGTAGCCACGGAGCTGGGCAGCATCCAGGCAAGGTTTCGAAACAAGAGCGCGATGCCACATCGGATGTTGGAAAGGACAGGGCGAAGCCGTTCCCTAAGAAGCGGAACTACTTGAACCTGGATAATCTCATTGTCCCTGCGGAGTTTCCGGCGTCAATCCACGAAATCGTTAAAGAGCTTTCAGCTATCAATATCCAAAGATTCCCGAATGCAACTCAGGATTTACTTCGAACATTTTTGGAAAAGACCATCAAGGCATATGCTGAAATCCTTGGTGAAGACATTCGTAAGGGGTCGACTGAAAGAGGGTTTGTTTTCCTTTCGAACTGCCTCGTCTGGCTCGAAGACCACTTCCGCACTACTGGGAAAACTGCATATATTCAGTCCGTCCAGATAGTCAGGAACTTGAGTGGACGGTATGGTTTCGTTGGGTCCAAAGAACACCTAGACGCGACGAACCATAACCATCAAGTTTTCGCGACCGCTGATGACGTTCGTGAGACTTGGGCGACAATTGAAGGAATCATGAAGGCGGTACTTAAACCATGAGTCCGGCGAGAACATCCCCAAGAACTCCGCGGCGTGTAACTGTATCGCCACTCCGGTATCCCGGTGGCAAGGGGCTCCTGTACTCTCGTCTCCGTCAGATCATCAGGGACAACGATCTGACGTCAAGCACCTACGTCGAGCCATATGCTGGCGGCGCTGGCGCCGCACTTGGTCTCCTCGTTTCAGGTCAGGTCTCAAACATCGCAATCAATGATCTGGACCCCGCCGTGTATGCGTTCTGGCGCGCCGTCGTTGATGAACCCCAAGCGTTCAGCGAGCTTGTGCGCACCGTTGACCTAACGGTGGAGGAGTGGGAGAGGCAACGCGATATCTACGACAACAGTCCTCGCGACGAGCTGCTGTCGCTTGGCTTCGCAACCTTCTACTTGAACCGCACCAACCGCTCCGGTGTTCTCAATGGGGGACCAATCGGGGGCAAAGACCAGACTGGCAACTACAAGATCGATGCTAGGTTCAACCGGGCAACACTGGTGGAGCGCATCCGACTGATCGGCCTTCACGCCAGTCGGATTTTGGTGACCAACCTTGATGGAAGAGATGTTATCAAGCACTACGCTGATGAAGAAAGCGCGTTTATTTACGCTGATCCGCCATACTTTGAAAAAGCCGGGTCGCTCTATATGAACGCATTTGACGCTAGCGACCATGAAGAGCTGGCTAAGTGTCTGAATGAGGTTGACGTTGCACGTTGGGTTCTCACATACGATAATGTTCCCCGGGTTCAGGAGCTATATGGTGGGCGGCGGAGCAGGCTCTTCTCATTGAACTATTCGGCGCATAGGGTTGTGAAAGCGCAGGAAATCATGGTGTTCTCCGATTCGCTGAAAATCCCTGAGAGCATTGACGTCGAACACGGAGAACTCACCGAGACGAGGGCTTCTAAATTGGTCTCTAAGGAGGTAGAATATGCCGCGGTTAGCTAACGTAAGTCCTGGCCAACTCAAGCTAGACCTGATCAACCCGCGAATTCCCGACGCGACATTCGAAACCCAAGAAGAGGCGCTCCGATATCTGTATTTGCAGGCAGACCTTGGCGAACTAATCCAGTCAATCGGCAACTCTGGGTGGCTCGATTTTGAACCTCTCATCGTGGAAGAGTCAACGAATACCGTCATCGAAGGCAATCGTCGCCTGGCGGCTCTTCGGATTCTGGCGAATCCAGAGCTTCAACAGCAACTCAAGGTAGCCGTGCCTAGCCCTCTGCACGAACGGGCGATCCCAGATGAAATCCAGGTCAATTATGTGGAATCGCGCAAACAGGCTCGTGACTTCATAGGGTTCAAGCATGTCAATGGGGCATTTAAGTGGGACTCGTACGCCAAAGCGCGATTCGCATACGAGTGGCTCAAAGACGGTGATAACATTGATGAAGTTAGTCGCAGGCTGGGAGACGGGCACAACACAATTAGTCGACTGGTGAACGGCGTCGTAGTTCTCGAACAAGCCGAGGATGCGAAGCTCTTCAACAAGGAGGAGCGCACCAAGAAGTCTTTCTATTTTTCACACCTCTATACCGCGCTTTCAACCGCGAACGTGCGGAACTTCCTTGGTCTCCCGGAGAACGACAATACAGTGCTCCCAGCAAACCCCGTTCCACGGGATAACAGGGCAAACCTTCGGGACCTCTTGTCGTGGCTCTACGGGCAGGGCGATGATTCGGCAGTGATCCGTAGTCAGAACCCCGATCTGGGACACCTGGTGAACGTCCTTGGAAATGACCGAGCAACGCGCGTTCTGTCCACTACGCGGGATCTCGATAGAGCCTTCGATCTCGTCGAGGACCGAGGTCGGGCGTTTGAGAAGTCGTTTTATAAGCTTGTCGCTGCATCAGAGGAAGTCTCGGGCATGATCGGCCGCTACGACCCAAATTCAGAATTGTTAGATGATGCACAATCAGTTCTTCGCGCCATGGATTCGATCGTCCAGGCTATGAAGAAGGCACATACTGACTACGCAGGTCCCTATGAGAGTTAGTGCACCGCTCGACAGCTCAACGCGTGCCGTTCTTGCCGACTGGGTAGAACTCCAAGTGCTGCTCTCGGATGGGCCTATTGCAGAGCAGCAGCTTCTCCGGAGCCAGGCTGTCCAATCAGATCCCGAACATGGTGATGTCTTGTCGAACCTCGACTTGGAGCCCGTGGATGAAGAGATTCTCGAACCCGCTGCTGACGAGCTGTCGCAACGGGTGAACGAGGAACTCACATACCGACAGTCAACCCTTGGTTCCCTGTACCCGTTCGAGATCACTTTCGAGTATGGCAGTTGGATTCTCGGACGACGAGATGCAACAGATGACTCAGAAGAAGCCGCCCACGGAACCTATGTCTGTTGCCTCCTCATCGCAGCAATGCACTCCGAGCTGCTGCCTCTTCCGTCGCTGCACACTCTCTTCATCCGTAGTGCGAAGATCATGCAGACTGTGTCATACCTTACTGCGGCCGAGATCCTCGGCGGGAGCGCTTATTGGTTCGGTTATCCGAGACCCGATCACTCAAACATGCTTACCGCGGTTCAGAACCTTGTAGAAGCAATGGGGCTGGGTGAGGCACCCGTAGAACGCCCGGCCGGTCTTTCGCGAAACGCCAATGACGGCACTGTAGACATCGTCGCTTGGCGTTCATTCAGGGATGGCCAACCGGGCGCTATCGTCGCGTATGGTCAAGTTGCGTCAGGTCGAAATTGGGAAGACAAACCAATTGGCGCTTATGTCAAGGGGCACTTTATTCCCTGGTTCGCGAAGTCGCCGTCTTATCACCACATCGAACTGCTGTTCATCCCCGTACTGCAACACCATAAGCTCCAAGAGTCAGAATCATACGACTTCCGCGCCGAAGCACTCGCTAAAGCACGTGTACGCGAAATGGACTTTGGAGTGGTGATAGACCGTCTCCGCCTCACAGAGCTTATGGCCGCCTCGAAGGTCAGTGGACGGTACGACGACGGCGAGTACGCGAGCCACTCCGCTGATGTTAGCTCCTGGGCGATGGACGCTCTTGCATATGCGGCCGGAGTTGAAACCTGATCGCTGCTCGGGAAAGCGTGAGGTAAGACCAGAGGAACGCGCAGGGCCCAAGGTTGGCATGGGCCCTGCCGACTAACGTGTAGTTGCCCGTACCCATTCCCTACCGTGAACGTCCCTGCGCCTCGCGAATGGGGACACCTGCTCGGATCAGGTAGGCCCGGACTGTTCCGCCGCTGAAACCGAGCCGGGTGCCGACCTTCGCCAGCGACTCCCCTTGGCTATACCGGCGAACCATCTCCAGCACCTGCTCACGTGAAGGTCCCTCACCCCGGATCGCGACCCCGCGCTCCCGCAACCGAACGGCAAGGCGTTGACGGCTCACACCGAGGTCGTTTGCGATCAGTTGCAGGGTAGTGTTTGCCTCGTATCGACCCTGGGCCTCGTCTAGCATCGCGTCCGTCAACCGTGGGACAGGCTGAGGAGCTGTACGGGGCGTGGAACTCATCGCTGACCTGGTACGACGTCGGATTCCTTGCTGTTCACAGGCCGCATGCTGCAGCGCTGGGGCAAGGTTCGAACACTGTCGCGCTACCTCCACCACAGGCCGACATCCGATCACGGATGTCGGTATTTTGTTTGCCTGGGCGCGTTCGTGCGGTGCCTGCGATACTGTGTCGCTGATGTACCCGCCCTGGCCCTGCCGCCACCCACCGGCACCGAGGCCGTGCCCTCCGGTCCCTCCGGCGTCCTCCACACCAGTGGCGCTTGGTGTGTGGTTGTGTCGACTGGCTTCGTGTCCACCTCGTATGCGGTACAAAGTTCGCCCTGCACACGCAAAACGCGCCAAAACGGGGCATTTCGAGTGAGCAGGGCGAGTTTTGTACCGGAAGTGGCACCGCGGGGCTCGTGCAGGGCGAGTGTTGCCGCCGCCTTCGGCACCGTCACCAGGCCCCGAAACACCCAGCGGCACTGCGGCCGCCCCGTCCCGTGCATTGCCGCCCTCCATGCCGACGAAACCGGTCGCGTACGCGAATAGGTTATTGCGATAGGGATAGGTTATCGGCATCCAGACAACCTATCCACATCCGGACAACTTATGCACATAGGCTCAGGTGTGGTCCTCGCGCGCTCGCCGCGCCGTCGGTCGTGGGGGTTTTGCAGCATTAGAAGCTGGCTAGAGGCATGTCGTCGGCGTGTCGGATCTCTAATGATGTAATTCCCCCTATCAGCCGTGTGCAAGCTACGAGTCACGAGGGCTAGTGCCCAAACTGCAGACCACTTCGCTGAGAAACGCTGAAAATGGGCTGTTGTGGGCGAGGTGGTCTGCACTTTGGGCAAATCGGCAGCTGTTATGGCGTGTTGTTCGCGCGTGAACCCCATATTGCAAGCCGTAACCTGCTTTGTCGAACGTAAACTCTTGAATATGAATGTCGGCGGCGCTGCCCAAAGTAGTGTCCCGCATAGTGGTGTAACCGTGTGGTGGTCGGCTCGTTTGATATGGGTGCGGTCACCGTGTGATCCTTCGAGAAAGCTCTCTACTTCTGACTCGAAATGATTTGGAGGCACAACGATGACCGCTCCTCATATTATCGACCCTGCTGGCCTGCTTGGCGAGGCGTTGTCCCAGGCATCCCCGGATTTGATGCGTTCCTTGCTCCAGCACGTGATTAACGCGTTGTTATCAGCGGACGCTGACACCGTGTGCGGGGCCCAGTGGGGCCAACAAGACCCGCAGCGTCAGGCCAGGCGCAATGGGTATCGCTACCGGCCCCTGGACACCAGGGTCGGCACCATTGACGTGGCGATCCCCAAGCTGCGCTCAGGAACCTATTTTCCAGAGTGGTTGCTTCAACGCCGCAAACGCTCCGAAAGCGCCTTGATCACAGTGGTCGCTGACTGCTACCTGGCAGGAGTATCCACGCGCCGTATGGACAAGCTC
>NZ_JVOJ01000014.1 GCF_001064145.1 Sanguibacter keddieii
TCTCGGCAGACACACCAAGCCTCCTGGCGGTCAAACCATAGCCAATCCCCCTCTCAAACATCTGCGCCGCCTGCTCCCGAAGCAAACGATCATGCTTCAACCGCAGATCCACAGACATGAAAAGCCTCCCATTCCCTGGACTTCAATTTCGATGTCCAAGAAACGGGAGGCAGTTCATTGGAAGCCCGGGGTTTGTTTGCGTTTCGGGCGCTCCGCTTTGGCGTGAAGTGAGCCTAGGTGCCGGAGAGTCCTTCGCGCAGTTCTGCTAGTTCTTCGTCGAAGAGTCCCAGGCATTTTTGGTTGATCGCTGCGAGCCGCTCAACCCAGGCGACCGTGACCGCGCCGTATTTGACGAGTGACGAGACTGCGCCGTCAACGTCCGGGCCGTCGCACTCGAGCATCATGCGCAGGTATTCAACGACGTCACGGGCGTTACGCTGTTCGAGTTCTGTGATGGCGTCTTCAACAAACGATGTCACCGTGTCATTGTCCATGCGTTGACACTAGCTGGTGTGCTGTTGTGTCGCCTGATGGCGCACGCACGTCTTGCGCGAAGCATTTGATACTCTCGCGAATGGAGCGAGGATTCCCCCTGGGCTAGTTCGGACAAGTGTGCTGATCTCTATTGAGTTGAGATGCCCCCGGGGGTATGGTCGATGCAGTCGAAGAAGACCAGCCCTTGAGCCAGAAAGTGAGCCGCACATGCGAGTAGTTGTCGTCGGAGGAGTCGCGGGTGGCATGAGCGCGGCGGCACGCCTGCGCAGGCGCGACGAGGGCGCCGAGATCGTCGTGTTGGAGCGCAGCAAGTACGTGTCCTTCGCGAACTGCGGACTCCCGTACTACGTCGGCGGCGAGATCGAAGACCCCGCCAAGCTCCTCCTTCACACCCCGCACACCCTCAAAGCGGCCCTCAACCTCGACGTGCGCATCAACTCCGAGGTCACGGCGATCAATCCCAGTGCGCACAGCGTCCAGGTCGCGAACACTGAGACCGGCGAGGCCTACACGCTCACCTACGACCACCTGATCCTCTCCCCGGGCGGCCTCGCTAGCAGGCCCCCGATCGACGGCCTCGACTCCCCGCGCGTGCACACGCTGCGCACGGTCGACGACGCTCTCGCCCTGCGCGAGGCCTTGGGCACGCGAGCCATCGTCCTCGGAGCCGGCTTCATCGGCATCGAGGCCACCGAGGCCCTCGCGCAGCGAGGCTTCGAAACCCACCTCGTCGAGTACGCCGAACACGTCCTGCCGCCCCTCGAGGTCGAGATGGCCACGCTGGTCACCCACGAGCTGCGCGGCCTCGGCGTGTGCGTCCATGCAGGTGTTGCCGCCCAGTCCATCGTCCACGGCGACGATCACGACTCCGTGACGCTCTCCGACGGGACCGTCCTGACCGCAGACGTCATCGTCCTGTCGACCGGCGTGCGCCCCGACACCGCCTTCGCCGAAGCCGCGGGCATCGAGACCAGCCGCGGCTACATCCTCGTCGACGAGCACGGGCGTACCAGCGTGGACGACGTCTACGCGGTCGGTGACGCCGCGGTCGGCCGAGGCCACGACCGCCCTGTCGCCCTGGCCGGACCCGCGAACCGCGGGGGACGCCTCGTCGCCGACGCGATCGCCGACGCCGAAGATAGCGAGGCCACCGCACGCCCGATCCCGAGCCCTCAGGGCACCGCAATCGTTCGGATCGGGAGCCTCACCGCCGCCATGACCGGCGCTAACCGCCAGGCCCTCGATGCCTCGGGCACGGAGTACTTCACGGTGCACACGCACGTCAACCAGCACGCGGGCTATTTCCCCGGCACCAAGCCCGTGCACATCCTCATGCACGTCGGCACCGGCGGACAGATTCTGGGCGCGCAAGCCGTGGGCGCCGACGGCGTGGACCGCCGCATCGATGTCATCGCGACCGCCATGCGAGCCGGCCTGAGCGCGACTGACCTCATCGACCTGGACCTCGCCTATGCGCCGCCCTACGGCCAGGCCAAGGACCCCGTCAACCAGACCGGCATGGTCGCCCACAACGTGGCGACCGGCGAGCTCGTCCTCACCGGCCCGGATGCCCTCACCGAAGCCACGCCGATCCTGGATGTGCGCACGCCCGGCGAGTACGCGGCCGGGCACATGCCGAACTCACTCAACATCCCCCACACCCAGCTGCGCGACCGCCTCGATGAAGTCCGCACCTGGGTCGAGACCAACGTCGGCGACCAGCCCTTCGTCGTCATGTGCGCCGCGGGCGTGCGCTCCTGGATCGGCTACCGCATCGTGCGCCACGCGGGCTTCAACGTGACCATGCTGTCGGGCGGTATCCAGACGCTGCGGGCGTGGCTCGGGGACAGGGCCGAGGCCGTCCTCGTGACGGGGGAGGGCTGAGCCCGCGGATTCTTGCCCCGGAAACGACCCCGCATCGGAGCCTGAAGCAGTAGAATTTCTAGTCACAACCGAGAGCGTAACGATCGGCAATTCCGAGCGCTCGGTCCTCCGACTGGCTTCATGCGACGGTGCAACGAGCCTGAGGAGGGCGCAAGCTCGCAACACCATGGCGCGGCTCCGCTGACGAATTCGCGCCGCAACAACGAAGGAGATAATCATGTGTCGACCCACCACCTGCGAGGTATGCGGAAAGACCACCTGGAAGGGCTGCGGCAAGCACATCGACTCGGTGAAGGAACAGGTTCCCCCGGATCAGTGGTGCGATAAGGACCATTCCGACGAGGAATACGCGGCCGCAGAGAAGAAGCGCGGTTTCTTCGGCAGCTTCTGCAAGTAGTCTGCCACTGCCTGGCAGCGTCGCGCGCACCGCGACGCTGGGTTGTTCACGCCCTTTTTGCGGCCCACACAGATGACGTGTCAAGGAGCTTTTTCTTCATGTGACACGGGTATTATTGAGTCATGAGGTGGACGACAAAATCAACGTGGATTCGTATCGCCGTGCTGTTCGGCATCTACCTGCTGGTGCTGGCGGCGTGGTTTAGTGTCTCGCGCGTCTCGGACTCGATGGAGATCGTGAAGAGCCTCGTGTTCCTGATCCTGCTCGCGATCCTGCCGATCCTCACGATGGCCTTCGGCACCTGGGACGGCGTGAAGGAGGGCTTCAGCCTCCTGTGGCTGCTCGCACCTTTCGTGTGCTTCCTGGTACCGATGTACCTGTTCCTCAACGACAGTGCCCTCATCTACGGGGTGGGCTACAGCCTGCTCGGTTTCGGGGCCCATAGCGTCGGTGCCTTCATCCATGCGCGCCGCGTGCCGCGGGCGTAGGTGCGCGCAGCGGGTAGTCCTTCGCTGAACCTGGCGAAGCGGCTTGCTGTGTGGCTGGGGCGCATGCAAGGGGGGCGTGGCGCACTCACCTACGCGGATAGGTGACGAACATCCGGATAGGTTACGAGCATATGGATAGGTGACGAACATCCGGATAGCTTATTAACCTATCCGGATCCGCATATCCTATCCGGATCCGCATATCCTATCCGGATCCGCATAACCTATCCGCATGTGCCCTCGCGGATTTGTTCCCGCGCCTAGAGGCCCGTTTCGCCCCGGCGCCGCCTTCTCGGGCGTAGCATTTCCTGTATCGTGACGGCTCAAGGCCCGCGCAACGGACAAGCACACGGAGGTGCTGGCATGATTTGGGATCGAGTTGCCCCGCTCTACGACCTCGCCGTCAACACGCTCAACAGGAGGGTGTACGACGGGACGGGCAGTGCCGTTGCCCGGTTGATTCGCCCCGGTGACACCGTGCTCGAATGTGCGTGCGGAACGGGCGCGATTAGCGCCGCCATCGCCCCCGCATGCGCGCGTGTGGTCGCGACCGACTATTCCGAGGGGATGCTCAAGCAGGCACGCAAGAAGCTCGCGAAACACTCGAACGTCACCGTCGAGCAAGCCGACATCACGGCCCTACGCTACGCCGCCGATTCCTTTGATGTGGCCGTCGCGGGCAACGTCATCCACTTGCTGCCTGAACCGGGCGACGCGCTCAAGGAGCTCAAGCGGGTCGTGCGCCCGGGTGGCACGATCATCGTGCCCACCTACGTGATTCCCAAGAAGCGGGCGCACACCATGTTCCTGAGGGTGATCTCCCGATTCGGCGTGCACTTCCAGGAGCACTTCGACCCGGTGTCCTACCGGGCGTTCTTTGAGCGTATGGGCTGCACGGGTGTCACCTACCGCGTCGTGCGAGGTCGAATTCCCTGCGTGATTGCCTCCTTCACGAACGATCAGTAGATGCCGAGCCCAGGGCGACGTTCCGCAGCATCGCCCCGTAGGTGACCGAGTCGCGGCTCATGTGCTCGCAGTGCCCCGAGCCCGGCCAGACGCGCAGCTCGGCCTCCGGGTAGAGTCGCGGGATCACGCGGCGCGCGAGCCGCAGGTCGGAGTCCTTCTCCCCATAGGCGAAGGTGCAGCGCCGCTGAATGTCAGGGGAGAGGGGCGGCAGCCTGACCCGAGAGCAGTCGCGCACGATCGCGCGGATGCTGTCCTCGCTCATCGCGGCGAAGCTCGAGGCCATCGCGCGTGCTCTCCGCTCACCGTAGAGGTGCGCAAGCTTGCGTGCCCCGGCCTCGGGGGCGCGCACGGCCTTCCGGTGCTTCGCGACCATCACGCGGCTGAGAATGGCCCCGCCGACTCGGGCCACGGGGCCGCCCGAGTAGAAGCTCACGCCCTCGATGAACAGTTGATCGAATGAGAGGTCCGGGAACCGCAGCAGCTCGAACAGGATGACACCGCCGAGCGACGCCCCAAAACCCAGGGACAGACGTGACAAGCCGTGGGAGGTTAGCCACTCGTGGATCGACGCCGCCTCCTCCGCCGCCGACACGTAGGGGGCCGAGGCCTCGTCCCCGTGGGCCGACAGGTCCGGCACGAGGAAACGCAGTTCGGGACCCATGCGATCGCAGAGTGCGGCCCTCATGCTTGAGGCCGAGGACAGCATCGGGTGAATGATGAGGACGGTGGGACAGTCCTGCCCACAAGGCCCGTAGACGTGCATCTTCATAGCGTTGCTCCGTGCAAGTCGCCGGGCGCGCCGATGCGCCCGGATGGGAATGATGAATGGAATAGTAGCGCCGCGGCGGCTCACAGGGGTTCGCTTCGGTGCGGAAACGGGTGTGGGGAGCGGCTGGGTTCAAGCAGCTGATGATCGCCTACTAGCCACCGCGCGGAATCGCGGGTAGTGTTGCCACGTTAGCCCCCTATGAAGGAGTGAATGATGCTCGTTGTGACGACCCCGACCGTTGAGGGTGCGCCAGTCAAGCAGTACATCGGCATGGTCTCCGGCGAGGCGATCTCCGGCGTCAACATGTTCAAGGACTTCGGTGCGAACCTGTCCAACATGTTCGGTGGCCGCGCCTCCCAGTACGAGGAAGAGATCGGCGGCGCCTCCGCGACCGCTGTCAACGAAATGTGCGCCCGCGCCCAGGCCATGGGTGCCAACGCGGTCGTCGGCGTAAAGGTCGACTACTTTACCGCCGGCACCAACAACGGCATGCTCGCCGCTATCGCGACGGGCACCGCCGTCATTCTCTGACCCGCGTCCGCGTGCCACGACGCGCGCGACTGACAACCCGCCAGGGGCGCACAAAGCGTCCGTGGCGGGTTGTTGCTATGCTCAGCCGCCGCGAGCGAGAAGCGTCATCGACGTTTCGGCTGCATAGGCCTCGGGCTGTGAGTGATACGGCTTTCTCCTCCTCCCCCAACAGGCCCTATTTAATACATTTGGTCAAAGTTGTTGTGAGTTCTTGAGGGTGGTTCGCTGAGGTGGGCGGGCAGGCCTCCATCATGTCGGCGCGGGACGCAACAAGGTGATGCATGGTGCGACAAAAGGGTGCGAAGGCCTATTTGTCGATGATGTGAGAAATTCGCGACAACTATCCTGCAATGGGTGATTAGGGCTTACTCTAAAAGCAGGAGAGCTGCGCCTATGTGCTCCCCATTGAACCAGCTGTTAAGGAAGTGAGTTGCAGATGTGTCATCGGCGTTTGTCGGCGCTGGCGTTAGTCGCCACTGGCGCCCTCGCTATCACGGCCATGAGCGTGGCACCCTCGTTTGCGGCGGATACGGACAGTACCGAGGCTGCGGCGCCCGGTGCGACCACGGCGGAAGGGATGTCCACCGTCATCGTCCAGCTTGCGCCGGGCGTTGTTGGCGACGACCGAGCCGGCGCATACAGGGACGTTAAGCAGCGCATCGCGCGCTCCGTCAGCCAGGTGTCCCCGGGGAGCGCTATTGGGGACGTGCGGGATTACCACCACGCCCTGGACGGTTTTGCGATCTCCGCTCCCGCGTCTGCACTCGGGGCCATCAAGAGTGTGCAGGGGGTCAAGGACGCGTTCGTCGACGGGGAGCGTGAGCCGGTCTTCTATCCCGAAATGTGGGGGGACGGCGGCGTGGCAGTTGCCGATCCGGCGAAGGAAACTCGCTCCGACCAGGTAGCTGATCGGGGTCGGGGGCGCGTCATCGAAGTCATTGACGCGAGTTTCGATACCTCGCACGAGGCCTTCGCCGGGACGATGGACACCGCCGCGCTGCGCCTCCCGCAGGCCGAGATGGAGTCCCTCACGCCCCAGCTGGATGCGGGTCAAGGCGGCGCATGGGTCAGTGACAAGATTCCTTTCGTCTACGACTATGCGGACCGTGACACGAACCCATACATCGGCTATGGCTATGGTCCGCAAGACTATACGGTGCACGCTCATGGCACTCGCATGGCGGCGCTCGCGGCGGCCAACGGAGCGACCTATCAGGGGAGTGCGCCCGATGCGCAGCTCATCCTCGCCAAGGTCCTCTCCAATAGCACTTGGACCGTGCGCGACAGTGATCTGTTGGCGGCTCTCGATGATGCGATGGTCTTGAAGCCCGACACGGTCTGCGTGTCCTTCATGGCGAATCGTGATCTCGACGGTGAGGCGTCGGCACTGTACGACGACGTCTTTGCCCGGCTTTCCGGCGCGGGTATCACGGTTGACGCGCCAGTGGGAGAGGATGGGCGAGCCGAGTGGCGCACGGGCGTGCGTGACCTGGGTGCAATCGGTGCACCCGCCTCCTACTCCTCTGTAGTCGCCGTGGCTGCCGTCGGCGGCTCCACGCTGCAGGGGACAGACGGCCTCGCGCCGTGGAGTTCCTCCTCGTGGGGTCCAGGCCCTGACATGAGGCTCAAGCCGGAGATCGCCGCGCCCGGCGGGAACGTCAACGCTGCCATCCCCGGCAATGACTATCAACGGATGCCGGGCACCGGCGAGGCGTCGGCTCAAGTTGCCGGTGTCGCCGCCCTCGTGCGTCAGCGCATGGCGACCGACCCGATGTTCGCGGGGATGAGCGACGAGGACAAGTCCGCGCTGGTTCCCAGCTTCCTGATGGGGACCGCCCATCCGATCGTCGATACCTCTGCGCCGGACGGTACCTTCTGGTCCCCGCGCTGGGTCGGCGCAGGAATGGTGGATGCGCAGGCAGCCACGACCTCGTCCGTGTACCCGAGCGTTGTGGGGGCCTCGGACCCGTCGCGACCGAAAGCTGAGCTGGGCGAGAGCGCCAGCGGCTGGACCTTCCAGGTACAGTTGACGAATCTCTCCGACACCGCCCACACATACACGCTGGGCGGACAGGCGCTGTCCGAAAACGTCAACGGTCTGCTCTATACGAAGCACTCGACGAACTGGGCTGGTAAGGGAATCGACCTGACATTCTCTGCCGACACGCTCACCGTACCGGCGTCATCGAGCGCGACCGTGACCGTCAGCGTGAACCCGACGCCGCAGTTCGCCTCGTACGCATCTGAGAAGACGCCCAAGGGCACGTTCATCGACGGCGCGGTGACCTTTACGAGCGTGGATGGGCAACCCGACCTGACGGTCCCGTACCTCGGTTTCTACGGGTCGGCGGATGAGACCCCGATCTTCGACAGTCCGGTGTACGGCGAGGGAACGATCGGCACGTCCACGATGACTTTCCACGGGCTGACCCTGGGGCAGTTGAACCCGTTTGACGTGGAAGAGGCCGCGGCGATCAGCACGAATGATCGTCATCTCTACATCATCTCGCGGTCGACGGAAGAAAACGCCCGGACGTACGCGACGCCGGCGACGGTCCTGCTGCGCGACGTCATGTCGTTGACCTACACGTATCGGAACGAGGCCGGCGACGTCGTGCGCTCATATACGTGCGGGGGAGCACCCAAGAGTCGGACCGTCTCAAACGGACGCTACTCCGAGGTGAGCACCGCGGAAGCTACGTTCGGTAGTCAACCGATCTTCGACGGGTATGACGAGCAAGGGCGTGCGCTGGCCGACGGACGCTATACGCTGACGATCGAAGGCACGACCGGCGGCGCGTCGCCTCGTACCGAGCGCTTGACCCATGTGGTGACGCTGGACACGGCACCTCCCGTCATTTCCAACGTGGCGATATCGGGCGAGGGAGATGACCGTACGCTCTCCTTCGACGCCACCGATTCCTCGCCATTAGCCGCGTACGGATTCTCGTGGAGCGCGGATGGCGAGCCATTCATGCGTGAGAAGTTCTACGGTTCGGACGAACGCGGGGACGATGGGCGGCACTACGGCCACTTCGAGGTGCCGCTGTCTCAGATCGCCGAGCGTTCGGGCGGTGATCCCTCGACGGTGTACCTGCAGGTGTGGGACTGGCCGGTGAACAAGGGGACGGTGAAGGTGGATCTGAAGGCCGTTCCCATGACGTCGCTTGCGCTCTCGCAGACTGACGCGACGCTGTCCGTAGGGGATAGCGTGACGCTGAGCGCCACCCACGAACCCGCGGATGCGAGCGTGACCGATGTGGCGTGGTCCTCGTCGAACGAGGCCGTGGCCACGGTCAGTCAGGACGGCACCGTGACGGCGGTGGGCGCAGGGGACGCGACGGTGACCGTCTATGACCCGACGCAGCCCTCGCTCGTATCCGCGAGCGCCACGATCCACGTCAGCGCCCCGAGCCCTGCGCACAAGGTGGGCACATGGAAGCGCAATAGACGAGGCTGGTGGTACCGATACGAGGACGGCTCCTACCCCTCGGGAGAGTCTGCCGTCATCGACGGGAACGTGTACCGTTTCGATGCTTCGGGCTACATGCGTACCGGCTGGGTGCTCGACGGCGGGCAGTGGTATTACCACGCGGCCTCCGGTGCGCAGGCCAGCGGCTGGCTGCTCTCCGGTGTGCACTGGTATTACTTGAGCCCGCAAACCGGCGTCATGGCCACTGGATGGGTGAAAGTTGGGGCCACCTGGTACTACCTGTCGCCCGCCAACGGCGCGATGGCGACGGGATGGCTCAAGGATGGCGGACACTGGTACTACCTGAATCGCCCCTCCGGTGCGATGGCAACTGGCTGGCTGCGCATCTGGGGTACCTGGTACCACTTCGCTGATGATGGACACCTACTCGGCTAGTGAGCGGCCGGAGGTGCTTGATTCTGCCACGCGCCCACCGGGGGATTCCCCGGTGGGCGCGTGGCGACATGAAAGAAAATGCGCAAAAACCTTATGGAATAACCTTTATGTGCCTATTGTTGGAGGGTGGTCGCGTAGTCGCGGCTCACACCTATCCTTGACCCACGTGTAGCACAAGGGGAGACAACGATGTCCCAACGAATATTGAAGGCGCTGGCGCTCGCCGCGGCCGGTGCTCTCGCTTTCACCATTGTCGGTGTCCCAGCAGCCAATGGTGCTGCTAGCGAAGTCGTCGATCCGGTCGATGACTCCTCAGAAGAATGCTCTATACCGCACGATCCGGACACCTATCCGTCTTTGCAACTACAGCCACACAGTACGGCACTGGCCCCGGGGCAGAGCATCGCCGTTGAGCCTGTCGGTTATGAGAACCCACGTGAGAATTCCGACTATCTCACCTGGGAGTCGACGAACGAATCTGTGGCGACCGTGGATCCGAACGGTGTCGTCACCGCCCTTACCCCGGGCGATGCGCAGGTGAGCGCGATCTACGAGGGGGCTTCTGATGTAACGGATACTGTTCGCGTCCAGGTCCGTTCCGTGTCCGAGGAGACTGGGATCGAGCTGCCAGAATCCACGTTGACGGTCGCAGGTGGACGGCAACTGCTCGTCAACGCGCTTTTAGCCCCTTCACTTCAAGGGAGTCACGTGTCTTGGGCACTTGACTCTTCCTCGGTGGGGACGCTGACCACCGAGGAGGATCGGCCGACCGCCACGGTACATGCCACGCGTGGGCCAGCGAGCGCGACGCTGACGGCTACCGTGACGACTCCAGCGGGTGAGGTCAAAGTCGCCTCGGCCGTGGTTGACGTGCGTCCCCCTTCGACAGATGACTATGTGATTTCGGATGGCGTCCTCACTAAGTACACGGGTGAGGCGACGGACATTGCGATCCCTGACGGCGTGACCGTGATCGGCGAAGATGCCTTCGACAAAACGTACGTTGAACATGTCTGGGTTCCCGCTAGCGTTCAGGAGTTGAAATACAGAGCATTCGCCAGTTCCGAACTGAGAACGATCACATTCCAGGATGACGATCAACATCCGTCCCAGCTCAGGCGCATCGAGGGCAGGGTATTCAGTTATACGAGGGTTGAGGCCCTCGTTCTGCCTCGCTCTGTCGAGCAGTTCGCACAGAGCGCGTTTGACCACATGGGGTTGCTGAGGTCCCTTCATGTTGGACCCAAAGTTGAGATGGGTTGGCTGAGTGCTCATTATTACAGGTTCGATTGCCTGTCCCACATAGAGGTGGACGCGGATAATCCGAACTACGAGACTGTTGACGGTGTCCTCTATACGAAGGACCACACGCACTTAGTTCTTTTCCCGACACGCATGGATAACGGTGGCTCCTATGCGGTTTTGGAGGGAACCCAGGTAATAGACGATTATGCCCTTTCGGGCACGAATTTCTCCTCTATCACTCTGCCTTCCACACTGCGCTCCATCGGTGAGTCGGGCATGGCAGGAAACAAGTTTCTGACGAGCATCAACCTGCCCGATGGGTTGACAACCATCGGAGACCATGCGTTTGCGGGCTGCACCAAGTTGAATAACATTGTCATTCCCGACTCTCTACAGGTCGCCAACGGCTTTGATGATCTGGGGGTGGAAACCCTTGTGTTTGGGACGCAGATCAAGGAAATGAAGACATACGATTTGCTTGTACGACAGACTCCTCGCCTCGTCGTACGAGGCGGTGTCGACGGCACATTTGAGCACACTGGGGCAGCAGATGGCAAGCGCGGAGAGAGCGCTTTCTTCGGTGAGGGAATGACGAGTATTTCCTATTTGGACGTCGTCCCACGCTTTGTCATCCTCCCGTCGACCCTCACAACTTTTGGCCTTGATCGATACGGGAACCGGGAATTCCGAGGAGATACGCACGTCTATGTGGCGGGAGCCGAAGGCTCTCAGGCATGGACGGTCGCGAGGGACTCAATGGTAGCTGCGGGTTACGACGTGTCGCAGTTGCATTCCTTTGCTCCTGCGTCACTGGCGCTGTCTGGTTCAGGCGTTGCCGAGGCCGACCGGGGCTATGCGCTCAAGGCACAAGTGGGTGCACCTGCGATAGTGACAGCTACCGTGGCGAGTGGAGTGCCGAGTGGGCGACAGGTGCGAGTCGTGCAGATCGGTGCAGACGGTCATGAGTCGGTCCTTCAGGATTGGAGCGACATGCCGCAGGATGATGGGGCGGACTCCGCCTCAATGGGCATCACGGTCACGCCTTCCAGTGAAGATATCCACCTGCGCGTCGACGCGCGCGATGCCTCGCACCTGGTGACTTCGACGAACCTGGCGATAATCGGTACTCCAGTTCCCGCGCCTGATCCGACCCCTGCGCCTGACCCGACGCCCACTCCGGATCCGACGCCTGCGCCTGAGCCGACGCCCGCGCCCACTCCGGATCCGACGCCTGCTCCGACTCCGGATCCGACCCCTGCACCGGACCCGGCACCTGCTCCCGAGCCCACGCCGCTGAGTGGTCAGTGGGTGAGTGATTCGGTCGGTTGGTGGTACCGGTATGCGGATGGTTCCTATCCGGCTGGCCGGGCGGTGCAGATCGGCAGCTCGATCTACCGTTTCGGTGCGGATGGGTACATGCGCACTGGATGGGTGAGTGAGGATGGCTCGTGGTTCTATCACGATGCTTCGGGTGCTCAGGCGAGTGGCTGGGTGTGGGATGGCTCCTCGTGGTATTACCTGGATCCGGCGACGGGTCGTATGGTGACCGGTTGGCTGCTTGATGGCTTGACCTGGTATTACCTGATGCCGGGCAGTGGTGCGATGGCTACCGGCTGGGTGTGGGATGGCTCGTCTTGGTACTTCATGGCCCCCAGCGGTGCGCTGACCACTGGCTGGCTGAAGGATGGTGGCTTCTGGTACTACCTGAGCACTGACTCGGGAGCGATGTACACCGGCGGTCACTGGATCGGCTGGAAGTGGTACTACTTCAACGAGTCTGGACAGTGGAACGGCTGA
>NZ_JVOJ01000015.1 GCF_001064145.1 Sanguibacter keddieii
TTCGCGCACAGGACGTAGACGCGTGGCGACTTTGAAACCAATGACACCTCTGCAACCGCTGATGCAGGCCATCATGAAACCGCCATCACCACTGCTCGCCTCCGGAGGCGAGTTGTTGAAACCGACGGCACCTCTGCGCGCCTCCCCGAGCTGACTAATGAAACCGCCATCACCATTGCGAGCTCTCAACACCCGAAAAACCAACATTTTCCCCGCGCAAAGGTGTCACCGGTTTCAAGCCTGCACTCACTCAGGCCCGCAAAGGTGTCACCGGTTTCATCATGGGCTTAGGCTGGTGTTGTTGACACTTCGTGAAGCGGGTGTGTGTGCCTGCGGAGAGTGAGGTGCCTGTTATGGGAACTCGTCGTCGTTTTACGCCGGAGTATCGTCGTGATGTTGCGTGCCTGGTGTTGGATACGGGGTCTACGATCGCGTCTGTGGCCCGGGATGTGGGGCTGGGTGAATCGGTGGTGGGCCGGTGGGTCAAACTCGAACGTGAGCGGCGCCAGGCCGCCCAGCAGGGGCACCCTGATCCACGCGAGATGGAAGCTGAGATCACTGCTCTGCGTCGGCGGGTGCGCGAGTTGGAGAAGGAGAACGAGTTTTTGGGGAAAGCCAGCGCCTTCTTCGCGTCTGGGCACCAAAACACCAGCGCTTTGAACTGATGGACGCGCAGAAGGCTTCCTACTCAATCACCGTGATGGCCAAGGTCTTGGGTGTCACGCGCGCAGGCTATTACGCGTGGAAAACCGAGCGTCCCACAGGGGTGAGCGCGCGCTGGTGCGCAGGCGTTTGGATGAGGCGGTGGCCTGGGAACACGAGGTGTCCGGTGGCACCTATGGGGCTCCTCGCATCCGCCATGCTCTGATGCGCGCGGGTGTGGATGTGGGTGTGCGTGCGGTCGCCCACTGCTACCTGGCAGGAGTATCCACGCGCCGTATGGACAAGCTCGTCAAAACCCTGGGGATCACAGGACTGTCCAAGTCCCAGGTCTCACGGATGGCAGCCGACCTGGACGAACACGTGGACGAGTTCCGCAACCGGCCCCTCCACGATGCCGGGCCTTTCACCTTCGTCGCCGCTGACGCGCTCACCATGAAAGTGCGCGAAGGAGGACGCGTCGTCTCGTGCGCGGTCCTGGTTGC
>NZ_JVOJ01000016.1 GCF_001064145.1 Sanguibacter keddieii
CGAAAAATGACCACGATAAATTACGTGCGAAATTTGGGAGGCGGCGGCGCCTGGTCGCTGATGTGTTACTGGGTGCGTTGCTTCGAAGCCAGGCCGGGTCCCGTGCCTCGACGTGTTCCCTATCCTCAGTTTCGCATGCAATTCCCTGACACCTGCAGTTCGTCACTTAGTGGAAAGCACGAATTTCAACGATTACATTTCAAAGCATGAAGTGTGCGTGGGGGAATTGCATGCGAATGTGTGCCGATCGGGCCCCGCCGCCGCCCACGAGCACCGCAGCCTGGTCCCTCTACTCCCTGTGGGCGTGACGGGGGTCTCGCGTGTTGAGTTTTTGGGGTGCTCTGGTGCGTGTTGTTACAAACGTCGTCAATCCAAGGTGTGTTTCGTGTGGCTTTCTGTCCCGTTGTTACGAACGTCGTCAATCCGGGGGCTTTTTCGCTGAAAATGGTGGTTTTTTGGCTTAGATTGACG
>NZ_JVOJ01000017.1 GCF_001064145.1 Sanguibacter keddieii
CGTGAAAATCCGCGATTCCGGACACACTTTTTGACCCTTAACCCCCAGGTCGGCCCCTCAGCTTATGCGCAGCCCTGTACAAAATGTCAGTGTGTGGACACTGAGCCATCTATCGGACATGCATACTGCACAACTGGAAGAACTTACGCATAATGGGACGGCGCGTCACCCGGACGCGCATCTGATCGTCATCTCGTCGATACGTAAGTGAGTCATTGATGTCCCATCACTCCACCCCGGCACTCGCGCTTGCCGCAGCCCTCGCCCTGACCGGCGTGAGCGTCCCGGCGCTCGCAGTGAGCCCGCAGCCGGGCGGTGTCCTCCCCACCAACCCCACCCATGCCTCGTCAACGGACACGCAGTCGGGGACGCGAGTCGAGGACGCGCTGCTGTCCATCCGCCAGGCCGAGGCCGGGGGAGTGACACTGCCCGACGCCTCGTCCGCGCAGGAGGAGGCCGACGACACCCCGACGACGATCATCATCCAGCTGGAGGACGGGACCGCCGGTAGCTCCGCGCAGGCCGAGCGCGACGCCGTGAAGGCCCGCATCGCCTCCGCGGTGGAGGGAGCCCTCCCCGGCGCGCAGGTCACGACCGTGCGCGACTACACGAACGCGCTCGACGGCTTTGCCATCGAGGCACCCGGCTCCGCTCTCTCCGCGATCCGAAAGGTCGAGGGCGTGAAGACCGCGTTCATCGAGGGCGTCCACAAGCCGCTGGAGAATGCGGCACAGGGCAGCGGTGCGCCCGTTCTCAAGAACGCCTCGTCCCTGGCGATGACGCGCGCGAACGAGGTCTCCTTCAAGGGTGATCGTCAGGTCATCGAGGTCATCGACTCCGGCCTGCAGACCGACCACGACGCCTTCGCCGGCTCGATGGACGGCGTCGACGTGCGCCTGAGCCAGGCCGACGTGCAGGCCTTCGCGGGCACGCTCCCGCACGGCGGAGCCGGCACGTACGTCAATAGCAAGATTCCCTTCGTCTACGACTACGCGGACAACGACGCCGACGTCGTGCCCCATTCCGAGAAGGACCTGTCCCACGGCACGCACGTCACCGCGATCGCGGCCGCCAACGCGGACGTCCTGCAGGGCACCGCGCCCCACGCGCAGATCGTCGTCGCGAAGGTCGCCTCGGACCAGGACGGCTCGATGCCCGACAGCGCCCTGCTGGCAGCCCTCGACGACGCGCTCGTCATCAAGCCCGACGTCATCAACCTGTCCCTGGGCGACGACTCCGGCATGAGCAGCGACGCCGGCAGCGTCTTCGCCGGGGTGTACGAGAAGCTCGCCGCCGCTGGCATCACCGTCAACGCCGCGGGCGGCAACGCCTTCTCCAACGCCTACGGCAACAACTCTGGCCAGAACAAGCCGTTCGCGACCGACCCCGACACGGGCACGCTCGGCGAACCTGCCTCCTACAAGTCCACCCTGGCCGTCGCCTCGGTCGACAACCAGGAGGCCCTGTCCTACGTGAGCCTGGGTGATCGCAAGATCGCCTACCGCACCGCCCTCGACGGCCAGGGCGAGGCCGTGGCCGGCCTGCTCGACATCCCCGAAAAGAGCTACCGCGTCGTCGATGCCGGCGCTGGCGGCGGCGACGAGCTCGACAAGTACGCGGGCACCAACCGGTTGAGCCTCGCTGACGCGATTGTTCTTGAAGACAAGGGCGGTACCGATACCCGGACCGGTACGGTGATGACTGACGATCTCAAGGCCTCGTACCTGACGGGCTTCCCGTCCGCGCCCGCGGCCCTCATGATCGCCGACACGGACGAGTCTGCCACGCCCTACCAGTCGCTCCTGGGTGCCACGACCTCGATGCCGACAGTCACCATCACCAAGAAGGACGGTGAGGCGATCCGCGAAGCCCTGGCCGCCGCCAACGGTGCAGACGTGTACCTGACCGTCACTCACTCGGGCATCGTGCTGGCCTCGAACAACCCGACGGCCTCGGAGTTCTCGGCGTGGGGCGTCGCCCCCGACCTGACCCTCAAGCCTGAGATCGCCGCACCCGGTGGCGACATCATGTCGGCCTACCTCGGCAACGAGTATCAGCGCCTGTCGGGTACCTCGATGGCCTCCCCTCAGGTCGCGGGCATCAGCGCCCTCGTGCGCCAGCGCCTCGCGAGCGATCCCGCCTTCTCCAGCATGAGCGCCGAGCAGAAGAACGCCGTCGTCACCAACCTCCTCATGGGTACCGCCCACCCGCTCATCGACGTCGAACTGGGCGACGGCACCTACTACTCGCCGCGCAAGGTCGGCGCGGGCGCTATTGACGCGCTCGCAGCGACCACCGCGACCGTCTACCCGACCGTCGTCGGCGCCGCCGATCCCTCCCGACCCAAGGCAGACCTCGGCGACGGAACGAACGGCTGGACCTTCCAGGTGCGCCTGACCAACCTCTCTGACGCAGCCCACACCTACACCCTCAGTGGCCAGGCGCTCTCCGAGATGGTCGAGGAGGGCATCTTCGCCGAGCACTCGCAGAACTGGACGGGCGCGGGCATCTCGCTGACCTTCTCCGGTGACGGCGTGGCCGAGGCCGGGGATGCCCAGCAGATCACGGTCCCCGCGACATCGAACGCCACGGTGACCGTCACCGTGACCCCCGAGTCCGAGTTTACGACCTTCGCGTCGGAGCACACTCCGAAGGGCACCTTCATCGACGGTGCCGTGACCTTCACGAGCGAGGACGGGACCCCGAGCCTGACCGTGCCCTACCTGGGCTTCTACGGCTCCTGGGGAGCGCCCAGCGTCTTCGACGGCAAGTGGTCGGACGGCGAGACGACGCCCGTGCACGTCTACCGCTCGGCTCTAGTCAACGCCCACTCGTCCATCCCGCTGGGAGCGCTAAACCCGCTGTCGGACAAGCAGGACTCGAACCTGGTCACTACGATCAACACGCAGCGCCTCATCACGTCGCGCGCCAAGTGGGCGGGTGCCCCCGACAAGATCGCGCCGCTGACCGGCATGCTGCGCTCCGTCCCGTCGATGACTCTCACCTACCGCAATTCCTCGGGTCAGTCCGTGCGCTCCTACACGGTCAACCGCGTGCGCAAGTCCCTCTACGACCTCGAGACCGGCTGGACGAAGCCGGGCGAGTTCGCCGGTGAGGAACCCTTCTTCGATGGCTACGACGAATCCGGGAACGCGCTGCCCGACGGCCGCTACACGCTGACGATTGAGGCCGCGACGGACGGCCCGTCCTCGCAGAAGCAGCAGATGAGCTACGAGTTCACGCTGGACACGCAGGCCCCCGTCATCTCCAACCTGGCGGTGAGCGGCGAGGGCGATGCTTCCACGGTGTCCTTCGACGTCACCGATGCCTCCCCCGTGGCCGGCATCGACTTCCACGAGGACGCCGACGGCGCGTGGTACTACCGCAAGCTCGTCGAGGACGACGGTGAAATCCTGGCTGACGGCTCGCACCGCTACCACTTCGACGTGCCCGTCTCGGAGCTGAAGGCCGCATGGTTGGCCCAGGGACGCACGGACGAGGCCCCGGTGACCCCGTACCTGTTCGCCTGGGACTGGGGCGTCAACCCCGGCAAGCAGGAGGTGCGTTTCCAGGGTGATCCCGCCCCTGCCCCGAGTGTGGATCCGACGCCTGCGCCCACTCCGGATCCGACCCCTGCACCGGACCCGGCACCTGCTCCCGAGCCCACGCCGCTGAGTGGTCAGTGGGTGAGTGATTCGGTCGGTTGGTGGTACCGGTATGCGGATGGTTCCTATCCGGCTGGCCGGGCGGTGCAGATCGGCAGCTCGATCTACCGTTTCGGTGCGGATGGGTACATGCGCACTGGATGGGTGAGTGAGGATGGCTCGTGGTTCTATCACGATGCTTCGGGTGCTCAGGCGAGTGGCTGGGTGTGGGATGGCTCCTCGTGGTATTACCTGGATCCGGCGACGGGTCGTATGGTGACCGGTTGGCTGCTTGATGGCTTGACCTGGTATTACCTGATGCCGGGCAGTGGTGCGATGGCTACCGGCTGGGTGTGGGATGGCTCGTCTTGGTACTTCATGGCCCCCAGCGGTGCGCTGACCACTGGCTGGCTGAAGGATGGTGGCTTCTGGTACTACCTGAGCACTGACTCGGGAGCGATGTACACCGGCGGTCACTGGATCGGCTGGAAGTGGTACTACTTCAACGAGTCTGGACAGTGGAACGGCTGA
>NZ_JVOJ01000018.1 GCF_001064145.1 Sanguibacter keddieii
ACGTAGGTGCGTCCGTTGATGACCTGGGTGCCCGTCAGCATGGCGCCGGAGGGTGACAGGTAGTACCAGGAGCCACCCACGTTGAGCCAGCCGGTGACCATCTTGCCCGAGGCATTCAGGTAGTACCAGGTACCACCGTCGTTGACCCAGCCAATAGCCATCGCGCCGCTGCCGGTGAGGTAGTACCAGGAGCCACCGTCGGCGACCCACCCGGTCTTCATGACCTTCGTGGCCGGATCCAGGTAGTACCAGGAGCCACCGTCGCGGACCCAGCCACCCACGAAGGAGCCCGACTCGTTGGCGTAGACCCACTGGCCGTCGGCACGCTTGAGGAAGCCGGTCGCCATGTAGCCGGAGGGACCAAACAGGTAGTCCGAACC
Organism: Sanguibacter keddieii; assembly: GCF_001064145.1. Lineage (GTDB taxonomy): Bacteria > Actinomycetota > Actinomycetes > Actinomycetales > Actinomycetaceae > Pauljensenia. Next base: position 381 of record NZ_JVOJ01000018.1, read on the forward strand.
GTTGATCGTGTACCAGCCACCCTTGAGGTAGCTCGTACCGTCGGCGCAGGCGTACCACCAGCCGGCTCCGTCCTTCACCCAGTGGCCGCCGTCGGTGCTTGCGCAGGCGTCGGTCGTGCCCGTGTTATCGCTGGGCAGGTTCAGGGTCGCAGCCTCGGAGTGGTTGAGGCCGTAATCCCAGGCCAGCAGGTAGGGGTGAGCGATGACGGTGCCGGAGCCACCCTGGTACGCCCACGCGGCGTCGATGTCCTTGAAGGGAACCTCGACGTGGTACGTGTAGGTTCCGTCGGCCCCGACCGTCCCCTCGGCGTCCGTGAAGACGTGGCGGTAGAACCACAGGCCGTCGGCCGGGTCGTGCAGGTCGATCGCGGCCAGCGGCGACGCATCCGTCACGTCGAAGGACAGGACCGTGTCGGCACCCTCACCCTTGTACTCCAGGTTGGAGACGACGGGCGCGGCGGTATCGATACGGAAGTCGTAGGAGATCGACTGCTCGGCCTGCGACGGGCCGTCGTTGTGCGCAGACAGCGTCAGCTTGTAGTCACCGTCCGGCAGGTTCTTGTACGCGTCGGAGCGCAGGTCAAGGGCCGTGGACTCGTGGGCCTGTTCCACCCAGGTCATCTTGCCGGTGCTCGGGTTGATGCCCGACTTCCAGTTCTGGTAGCGCGTAAAGGAGGCAACCTTCTCTCCAGCAGCGTTCGTGTACACGGTGTTGAGTGTGTGGACGCTGCGCAGCGTGCCCGTGCGCGGTTCGAGGATCGTCGGGGCACCCGAGGCCTCGGAACGGGAGAGGACGTAGCGGTCGGCGCGGGGAAGACCCACGAGGTCGGCCGTCTTGATGACCGGGTTGTAGCCCAGGATGTTGCCGCTCACGCCGTTGTAGATGCCCGAGGGCAGCGTGTGGCCCCACCCGTCGGAGGCGAGCTGATCGAAGATCGCGGGCTTGCCCCAGTTGCCATAGAAGCCCAGGTAGGGCACGGTCAGGTCGGGCTGGGACTCGGTGCGCGAGGTGAAGCGCACGAAGCCGTCGAGGAAGGTGCCCGAGGGGGTGTTGGTCGCAGCGAAGGCGGCAAACTCGCTGCCCGGCTTCACGTCGACGCCGACGGTGGCCTCGCCGTTCGCGGGGACCGTCACCGTCGCGCCCTCGCCGGCGGCCGACGCGGCACCCGTGTACGCGATCTCCACGCCCTTGCCTCGCCAATCGGTGGAGCTGCCGGTGAAGTACCCGCCATCAACGTTCTCGGACAGGGCCTGGGAGCTGAGCTCGTACGTGGCCGGGGTGTCGGAGAGGTTGTGGAGGGTGACCTCGAAGTGCCATCCGGTGGTGCCGTCGCCCAGGTCGGCCTTGGGCCGGGACTGCTCGGCGGCACCGACGACGGTCGGGTACACGGACGAGGTCGTGGCCGCGACCGCGTCAACGAGGCCCGAGCCCTGCTTGCGCGGGGAGTAGAAGGCACCGGTCGTCTGAGCCGCGTCCACGAGCGGGCGGGCAGTGCCCATGATGAGGTTCTGGACGACGTCAACCTTCTCGCGCGCGCTCATCGAGGCGAAGATCGGATCGGACTGGACGCGCTGCAGCACGACGGCGCTCACGCCCGCCATCTGCGGGGTCGCCATGGACGTGCCGGACAGGTGGTCGTACTTGCCATCGAGGACGGCCGAGTAGATGCTGCCGCCGGGGGCACTGACCTCGGGCTTGAGGCGCAGGTCCGGGGTGACGCCCCACGAGGAGAAGTCCGACATCGAGTAGTTCGAGCTCGGGGTGATGGTCTTGCCATCCACGAGGGTCAGGTGATGATCCGCGGCCGCCAGCATGGCCTGTCCGTTCTCCTGGGAAATGAACGCGGCGGGCACGTCCAGCGTCGTGACGCTCATGAGCATGAGCGAGTCGCCGGCGACGTTGTTGTAGACGAGGATGCCGGCGGGCTTGAGCGCCGCCAAGTTCTCGATCTTCTTCTGGAAGGTCAGCTTGCCGCGCGAGACCAGGGCAAACTTGCCAGCCAGGCCATCGGGGTACTTGGCGGCGAGGGCTGCGGCGTCTTCCTCCGTGGCGTATCCGGCGTCGATGTACTCGTAGGACCCGGCGGCCAGCTCGGAGATTTCGGCGACCTTCTCACCGTTCGCGCCGCGCGCACGCTGGTAGGCGATGTCCTTTCCGGCGGCGGAGAAGGCGTTGTAGGACAGAAGGTTGTCGACCGAGGCGACGGCGAGGACCGACGAGTAGGTGGCGGGCTCGCACTGGGTCGAGGAGTCGGGATCCGAGGCGTAGGGCAGGTTACGACCGGAGGTGTTGCCATACCCGGCCGAATAGTGGTTGCCGGCCGCGGCGTTGACCGAAATACCCTCGTCCTGGAGCTTCTTAAAGACGGAGGCGAACACCGAGTCGGCCTCGTTATCCATGCCGCCGAGCTGTCCGAGGGACAGGTTCACGACGTCGGGGTGCAGGACCACCATGTCGTCAAGGGCGGCGAGCAGCGCCGAGTCGGGGATGTCGCCGTCTTCGCTGCGCGAGACCTTCGCGACGATGACCTGAGCCTCGGGGGCCACGCCGACGATCTGGTCGGCGTCGCCGGCAGTGATGCCGGCGACGTGCGTGCCGTGGGAGCCGTAGGGCCCCTTGGCCGGCATCGCGTCGTTGTCACCGTCCGCGTAGTCGTAGGCGAAGGGGAACTTCTCAGAGACGTACACTCCCAGCTTTCCGTCGCCCAGCTTCGGGGTCAGGGCCGCAACCTTGTCCTTGGAAAGCCCGGGGGTCCCGTGCAGGGCACCCGCGAATGCGGGATGGGTCATCTCGACGCCGGTGTCGATGACGGCGACAACCTTACCCTCGCCCTTTTGGGTGAGCTGGTCGGCGTGCATCATGATCTGGGCGCTGAGGTTGTCGGGGTTCTGGGTGGACAGTCGGGGTGCCTGCGTGCCGCCCTCGGCATCGACCTCGTCGACGTCGCTGAGGCGGGTATCGCGCTCAAGGAATGCGGCCTTGACGCCGCTCACCGCGCGGATCGCGTCGAGAGAGCCGGAGGGCGCGCTAAGCGCGAATCCTTCGAGGGCCTTGTCATACTCGCGCTCCACCTGGGCAGATTCGCCCGGGAATGCCGCGGCCACGGCCTCGTTGATGGAAGCGAGGGTTGCCGCGCGGTCCGCACCCTCGTGCAGCTGCACGATGATGCCGACGATCGCGGAGGGGTCCTGCTCGGCGGCCGGCGCAACCTGGTCTGGCTGAGAGGTCTGTCCGCTCTTCGAGGTGAGAGCGGTGTCGATGTCGCCCACGGGCAGGGACGAGGCCGTGGCACCGGGAGCGGGGTGGGTGTCCGAGGGCGGCGCTGCGAGTGCCGCGGGCCCCGTCAGGGCGAGCGCGCAGGCGCCGGCGAACGCGAGGAACGCCGCTGGTTTCTTCGTTGTCATGTGCGTACTCCAATGTGTCGACGGGCGACCGTGTTGGCAGGCGGAGGGGACTCCGTCGTGCCGGCCACCACTGTCAAAATACCGCAAAGAACGCATGTGACAAACTTTGTTTCACATTGGGAAACGATTGGACAATATTTTACTGTCAGAATCATTCCGGGTCCGAGAACGCTTACATAGCAACGTTCCCGGACCCGGAAAAGAGCACCGTCAGGTGCGGATCAGCTCAGATCAGCCGACCCACGCCCCACTTGTGTCAAAGACGTAGGTGCGTCCGTTGATGACCTGGGTGCCCGTCAGCATGGCGCCGGAGGGTGACAGGTAGTACCAGGAGCCACCCACGTTGAGCCAGCCGGTGACCATCTTGCCCGAGGCATTCAGGTAGTACCAGGTACCACCGTCGTTGACCCAGCCAATAGCCATCGCGCCGCTGCCGGTGAGGTAGTACCAGGAGCCACCGTCGGCGACCCACCCGGTCTTCATGACCTTCGTGGCCGGATCCAGGTAGTACCAGGAGCCACCGTCGCGGACCCAGCCACCCACGAAGGAGCCCGACTCGTTGGCGTAGACCCACTGGCCGTCGGCACGCTTGAGGAAGCCGGTCGCCATGTAGCCGGAGGGACCAAACAGGTAGTCCGAACCGTTGATCGTGTACCAGCCACCCTTGAGGTAGCTCGTACCGTCGGCGCAGGCGTACCACCAGCCGGCTCCGTCCTTCACCCAGTGGCCGCCGTCGGTGCTTGCGCAGGCGTCGGTCGTGCCCGTGTTATCGCTGGGCAGGTTCAGGGTCGCAGCCTCGGAGTGGTTGAGGCCGTAATCCCAGGCCAGCAGGTAGGGGTGAGCGATGACGGTGCCGGAGCCACCCTGGTACGCCCACGCGGCGTCGATGTCCTTGAAGGGAACCTCGACGTGGTACGTGTAGGTTCCGTCGGCCCCGACCGTCCCCTCGGCGTCCGTGAAGACGTGGCGGTAGAACCACAGGCCGTCGGCCGGGTCGTGCAGGTCGATCGCGGCCAGCGGCGACGCATCCGTCACGTCGAAGGACAGGACCGTGTCGGCACCCTCACCCTTGTACTCCAGGTTGGAGACGACGGGCGCGGCGGTATCGATACGGAAGTCGTAGGAGATCGACTGCTCGGCCTGCGACGGGCCGTCGTTGTGCGCAGACAGCGTCAGCTTGTAGTCACCGTCCGGCAGGTTCTTGTACGCGTC
>NZ_JVOJ01000019.1:0-157 GCF_001064145.1 Sanguibacter keddieii
AGGCTGCGGCGCCCGTGGGCGGTGGCGGGGCCTGGCCGGGCTTCAAGCCGACGCATAGAGCTGACGAACAGCGACCCGGCCCCACAGGTGTGGAGGGCACCGGAGGGGCCGGAGGGCCTGGCTGCGGTGCCCGTGGGCGGTGGCGGGGCCTGGCCGG
>NZ_JVOJ01000019.1:257-26365 GCF_001064145.1 Sanguibacter keddieii
GCGCGGACGGCGAGCGGGCGGGCCGCCGCCCACGGGCACACCAAGCAGCCCGGACCGACGAAAAACGCCCGCCCAGCCACCATCGTTCACAGCTTTACAGCAACATGCCAAAAAGTCATATGAGAAATATGAGAGCTTCATAGGTTCTTCATAGGGTCGCGTGGGGAAATTGGTGCATCGACAAAAGGAGACACCAATGACCGCCCTGATTCTGATCGCCATTGACCTGGTTGCCATGGCCGCCCTCGTGTTCGGCCTGTACTTCCCACGGCACCGTCGCGCGGACCTGGTCGCAGCTTTCCTCGGAGTGAATGTCGGCGTCCTCGCCGTCACGATTATCCTCGCGAACTCGACCGTGAGCGCGGGCCTGGGCCTCGGCCTTTTCGGTGTTCTCTCGATCATCCGACTGCGTTCGGATCAGATCTCGCAGACGGAAATCGCCTACTACTTCGCTTCGCTGGCCCTCGGCTTGCTGACGGGTATGTCGTCGGCGGTGACCCCGCTGCTGGGAGGGCTGATCGCCCTGATCCTCGTGGCGCTGGCCTTCGGTGATTCGAAGCTGGTCTTCGGCCGCTACACCTCGCAGACAGTCCAGCTGGACCGCGCGATCGCCGACCCCGCCGAGCTGAAGGCCGCCCTCGAGCAGCGCCTCGGCGCGTCCGTCGCCTCGGTCAGCGTCGTGAAGCTCGACCTCGTGAACGACCTGACTCTCGTGGACGTTCGCTCGAAGGTCGCCTGACCCGCCGGCCCGCCTGACCCGCCGGCCCGCCAGCCAACACCCCCACAGACCGCCACTACCAAGGACACGACTCATGAACGCCACCCTGAACTCGATTCTCGCCGACCTCGATGCGATCGGCCTCGATGAACTGAATAAGCGCGCGGCGATGCTGACCCGAGTGGACCGCAAGTACGCGCTGGACGCCGCCACGGCCTCGGCGATTCTGAGCCGGCTCCCTGAGGATGCGAAGGTCCTGCAGATTGGCGGCGAGGTGTCCCAGGGCTACGCCTCCACCTACTACGACACCCCGGACATGGATTCGTACCTGCTGACCGCGCTCAAGCGTCGCCGCCGTTTCAAGGTCCGCACTCGCTCTTACCTGTCGTCGGGTGCGTCCTTCCTGGAGGTCAAGACCCGCGGCCCGCGCGGCGTGACCGTCAAGAAGCGCATGCTGATCTCTTGGGACGAGGCGGGGGCTCCTCTCGCGGGTGAGCGCCGCATGTGGGTGGCCGGCAAGGTCGAAAAGACGGGATATGGCCACTTGGTGCCAGCCCTCGAGCCGGTCCTGGCTGGGTCCTATGAGCGCAACACCCTGCTCCTGCCCGGTGGAGCGGGACGCGCGACGGTGGACACGGGCCTGAAGTGGCGCTCGCTGCGCACGGACGGCACTGAGGTCGCTCGACCCGACCTGGTCATCATCGAAACGAAGTCGGGCGCGACTCCCTCGATCGTCGACCACCTCCTGTGGGAGGGCGGTGTGCGACCCGTGAAGATCTCCAAGTACGGGACCGCGATGGCCGCCATGCACGACCTGCCCGCGAACAAGTGGCACCGCACGCTGGATCGCTACTTTCACGAATATGTGGAGGGCCCCGAGCTCACGCACTCCGCGCCCCTCGCGATGGCGGCCTGACAGACCTCATAACGGCGCTTGAGCGAGCGATAGAAAACGACGCACACGCGCACACCACAAGAAACACAAGCTTTAAGCACGCGAAAGAGATATTCACATGAAAGCCCTTCAGAAGATCTGGACCCCCGCTCGGACGATCGGCGCGATCGCCCTCGTCGGAACGCTGGCGCTGGGTGCCTGCGGTGCCTCGGGCGTGACCTCCTCCGGCTCCGGCGCGACCACGGCCACCGCGACCGTCGCGGCCTCCGGAACCAACGGCGACACGACCGCACCGCCCACCGCGGCCGACGCCCTGGCCTCGAACGCGAAGGCCTCCTACGTGGAGGACAGCGACTGGAAGGCCTCGGACGCCGTCGACGTGACGCTCAGCGGAACGACCGCGACCTCCTCGTCCGACGCCGTGAGCGTGAGCGACGGCGTGCTGACCATCTCCAAGGCCGGCGTCTACAAGCTCAGCGGCTCCTTCACCGGCAAGGTCGTCGTGGCCGCCGGTACTGAGGATCGGGTCGTCCTGATTCTCGACAACGCGACCATCACCTCCTCCACGGGTGCCGCGATCGAGGCGACCAGCGGTGACGACCTCGTCCTGTCCCTCGAGGGTGCCTCGACGATCACCGACGGCACCTACACCGGCACGGAGGACGCGAACGCCGCGATCTACGCCGACATGGACCTGACGATCACCGGCTCGGGCACTCTCAACGTGACCTCCGGTGCCTCGGACGCGATCACCTCCAAGGACGACCTGTACGTCCTGAGCGGCACGATCAACGCCACGGCCTCGGATGACGGCCTGCGCGGCAAGGACTCCCTGACGATTGCGGGCGGCACCATCACCGTGAACTCCGGCGGCGACGCCCTCAAGTCCGACCAGGACAACGACGACACCAAGGGTTACGTGTCCATCGTGGACGGCACCGTCACCCTGACATCGGGCGGCGACGGCATCGACGCGTCCACCGACGCGATCGTCACCGGCGGCACCCTGTCGATCACCTCGGGCGGCGGCGCATCGGCCGGCAAGCCCTCCACGGGCTCGACCAAGGGCATCAAGGCTCAGACCTACATCATCGTCGACGGCGGCACGACCACCATCGACGCCGGGGATGACGCCATCCACTCCAATGGCGCCCTGCGCTTGAGCTCCGGCACGATCACCGCCGCCTCCGGCGACGACGGCGTGCACACCGAAGTCGCTGCAGTCCTGGACGGCGCGACCGTGACCGTCACGCAGTCGAACGAGGCCCTCGAGGGTGGACTCATCACGATCTCTGACGGCACCGTCGACCTGACCTCGAGCGACGACGGCATCAACGCCTCGGGCTCGATCAGTGTCGAGGCCGGCCTGGCCGCCACCGAGTCCAGCTCGGACTCCGCGACCACCACCGACACCACCACGACCACCCAGCAGATGGGCCCCGGTGGCATGGCTGACGGCGGCGGCACGATGGAAGACACCGGCGAGCAGCTCACCATCACCGGCGGCACCGTGACCGTCAACGCGAACGGTGACGGCCTCGACTCCAACGGCTCGCTGACCATCAGCGGCGGCACGACGACCGTCTACGGCCCGGCCTCCGGCGCGAACGGCTCCCTGGATTCCAACGGCGCCATGAGCATCACGGGCGGCACGGTCATCGCCTTCGCTACCAACGAGATGGTGGAGACGCCGACCACGACCGACGGCCAGGGCTGGGTCTCCGCCTCGGCGACCGGCTCCGCCGGGTCCACGGTGACGATCACCGACGCCAACGGTTCGGTCCTGGGCACCTACACCTCGCCCAAGGCCTTCGGAAACGTCATCTACTCGACCTCCGGCATGACCAACGGCTCCACCTACACGGTGAGCGTCGACGGCACCGAGACCTCGGCGACCGCCGGCCAGGGCGGCATGGGGATGGGCGGACAGCCCCCGGCCGGCGGTGAGCCTCCGGCCGGAGGTCCGGGACAGGGTGGCCAGCCCCCGGCGGGCGGTCCGGGACAGGGTGGCCAGCCCCCGGCGGGCGGTCCGGGTCAGGGCGGTCAGCCCCCGGCCGCTCCCCAGGGCTGAGGCCTCCCACTAGTGCGCCCCGCGTGATTGTCGACACGCGGGGCGCACGCATGCCTACACCACGCCTCTATCGACGAGGCCTCGGCCGGGATCTCACGCCAGCACCTTCGCTCACCACCCCCGGGAACAGCGCAACTAAACTGGAATCAGAGGACGAGGCCCCGGCCTCGTCAATAAAGAACGAAAGGACCCCTCATGCTCCCCTCCGAGAAGCTCGCCGAGCTTGGCCTCGAACTGCCCGCCGTCGCCACGCCGGTCGCCGCGTACGTGCCGGCCGTCATCGACCGTGGCGTCGTGCGTACCTCCGGCCAGATCCCCGTCGTGAACGGCGAGCCCGTGTGCATCGGCGCGGTCGGCGAGGACGGCGCGGACCCCGAGGACGCCAAGGATGCCGCGCGCGTGTGCGCCCTCAACGCCCTGGCCGCAGCCGCCGCAGCAGCGGGCGGCATCGACAACCTCGCGGGCGTCGTCAAGGTCGTCGGCTTCGTGTCCTCGCGCCCCGACTTCTACGGTCAGGCCGGTGTCATCAACGGCGCCTCCGAGCTGTTCGGCGCGATCTTCGGCAGCCAGCACGCGCGCAGCGCCGTGGGCGTCGCCGCCCTGCCCCTCAACGTGAGCGTCGAGGTCGAGGCCGAGTTCCTCATTAAGTGAACGCGCATGCTCGGCTGAGGCATGCCTACACTGGGTAAGGTTCGCTGAAATGGCCCGTCGGGCCGAAGGATAAGGAAAACACATGACTGACCGTCAGATGTTCAAGCTGGTCGATGCCAACACCGTCCCCTCCGAGGACGGCGGCTGCGGTTGCGGCTGTGGTGGCGAGGGTAAGAAGGCGCGCGCCGAGCAGGCCGCCGCCGAGGCTCCCGCGCAGGCCCCCGCCGAGCATGCCGGTTGCGGCTGCGGTGGCCACGGTGGCGGACACGGCCACGGCCACGGCGCTGCCGCCCAGGCCGCCGAGGCCCCCGCCGAGCATGCCGGTTGCGGCTGCGGCGGACACGACGCCCCCGCCGAGCGCCCCCACGAGATGGCCGCCGAGCCCATCGCCTCCACCGCGGGCGGCTGCGGCTGTGGCGACGGTGCCCCCTCGGCGGGCAATGTCCATGCGGGCGGCGCCGGCGTCATCCACCGCCCCGGCGCGGACGAGCTGGTCATCCACTCGATTCCCCGCGTCGTGCGCCACGCGGTCCTCTTCGCGGCGGTCGACAACCTGCCCGTCGGCGAGAACATCCAGATCTGCGCGCCCCACCAGCCCGAGCCGCTGTTCGCGCACCTGCAGGACTCCGAGCAGCACTACCGCGTGGAGACCCTCGAGGTTGGCCCCGTGGATTGGCGCTACCGCATCACGCGTCTCGCCTGAGGCTCTTTGACACGACGAGGCCGTGGCCGACTCTCGCTTTCCCGCGGGGCCGGCCACGGCCTCGTCGTATGCGTGCCCGTTCGGGTGTCCATTCGCGTGCCTGGGAGCGTCCGACCCGGTACCGTTGGTGTATGAGCTTCTTTGACATGACTTCTGACGCCGACGTTGAGGACGACCTGGACCGCATCGAGACCGACGTGGTCGTGGACTGCGACATCGAGGCCGCGTGGGCGCTCGTGTCGGAGCCGGGCTGGTGGGTCAACGACGGCCCGCTGGGTGACCACGAGGTGAGCCTCGGGGACGACGGCATCTATCGCGTGAGCGACCCGGACGCCGGCGACTGGCTGATCGAGAAGGCCGACGAGGATCCGATGGACGTCGTCGCCTTCCGCTGGTACCCGCTGGCCGATGATGAGCTGCCGGACGAGTACGCGACCCGTGTCGAGGTCTCCCTGTCCGAGGAGCGCGGTGGTGTCGCCATCCACGTCGAGGAGTCGGGTCTGGCGTCGGTCTCCGACGACGAGGCCGAGGCGCGCCAGGCGTACGACGACGCGATCGGCATGTGGGAGCAGGTCCTGCTGGCCGCGAAGAACCACCTCGAGGGCCGCTGAGCTTCTGAGCCTCCGTGCCGGTGTCTGCTGCTGTCGGCGCGTCTCGATGCGGCGCGGCAATGAGCTGAATGACAACCCCCGCAGCCTCGTGGCTGTGGGGGTTTGTTGTGGGTGTGGTTCACGGGTGGTGAGCTGAGTGCCTGGCCGGGTGTGTCCCCCACATTTCGCACGTAATTCCCCTGCGGGTACTTCAACTTTTGAAGTCAGAACGTTGAAATCATGCGGTTTTTGAGGTGGTGCTGTGTGTGGCCGTCAGGGAATTACGTGCGGAATTGGTGAATGCGAGGGTGGTATCGGGCCGTTCGCCACGGTTGTGCTTGTGCGCGTGGGTGGTACACCCGATACGTAGGCAGTGCACCCGTTCTGATCGGGTGCAGCGTCCCGTAAGAGGTGCAGCGTCCCGTAACGGGTGCAGAGCCTACGGCGGCGTCGCACAGGATCCCAGTAAGAGGTGCGACGCCCCTTGATGTCGCATCCCTTTTCAAAGTCGCACGTAATTCCCCTGCGGGTACTTCAACTTTTGAAGTCAGAACGTTGGAATTCCGCGGTTTTTGAGGTGGCGCTGTGTATGGCTGCCAGGGAATTACGTGCGGAATTGGTGAATGTGCGGACGATCGCGGGGCGTAGGCTGCAGGCCGCCGGGGTTGCGCTCCAGGCCGTACTCGGCGCGGCGGACGATGGCGGGGCGTAGGCTGCAGGCCGCCGGAGGTTCGCCGCGGTGGGGCTTGTCGCTAAGTGGTGTTACACCATTTAGCTGGGTATTACACCAGTTCCCAGGTGGTGTAATGCTCCCTAACTGGTGTAATGCTCCCTAACTAGTGCATCACCCTTCAGCGGTGCCCCGTTTCCAACGTCGATCACTGTGCGACTCGTATCGATGCGCGGGGGGCTGGGCGTGTCCCCGAAGTTTCGCATGTAATTCTCCCGTGCGTGCTTCAAACTTGGAAGTCAGAACGTTGGAATTTCGCGGTTTTTGAGGTGGCGTTGTGTGTGGCCGTCGGGGAATTGCATGCGGAATTGATGGGCCTGCCGGGCCTGCGCTGCTGCGTGCCCGGCCTGCGCGGTATGGCTGCCAGGGAATTACGTGCGGAATTGGTGAGGGTCGCACGGCCTGCGCTGCGCGTGCCGTGCTTGGGTGTCCCGCCGCGCCTTGTCCGCCGCGAGTGTCGCATCTACTGTGCCGCGAGCCCCGCGCCTTCGCGCCCCGCCGCGGCTACTCCGCGTGCCCGGCCTCTCGCTCCGCTGCGCGCGCCGCCTTCTTGGCGCGGGCGTGCGCCTCGACCTCTTCGAGGGTGAGGGGACCCTGCGTGGTGCCCTTGCTGCCGTCGGTGCGCTCCCACGAAATGGTGAGGCTGTCGCGCGCGCCGAAGCGCGCCAGGTGAATGCCGATGATGAATTCAAGGCGATCGGCGCGCTCGGGCTCCGTGCGCAGCTCGAGCCGCAGATCAGACGGTGACGCGATGATGTCGAAACGGCCCAGGACCGGACCCTCGCGGTCGAACAGCAGGTATCCGCCCGCCTCGTCCCAGGCACCCGTAATCTTGTGTGCCATGTGGCTGACGAGCTGCTTGCCGTAGCGCGCGGCCCGCTCGGTGGGAACGGTGGCCACGGAGATCAGGGGGTACGAGGCCTCGACCGTTGAGGGGGTGGTGGTCTCGCCCGTCGAAGGCGTCGAATTCTGTGTCATAAGGCAAACCTAACTTGAATACTCGCAGACTGCCATGCGTGGCTCTGGATTCGGTCATGAGCGCACCTGTGCGGTAGCGTTGGATAGTCAAGCGCGTTGCGAGGGCGCGCAAAGGCCGCGCAAAGCGCCGCCCGCGGGCGGCAACCAGCGGAAAGGAAGACGAATGAGCAGCGAGCCAGTCGTGCACGACGAGCCCCATCAGGAGGGCGGCGAAAAGCTCCAGCGAAACCTGAAGAATCGCCATATTCAGCTGATCGCCATCGGCGGTGCGATCGGCACGGGCCTGTTCATGGGTTCGGGCAAGACGATCTCCGTCGCGGGTCCCTCGATCCTGCTGGTCTACATGATCATCGGCGCGGTCCTGTTCCTGTTCATGCGCACGCTCGGCGAGCTGCTGCTCTCCGATCGCAAGTACGCGACCTTCGCGGACATCGCGCGTGACCTGATCGGCCCGTGGGCGGGCTTCGTGACGGGGTGGACGTACTGGGCGTGCTGGGTCGTTACCGGCGTCGCGGACATGATCGCGATCACCGGCTATACGCACTTCTGGTGGCCGAGCCTGCCTGCGTGGATCCCCATCACCGCCACGACTCTGCTGCTCTTCGCCCTCAACGCGATGACGGTCAAGGCCTTCGGTGAGACGGAGTTTTGGTTCGCGCTCGTCAAGATCATCGCGATCATCGCCCTGGTCATCGTCGGTTTCGGTATGGTCGCTATGGGCACGATCGACGAGGAGGGGACCGCCGCCGCCGTCTCGAACCTGTGGAGCCACGGCGGCTTCTTCCCCAACGGATTCACCGGCTTCCTGGGCGGCTTCCAGATCGCGCTCTTCGCCTTCATCGGCATCGAGATGGTCGGCACGACGGTCGCGGAGACCGACGACCCGGACACCACTCTCCCCAAGGCTGTCAACTCCATCCCGGTACGCATCATGCTCTTCTACGTGGCGGCGCTCGCGGCCATCATGATGGTGACCCCGTGGGATCAGGTGAGCCCGGAGAAATCGCCCTTCGTCACGATGTTCTCGCTGACCGGCCTGGGTGCCGCGGCCACGATCGTCAACCTGGTGGTCCTTTCCTCGGCCGCCTCGAGCGCGAACTCGGGCATCTATTCCACGTCGCGCATGCTCTATGGTCTGGCCCGCCAGGAGCAGGCGCCCAGCATCTTCGCGCGCCTCTCGAAGCATCACGTGCCCCTCAACGCCCTGTTCTTGTCATGCGTGTGCCTGCTGACGGCTATCGTCATCATGGCGACGGGCGGCTCGATCTCCGCGGCCTTTACGCTGGTGACCTCGGTGTCGGCCACGCTGTTCATGGGCGTGTGGGTCGTCATCGTCGTGTCCTACCTGGTGTACCTGCATAAGCGCCCCCACCTGCACAAGGAATCGCACTTCAAGTCCCCCGGCGGTGCCGTCGGCGCGTGGGTGGTCCTGGCGTTCATGGGCTGCATGGGCATCATCCTGGCGATGTGGGACGATACTCGCCCCGGCCTCGTCTATTCGCTGATTTGGATCGCGTTCATCGTGGGTGCGGCCTTCGCGAACCGCCATTTCCTGCTGCGCCGCGCGGCGCGCGGAGTCCTCGGCGACGGGGGCACGGGCGAGGGGCCGCACACCGGTCCCCACCTGCATGAGTAGCGGAACCGATAGTTAGTGACTATGCTCACCAGCGTGCCACGGGAGCTCGACGTGAGCTGAGAGGGGACCACCCCCGACCGTAGAACCTGATCCGGATCATACCGGCGTAGGAAGGCTCTTTCCTCGTGGCCGCCGTGCAACACGAAGGGAGTATTTTCGCATGGCATCCACTGCTCCGTCCCTCCGCTGGAGGGTCATTGATATTGTCACCGCCGCCGTCCTGGGCGTCGCTTGCGGCCTCATTTTTGTGGTCTGGAACCAGGTGGGCGGTGCTGGCTACGAGTTCCTCAAGACCATCGGCCCCGGCGTGGGTGGCCTGGTGACGGGTGTCTGGCTGCTGGGTGGCACGCTCGGCGGCTACGTGATCCGTAAGCCCGGTGCCGCATTCTTTGTCGAGCTGATGGCCGCGACCGTCTCCATGGCCCTGGGCTCCCAGTGGGCTGTCGAGACCATCTACTCGGGTCTCGCGCAGGGCCTCGGCGCGGAGGTTGTCTTCGCCCTGGTCGCCTACCGCCGCTACAACGCGACGATCGTGTGCGCTGCGGGTGCCGTGTCCTTCGCGTTTGAGTGGGTTCTCGAGCTCTTCCTCGCGGGTCACCTTGCGAAGGGCGTGCTCTACAACGCGATCTACCTCGTGTGCGGCATGGCGTCGGGTATCGTCCTGGCGGGCCTGCTCGCGTGGGCGCTGACGAATGCGCTCGCAAAGACGGGCGCGCTGGATCGCTTCGCCTCCGGCCGTGGAGCGCGTGAGCTTGTCTGATTCACGTTCCATGGACGAGGCCCGCTCCGCCTCCTCGCGTCCCGTGTCCTCCCCGGATGGCCGGGTGCCGCTGGGTGAGGGGGCGGGCGCGCGCGTGTGCGCGCGCGGCTGGGGATGGCGTCACGCTGGGCGCAAGAACGCTGCGCTGTCGGGTGTTGATCTCGATATTGCGCCGGGCGAGCGCGTGCTGGTGCTGGGCCCGTCTGGGTCGGGCAAGTCGACGCTCATGGGTGGCTTGGCTGGCCTGCTGGGTGGCGCCGAGGAGGGCGAGGCCACCGGCACGCTCACCGTCGACGGCGTCGCCCCGGCCGATGCCAGGGGCCGCGTGGGTCTGCTCATGCAGGACCCTGAGGCCCAGGTGGTCCTCGCTCGCGTGGGCGACGACGTGGCCTTCGGCATGGAGAACTTGGGGGTTGCGCGCGAGGAGATCTGGCCTCGCGTGGAGAATTCGCTCGAGGCCGTGGGCCTGAGCGTCCCCCTCGATCATTCGACGACGGAGCTGTCGGGCGGGCAGAAGCAGCGCCTGGCTCTGGCGTCGATCCTCGCGATGGGCCCGGGACTGCTGCTCCTGGACGAGCCGACCGCGAACCTGGATCCGAGCGGCGTCGCCGAGGTGCGCGCCGCCGTCGAGGCCGTCGTTGAGCGCACGGGCGCGACCGTGGTCGTCGTCGAGCACCGCGTCGACGTGTGGGCCTCCCTCGTGGATCGCGTCATCGTGGTCGCGGACGGCGCGATCGCGGCCGACGGCCCCCTCGACGAGGTCCTCGCGCAGCAGGGCGACGCCCTGCGTGAGCGCGGGATCTGGCTTCCCGGCGACGACGTCGCCGCCGAGGTCGGCCCCGCCCCCGAGGTCGCCCCGGCCTCGTCCGAGGCCGCCCCGATCGCCAGCGTCGCCGACCTGACGATCGGCTACGACGCGGCTGCCCCCGTGCGGTCCGGCATCGACCTGACGATCGAGCGCGGGGTCTCCACCTGCATCGTTGGCGCTAACGGCGCCGGAAAATCGACCTTTGCGCTCACCCTCGCGGGCCTCTTGCCGCCGCTGGAGGGTACCGTCGAGGTCGAAACCTCCGACGGTACGCGCGGCGATCCGCACGAGTGGAGCAGCAAGCAACTCCTGGGGCGCATGTCCATGGTCTTCCAGGAGCCCGAATACCAATTCCTGGCCGCCACCGTCGCCGAGGAGCTCGCGATCGGCCCGCGCGCGGCCAGCATGAGCGAGGAGGAGATCGCCCCCCTCGTCGACGAACACCTCGAGGCCCTGGGGCTCACCGCCCTCGCGCGCGCCAACCCCATGACCCTGTCGGGCGGCGAGAAGCGCCGCCTGTCGGTGGCGACCGCGCTCATCAGTGCCCCCGAGCTGCTCATCCTCGACGAGCCGACCTTCGGCCAGGACCGCGGCACGTGGCTGGGCCTCGTGCGCCTCCTGCGCGCCGCCCTCGAGCGCGGCGTCACCCTGGTGTCGATCACGCACGACCCCGCGTTCGTGGCTGCGATGGGCCAGCGCGTCGTCGACCTCGGGCAGGTCGGGACGCGCGGCGCGATCCCCGCTGATCCCGTGGACGAGGCCGGGGCCGCCTCCGCTGGGAACGCTCACGATCGCGGCGCGCAGGCCGGCGAGAAGGTGGCCCCCAAGCCCTCGCGTGGCACCGGACGAAGCGGCGCCCGAGGCTTCCTCGCGCGCACGAATCCCGTCGCCCGCGTGCTCGCCCTCCTGGTCGCCACGACACCGCTGTTGATCACGATCGACCCGGTGAGCGCGGGCGTGGCACTCGCCCTCGAGCTTGCGCTCATGCCCCTGTCGGGCGTGTCGGCGCGCAGCTTCTTCGTGAAGGCGACGCCGCTGCTCGTGGCTGCGCCGCTCGGCGCGCTGTCCATGCTGCTCTACGCCTCACCGGGCGGCACCGTGTACTGGCAGTTCGGGCCGGCAGCGATCTCGGACCACTCGATGTGGCTGGCGCTGGGCATCGGCCTGCGCATGTGTGCGATCGTCATGCCCGCGATCGCGCTGCTCGACCGCATCGATCCGACCGACATGGGCGACGGCCTCGCGCAGATCCTGCACCTGCCCGCCCGTCCCGTCCTGGCCGCGCTCGCGGGCGCGCGCATGACCTCGCTGATGGCGGCCGACTGGAAGGCCCTCGAGCGGGCGCGGCGTGCACGAGGCGTGGGCGACGCCTCGCGCATCCGTTCCTTCCTGCGCGGCTCCTTCTCGCTGCTGGTCTTCGCGCTGCGTCGCTCCGGCAAACTGGCCACCACCATGGAGGCCAGGGGTTTCGGCGCGCAAGGAACGCGCACGTGGGCGCGAGTTTCGCGCCTGCGCGCCGCCGACGCCGTCCTCATGGTTGTCGCCATCGCGCTGCCCGCGATCGCGCTGGCCGCGAGCATCTGGGCGGGCACCTTTGCCCTGGTGGGCCGATGAGCGCCCTGACCTGGCAGGACGCGCGCGGGGGAGTGGGCCTGCGGGTCACCGTTCCCGTTGCGATGAGTCCCGACCAGGCCGCCCGAGACCTCGCCCCCCGCCTGAGTGCCCTGGCGGGGGAGCGGGCCCCGGCCTCGTCCGACGGCGAACCCGCCCGAGCACAGCGCGCCGTCCCGGTCGTGACGATCGACGGCTACTCCGGCTCCGGGAAATCCACGCTGGCCGCTGCGCTCGCTCGGCTCGTGGCCGGCTGGCAGGTGCTGCACCTCGACGACTGGTACCCGGGTTGGGACGGCCTCGAGGCGGGCGTCGGCATCGCGCGGCGAATCGCCGCCGACCTGCGGGCAGGACGTGCCTCCTCCTACGAGGCCTGGGATTGGGAGAATGGCACAACCGGGGCGACGATCCGCGTCCCACTCGCTCCGACTATCATTGAGGGCTGCGGTGCCATCGAGGCCGAGGCCGACCTCGTTATCTGGATCGCGGACCCCGGCGAGGACGAGCGCCGACACCGCGCGCTTGCGCGCGACGGGCAGACCTACGCGCCGCACTGGCAGCGGTGGGCCGACCAGGATCTGGGGCGCTCGCTACCATAGTTGTATGCTGCCGCCACATCCTGAACCGCCGCTGTGGGCGTGGCTCCTTGTTGGGGCCATCGATTTTGTCATTCGCGTTGTCGCTCTGGGGATTGTGCCGAAGCATCGGCGCGCGTCGACATCGACCGCGTGGCTGCTGCTGATCTTCCTGTGGCCCCTCTTGGGTGTTCCCCTGTACGTCATTTTTGGCTCGTGGTGGGCGATGGGCCGACGCCTCGACGACGATCCCGAGGCCAGTCAGCTGGTCGAGGACATCGTGGCCGGATCGACCGCGCCCGAACCTGAGTCCTACGAGGTGCCCACGGGACCCGATGGCCTGCCCGCAGGATCGGACGACGATACCGCCTCGATCATGCGACTGTCCGGGACCCTCAGCGGCTTCCCGGCCTCGGCGGGACAGGTTGGCCGCCTCTACAACGACACGGCCGAGACCTTCCGGGCCATGGCCGCCAGCATCGACGCGGCCGTGCACCACGTGAACGCCCTCTACTTCCAGACATCGTGGGATGAGTACACGGCCCCCGTCTACGAGGCCCTCGAGCGCGCGGTCGCCCGCGGCGTCACCGTCCGCCTCCTCGTCGACCACCACGGCATGCGCACAATTCCCGGCCACAGGGACTTCCGCCGCCGCCTGAACGCCATGGGCATTGAGTGGCACGAGATGCTGCCCTTCGCGCCCCTGCGCGGTCAGATCCGCCGCCCCGACCTGCGCAACCACCGCAAGATCCTCGTCATCGATGGGCGCGAGGCCTACATCGGTTCCCACAACCTCGTGGCCCCCGACTATGACACTCCCTCGTACACGAAGGCCGGCATGCTCTACGACGACACGAGCGTGTCCGTCACGGGCCCGATCGTCGCCCAGATCCAGGCGGTCTTCGCCGTGGACTGGTACTACGCGTGCAAGGAGATCCTCACCCCCGACGTCCTCACCCCGCCCGCCGCAGAGGTTGCGGCAGAGCGCGAGGCGAAGCAGGCCTCGGCGATGCAGATCATCCCGTCGGGGCCCGCGTTCAAGGGCGAGCCGAACCTGCGCGCGTTCGTTCACATGATCTCCTCGGCGCGCACGCACGTGTCGATTACCAGCCCCTACTTCATCCCGGACGAGGCCCTCATGACCGCGCTGACGAACGCCGCGCTGTCGGGCGTGACGGTCGAGCTCTTCGTCTCTGAGCAGCTTGACCAGTTCCTGGTCGGGCACGCGCAGCGCTCCTACTACGGGCCGCTCCTGAAGGCGGGCGTTCGCATCCACCTGTACCACAAGCCGCGGATGCTCCACTCGAAGTACATGATCGTCGACGGGAGCCTGTGCATCATCGGCTCATCCAACATGGACGTGCGCTCCTTCGGCCTCAACTACGAGATCGTGCTCGTCGCCGACAGCTCGCGCCTGGTCGAGATGCTGCACGGCAACGACGAGCGTACGCGCGAGCGGTCTCGCGAGCTCACGTACGAGGAGTGGCGCGGCCAGCCGTGGCACGTCCACTACGTCGACAACGTGTGCCGACTGGGGAGCTCGCTCCTGTGAGTGCTTCCGACAACGAGGCCGTGGCGGCGCGTGCGGGCACCACTCCTTCGTGGCCTCAGGACAGAGATTGCGACGCGATGTCGAACAGTGCGTCCGATTTCCTCGACGTGAATCCTTTCGTCGGGGAGGGTGGCGCCTACAACTCCGTGCGCCCGGCCTACCCGGACGAGGCCGTGGCCGCTTTGGTTGATGCCGCGCGGAGCGGGCGGGGTGCCCATGCGACGGGGCAGGGCGGCCCGCTGCGCACCGCCGACATCGGCGCGGGCACCGGCAAGATGAGTGGGCTCCTGGCTCGCGCCGGACTCCTCGTCGACGCGGTCGAACCCTCCGAGGCGATGCGCGCCCAGGCCTCGTCTGTCGACGGTGTGACGTGGCACGACGGCCTCGCGGAAGACACGGGGTTGCCGAACGGCGCGTACGACATTGTTGTGTTTGCCCAGTCCTGGCATTGGGTGGATCCGGAGCGTGCGGGCCTCGAGGCCGCCCGGATCCTGGTGCCCGGCGGCGCGCTCGCGATCGTGTGGAACCAGATGGCCGTGTCGATCCCGTGGGTGCACCGCCTGACGCGCATCATGCGCTCGGGCGACGTGCATCGTCCCGACAACCCGCCTACGCCGGGCGGAGGCTTTGAACCGATGACCCTCACGCAGGTCGCGTGGGAGGACCGCATGACCCCCGAGCAGATCCTCACCCTGGGCACGACCCGCTCCTCGTATATCCGTTCGTCGGAGGCGGGGCGTGCGCGCATGCAGGAGAACTTGCGCTGGTACCTCTACGAGCACCTCGGCTACGCGCCGGGGGAGCTGGTCACCATCCCGTACGCGACCCTCGTGTGGCTCACCCACCTGTGAGGGCGGGGCCGCTGCGTGAGTCAGCGGAAGGAAATCTCTTTCTCGGTCTTGTTATCGAACCATCGCCGACGTCCGTCAGGCTCGACGACGAGTTGAATGTCGGAGCCGATCGGCAGGTCGTAGATGCCGATGCAGGCGGGCTCAAGGTTGCACAGCTCGTTGAAGTCAACGACGGTCATGTTTTTTGGATCATCCAGGTACTCGGCGGTGTCGCGGTCGGATAGCACGCGCCAGCCGGAGTCCTGAGGGGCGAAGGGTTCCTCGCGGGTCAGCCACTTGATGTTGCCGGTCCGTTCGATAATCTTCCGGGAGACGATGGCGGCACCGGCGTTGTTAATGAACGTGATCATGCGTGTTCCTCTGTGTGTTTCTCGCTTCCGGTACGACCACCTCGGGTATGCGCCGGGGGAGCAGGTGACCATCCCCTACGCGACGCTCGTGTGGCTCACCCACCTGTGAGAGGCGCGCGAGCCGAGCACATGGCGCGTCAGTGAATGGGCTCCAGGAACCTGTCCGAGGATCCCTCAGGCATGGGGAGTGGGCGTTCCCGCGCGGCACGCAGGGCGGGGTCGAGGACGGCCAGGACCGGGTCCCAGGACAGCAGCCGATGAGCGATCGTGAATCCAGCGGAGTCGCTGTTCAGAACGATTTCCTCGTAGACCTGGATGGTCACGCCGTTGTACTCGTGGGCGACGTGCTGGAGGAAGTAGGAGTTCGGGAGGTAGGTGACCTCTTGGAGGTTGAAGTTGGGAGCCCCCTGAAGGATCGGCGTGAGGTCGCGCCCGTTGGCACCGACGACGATGGCGACCTCCGGCCGCGCCAGGTTGTTCGTCGCGATCTCGAGGCTGTGCGTCGTGGCGGTGAGCGCCGGCGAGCCGACGACCCGCACGCGGTCCACCGTGCGATCGACGCAGCCGCGGAAGGTGATCTGCGGCTTGGGGGGCAGCTTGTTGAGGACCTCGAGGAGCCCGCGGGTCTTGTCGGCGTAATTGTCGGTCATCGGTCTTCCTGGCTTGTTGGGGGCGCGTCGTGGGTCCGTTGCGCCATTGTCTGAACCGGCCTCGATGGTGACGAAGTCGATGGTGATGTGCCCACGGTAACCGATTGTGCTCCGGTGGGCGACACCGAATAAGCGCGGGGGTGCGTGACCGTATGGGCGAGGCGAAGGAAGTCGTCGAGTGTCGGGTGCCGGAGTGCGGGGGAGTCCAGGCCTCGTGCCGCTCCTGAACGCCGCGGCCGCCCCTGGCACAATGGGAGCCATGGCTGTGTCGTTTCTGGGAGTGATCGCTGCCCTCGCCATGTACGCGGTGAGCGTGGCGCCGTCGCTGATGGCGCGCTCGTGGGCGTGGCATGCGGTCGCGTCGGGCGTCCTCGTGTCCTGCGGGTATGTCGCGGGTGTGGTCGTCCAGAACGTGGGTGCCCGCGTCATTGCCGTGACCGGCCTGACGATTCGCGCGTCCGAGCCCGTCGAGATCGGCTTCCGCATCTGCATCGCCGCCCTTTTTGCTATCTGGTGGCTCTACGCGGTCATCCAGTCCTACCGCCGGGCCCGCGTCGCCGCCAGGCTCGTGAACATGCCGGGGGAGACCTTCGGCGAGTACCTCCTGGGTACGGCCGGCACGGTCGTCATCGCCTGGTGCCTCATCCTGATCGTCGGGGCCATGAACCGCGTCGGACGCATGCTGATCGGCGCGCTCGGCGGCTACATGCCGCGCCCGGCGGCTATCGTCGTAGGTGTCGTGATCCTGGCCGTCATCGTCTTCTTCCTGACCTCCAACGTGATCCTGCGCGGTGGAATCGGCTTCTTCCGCCACCACGCCGAGCAGATGAACACGCGCACCGCGCGCGGCATCTACAAGCCATTCGTGCCCGAGCGCTCCGCATCCCCGGCCTCGCCCGTCACCTGGGAATCCGTCGGCGGGCAGGGGCGCGTCTTCCTGGGGCGTGGCCCCTCGCGCCTCGACATCGCCCAGGTCACCGGCGGCGAGGCCATGGAGCCGATCCGCGTCTACTCCGGTATGCCCACGGGTGGGGCGGGCATTGAGCAGGCCGCGGCGACGGTGGTCGCCGAGCTGCGCCGCACTGGCGCCTTCGATCGAGCCGTCATCCTCATTGCCGCGTCGACCGGCTCCGGCTGGGTCGACGAGTGGCAGGTCCAGCCCCTCGAGTTCCTGACGCGCGGCAACTGTGCCACCGCCTCGCTCCAGTACTCCTACGTGCCCTCGGCTCTCAACTGGCTGACCGGCCTCGAGCCGGCGCAGGAGGCCTCGGCCGCGATCTTCCGGGCTGTGCGGGCCGAGCTCGACACGATGGACGAGGCCGACCGACCCGCGATCTTCGTCTGCGGCGAATCCCTGGGGGCTTTCGCCTCGCAGTCGGTTTTCTCCTCGGTCGAGGACGCGCTCTCCCAGGTGGACGGGGCCCTGTGGGTGGGCACCCCCGCCTTCACGCCGATGCACGCCGAGCTGACGAGCGCTCGACACGGGGGCAGCCCCGAGGTCGCCCCCGTCGTCTACAACGGGCGGCGCGTGCGCTTCGTCAATGAGCCATCCGACCTGCGCACAGACCTGTACGGGCGCGAGCTGGGGCCGTGGGGTTTCCCGCGCTTCGTCTACGCCCAGCACGCCTCCGATCCGGTCGTGTGGTGGAACCGTCAGCTCCTGTGGACCCAGCCGGATTGGCTGCGCGAGCGGGCGGGCCGCGACGTGTCTCCTTTCGTCGAGTTCACGCGCTTCGTCACCTTCATTCAGGTGCTCGCAGACCTGCCCGTCGCGGGCACCGCTCCCGGCGGCCACGGCCACACCTACAACGAGGAGCTGATCCCGCTGTGGCGGGGGATCCTCGGCTTCGATCGTATCTTCGACGAGGCCCCGACCCACCCGCGCTTAGCCGCCCTGGATGGTGCGTGGGCGGACGAGGAGATGGTCGAGCGTATCGGCATCGTCGTGCGGGCGAATCTGGAGCTGTCGGACCGCCAGTAGGGTCCCTGCGGCGCGTTAGACACTTCAGCTGTGCTTCATGCATCGGTAAGCGATACCGTGATTGTCATGGGGGTCGCGTGAGGTATGTTGTGAGGAGACGGTTGGTACACCGACGTACCGGGTGCCACTGGCACTCCGTCCCCCAACATATCGGAGAAGGCTTATGTCAACGAAGAAACCGGCTGCCCTCCTCGCTTTCGTCGGCGCGTGCGCGCTCGCGGTCACCGGCCCGGCCACCCTGGCCTCGCCCGTGCCCCCGGGTCCGTCCGGCGTCCCCGATGGCGGAGCGGCCTCCCTGCCCGTGGGCGACATCGACACGGCGCTGACCTCGAAGAGCGGGCAGTCAGCGCCCTCCTCGACCGACGCCGAAGCGGACCCGGCGCGCGTCGTCGGCGTCATCGTCCAGCTCGCGGATGGTGCGTCCCGCGAGGGCACGATCAGCGAGATTAACGAGGCCGTGAGCTCCATCTTCCCCGGCGCCTCGGCTCAGGTGGAGCGCGAGTACGACAACGTCATGTCGGGCTTCGCCCTCAAGGCCCCCGTCGGTGCGCTCGACGTGATCCGCCGCGCCCCGGGCGTGCAAGCCGCGTTCCTCGAGCGCGAGGGTCGCGTGAGTGATGTGGCCACGCCCGATGCCGAGGGTGGCGTCGAGTCCACGCAGACCGGCGGGCAGGACCCCGCCAACCTGAGCGCCCATCTCATGATGCACGTCGACCAGGTCGCCCAGAAGGGCGAGGGCAAGGTCATCGCCGTCATCGACACGGGCGTCGACATGACGCATCCGGCGTTCACGGGCGAAATCGCGGGAACACCCCCGCTCACCCCGCAGAAGGTCGCCGCGATGACCTCTCAGCTGGGTGAGGGCAAGACCGGCGTCTACGTCTCGCAGAAGTTCCCCTTCGCCTACGACTACGCGGATGGCGACAACGACGCGTCGCCGGCGAAGACCCCGTATGCTTCCCACGGGACGCACGTTGCCGGCATCGCCTCCGGTAACGCGGACAAGATCGTCGGCACCGCCCCGAATGCCCAGGTGATCGTCGCGAAGGTGACGCGCAGCGAGGACGACGCGCTGCTGGACTCGGCGCTGCTCGCCTCCCTCGACGACATGCTCGTCCTGCATCCCGACGTCATCAACCTGTCGCTCGGCTGGACGGCGGGCATGGATAACGAGGCCGACTCGGTGTATGCGACCGTGTACAAGAAGCTGCAGGAAGCGGGCATCACCGTCAACGCGGCCTCGGGCAACGCCTTCTCCACGGGGTACGGCAACAACTCCGGCAAGGGCCTGCCCTACGCCTCGGACCCCGACTCCTCGGTCATGGACGAGCCGGCGACCTACTCCTCGGTGGTTGCCGTCGCCTCGGTCGAAAACGCCCTGCTTCGCAACGCCTTCACCGTCAATGGGAAGGACATCGGATACCAGCGTGCGCGTGGCCTCAACGGTGAGAAGGTCGCCTTCTTCTCCGACCTGCCCGCCGGCACCTACGAGTACGTGGACGCCGGTTTCGCCTCCGAGGAGGATGCTGCCGCGCTCAAGGCCAAGTACCCGGACGGCCTCGCCGGCAAGATCGCGCTCGTCTCTCGCGGCAACATGACCTACCAGAAGAAGGTCGAGAACCTCTACGACCTCAAGCCCGCCGGGATCGTCGTCTACAACAACGTGTCGGTCGGATCCCTCATCGCCATGAATCTGACGACGCAGGACATGCCCGCGGCGTTCATCTCTCAGGCCGATGGCCAGGCCATGTTGGACGCCCCCGAGCGCACGCTCACGATCGCCGAGGGCCAGGTCCTGCCGCAGTCCACCGTCTATGAGGCATCGGAGTTCTCCGCGTGGGGCGTGTCCCCGGACCTGCGCCTCAAGCCCGAGATCGCAGCCCCCGGTGGCGAGGTTTTCTCATCGATACCGGGCGGGGCGTACGAGCAATCCTCGGGCACGTCGATGGCTACGCCGCAGATGGCTGGCGTCAGCACGATCGTCCTGGAGCGCGTCCAGAACGATCCGATCTTCGCGTCGATGAGTGCGCGTCAGAAGGCCGACGTGGTTCAGAACCTCATCATGGGCACCGCCCGTCCGCTGACGGATGCGGCCCAGACGACGGGTGCGCTGTACTCGCCGCGTAAGCAGGGTGCGGGCCTCGTTGACGCGTTGGCGGCCACGACCTCGTCCGTGTACCCGACCGTGGTCGGCGCGCCCGAGCAGTCCCGACCCAAGGCGGACCTGGGGGACGGCACGAAGGGCTGGCACTTCGACGTCACGCTCCATAACCTCTCGGGTGTTCCGGCCACCTACGAGCTGAGCTCGCAGGCCCTCTCCGAGATTGTGGACGGAGGCTTCTTCACGCAGCACTCCTCGGATTGGCGAGGCAAAGGCGTGGAGATCACGTATTCGGGTGCCGCATCCGCGTCAGCCGAGGGTGCGACGGTGACGGTCCCTGCGAGCGGCGAGGCCACCGTCGGTATTGACGTTGCGCCCGGTAGTGAGTTCGCCTCCTACGTCGCGGAGAACACGCCCAATGGGACGTTCCTCGACGGTTTCGTACGCTTCGCGTCACGCACCGCGTCTCAGCCCGACCTCGCCGTGCCCTACCTGGGCTTCTACGGCGACTGGGGTAAGGTCCCCATCTTCGACGCACTCGCCTCGGACGGCGGAGCGCACACCCGCGCCTCGGCCATCGTGAACGGCAAGACCGGCTACTCCCTTGGCTACAACCCGCTCGTCAAGGTGGCCGAGCGCACCGGCGACCCGAATCCGCGGCGCTACGTGATCTCGCGGTCCACGGCCTCGGGCGCCCCGACGATCCTCGAACCGCGCACGGGCACGCTGCGCAGCGTCCACTCGCTGACCAGCACCTACACGAACGAGGCAGGGGAGACGGTGTTCTCGGTGACCAACCATCGGAACTGGAAGTCCCTCTACCTGACGAGCTCCGAGGAGAACACCTGGGTCGAGGCCTACCACGAGTCCACCGCCTTCGATGCGAACGCGGATCCCTTCGCGCAGCTGCCCGACGGCGCCTACACGCTTCGGATCGCCGCATCCAACGACGGGCCGTCGTCTGCCCGGCAGTCGATCTCCTACGACTTCCGCCTCGACACGAAGGCCCCGGTCATCTCCGATCTGGTGTACTCCGGCAAGGATGAGGGCTTCGTCGTCACCTTCGATGTCACCGACGACTCGCCGCTGGCGGCTGTCGACCTGCACGATCCGGCCGACGGCCTGTGGTTCTACCGTCACGTCTTCACCGAAGATGAGGGTAGCGTCGGTGCCGACGGCCGGTACGTGTACCACGTCGAGATCCCGCTCAGCGTCATCGAGCAGGCGTGGACCGACCAGGGTGGCACTGGCGACGTCATCGCCAACCCCTACATCCTCGCGTGGGACTACGGACTCAACCCCTCCGAGATCTTCCCGATCAACCTGCCCAGCGGTAACCCGGGTACGCCCAGCCCGTGTGTGAGTGCTGAGGGCGGTCACTGGGTGAAGGATAGCGTCGGCTGGTGGTACGCCTGTGCGGATGGGTCGACCTACCTCAAGGGCGGCTGGTTCACCATCAACGGCCACGACTACCAGTTCGGGCCGTCGGGCTACATGGCGACCGGCTTCCTCAAGCGCACGAACGGCGAGTGGGTCTACGCCAACGAGGATGGAGCCTTCGTGGGCGGCTGGGTGAAGGATGGCGGTCAGTGGTACTACCTTGACCCCGCCTCTCACGTCATGGCGACCGGATGGGTGGCCGACCGCGGCTCCTGGTACTACCTGACGGACTCTGGCGCGATGGCCATCGGATGGGTGAATGACGGCGGTACCTGGTACTTCCTGAATGCCTCGGGCAAGATGGCGACCGGGTGGCTGAAGGACAGGGGCTCCTGGTACTACCTGTCACCCTCGGGAGCCATGGTCACGGGCGCGCACGTGATCAATGGGCATCCCTACGTCTTTGACGATTCGGGAGCCTGGGTGCGATAAGCTCCTTGTCTCTTATCCTGTCAAGACCATAACCCGGGCCCGAGAATGTTGCTATGTAAGCGTTCTCGGGCCCGGAGCGTATTGCCGGGTAAAATAACCGTCATCTGTTTCTCTTTGTGAAACAAAGTTTGTCACAAGACTTGTCTGCGGTATGTTGGCAGTGATGGCCGACATGACGGAGTCCCCTCCGCCTGCCAACACGGTCGCCCGTCGACACATTGGAGTACGCACATGACAACGAAGAAACCAGCGGCGTTCCTCGCGCTGGCTGGCACCGCCGCTCTGGTGGTTGCCGGCCCCGCGGCCCTCGCATCCCCACCAACACCGGCGGACACCCGACCCGATGCGGGCCCCGCGGCCTCGTCCCTGCCCGTCGGTGACGTCGATACCGCGCTCACCTCGAAGAGCGGACAAACCACCCAGGACGCATCGGCGCCGACGAGCGACGAGGTTGACCCCGCCGCGCTCGTCACGATCGTCGTCCAGCTCGACGACAGCGCAGATCGCGCGGCCTCCCTCGCCTCGATCAACGAGGCCGTGGCCGGTGCGTTCCCCGGATCTTCCGCCCAGGTGGAGCGCGAGTACGACAACGCCCTCCAGGGTTTCGCGCTCAGCGCCCCAGCCGGCTCCCTCGACGCGATCCGCGCGGTGAGCGGCGTCAAGGCCGCGTTCCTTGATCGTGAGACTCACGTCGAAGACGCCGACGACCAGGTCGCCGGAGAGGGTGCGACGAACTCCGCCCGCACCGCCGCGCAGGACCCCGCCAACCTCAGCGCCCAGCTGATGATGCACGCCGACCAGATCACCCAGAAGGGTGAAGGCAAGGTCGTCGCCGTCATCGACACGGGCGTGGATATGACGCACCCCGCGTTCGCGGGCGCCCTACACGGAACCCCCGAACTCTCGGCGGACAAGGTTGCGTCCCTGACCCCCCAGCTGGGTGACGGAAAGACCGGCAGCTACGTGTCGGAAAAGTTCCCCTTCGCCTACGACTACGCGGATAACGACCCGGACGCCTCGCCGACCGGCGAAGCCGGATCGCACGGCACGCACGTCGCCGGCATCACCGCGGGCAACGCGGGCGAAATCGTGGGCATCGCCCCCGACGCGCAGATCATCGTCGCCAAGGTCGCCCGCAGCAGCAACGGTGGCATCCCGGACTCGGCGCTGCTCGCCGCCCTTGACGACATGGTCATCCTGCACCCCGACGTCGTGAACCTGTCCCTCGGACAGACCGGCGGCATGGATAACGAAGCCGACTCCATGTACGCCACCGTCTTCAAGAACCTGCAGGCCGCGGGCGTGACCGTGAACGCGGCCGCCGGAAACGAGTACACGGCTGGATATGGCAACCTGTCCGGTAAGAACCTGCCCTACGCCTCCGACCCCGACTCCTCGGTCCTGTGCGAGCCCGCGTCCTACTCCTCCGTCGTGTCCGTGGCCTCGGTCGACAACTCGCTGGCGCACAGCGCCTTCACAGTCGGCGACCGCAACATCGCCTACCAGCGCGCAGGCGGCGCCGACGGCCAGAAGATGCCCGACCTGTCCGACCTGACCGGCGGCCCCTTCGAGTACGTCGACGGCGGCATTGGTTCGCCCGAGGATGGCGCGGCCCTCAAGGCCAAGTACCCCGAGGGCCTCGCGGGCAAGATTGTTCTGGTCAAGCGTGGTTCTCTCACCTTCCAGGACAAGTTCAACAACATTGCTGGCTCCAAGCCCGCCGGCTTTATCGTCTACAACAATGTGCCCGGTGACTCGCTCGTAGTCATGAGCCTGGCGACGGACGGCGTGCCCGCCGCGTTCATTTCGCAGGCGGACGGCGAGGCCATGCTGGCCGCCGCCGACCACCGCCTGAACGTCGTCCCCGGCAAGGTCGTGCCCCCCAGCTCGAAGTACTCCATGTCGAGCTTCTCCTCGTGGGGCGTCACCCCGGACCTGCGCCTCAAGCCCGAGGTCGCCGCCCCCGGCGGCAACATCTACTCCTCCGTGCCTGGAGGCACCTACGAGTTCATGTCCGGCACGTCCATGGCGACCCCGCAGATGGCGGGCGTGAGCACCGTCGTCCTGGAGCGCGTCCAGAACGATCCGCTGTTCGCGTCGATGAGCGCGCGCGAGAAGGTCGACGTCGTCCAGAACCTCATCATGGGCACGGCGGCTCCCATCGTTGACCCGCTCCAGGACACTGGCGCCCCCTACTCCCCGCGCAAGCAGGGCTCTGGTCTGACAAACGTCCTGGCTGCCACGACCTCGTCCGTGTACCCGACCGTGGTCGGTGCACCCGAGCAGTCCCGACCCAAGGCCGACCTGGGCGACGGCACCAAGGGATGGCACTTCGACGTCACCCTGCACAACCTCTCCGGCGCCGAGGCCACCTACAGCCTGAACACGCAGGCGCTCTCCGAGATCGTTGACGGTGGGTTCTTCACCGGACACGCCTCTGACTGGCGAGGCAAGGGCGTGGACATCGCCTACTCCGGCGCGGCCGTGAGCGGCACCGACGAGGGCGCGACCATCACCGTCCCCGCCTCGGGCGAGGCGACCGTGGGCGTGGACGTCACTCCTCGCGCCGCGTTCGACTCCTACGTCGCACAGAACACGCCCAACGGCACCTTCCTCGATGGCTTCGTGCGCTTCACCTCGAAGACTGACGGACAGCCCGACCTGACCGTGCCCTACCTGGGCTTCTACGGCGACTGGGGCAAGGCTCCCATCTTCGACACTCTTGCCTCGCAGGACGGGGCTCACACGCTCGCGTCCTGGGTCTACAACGGCACCACGGGCCAGCAGCTGGGATACAACCCCCTGGTCAAGGACGCTGATCGTATCGGGCTGCCCAACGCGAGCCAGAACATCATTTCCCGTTCGGACGCCTCGGGTGCCCCCACGGTTCTCCAGCCCCGCACCGGCACGCTGCGCAGCGTCCACACGGTCAACGCCGCGTACACGAACGCAGCAGGAGAGACCGTTGCGTCCTTCACGCGATTCATGAACTGGAAGTCCGCGGTGGATCCCTCCACCGGCAAGATGACCTGGCTCGAGCAGGGACACGATCCGATGTCCCTGGATGCTCGCGCAGACGCGTACAAGAACCTGCCGGACGGTGACTACAAGCTGACGCTGTCTGCGCACAACGACGGCCCGTCGCAGGCCGAGCAGTCGATCTCCTACGACTTCCGTATCGATACCGCCGCGCCCGTCGTCTCCAACCTGGAGTACAAGGGTGAGGGTGCCGACACGGTCCTGTCCTTCGACGTGACGGATGCGTCGCCGCTGGCCGCGATCGACCTGCACGACCCGGCCGACGGCCTGTGGTTCTACCGCCACGTCTTCACGGACGCCGAGGGGACGGTCGGGGCCGACGGAACCTACACGTACCACGTCGAGGTTCCCTTCAAGGACATCGACGCCGCGTGGGCGTACCAGGGTGGCTCCGGCACCGTCATCGCTCACCCCTACCTGCTGGCCTGGGATTACGGCCTCAACCACTCCGAGGCTGCGACCCTGAACCTGCCCAGCGATAACACGGGCACGACCGACGCCTGCGCAAGCACCGACGGCGGCCACTGGGTGAAGGACGGAGCCGGCTGGTGGTACGCCTGCGCCGACGGTACGAGCTACCTCAAGGGTGGCTGGTACACGATCAACGGTTCGGACTACCTGTTTGGTCCCTCCGGCTACATGGCGACCGGCTTCCTCAAGCGTGCCGACGGCCAGTGGGTCTACGCCAACGAGTCGGGCTCCTTCGTGGGTGGCTGGGTCCGCGACGGTGGCTCCTGGTACTACCTGGATCCGGCCACGAAGGTCATGAAGACCGGGTGGGTCGCCGACGGTGGCTCCTGGTACTACCTCACCGGCAGCGGCGCGATGGCTATTGGCTGGGTCAACGACGGTGGTACCTGGTACTACCTGAATGCCTCGGGCAAGATGGTCACCGGCTGGCTCAACGTGGGTGGCTCCTGGTACTACCTGTCACCCTCCGGCGCCATGCTGACGGGCACCCAGGTCATCAACGGACGCACCTACGT
>NZ_JVOJ01000020.1 GCF_001064145.1 Sanguibacter keddieii
TCGCGAGGCGATTTGAATCGCGTTGGTTTGACGACGTTTGTAACGTCGGCCGCCTACTGGTCGCCCGGCCAAGCCCCGCCTCCGCCCGCGGGCGCCTCAGTCTGGCATAAACCCGCCCTGGCCCCGCGCCTCGAAGTGTTCCCTATCCTCAGTTTCGCATGCAATTCCCTGACACCTGCAGTTCGTCACTTAGTGAAAAGCCCGGAATTTCAACGATTACATTTCAAAGCATGAAGTGTATGTGGGGGAATTGCATGCGAATATGTGCCGATCAGGCCCTGCCGCCGCCCACGGGCACCGCAGTCTGGCCCTGTTGGCCAGGTGGGCCGGTCTGAAACCGTCATCGCCTTTGCGGGCGCCGACCGAGCCTCGACTGAAACCGCCATCGCCTTTGCTTGCTGGAATCTGTATGGGGTTGAAACCACCATCGCCTTTGCGGGTGCGAAATGGGTGTTTTTGGTGCATTTTTCGGGTGCAGAGGTGATGCCGGTTTCAGCAGTCCCTTGTTTGGGGTGAGCAGTGGTGTTGTTGGTTTCAATGTCACCATGTTGTCGCGCCTCGTGCACGAAAAAGTTCGCCCTGTGCTCCCAAAACACCCCAAATTCGGCGTTTTCTCGCGCTAACCGGCACTGCGCCCAGGTCTTGTGGGCGACGCGGCGCACTTCAGGCGGCTGCGGTGGGGGTTTTGCAGCATTAGAAGCTGGTTGGCGGCGTGTCGTCGGCGTGTCGTACCTCTCATGACGCCATTTCCCCCGTCTCGCGGCGGTGAGTTGGATGTTTGAGGTGGTGTAACGCCCAAATTGCAGACCATCTCGGTGAAGCACGCTGAAAACGGTCTGTTGTGGGCGAGGCGGTCTGCGTTTTGGACATAGCGGTTTCTGGCGTGGCGTGCATGCTCGTCTGCGAACCCGCTATTGCGAGCGATAACCCGCTATTTCGCGCATGGGTGGTGCCCAGGCTCGTAATAGCGGGTTAACGCGCGCATGAAGGGGCCCACGCCGCCAGCTGTCGGCCTGAGTGTGGCGGCTGGGTGCAACGTGCGGCGGCTGGGTGTGGCGCGTAAGCGGTCGGGCGTCATGTGCGGCCGGACGGGTGCGCGAGTACAGCAATGCCCCGCCCGAAAGTGGGCGGGGCTTCGTGAGAACCAACAATCAGGCGTTCTGTAGTGCTCCCTGCATCGCGAACATCAGGATCACCATGATCGTGTTGTTGAGTGCGTGGAACAGCCACGAGTAGGCGACGTTCTTCCCAGACTTCACGTACACGAGCGTCAGGACGATGCTGAGCGGCAGGTACGAGAAGAAATCCTGCCACTGGTGAGAGTGCATGTACGCAAACAGTGCCGCTGAGATCGATGCGACGAGCCACGTGGGGGCGTATGCGCTGAGCTTACCGATGAGGATGTGGCGGTAGAAGACCTCCTCAATCACGGGTACGCCGACGGTGACGAAGAATGAGAACACGAGGCCAAGGGTCCCGTCGGACAGTGCATCCATGACGCCCTGTTGGTTCGCAGCAATCGGTGGGTTGAGTCCGTAGAGGGCGAGGCGGACGGAGGACTGGACGATGACGACCAGGATCCACAGGCCGAAAAGCAGCAGGATCTTCAAGAAGGGGTGCGTGCGCAAGTAGGAGAAAGCGGGGAAAAACTCGCGTGCAAAGAATGCGAGGACAACGATCAACAAAACCGTGTCGATCGCGAGGTTGATGGCTGTCAGGTTCCACGATGCGGGGAATAGCGATGTTGGTACTCCCACCAGGAAGAACGCGGCGTAGGGGATCCCGAAGATCGCGATACGCACCCACTCGGCGCGGGTTGGGCGCGAGGGGGACGAGGCCGGGGCCGCCTCGCTCGAAACAGCCTCGCCGGGCAGGGGGAGAGGACCGGTGGGTAGAGGGCCCTGCGGGCCTGCGTTCGTCACGGGGGAATCTGCCGCCTCGCTCAGGGGCTGTGCAGTCGGGTCGGTGGCCATGAGTAGGATCCGTTTCCTGTCGAAATTATGCTACCCGAATATTTTGCCAGATCTTGACCTTGTGGGGAGTGCGGGCGGTCGACCTGTGAGGCATGAGCAATCCGCGCTATCGCGCCATTTTTATGGCATTGTGTCAGCAACTGACAATCCTGGGCCTTTAGTCCTTCAAGGGGGCTCTATCTCCGCGCTACGCGCGGTCACGGCATGGTCACAATTTAGGACAACCTAAACAGACTGCTTTCCACCTGGGCGAGATGTGGCTACGCTCAATGCTTAGGAATTCCATCATCCCGGCGTTACCTAATCGCCGGATCTACAGGAGGCAAGCGGTGACAGTGCTTCGCGCTCACGCGCATAGTATTCGCGCTCACGCACACAACGTCGGTCAGCGACTCAGTCGCGTCCTCATCGTCGCAGTCATGGCGGCTCTGGCCGTGGCGATGTTCGCCTCGCCCTCGCGCGCTGCGGATCAGACGTGGAGCGATGTTTCGACCACGATCAATGGCCTGATCGATGAAGGCGTGTCCACCTACAAGGCGGGCGACGCCAAGGGCGGCAAGGACAAGGTCAACGACGCCTACTACAAGCACTACGAGATCACCGGCATGGAGAAGCAGGTTATGGCCCGCATTTCCGGCTCGCGCGTCTCGCAGGTGGAGATGGAGTTCTCTCTCCTCAAGAAGGCTATGAGTGACGCCGACAGTGCGGGCGTCGATAGTCACGCTACGACACTCAAGCAGTACATGGTCGAGGACGGCGCGTCCCTGGATGGCGTGGCCCCCGGGTCGGCAGCCCAGGCCTCGTCGGATGATTACAGCCCCGGCGCGTGGGGTGAGGTCGCCAAGACCATCAACGGCATCCTCGAAGACGGTGCCAACGCCTACAAGGGCGGCGACGCCAAGGCCGGTAAGGACAAGGTCAACGAGGCCTACTACAAGCACTACGAGATCACCGGCATGGAGAAGCAGGTCATGAGCCGCATCTCCGGCTCGCGCGTCTCCCAGGTGGAGATGGAGTTCTCCCTCCTGAAAAAGGCTATGACCGACGACGATTCGGCCGCCGTCGACCAGCATCTCTCGACGCTGACGAACTACATCCGCGAGGACGCCAATAGCCTCGACGGCTACACCGGCAAGGCTGCCGACAAGACAACTGAGGGCTCGGGCACCTCCCCGTGGATCGCCCAGTTCCTGCCCTCCCTCCTTGTGATTCTGCGTGAGGGCATGGAGGCGATCCTGGTCGTCGCCGCGGTCCTGGCTTACCTGGCCAAGGCCGGCCACAAGAACAAGGCCCCCATCGTGTGGGGCGGCGTGGCGCTCGCCTTCGGCCTGTCCGTGGGTCTGGCCTTCCTCTTCAGCTACGTCACCTCCCTGGCGGGCGCGAACCAGGAGCTCCTCGAGGGCGTTGCGGCGATCTTCGCGGTCGTCATGCTGATCTGGGTCTCCAACTGGATGATCAACAAGTCCTCCAACAAGGCCTGGGACGAGTACATCAAGAAGCAGACGGACGCCTCGCTGACCAGCGGCTCCCTGCTGGGCCTGGCGTTCATCTCCTTCCTCGCTGTCCTGCGTGAGGGCGCCGAGACGATCCTCTTCTACGTCCCGATCGTCGCCGCCGCGGGTGACAAGGTCCACTACGTGTGGATCGGCCTGGCGGTCGGCCTCGTGGCCCTCGTCGTCATCTACCTGCTTATCCAGTTCGCGGCGGTGCGCATCCCGCTGCGCCCCTTCTTCACCATTACCTCGCTGCTGATGGCCTTCATGGCCTTCACGTTCACGGGTTCTGGTATTGGGGAACTTCAGGAGGCGGACGTCGTGTCCCTGACGCCCATCTCTGGCTTCCCCACCATTGACCTCTTGGGGATCTACCCCCGAGTGGAGAACCTGGCCGCGCAAGCCATCGTTCTCGCCATCATTGTCGGTCTCTACTTCTTCGGAAAAGCTCGCCTCGCCCGCGAGGCCGCCGCCCAGTCGCGGGCCGAGGAATGACAGCAGTCGAGCGACACCGACTTTTCATCCAACCAACACGCACAGGAGATCATCACATGAAGCGTTCTCTGTTCCGCGTCGGCGCGGCCCTGGCCACGCTGGCCCTAGCAGGCACTCTGGCGGCCTGCTCCAACGACTCCTCCTCGTCCTCCAGCGAGAAGCCCGCGGCCTCGTCCTCGGCTTCGGCTGACTCCTCGAATGCCCCCGCTCCCGGTGAGGACGCTGGCTTCGAAGAACAGCCCCTCGGTGACGACGTTCACGTCGGCCCGCTCGTCGTGGGTGGCGTCTACTTCCAGCCTGTCGAGATGGAGCCCCAGGTGGGCACCCCGGCCGCCGAGTCCTCGATGCACATCGAGGCCGACATTTCCGCCGCCGCCGACAACAAGCTCGGCTTCGGTGCGGGCGACTTCATCCCCGGCCTGACTGTCGACTACACGATCAAGGACAAGTCCGGCGCGACCGTCCAGGAGGGCACGCTCATGCCGATGAACGCGTCCGACGGCCCGCACTACGGCCTGAACCTGCCCAAGCTCGACGCCGGCACCTACGACGTGACCTTCTCGATCAAGCCGCCCACGGGCTGGCTGCTGCACACCGACAAGACCACGGGTGTTGAGGGCCGCTTCTGGACCGAGCCGCTCGTCGCCGAGTTCCCGGATTGGCAGTGGGATCCCACGGCCGTTTCCTGGTGATCGACGCTCACGTTTCGCGGGGCCGAGGCAGTGGTTCCTTTCTGGGACTGCTGGCCTCGGCCCTCACCCCGTGAGGGGACTAGACTTGACGCCGGAGTCAACCAACTTCGGTAAACCTTTATTTCAGGAGGAAAGCCAATGCTTCAGCAGATGAGCGAAGCGACCTTGACGTTGCTGTTGACGATGCTTGCTGTCGGTGCCGTCATCCGCTTTATGCCGGCCGCCGGGCACGGTCGCCGCGGTAAGAAGGCGCGGTCGGCGGCGGTGTGGGCCGGTATCGGCCTGGGCATGATCTCCTCCCTGGTCCTGACGGTCATTAACATCGAGGCCCCCAAGGCCGTGAACC
Organism: Sanguibacter keddieii; assembly: GCF_001064145.1. Taxonomy (GTDB): domain Bacteria; phylum Actinomycetota; class Actinomycetes; order Actinomycetales; family Actinomycetaceae; genus Pauljensenia. The sequence continues at coordinate 5,000 of NZ_JVOJ01000020.1, forward strand.
GTCAGACCGTCGGCCTGTTCACGCTCCCCGCGGCGGTTGTTCTCGCGCTGCTCTTCCTCGCGCTGGTCGCGCTGCGTTCGCGCCGCGTTCGCTCTCTCCTGCCCGGCAACGGTGACGACGAGGCCCGGGCGGCCTCGTCGATGGAGGCCGCGGTGAGCGGTGATACACTCCTGCGCATCGTCGGTGCCCTCTACATTGCGGCCGTCCTGTTCCGTGCCGTGCCCACCGCCATGAACCAGGCTGTCATGATGCTCTCGGGCGGCGTTGAAATCTACTCCAGCCAGGTTGTCCTCGCGGTCCTCGGGTACACGCTGGCCTGGCTGCTCGTCTGCTTCGTGGCGTGGGTGTCCTACCGCCTGTGCGCGTGGAATAACCGCGTGTGGCCGGCGGCCTTCATCATGGTCTCGCTGCTGGCCAACCACTCCCTGATGATCGTGCGCATCCTCAAGGCCAAGCGCTGGATCTCGATCCCCAAGGGCGCGTGGAACACCATCTCCTGGTTCATTAACCACGAGGCCGTCTTCACGCTTGCCGCAGGCCTGGCCCTGTGCGCCGTCGTTGTGCTGACCTGGCTGGCCTCGCGCTCCATCCCGACCGTGGGAGCCAACCCGGCCGAGGGGCGCCTGGGCCGCGCACGCTCGCGCCTGTACAAGTCCATGGCGGGCACCGCCGCGATCGGCTACCTGTGTGGCGCGCTGCTGATCACCGTCGGCGTTGCATACGGCAGCCAGGAGATCGAGCTGTCCCCGCCCGAGTCGTTCAGCGTCGTCGACGACCAGGTGAGCGTCAACCTGGCCGACATTTCCGACGGCCACCTGCACCGCTACGAGTACACGACCTCGGGCGGCGTGAAGGTGCGCTTCATCGTCATCCAGAAGTCCGGCTCCTCCTTTGGCGTGGGCCTGGACGCGTGCGAGATCTGCGGCCCCACCGGCTACTACGAGAAGGACGGCAAGGTCATCTGCAAGCTGTGTGAAGTGGCGATGAACATCGCGACCATCGGCTTTAAGGGCGGCTGCAACCCGATCCCCATCGACTACAAGGTCTCCAACGGCACGCTGACCGTGCCGATCTCGGCTCTCGAGGCCTCGGCCTCCATCTTCGCGAAGTAAGGGGATCGCGTGTTCTTCCGAATGCTGCGCGGCGCCCTCACGAGGCGCGGTAACCGCCACCTGATGATCGCCCTGACCGTCGCGCTGGGTGCCTGCGTCGCCACGTCCATGCTCTCCGTCATGTTCAACGTGGGCGACAAGGTCAACCAGGAACTCAAGTCCTACGGCGCGAATATCGTTGTGCGCCCCCAGGGCGCGGCCGTCCTCGACGACCTCTACTCCACGGGCGAGTCCACCGAGTCCCGTTCCTACCTGCGCGAGGACGAGCTCGGCAACATCAAGACGATCTTCTGGACCTACAACATCCTCGACTTCACGCCCCTGCTGAGCGTGTCCGTCACGGACGGGAGCGGCGAGCACGTGCCCACGACCGGCACCTGGTTCAGCCACCACCTCGAGCTGGCCACCGGCGAGAGCGTTGAAACCGGCCTCGACAAGCTGCGCGGCTGGTGGGGCATCGAGGGGTCGTGGCCCGCGGACGACGACGAGAGCGGTGCCCTCGTCGGCACCACCTACGCGGCCGCCAACGGCCTCGGCGTCGGCGACACCTTCACCCTGACCCGCGAGGGAATCACGCGCGAGTTCACGGTGCGCGGCATCCTCACCAGTGGCGACGACGCCGACCGCGGCGTGTTTATCCAGCTTTCGCAGGCCCAGGAGCTCCTGAACCGCGAGGGCGTCGTCGGCAGCGTCGAGGTCTCCGCTCTGACCACGCCCGACAACGACCTGGCGCGCAAGGCCGCGAAAAACCCGAACTCGCTGAGCGTGTCCGAGAAGGAAACTTGGTACTGCACCGCCTACGTCTCCTCGATCGCCTACCAGATCGAGGAAGTCATGACGGACTCCGTGGCCCGCCCGGTCCGCCAGGTCGCCGAGTCCGAAGGAACGATCCTGGAGAAGACCCAGCTGCTCATGGTCCTCGTGACCGTCCTGGCGCTCATTGCCTCGGCCCTGGCCATCGCGAACCTGGTGACCGCGGGCGTCATGGAGCGCTCCAGCGAAATCGGCCTCATGAAGGCCGTGGGCGCGAAAGATAAACAGATCATCTCGCTGTTCCTGACGGAGACGATCATCGTCGGCCTGGTCGGCGGGGTCCTCGGCTACGGCGGAGGCCTCGCGCTCGCGCAGGCGATCGGTTTCATGGTGTTCCACTCCTCGGTCGCGTTCGTGCCCGTCGTCGTCGGCCTCGTCGCCGTCCTCGTGATCCTCGTCGTCCTGGGAGCCTCCATCCCGGCGATCCGCTACCTGCTGCGCCTCAACGCGGCTGAAGTCCTGCACGGAAGGTGATGCCCATGTCCAGACGAGCAATGTTCTGGCGGATGGTTATCTCCTCCATCCTGCGCCGACGCTCCCGCGTCCTCATCGCTGTTCTCGCCGTCGCCATCGGAGCGACCACGCTGTCCGGCCTCGTGACGATCGCGGTCGACGTGCCCGCGCAGATGGCCCGAGAGATCCGTTCCTACGGTGCCAACCTCGTCGTCACCCCCGCCGGCGACGTGCCCATCACGGACGAGGCCGTGGCCGCCGCGAGTGCCCAGGTACCTGCGAGCGCTCTGGTCGGATCCGCGTCCTTCGACTACGAGACGGTCACGATTAACGACCAGCCGTACGTCGCGGGCGGCGCGGACCTGGCGGCCGTGCACGCCATGAACCCGTACTGGTACGTGGATGGGGAGTGGCCCGAGGCCTCGGGCCAGATCCTCGTGGGCGAGCAGATCGCCTCGACGATCGACGTGAAGGCCGGTGACACGATCACGGTCAGCCAGCTGGACGCCTCCGCGTCCTCGAAGGCCGCCGCCCAGTCGGGGGCGCAGGCCTCGGCCCTCAAGGTCGATCCGCGTACCGTCACCCTGACCGTGTCCGGCATCCTCAAGACCGGCGGCAACGAAGACGGCTACGTGTACATGTCCACCCAGGACATGAGCGCGCTGACCGGGCAGACCGACGCCGTGTCGCTCGCTGAGTACTCGATCGCCCTGGAAGGCGACCAGCTCAGCGCCATCGCCGACGCGATGAACGCCGCGAACCCCGATATTCACGCCCAGACCGTGCGCCGCCTCGCCCAGTCCGACACGGGCGTGCTGGCGATGCTGCGCTCCCTGCTCATCGTCATCACCGTCATTGTGCTCGCGCTGACTATGATCGGCGTGTCCACCACGATGATCGCCGTCGTCACCGAGCGCCGCAACGAGATCGGCCTGCGCAAGGCCCTGGGTGCGACCGGCCGCTCCATCACCCGCGAGTTCATGGGCGAGGGCGTCATGCTCGGGTTCATCGGAGGCGTCCTGGGTGCGGGGGCCGGCTACGGCCTCGCCGTCCTCATCTCCACCTCCGTGTTCCACCGATCGATCTCCCTGCACCCCGTGATCCTCCTCGGCACGATCGCCTGCTCGATCCTCATCGCCGTCCTCGCCTGTCTCCCGCCCGTGCGCCGCGCACTGGCCGTCGACCCCGCGCTCGTCCTGCGCGGAGAATGAGAGTCACCATGACCACCTCCACCGCCACCCAGGCCTCGTCGGCCACCACGGACGCGCTGCTCACCCTCGAGGGCGTCTCCAAGATCTACGGCGACCTGCACGCGCTCGACAACGTCTCCCTCGAGATCCCGCGCGGCCAGTGGGTTTCCATCGTCGGCCCCTCCGGCTCCGGCAAGACGACCCTCATGAACATCGTCGGCGCCATGGACACCGCCACCAAGGGCACCGTCATGCTCGACGGACACGACATCTCCGACCTGACCGCCGACGAGCTCACCGAGGTGCGCTGCCGCACGATCGGCCTCGTGTTCCAGCAGTTCCACCTCATCGGCCACCTCACGGCCCTCGAGAACATCATGGTCGCCCAGTACTACCACTCGATGCCCGACGAGAAGGAAGCCCTCGAGGCCCTTGACCGCGTCGGCCTCGCCGACCGCGCCACCCACCTGCCCCGCCAGCTCTCCGGCGGCGAACAGCAACGCGTGTGCGTGGCCCGCGCCCTCATCAACTACCCCAAGCTCGTCCTCGCCGACGAGCCCACGGGCAACCTGGATGAAACCAACGAGGAAATCGTCCTCGACCTGTTCAACCAGCTCCACCAGGAAGGCACGACCCTCATGGTCGTCACCCACGACGCGCTCGTCGCCGAGCAGGGCCAGCGCGAAATCCGACTCGACCACGGCAAGGTCGTCAAGGAAACCTGGCACGACCACGACTTTGAACAGCGCGCCTCCGGGCTGGCCCTGCCCGGCCGCGACGGCGACGCGCGCAGCGGAAAGGACAAGGTGCGATGACCACGCCCACCACCCCTGACACCCGTTCCCGCTGGGTCGCCCCGGCCTCGTACGCGGTCCTCGGCGCCCTCGGTGCGACCATCCTGGCCGCGTGCACGCCCTCCACCGGCCTGGACATGACCAAGCCCATGAGCGACGGCACATGGACCGCCCAGTCTAACGCCGACGACCAGGGCTCCATCGGCACCATCACCATCACCGTCGAGGGCGGGCGCATCACCGCCACCTCCTACGAGACGACGCTCGCCGACGGCACCGACAAGGGCGCCAACTACGGCAAGAACTCCGCGGGCGAAGTCTTCAACGAGGACTACTACAAGAAGGCGCAGGCCGCCGTCGCCTCCTACCAGGAGTACTCCGACAACCTCACCAAGGTCGGAGACCCCGCCAAGGTCGACGTCATCACCGGCGCGACCGTCGCCCACCAGCAGTTCGTGCAGGCCGCCATCCGAGCCATCGCGGCCGCCCAGGGCGTCTCTCCCGACGGTGCCGACGACATCAACATCCCCGGCCTGAACGACGCCACCAAGGACGGCGACCTCGACGACTCCGACAGCTGAGCCTGTGCGCTCTGGGGGCGCTGTGGACGGCTCGGGGGACGAGGCCGCGGCCGGGTCCCCCGGTGTCGCCCGCTCTGATGACGCTGGGGATGCTGTGCCCACGTGGCGCTCCTCCTTCCCCGCGATGGGCACCCGCGTCGACATCATCGGCTGGGGTGGGGACGGCATGGCGATTGTCAACGCTGTCGTGGGCGTTGTTGCGCGCCACGAGGACATGTGGAGCGTGTTCCGGCCTTCGTCTGAGGTGTCGCGGCTCAATGCCGCTGTCCGTGACGCCGCGATCGGTGACGGTGCGTCCCGTTGCGGGGCCGATTCCGCGCACGGCTGCCCCGGCCTCGTCGTGAGCGAAGAAACCGACCGGCTGCTGTGTGACGCGCTGGCGCTCGCTGAGGCGACTGGGGGAGCGTTCAACCCGCTGATCGGGCCGCTCGTTGCCGCCTGGGATGTCAAGGCGATGCGGGCCGCGTACGTTGCGGGCGCGCCATTGCCGCCCGCTCCTGCTGCCGATTCTGTCGAGGCGGCGTTGCGTGCGTCGTCGTGGGGCTTGTTGTCTCGCGTTGGCGACCTGCGTTGGGCGATGGGTGTCCCTTGTGAGTCCGTGGGTGGTGTGGATGTGGCCAGCCCGCGCCTCGACCTGGGTGGGATCGCGAAGGGATACACCGCCGACGCGTGCCGCGACCTGGCGGTGTCCATGGGAGCGCGCGGCGTGCTCGTGTCGGTGGGGACCTCGTCGGTGTCGGTGTTCGGGCCTCGCGCCGACGGTTCTTCGTGGCGCGCCGGCCTGCGCGACCCTCAAGGCGGACCCACGTCGGTCGCCGGCGTCGTGGAGCTGCCTGCGGGCGGCATGTCGTCCCTGTCGACGTCCGGCGACAACCTGGGGCCGCTGGGTAGGGTTGGCGTGGGGTGTGCGGCTGAGCGTGCGGCTGAGCATGCGGCTGGGGCCGCATCGGATCGTCGCGCGCGTGAAACACCGCGTGAAACACCCGGTGGCGGCGGTCGAATTTTCGACCATCACATCATCGACCCGCGTACGGGATACCCCGCTCATGCAGGTGTGCGACAAGTCAGTGTCGTGGCCTCGTCGGGTGTGTTGGCTGAGGCCCTGTCAACGGCTCTGCTCGTTGATCCATCCATCGATGTTCCTGATGTCGTGGCTCGCTGGGCCCGCGTGACGGGTGCCCCGGCCTCGGCGAAGGTTGTGGGCCTGGTGCGTGCGCGGGCCTGAGTGCTGGCGCGTCATCACAGTTGTACTTCTGCTGATGCACAGGGCTGAGGCACGTGTCCGCCACATGTGGATCGAGTCGGGGTGTCGCGCGGTTGAGTCCAACGGGGGAGTGAGTAGTTGTTGCCAAGCCTTTGCGTGCCTATCTCGATTACTGTGTTATGTGGCGGGCAGTTTTACACTGGTTAGGGAGCATTACACCAGTTGGGGAGCATTACACCATCTGGGAAGTGGTGTAATACCCGGCTAAATGGTGTAACACCACTTAGGAACAAGCTCATATGCGGACGGCTAGCTGATGTTGACCGCCGATTGTGCTTGTAGTGCTCACAGATGCCTGTGACAGTGGCGGTTATCCACATACCTTCGCAGCGACTGGTCTCTATCCACAGGTCTGCTCTCAGGTCGTGACAACGCTTGTCGTCGCGCGGATGATGGGCATATGAACGCTCAATCGCTGACCGTCATTAGGTCTTCGACAGATGGACGGCCTTCAGTGGGGGATCTGTCGTCAGGAAATGTACTTCGTATTCAGCGTGGACGTTACGTCACGATCCATCAATCCGGTTCACCGATGACCTACTGGGAGATATGGGCTCTCGTGGCCAGGGCTCGATTACTTGTCGTGAGTGACAGTAGCTCCTGCTCTCCGGTGTTCGTAGGCGCTAGTTCATTTGTTGCGCGGTCGATACCGCTCTGGGAGGCAAATCCCGATGTCGTGATCTGGTGCGCGTCGCGGCATGGGAGGCGCTCAATGCCGGCTGTCACCATGCAAACGGTGACTATTCCAGCGACGTTCGTGTGTTCGACTGTGAAGAAGCCCTGCGAACGCAGCATCGAGATCGTTGATCGGTTGCGATGTGAGTCTGTCGTTGAGGCGACAGTTCGTATGGCTTGTTATTCGGAACGTCTCAGTGGATTCGTGGCAATTTGCATGGCATTGCACCACGAGTCTCGGTTCCTGTTGCTATCCCAGGAAGAAAGTAGACAACGAGCTGAACGTGTACGAAGCAAGATGCTTGAATGCTTGGATCTGTATCGGCAACAAAAGGAATGCGTTCCCTACAAGCGTGCACAGCGCCTGATAGCCGCCGCTGACCCGGGCTGCGACAACCCGGCCGAGGCAGCGTTGCTGTGGGTCCTCAAGTCGGTGAGTGCCTTCGAAGTTGTGACCCAGTTCGAGATCGTCGTCAATGGACGCCGATACTTTGCGGATATCGCGATTCCTGGGCTCATGATCATCTTCGAGTTCGATGGGATCGGCAAGCTTGGCAAGGACGATACTGAGTTCGCGCGGGCGAAGCGTGACTGGATCCAACGTGAAAATGATCTGCGCAGCGCCGGTTGGAGGATACACAGGGTCTCTTGGAGGGACTACGAAGATTTCGCCGCGTTACGTGCGTGGGCGATCAAGCTCCTCCGTCCGCATCAAGTTGCTATCCCTGAGCATGCCGAGGCTCTGTGGGCGTTGCCGACTGAAGCGTGTGATGGCCCGAGTCGACGTTTTCATGTCCACGCTCGGTGAAGCCTGCACTGGTTAGGGAGCATTACACCACTTAGGGAGCATTACACCAGTTAGGGAGCATTGCACTGCCTGGGAAGTGGTGTAAGACCTGGCTAAATGGTGTAACACCACTTAGGAACAAGCAGAAACGAGGATGATGGGTCTGGCTGCTGCGTTCGTAGGTGGTAGCGGGGCCTGGCAGGGCTTCGAGACGACGTGCCGAGCAACATCAGCCGCGAAGGTCCCACAGATGTGGAGGGTACCGGAGGGCCGCCGCCCACGGGCACGCCAAGCAGCGCCACTCATCGACGCCAGAATTCAGGCGGAAGGCCCCGCAAGCAGCGTTGCCAGGTGGACGCCCCCACGGCCCGCCAGCTGGGCGGCCTGGGTGCGGCACGAGAATCCGTCCGCCAGATACACCGCGTCCGGCTGCGCCGACAGGGACGGCAGCAGAGAATGCGACGCGACGGCTACTGACAGGTCGTAGTGGCCGGCCTCCATGCCGAAGTTTCCGGCCAGGCCGCAGCAGCCCTCGAGCCTCCTCACGCGCGCCCCCAGCGACTCCAGCAGCGCCTGGTCAGTGTCCCACCCCATGACGGAGTAGTGGTGGCAGTGAGGCTGCGCGACGATCTCGACGCCCTCCAGGCTCGGCAGGCGACGCGCGGATGCGGGCAGGGCCGACAGCACCTCGGCGAGGGTGCGCGTCGCACCCGACACGAGCATAGAGCGCGGGTCGTCGGGCAACAGGTCCAGCAGGTCGTCGCGCAGCACCGCCGTGCACGACGGCTCAACGCCGACGATCGGGATCCCCGACGCCGCGAAAGGCGCAAGAACGCCCAGCAACGACGCCAAGTGCTTCTTCGCCCCGCTCAGCTGACCCGTCGTAATCCACGTTAGGCCGCAGCACGCGTCCGGCGCGACGATCGGTGCGAACCCGTTCGCCTCGAGTACATCGACGACCGCGCGAGCACCGGTGTCGTCCAGGGTCTGGCTAAACGAGTCCGCCCACACGAGCGCGTACGGCCGCCCGCTGGGGTCGCGCGGCCCGCTCAGGATCGGGGAGTCCGCCATCGACGAGGCGGTGGCCCCCTCGCGCTCGCGGGCGGAGTCAGGCGAGGCCTGGGCACCCCCGCGCTCGCGGGCATCGGTGGCGGCATTGGACGTCGGAGCGCCGGAAGATACGGCATCGTCAGGCGTGAGCGTTGGGACAGAATCCGCCAGCAGGGAATGGCGGCGAGCCCACGCGGTGAAGGTGCCGGACTGGAGGGCGGGCATGCCTCGGCGAGGATCGAGGCCGATGATGCGGAAGGCGAGCGAGCGCAGGGGACCCACGGACATGACGGCATTCGCGACGGCAGCCAGGCCTGGCACGCGCGCGGTGATGCGGGTGAGGCGCGGCAGCCAGCCGAGCGTGTAGTGGCTGAGGGGGCGGATGCGTCCCCGGTAGGTGCGGAAGATCGCTTCGGAGCGGTAGCGGGCCATGTCGACGCCGGCGGGGCAGTCGGCGGAACATGCCTTGCAGGCCAGGCACAGGTCGAGGGCCTCAAGGACCTCGGGGGAGTCAATGGCCTTGACGAGCTGCGAGTTCGCGGCTTCCTGCAGGATGCGGGCGCGCCCGCGGGTCACGTCCTTCTCCTCGCGCGTGGCCAGGTAGGACGGGCACATGAAGGTGCCGGACACTCCCGCGCGGCACTTGCCCACGCCGGTGCAGCGGTGGACGGCGGCCGTGAAGTCGCCGCCGTCGTGGGTGAAGGCGAAGCCGCCGTCTGCGGGCATGGGGCGCGCAGCAACGCGGCGCAGATTGAGATCCAACGGATCGACACCCGGCTGGAGCTCGAGCGGGCCGCCCGAAACACCGGCAACCCCGGCAGTGCCGGCATGCCGCGCCCGGGCGCGGGAGGCAGCCTCGGCCTCGTCCATGGGGGCGGCGAGCACCCCGGGGTTGAGGAGGTTGTCCGGGTCGAAGACGTGCTTGACGCGCGCGAACAGGTCGAGCATCTCGGGGGAGTACATGAAGCGCAGGAGTTCGCCGCGGGCGCGCCCGTCGCCGTGTTCGCCGGAGACGGATCCTCCGTGGGCGGCGCAGATGCGGGCGGCAGACTGGAGGAAGGCGCGCGAGTGAGCCACGCCCTCGGGGGTTTCGAGCGGCATGGCGAGGCGCACGTGCACGCAACCGTCGCCGAAGTGTCCGTACAGGAGGCCGTCGATGTCGAACTCCTCCATGAGGGCGGTGAAATCGCGCAGGTATGCGCCGAGGTTGTCGGGTGGGACGGCCGCGTCCTCGAAGCCGGGCCAGGCCTGCTGGTCGCCGCCGCCCGCGCCGTCCGGCGGGGTGCGTCCGCCCAGGCCGGCTCCGTCGGCGCGGATCCTCCACAGGGCCGAGGCCTGGGCCCCCGGCGGGTACACGACCGTGTCGATGGCGGCTGAGTCGGCGCACAGGGCGCGTGCGCGCTCCAGTGAGGCGGTGACGTCTTCGCCGGGGGCACCGACTTCGACGAGGAGCCAGCCTTCGCCGTCGGGCAGGGCGGGGACGGTGCCGGGGCCCTTGTGGGCGCGCACGACGTCGACGAGGCGACGGTCCATGCCCTCCACGGCGAGGGGGGAGTGGGTGAGCAGCGCGGGCACGTCGTCGGCGGCCTCGATCATGGAGCGGTAGCCGAGGGCGGCGAGCACGGGCGCGTCGGGCAGGGGCACGAGGCGCACGGTGATCGACAGGATGAGGACGAGGGTGCCCTCGGTGCCCGCGAGCATGGCGGCGAGGTTGCGCCCGCCCTCGGGGGTGAGGTGCTCGAGGGAGTAGCCGGAAACCTGGCGCTTGAAGCGGCCGAGCTCGGTTCGGATGGGTGCCAGGTTGGAGTCGATGAGGGATGCGAGCCCCGGAACGTCGTTCAGCGCCGAATCGTGCGAGGTCGTGGCCGTGAAGTGGTGCCCCTGTCCGTCCACGCAGTCCAGGGAGACGATGTTGTCGGAGGTGCGCCCCCAGGCGGTCGCGTGCGGCCCGCACGCGTTGTTGGCGACCATGCCGGCGATTGTCGCGCGGTTCTGGGAGGAGGGGTCGGGGCCAAAACGTAGGCCGTGCTTGGCTGCCGCGGCCTGGAGGGTGGAGCCGACGCAGCCGGGCTCGACGGTGGCGGTGCGGGCCTCGGGGTCGATGGAGATGACGCGGTTCATGTGCCGCGAGAAATCGAGGACGAGGCCGGGGCCGATCGCGTTGGACGCGCACGACGTGCCGCCGCCTCGGGCGGTGAGGGGGACCCCGTGGGCGCGGGCGAGGTCGAAGGCCGCGAGGGCCTGCTCGGGCGTGCGCGGGAACGCGACGGCCAGGGGTGGGATGCGCGTGAGGCCGGCGTCGGAGGAGTAGCGCGCTCGCGTGCCGCTCGAGGCGTCGACGTCGATGAGTGCGCGCAGGTCCGTCAGGAAGCTCTCGCTCATGGTGCCAGTGTGTCACGTGGGCGCGCGATGGGCGGCGGGTATCCGGTGTGCGGATAGTCGCGCGAGGCCGGGGCCGGTTGGGGCGCGCATGGGGGCTGTCGCACTGTAGGAAAAAGGAGAGGGCCGAGGCTGTGGGTGCCTGCGGCCCTGACGATTACGCGGGTTCCGGGTCGTCGCGGAACAGCTTGGGGAAAGGTGTCACGGGGACGGGCATGCGCTCAATGGGGGGCAAGTGCGGGCTGACCGTCTGTTTAGAATGTGGGTATAGTCGGGGTGATGACTCCGTGTTCAGGCAGTAGGGGGACAGTTCGCGGCGCGTCTCATCGGACGCCGGAACCTGCGGTTCTGGCGCCGAATATTCAACGATACGCAGCTTATCTCTGCCCATTGAATGCCACCCTGTTCTGTTTCATATGCTCAGCCGCGCAGTAGTCTAACCGGGTGGAAGATGCTGCGCCATTCGGATTCTGAGCGACATGTGTCATCGTACACGACATTGGTCCCAGACTGGCGGGGGATAGGTCATAGTTGCTCAGAATGTGTCAGCGGGCTACTTGCCGCGCTCCTCCTGGATGGCTGCCCATTCCTCGTCGGTCGTCTGTTTGCCGCCGGCGATGATGTTGGCGAAGTCCTGCGAGGTGCGGGTGCCCTCGATGGCCATGAGGGCACCGTTGATGTTGGTGAGGGCGCGCTCGAGAGAGGCGAGGTTGGTAATGGTTGTCGCGCGCATCGCCGTGACGGCCTCGCCCTCGGACTGGATGGCATTCAGGTCGTCCTGTCCGTTGTGCCGGCATGGTGTTGTGCTAGCTCGCTATTCTACCGGCTTGAAAAAGCTTGGGCGCGGTGGATCTTGTGGTCGAGATGGCTCGTCGGCACCTATACCCATTGCCAATGCTTACGTGGTATCTATCGCAATGTGCCTGTGTCATCCGTGTTTCTTTTGGAACGTATGAAACAATGGCCGCGAGCGCCCCATACACGTGAAGGAAAGAGCGATGGCCCTGTTTGAGTTCGAGGATGGTCACCTCGTACCCGCTCAATTCGGATACCCGGTCGCCCAAGACCTGGGACCCGACCTCGTTGACGCTATCTGCCAGCAGGTCCTGCAGATCGTTTCGCGTCCCCTTTTCCCCGTGACCTGGCGCGACATGACCGGCCAGGATGACGAGGAGACGCCCCGCCTGACGGCCCTCGACGTGAGCGGCCAGATCGTCTCCGTCGAAATCCTCAAAGAACTCGACTCCGAGGCCCTCATTACTTCCCTGTCTCGACTGGCCGAGGTCGCCTCGATCTCCTGGTCGGATCTCGCCGCAGAGTACCCGTCCGGCCCCGAGGGTTTCCGTACCGGTTGGATGCACTTCCGCGACTCGATGCCCCCCGCCGTCGGCCCGGGTCCCCGCCTGATCATGGTCGCGGGCGACATCGATCCCTCCGTGCGCCCCGCCCTGTCCGTGCTGGCGACTTCCGGCGTCGAGGTGCACCTCATGAACCTGCGCCAGATGTCCAACGGGCGCCTCTTCCTTGACGTGAACGCGGTCGGCCCGCGCCTCTACGGCCACGCCCCGCAGCTTCTCGCGTCCGCCGCTGCGGTGCCCGAGCTGGCCGCCGCGACCGAGCAGGCGGCCCCGCTCGACGATCGTGCTCCCGCGGAGTCCGCGATCCCCGCGCCTCCCGAGGAGAGCGCCGAGGCCTCGAACGACGAGGACTCCGAGACCCCCACGACGCGCCCCACACCGAAGGTCGCCCCGCACCTGCGCGAGGTCTTCACCTACCCGATCGACGAGGAGCCCCCGGCCCCCTTCAAGCCCGCCGCCGAAGAAGCCGCCGACGAGCAGTCGTCCGACGAGGCCGTGGAAGCCTCGCGCGACGAGGGGGAGCTGGGCGACGAGCAGCCCGAATCCGTGGTCTCGGCGCAGCCCGAGGACTCCGAGGACGCCGAGGCCGAGCTGGCCGACGAGCTCCTCGATCATGAAGACGACGCCACTCAGGACGCCGATGAGGCCCAGGAGCGTCAGGCCGCGGATGAGCGCGCCGACGACGTGGCCGATGAGCCCGACGTCGACGCTCCTGAGGACACTGACACTCACGCCGACGAGTTTGGCTCGGAGGAATCCGACGAGCAGCCGTCCGCCGAGGCCGAGAAGCCTCGCTGGGAGCGCCCCGCCCACATGAGCCGCCGCGCCACGCGCCGCGCTCGCGAAGAGCCTGCCGAGCTCAACGATGGCGGTGCGACCGACGCGGCCACGGCCTCGTCCGTGGATCGCTCCGATGAATCCCCTGAGGTCACCCAGGCGCGCGCGGAGGGTCTGCCGGTCCTCGGCCGCGACGAGGCCGGACTGCGCACTCTTGCGGAGATTATCGGCCAGGACACACCCCTCGTGGCCCGCAGTGAGCTGGGCCTGCCCGCCGACCTGGTGCTCGCCGCGAACGGTGCCATCTCGGGTGCCGGCCTCACCTACCCGTCGCTCGACACCCTGCTCACCGCGCGCGGCCTCGGCCATATCGACGCGTGGGGCCAGGTGCGCATCGGCGACCGCCTCGGCCCGACCCTGGCGGAAGCCCTCGACGAGATCAACCGCGAGATCGTGCGCGAGTACGCGCAGGCTCCGCGCGGACATCACTCCGCCAAGCACTGACGCCGCCGATACTGCATACATGCGAAGGAAGGTCCGGGATCGCGCGATCCCGGACCTCCTCGCTACCTGACGCTCAGTGCACGAAAGCGTCCAGCCAGCCGCGCATCGTCGCGTACACGGCCTCTCGCACGGGCGCGTCCGACAGGACCAGATCGTGTTTGCCGGGGAAACGAGCGATCGTCACCAGGTCCGAGAGACCCAAGCTCCGCTGGGCAATGACCGTGGGATCCAGGACGGTGTCGGAGGTGAAGACACGCTCGCACCACTCCTCCTCGAAATACGCCGACGTGGACACCATCGACAGGACCGGGCACTCCAGGTGTACGCGCTTCTCGATCGTGTCGTGCCCGGCCATAATCGCCTCGAGCCACGAGGCCGGGACCGGGTAGGACTCGGGGCGCTTCCATTCCTGGATGATCGGCCAGCCCGCGACGGACGGGTCATCGGCGGACAGGCCCTCTGGGATCGGCAGCTCCGAGGAGGCGCGCCCCGCGAGCGAGCGGCCGTAGTGGCCGGTCCCGCCCGATGGTACCTCCCACATGGGGTTACGCGACGCAATCCGACCGATGACCGGGGCCATCGCCCCGCGCCAGGCGGCCATCGACTGCATCTCCAGCCACGCCGAGTTCAGGATGAGGCCGTCCAGGACGCCCGGGTGGCGGTGCGCCCACAGGGTCGCGATGAGGCCACCCGTCGAGTGGCCCATGAGGACGATCGGCTCGTCGTCGCGCTCGCAGCGGATGATCTCGACGGCCTCGCCGATCTCCTCGTCGTACACGGACAGGTCGTCGGCGTATCCGATCGTCTGGTGGGGGCGCAGAGACCGCCCGTATTTGCGCATGTCGAGCGCGTAGAACGCTGCCCCCGCCTCGCGCAGCCGATCCGCCATCTCCGTCTGGAAGAAGTAGTCGTTGCGCCCGTGCAGGTACAGGACCGTCATGCGGGCGCTTACGGGCGGGGTCGCGCGCACGAGAGTGGCCACGCAGGGCCCCTCCGCGTCGTCGAGCAGCTCGATCGTGCGCGACTCGTACCCATCGCCGAGGATGTCGGCGCACCACTGAAGCCCGGGAGGACCGTCGTCGCCCCACGGGGCCATGACGTCGCGCTCGGGGACCCCCTCGGGCGACGAGGCCGGGGTATCCACCCCGGACAGGTCGGGCAGACCGCTCGTGTCCGGGATCAGCTCGTCGCCGGGCGTGGGATTGCTGGTAACGCTCATGGGGTCAGCATAACGCGCGAGGCCGCCCCGGCCTCGTTGATGAGGAGAAGAAACCGGGGTGGCCTCGCGGAGAAAGGGCGCCGATCAGGCGAAGGAGGACGCGCGCGAGGGGATGCGCTCGTTGAGGAACTCGTCGAGGAGAGCGGTGAGCTGGTCGTGCTCGATGAGGAAGCCGTCGTGACCGTGATCGGAGTGGATCTCGCGGTAGAACGCGCCCGAGATGCCTGCCGCCATCTGCCAGACCTGCTCGGGGAAGAACAGGCGATCGGAGTCGACCGCGACGACGAGAGTGCGCGCGGTGACTGCCTTGAGCGCCTCGACGACGCCACCGCGGTCGCGGCCCACGTCGTGAGAGAGCATCGTGCGGCACAACGTCACGTAGGAACCCGCGTCGAAGCGGCGCACGATCTTCTCGCCGTGGTAGTCCAGGTAGGACTCCACCGCCAGGCGTCCACCGTGCAGGGGATCCTCGTCGTTCTGGGGGATGCGGCCAAAACGCTCGTCCAGCTCCGAGGGGGAACGGTAGGTCGTGTGCGCGATCTGGCGGGCGAGCGCCAAGCCCGCGGTGGGGCCGGGCCCCGCATAGTAGTCGCCGCCGCGCCACGCCGGATCCAGCTGAATCGCGCGGATCTGCGTGTGGGTCCACGCCGCCTGGTCGGCGGTCGTCTGCGCGCCCGAGGCCACGACCACGAGGCGGCGCACGCGCTCCGGGTAGCTGACCGCCCACTCGATCGCGCGGTGGCCGCCCAGCGATGCGCCCACGACGATGCTCCACTCGCTGATGCCGAGCAGGTCGGCCAGGCGGGACTCGGCGTACACCTGGTCGCGCGTGGAAATCACTGGGAAACGCGAGCCCCAGGGTGCCCCGTCGGGAGCGAGGGACGCCGGGCCCGTGGAACCCTGACAGCCGCCCAACACGTTCGCGGCCACCACGTAGTAGCGGTCCGTGTCGATGATGCGCCCCGGTCCCACGATCTGCTCCCACCAGCCGGGTGTCGGCTGGCCGGGCACCGGCTCACCGCACACGTGCGCGTCGCCGGTCAGCGCGTGCAGGATGAGGACCGCGTTAGAGCCGGCTTCGTCCAGCTCACCCCACGTCTCGTAGGCGAGCGTCACGCTGGGCAGGATCTCGCCGTTCTCCAGGCGCTGGGCACCCAGGTTCGCGAACTTGCGGAAGGCGACCGGGTCACCCTCGCGCCACGCGCCGGACGTGGGTGCGGGGGGCAGGTTGTGACGACTCATGATGTCCTTCTTTCGCTGGGGGGCGGTTTGCTGTCGCGGGAGGCGGGGGCCGCGGCGGCCTCGGAGCATCAGGAGTGTGTGTATTCGTCCCCGAGGCCGCCGACGGGTCTGTTAGGCCGTGGCCGCGCGGGCCGCGTCGAAGCCGAGCTGCAGGTCGGCGAGGATGTCCTTGATGTTCTCCAGGCCGATCGACAGGCGCACGGTGCCGGGCGCGACGCCGGCCTTGGCCAGCTCCTCCTCGGTCAGCTGCGAGTGCGTCGTCGAGGCCGGGTGGATGACGAGGGACTTCGCGTCGCCGATGTTGGCGACCACCGGCAGGAGCTGCACGCCGTCCGCGAAGGCCCGGCCGGCCTCGTACCCGCCCTTGATGACGAAGGAGAGCAGGCCGCCCGTGCCCAGCGGCGCGTACTTCTTGCCCAGCTCGTAGTAGGGGGAGGACTCCAGGCCCGCGTAGTTGACGGATTCGACGTCCGGGTGGGCCTCGAGGAAGCGGGCGACCGCCAGCGCGTTGGAGACGTGGCGCTCGACGCGCAGGGAGAGCGTCTCGATGCCCTGCGAGATGAGGAACGCGTTGAAGGGGGAGGTGACGGCGCCCAGGTCGCGGTTGATGAGCGTCTGGATGCGCAGCAGGAACGCCAGGTTCGCGCCGAGCGCGCTGCCCACGCCCATGTCACGGGCGTAGACGAGGCCGTGGTAGGACTCGTCGGGCGTGTTGTAGAGGGGGAAGCGCTCGGGCTGGGAGGCGAAGTCGAAGTTGCCCGAGTCGACGATCGCGCCCGCGATCGAGGTTCCGTGACCGCCCAGGTACTTGGTGGCCGAGTGAACGACGATGTCGGCACCCCACTCAATCGGGCGGACCAGGTAGGGGGTCGCGACCGTGTTGTCGACGATGAGGGGCACGCCGACCTCGTGGGCGACCGTTGCGATCGGTTCGATGTCGAGGATGTCGCCCTGCGGGTTGGGGATGGTCTCGCCGTAGAAGGCGACCGTCTTGTCGTCGGCGAGCGCGCGCCAGGCCTCGGGGTCGAGGGGGTTTGTGACGAAGCGGGCCTCGATGCCCAGGCGTCCGAGCGTGTTTTTCAGCAGGGTGACGCTACCGCCGTACAGGGAGGGGGAAGCGACCACGTTGTTGCCGGCGACGGCCAGGGCGAGGATCGACAGGGCGGTCGCGGACTGGCCAGAGGAGACGAGGAGGCCGCCGACGCCTCCCTCGAGGGCCGCGATGCGGGTGCCGACGCCGTCGGTCGTCGGGTTGGTCAGGCGCGTGTAGATGGGGCCCAGCTCCTGCAGGGCGAAGCGGCTCGCGGCCTGCGCGGTGTCTTCAAAGGCGTAGGAGGACGTCTGATAGATGGGCAGCGCGGTCGCGCCGGTGGCGGGGTCGAGGTTGTATCCGGCGTGAATCTGCTTGGTTTCGAAGGACCAGTCGTTGGCGGTCATTGTGCGGCTCCTTGGGTGAGGGGTGGTTCGTCTCTGATTCCCCTCCGGCGGGCCGCAGATGCGGTGAAGTGAACATGCGTCGAGGCGCGTCCCGCTGTCGGGGGACTGCGCGGCAGTCGCTTGTGCTGACGCGCAGTCAGCGGCACATTCGACGGTTCATGCCCCCAATTGTTTGTCATCGACGAGGCAGGGGCGCGGCGGTCCCGGATGGTGGACTTTTGTAACAGGCAGGGGTGTGGTGGCGGGTGTGTGAGGAGACTCATAGTGGTGGTTGAAAATGTTATGAAAGCGCAGGTATTTGTGCAGTAATCATGGTGTTGGTGTTACATATGTTGTGATTGTTGTATGTGTGAAAGTTGGGTTTTGTGGTGTGTTTGTTGCCAAGTGTGACGAAAGTGGATAGGCTCTTTTCCAGTACGCGCGCTCCGGCGCACCTAATTGGACGAGATGAGACAACGATGAGACGACGCGGAACCATTCGCATGGGCCTGACGGCTATCGCCGCCTGCGCCCTCCTCGTGCTGCCCCAGATGGCGCAAGCCGCCCCCTCTGAGGAGGAGATCGCTGCCGCCCAGGCTGCCGAAGAGGCCGCGAAGATGAGCGTCGCTCAGATTGAGGTCAAGCTCGCCGAGGTCAACGCCAGCGCCGCAACCGCGATGCAGAACGCGCAGATTGCCGGCGAAGACCTCAACGAAGCCAACATCGCACTGAATGAGGCGACCGCAACCGCCAATCAGGCGTCGGCCGACGCGGACGCCGCCGAGGCCGCCTTCCAGGAAGGCAAGCAGCAGATCGCCTCCGTCGCACAGGCCGCATACCGTAACGGGGGTGGCACGCTCGACGCGCTCGCCCCCTACCTCGACTCCGACGGACTGCGCAGCGTCGAGACCAAGCAGGCCGGCATCAGCTCCTTCTCCGCCTCCGCCGAGGCGAAGATGCAGAACGTCGCCGCGCTCGAGCAGGTCGCCAAGGTGACCCGTGACGCCGCGAACACCGCGCTCGCTAACCAGCAGGCCGCCACGGACGAAGTTCAGAAGCGCACCGACGCCGCCAACCAGGCCGCGACCGCCGCCCAGAACGAGGCCGCGCGCGTCGCCGCTCAGCGCGGTGCCTACGTGCAGGAACTGGCCACCAAGCAGAACACGACCGTCGAACTCATCAACCAGCGGGAGGCCGCCCTCGAGGCCGAGCGCCAGGAAGCCGCACGCATCGCCGCCGAGCAGGCAGCCGCTGCGGCTGAAGCCCAGCGTCAGGCCGACGCGGCCGCAGCCGCCGAGCGCGCTGCAGCTGCCGCTGCCGCCGCCGATGCCTCGTCCTCCTATGACGCCGACGATGACGATGACGACGACTCGTATTCCGCCCCCTCCTACTCCTACGAGGAGCCCTCGTACTCGGCACCCTCCTACTCGGGTGGCGGGGCCGACACGGCCATCGCAACCGCGAAGAGCTACCTCGGCGTGCCCTACGTGTGGGGCGGCGAATCCTACGGCGGCGTGGACTGCTCCGGCCTGACGATGCTCGCGTGGGAAAGCGCCGGCGTGGACCTGCCCCACCTCTCGCGCGCCCAATACGGCTACGGAACGCACGTGCCGATCGGCTCCATGGAGGCTGGCGACCTGATCTTCTGGTCCTCTAACGGCACCCAGTCCGGCATCTACCACGTCGCCATCTACCTGGGCGGCGGCCAGATGATCGAGGCACCCACCTTCGGCGTGCCCGTGCGCATCACCGGCGTGTACAGCTGGGGCTCGATCATGCCCTACGCTGTGAGGCTCTGAGCTTTCCAGCAACCCGGGCGGGGGTCGCGCAGTCGCGCGACCCCCGCCTCGTCATCCCAGCGGCGCAACCGCCCCCCTGGACGCCGCTGCCCGCCCCGGCCTCGTCCTCGGATAGCATGAAGGCATGGAGAACTCAGCCCTTCAGAGCGACCGACACGAACCCGGCGCCGCGTCGGCCGACGAAGATGTGTCCGTCCCGCTTGATACCTCGACCAAGCGCGCGTTCCGGGTCTTCGTCGGACTTATCGCGATCGTCGTGTACGGGCTGTACTGGCGATTCGGCCTGCGCGGCTCGTGGGGGCAGTGGTCGATGCGCGCCCAGATGGCGGCCGCCGTCATCCCCGCTTTCTTCATCCTCCTGTGGGTCCCCGTGGTCTGGGCCTCGCTTCGGTGGATGCTCCGCGACTTCATCAGGGCTCAGAAAACCCCCCTCCTCGCTAAGCACGCAAAGAAGCCGCAGCCCTTTGCTGCCACCTTCTCCTTCCTCCTGACTGCCGGCATCCTCGCGTTCGTCGCCTCCCGGGCATGGGGAGGCTACGGCCTCGCCGTCCAGGACTGGTGGCAGGGCCCGATTCGACACGAGAACGTGAGCTGCCAGAACGTGCGCGAAGAGGGGGACGAGACCTTCCTGAAGCGCGCAAACAAGACCTTCGTCATCTTCGACCTGGTGGGCACCGACGGATACTCGCAGCACTTCGAGCTCAGGCTTTCCGACCTCGAGAAGGAGATGGAACGCGAGGACAGCCCCTACATCGCCATCATGACCCTGTGCGAGGCGCAGGCCCCCGACTTCGGCGTCTCCGTCTACGAGCGCACGGGCACCATCGCCGAGGCCTGGCGACGCGACTAGGGGACGGGTGGCTCTCACCGATTGACCCGCTTCGGGAACAGGGGCGAGGACTGGGCTAGTGTGGCCGCATGGCAACGACTTCGGATACGGCTGCGCAGACGGCCCCCGGTAATGTGATGAATAAGCTCTTCACCTCGAAGAATCTGACGCCCGCGCAGAGGCGCATGAGGTGGGCGATCATCGGTATCTGGGTCATCATGGCGTACATCTCGGTGTGTGTCTTGGTGGGGGGCAACCCGTGGACGATATGGAGGCTGTACGCGGGCCTTGCCGGCCTTGGGGTGCCGCTCCTGGTTCTCGTGTTCTGGTTCCCGGTTGTCTGGGCGTCGTTGCGGTGGCTCGCGCGGGTGGCCTGGAGGTGCGTCGTTCCCTCGTCGTCGGGCAGGCGCGGCGGCGTTGCGTCGCTCCTCGCTCCGCTTCTCGGCCTTGGGATGTCCGCGTCGATCCTGTGGGCGTTTGGGTACGCCTCGCTGTATTTCCTGACCCCCTACGTCCAGGATTGGCGTTCGGGGACCGTGCGCCACGAGGCCGTCACGTGCCGTGATTTCGACGTGGACAACAGTATCACGCACTCCGGCAAAGGCCACGCCAGGGCACAGTACGTGTTCGAGTTGGTCAGCTCGGACGGCTCGTCGTGGGAGTACAGGGAACGCAAGAGCTTGATGGATGACAGGGTGGAGGCGGGCGAACAGCCCTACGCGACGGTCATTGACGCGTGCCGCTCAGAGGGTGCGGAGATCGGGATCGTCGTGTACCCCCACTCGGGAACCATTATCGAGGCGTGGAAAACAAACTGATGTACTGACGTGTGGCTGGGCGCGTTGCCCTGAAGCCCAGCCAGGCCCCGCCGCCGCCCACGGGTACCGCAGCCTGGCCCCTCCATCGCGCAGGACTCGCATCCAGTGGTCACTTCCCACATTCCTGAGCCGACACCCAATTTCGCATGCAATTCCCCCACGAACCTTTCGAATCTTGAAATAAGATCGTTGGAATTGCAACGTTTTCAGGCTTCGTTGAAACTTCACCCAATCGAATTGCATGCGAGTTTTCTGGGTAGCGGGTTTGTAGCTGCGCGCGGCGTGGTTGTCTGAAACCGGTGACGCCTTTGCTCGTGGCTACTTGCGTCGGGTTGGAACCCTTGTCGCCTTTGCGGGCCGGTGAGGTGGGCAAGTTGAAACCGCCATCGCCTTTGCTCGCGCAGGCCGAGCCTCAACTGAAACCGCCATCGCCTTTGCGGGTGAGAAATGGGTGTTTTCGGTGTGTTTTTCGGTTGCAGAGGTGTCACCGGTTTCAACGGTTGCTGTTGAGGGGCGAGCAGTGGTGATGGCGGTTTCACGGTGTCCTGCATCAGTGGTCGCAGTGGTGTTGTCGGTTTCAATGTCGCCACGTGGCTATGTCCTGTGGGCGAAATAGTTCGCCCTGCGCGGCCCGATGTGGGTGCGTGCGCGAAATAGTTCACCCAGCGCGCTCAAAATGGCCCGAAAGAGACGATTTGTGGTGTGCTGGGCGCGTTGCCCTGAAGCTCAGCCAGGCCCCGCCGCCGCCCACCGGCACCGCGGTCTGGCCTTGTGGTCCGTCCAGTGCCTTACGGACCAGCAACAGTGGGGGTTTTGCAGCATTAGAGGCTGGCTGTCGGCGTGTCGCCGGCGTGTCGTGGTTCTAATGGCGCCATTTCCCCCGTTTGGTGGCGGTGACGTCGCGGTTTGAGGCGGTGTGGTGCCCAAAGTGCAGACCACCTCGGCGAAAAACGGTGAAAACGGGGTGTTGTGGTTGAGGTGGTCTGCGTTTTGGGCGCAGTGGTGTCAGTCGTGGTGGCCGTGCTGGCAGCCGGGCCCCTCTGCTGGCAGCATGAACCCTTCCATGCGCAGCTAAACCCCATTGGTGGCATGGTGGGCAGCCCGCCCAGGCCACCACCTATCGGGTTAACGTGCGCATGAAAGGGCCCGCGTGCGCAGGATGCGTTCACAGAAACAGAAACAAAAGAGGGCCTGACGGCTCACAGGCGCCCCGACGCTCCCCATGCCTCCTCGGATACGACGCAGGCGGAACCCCGAAGGGTCCCGCCTCTCGTTGCGTGCGGTGGCCGCGCCGGGCGGCGGGTATGTGAAAGTGGCCGCGCAGACGCAAGTCCGCGCGGCCACTTTCAAGCAGTGAGCTCAGTGCTCGCCCTCGTGCTCCTTCAGGCGCTCGTAGGAGCGGCGAATCTCGGCCTCGGCTTCTTCGCGGCCGACCCAGTGCGCGCCCTCGACGCTCTTGCCGGGCTCGAGGTCCTTGTAGACCTCGAAGAAATGCTGGATTTCCAGGCGGTGGAACTCCGACACGTCGTCGATCTCGGTACGCCACGAGGCGCGCTGGTCCGAGGCGGGGACGCACAGGACCTTGTCGTCGCCGCCCTTCTCGTCGCGCATGCGGAACATGCCGAGCGCGCGGCAGCGGATCACGCAGCCAGGGAAGGTGGGCTCTTCGAGGAGGACGAGGGCGTCCAGCGGGTCGCCGTCCTCACCCAGGGTGTCGTCGATGAAACCGTAGTCATCCGGGTAACGAGTGGATGTGAAAAGCATGCGATCCAGGCGGATGCGACCCGTCTCGTGGTCGATCTCGTACTTGTTTCGGTTCCCCTTGGGGATCTCGATGGTCACGTCAAATTCCATGGCCGCGCCTTCCGCTTCAGCCCCGAAACTCGGGGGTCCAGTTGGTTGTGTCGGCGCATGGACGGGTACTGTAGGTACCGAAGTAACCACGAAGGGACATCCATGCATCGCACGTCTATGGGGGCAATTGTAAGCGCTAGCGCCGCGCTCGTGGCGACGGCGGCGCTGGTGGGTGCCGGTTGTTCGACGCAGACGGCCACTCCGGCGGACGCTCCCACTGCCTCGACGCTTGAACCCGCAACGATTTCCGGTAACGCAAAGGGTACCGGGAACCCGGTTTCTGCCGAGGACGTCCAGGCGCTGTGGGCGCCGGTCGAGGCAGCCGCGGCTGAGGGCGGGTACACGGCGTGGGGGACGGTCGTGGACGCGCAGACCGGAGAGGTCCTCCTGGATGCGGCCGCCGCCACCCCTCACACGCCCGCCTCGACGACGAAGACCCTCGCGGCTTTCACCGCGCTGCACCACCTGGATCCGACGGCGACGCTGACGACCAGCGCGCTTCTGGGTGCCGACAACCAGACCCTCTACCTGGATTCGGAGGGTGACCTGCTCCTGGGGATCGGCACCTCCGACGAGGTCGAGGTCTCGGGCCGCGCGGGCCTGCAGACTCTCGCGAAGGACACGGCCGCGGCCCTGACGCAGCGCGGCATCACCTCTGTGACCCTGAACTGGCGCGGCACTCTCTTCGAGGGCGCCTCGCACCTGTCCTCGTGGGACGCGCAGGAGGTCGGCTCCTACGAGGGCCACGTCGGCCCCATGGCGATTGACGCCGGACGCACCTACGAGGGTGCCAACTCTTTCTACGCGGACGCGCCGGGCCGCGTCGCCGAGGTCTTCTCGCAGGCCCTCGGCGCGGAGGGGATCTCCGCGACCCTCGGCGAGGCCGGGGATGCCCCCGCGGGAGCGGGAGCCGTCGCCTCGGTGAGCTCGGCGACGATGGGGGAGCAGCTGCGTTGGATGCTCGCGCACTCGGATAACACTCTCGCCGATCAGTACTGCCGTTTCGCCGCGCGCGCGGCGGGTGCCCCCGCCACCTACGAGGGTGCGACCGAGACGGTGCGCAAGACCCTGACCGAGGCCGGCGTCCCCACGGAGGGCCTGACCCTCGAAGACTGCTCGGGCCTGTCGAGCAACGACAAGATCAGTGCGAACACCCTCGTCGGCGTCCTGAAGGCCTCGTACGAGGGCACGGGCACCGAGGCGGACACGATGCGCCTCCTGCCGTGGGCGGGCCTGGTCGGCACGCTCTCCCAGCGTATGACCGAGGAGCCCGCGGCCGGAAACGTGCAGGCCAAGACGGGTTCCCTCCAGGAGGTCACCGCCCTGTCCGGGTCCGTCATGACAAAGAGCGGGCGCGTCCTCCTCGTGTCGATCGGCCACGACAACGTCACCGAGGGTGCCTACGCCACGCGCGGCCACCTGGACGCCTTCGAGGAAGGTCTGGCCGGGCTAGACTGAGGCCATGGATATGCCGTTTGGCCCGCGCAACGTCGCGGGAGTTCTCGCCTCGTTGTCCTACGCGGGCCCCTCGGCCTCTCGCGTGGGTGCCTCCGCCGTCGTGGCGCGTCTGCGCCGCTCGGTCGCCTGGTCGGATCGCCGGCTCGCCGAGCTGTCGACCCTGCCCGAGGCTTCTGAGAAGGTGGCCGGATCCCCGACCCTCGTCGTCGACCGACGAGGCCTGATCCGCTCGGTTGGATCGCTCCTGGAGAGCTTCGAGGATGCGCGTACGCCCAAGGTTCTGGCCGCCGAGGCCGTCATCCTGCGCGCCCTGGCCAAGGATGCGACGGGCATCTGGGACGTGCGCTCGGGCAGCCGGATCCTCGTGGCCCCCAACGTGCTCGCGGACGCGCAGCGCTACGCCCTGGATCAGACAGACTGGTGCCGCTGGGTGTCCCTGTGTACGGGACTGCGCGGCGTCCACCTCACCTACGCCCCTCACCTCGTCCCCTATATCGCCGACCTGATGCGCTCGCTGCCCGAACGCAGCGACGAGCTCGTGCGCGTTGTCCTGCTCCTGGACGCCCTGCCCACCGCGGAGATGGAGGTTCTCACGCCCCGCGACCTGCCCTCGATCCAGTGGCTGCGCACGCACCGCGCCCACGCGGGCGGCGTCGCTCTCGTGCGCGCATGCGCGGCGGCCGGCATGCCCCTGGCCGGGGTCGAGGCCCTGCAGGCGCAGACCGAAGGATTTGCGCGCACCGTCGTACGCGAGGGCGCGATTGCGGAGCTTCTGTCGAGCGTCGATGCCCTGCCGAGCGCCCGCGAGTACGCGGAGCCGACAGCGTGGCTGGCGCGTGTGCGCTGACGCCTCGAGCCGCGTGGGTGCGAACCCGCGCGGCCCCCTGCGCGCCTGCTCCCTGGCGGTGCGCGACCACTTGACCTCCTTCATCGACGAGGCCGGGGCCCCTCCCGCTCTCATCGTCGGCCTGTCGGGAGGCGCGGATTCGCTGGCGCTGGCGCTGACGACGATTGACGTGGCCGCGCGCGCGGGAATCCCCGTTGTGACGGTGACCGTCGACCACGGGCTGCGCGCGGGCAGCGGCGAGGAGGCTCGCCGCGTCGCGGACCTGGCGACCTCCCTGGGGGCGCGCGGCGTCGTTGAGACCGTGGCGGTGGACGGCCCGGGAGGGCCCGAAGGCGCGGCCCGCGACGCCCGCCGAGCCGCCCTGCGAGCGGTCGCCCAGCGTGAAGGTGCCCCGATCCTCCTCGGCCACACGATGGACGACCAGGCTGAGACGGTCCTCCTGCGCCTCGCGCGCGGATCTGGCCCCTCGTCCCTGCGGGCCATCGCCCCCATCTCGCGCGACGATGACGGGGTGACGTGGCTGCGCCCCCTCCTCGGGCTGCGGCGAGCGGACACGGAGGCGGCCTGCGCCCAGGCGGGCCTCACCCCGGTTGAGGACCCGACCAACGACATCGACGGGCCGTGGCGGGCCGCCGACGGCAGTCCGCTGCGCCGCTCGGCCCTGCGCCACCGGGCGATCCCCGCCCTGGCCTCGGCCCTGGGGGTGGACCCGGTTCCCGCGCTGGCCCGCACGGCCGCCCTGTGCGCGGCCGACGACGACGCCCTCGCACAGTGGGCGCGCGCGCTCGCGGACTCGGCGACGCTGGGGGAGGGGTATGACTCCGAGAAGGCGCGCCCGTCCCTGGCGGTGTCTGACCTGCTGGGCGCCCCCCGCGCGGTGCGCACCCGGGCGCTGCGCGACGCCGCCCGCGCCGCCGGAATCCGCGCGTTGTCCAGTGCTCACGTGGACGCCCTCGACGACCTCGTGGTCGCGTGGCGAGGCCAGGGACCCATCGACCTGCCCGGAGGCACCGCCTCGCGCGTTGGACGCGGGGCGAACGCGCGTATCTCTTTCGTCGCGCGCGAAGTAGGCGACCCGACGGCACCAGACCCCACCTAAACGGCGGGAATGCGCCGCGACAGAACCCACCGGAGCGGCCCGGCACTGACTGCGCGATCACAGGATGTTGCGCTGACAGTGAGAATCTCGTCCTCCCTGGAACAGGCGAGCGTTTGTGTGGCACGCTTATAGTGGAATCGCTCGCGTAGCATCGATACGAAAAGAGGACACGGTGGACGCCACCGATATGGGTAACGACCTGAAAGAAATCCTGGTCACCGCCGAGGATATGGACCGTCGGCTCGGCGAAATGGCCGAGCAGATCGACCGCGACTACGCGGGCGAAGATCTGCTGATCGTCGGCGTCCTGCGTGGTGCCATCATGGTCATGGCGGACCTGTCCCGCAAGCTGCGCACCCCCCTCGAGATGGACTGGATGGCCGTGTCCTCCTACGGATCCGGCACCAAGACCTCGGGCGTCGTGCGCATCCTAAAGGACCTCGACCAGGACGTGGCCGGACGCCACGTGCTCATCGTCGAGGACATCATCGACTCCGGCCTGACCCTGTCCTGGCTGCAGGCGAACCTGCTCGGACGAGGCGCCGCCTCCGTCAAGATCGCGACCGCCCTGCGCAAGCCGGAGGCCGCCAAGGTCGACGTGGACGTTGCCTACGTGGGCTTTGACATCCCCGACGAGTTCGTCGTCGGTTATGGCCTGGATTACGCGGAAAAGTACCGTAATTTGCCTTTCGTCGGCACGCTGCAGCCGCACGTCTACAACAACTAAGAAAGCCTACCTGTAAGGGACCCACGTGAACGAGAAGATCAAGAACAAACGCCCCAGCCTGGGCTGGGTGATGGTTCCGCTCATCATGCTGCTCGCCGGCGGCTGGTTCATGTGGGGCTTCTTCAGCCCTCGCGCCGTGACGACCTCCGAGGGCCTCGCGCTCATCTC
The DNA here is from genome assembly GCF_001064145.1 of Sanguibacter keddieii. Lineage (GTDB taxonomy): Bacteria > Actinomycetota > Actinomycetes > Actinomycetales > Actinomycetaceae > Pauljensenia. Next base: position 32,213 of record NZ_JVOJ01000020.1, read on the forward strand.
GGGTGACACGGTCGAGCAGGTGGTCCTCAACGAGGGCACCCAGCAGGTGAACCTGACGCTGACGGACAACTACGTCCACCAGAGCACCGGCGGCGACGATAAGACCGTTGATCTGGGCAAGAACGTCTACTTCACGTACTCCTACGTGCAGACCAAGGACATCCTCGACACGGTGGCCGACAAGGCTCCCGCGAAGGGCTGGAACGCGGTGCGTCCCCAGTCCGGCATCCTGGGCGGCGTCGTCCAGCTGCTGATCTCGCTGGTGATCCTAGGCGGCGCGTTCTACTTCATCATGCGCTCCATGTCGGGCTCGCGGATGATGGGCGGCTTCACGCAGTCTCGCGCCAAGGAATTCAACCAGGAACGCCCGGACGTCACCTTCGCGGACGTCGCCGGTGAGGACGAGGCCGTGGAGGAGCTCGAGGAGATCCGCGAGTTCCTGGCCTCCCCGGACAAGTTCCACAAGGTGGGTGCGCGCATCCCGCGCGGCGTCCTGCTCTACGGTCCTCCCGGAACGGGTAAGACCCTGCTTGCCAAGGCGGTTGCCGGCGAGGCGAACGCCCCGTTCTTCTCGATCTCCGGTTCGGAGTTCATGGAGCTGTACGTCGGCGTGGGCGCCTCGCGCGTGCGCGAGCTTTTCGAGCGCGCGAAGAAGAACGCGCCGGCCATCATCTTCGTCGACGAGATCGACGCCGTGGGTCGCCACCGCGGCAGCGGCATCGGCGGCGGCAACGACGAGCGCGAGCAGACGCTCAACCAGCTCCTCGTGGAGATGGACGGCTTCGATGAGCGCGCCAACATCATCCTGATTGCGGCGACCAACCGCCCCGACATTCTCGATCCGGCGCTGCTGCGCCCGGGACGTTTCGACCGCCAGATCGCCGTCGAGGCCCCCGACCTGAAGGGCCGCGAGGCCATCTTGAAGGTCCACGCGCAGGGCAAGCCGCTCACCGCGCAGGTGGACCTGCGTCAGATTGCCAAGCGCACACCCGGCTTCACGGGCGCGGACCTGGCGAACGTCCTCAACGAGGCAGCGCTGCTCACCGCGCGTTCCGACATGCAGTTCATCGATGAGCGCGCCATCGACGAGGCCATCGACCGCGTGATCGCGGGCCCGCAGAAGCGTACCCGCGTCATGAACGACCACGATAAGGCCGTGACCGCGTACCACGAGGCCGGCCATGCCCTGGCCGCCGCCGCCCTGAACTACACGGATCCGGTCACGAAGGTGACGATCCTACCGCGCGGCCGCGCGCTGGGCTACACGATGGTCATGCCCACCGAGGACCGCTTCAACAAGACCCGCAACCAGCTCCTCGACGACCTGGTCTACGGCATGGGTGGTCGCGTCGCCGAAGAGATCGTGTTCCGCGATCCGTCGACGGGCCCCGCGAACGACATCCAGCAGGCCACGAAGACGGCCCGCGCGATGGTCACCGACTACGGCATGAGTGACCGCATCGGCATGGTGAAGCTGGGCGACGCCGACACCGAGGCTTTCGGCCACGGGTCCGGCGAGGCTCCACGTTCCTTCTCCGATGAGACGGCCGCGATCATCGACGAGGAGGTGCGTCGCCTCCTCGACAACGCGATGCGCGAGGCGTGGCGCATCCTGTCGGAAAACCGCGCGGTTCTGGACACCCTGGCCTCGCGCCTGCTCGAGGAGGAGACCCTCGACGAGGCGCAGCTGCGTGAGATTTTCCAGGACGTTATCAAGGCGCCCGAGCGCCCCGTGTGGAACTACCAGTCCGACGCGGCCGTTCCGGGCGTGGTTTTGGGCCACCCGGTCGGTATCAAGGCCGAGGACGAGTGGACGTCCGTTCCCGTGCAGGGAATCGACGTGTCGCCGATTGACGTCATCGACGCCTCGGGTGCGGAAGAGGAGCAGGAGTGACCTACGATCCGGCTGGCGTCGAGAAGGCGTCGCGCGACCTGCTCGTCGCAATCGGTGAGGACCCCGAGCGCGAGGGCCTGGTCGGCACGCCCGACCGTATGGCGCGCGCGTGGCGCGAGATGTGCAAGGGCCTGACCGAGGACCCGCGCGAGCACCTGCGCACCCAGTTCCACGCGGGCACCGACGAGCTGGTCCTGGTCCGCGACATCACCTTCTTCTCGGTGTGCGAGCACCACCTGCTGCCCTTCTACGGCCGCGCCCACGTGGGTTACATTCCGCGTGGCGGCGTCGTGACGGGCCTGTCCAAGCTGGCCCGCGTGGTCGAAGGCTACGCGCGCCGCCCCCAGGTCCAAGAGCGCTTGACCGCCCAGGTCGCCGATGCGATCGACGAGATCCTCAGCCCCCAGGGCGTCATCGTCGTTATCGAGGCCGAGCACATGTGCATGTCGATGCGCGGCATCTCCAAGCCGGGCTCCTCGACCGTGACCAGCGCGCTGCGCGGCATCATGAGCGACGGCGCGACCCGCGCCGAGATGATGGCCCTCGTTCTGTCCGGGAGCCGATGACGTGAGTGCCCTGCCCCTGCCCGCCGCCCCGGCCTCGTCCCCGGTCCCACCCCTGGCGCTGCCCGGTGGCCTGAGCCTGCCTGTCGGTCGGACAGCGATCATGGGCATCCTCAACGTCACCCCCGATTCTTTCTCGGACGGGGGACGTTACACGGACGTCGTGGCCGCGCTGCGCCACGCGCGCGAGATGGTGGCCGCCGGCGCGGACCTCATCGACGTGGGTGGGGAGTCGACTCGCCCGAACTCGACGCGCATCGGAGCGGACGAGGAGTGGGCGCGCATCGGCGCGGTTGTCGAGTCCCTGGCCGCCGACGGCGTCATCGTGTCGGTGGATACGCTGCACGCGTCGACGGCCCGCGAGGCCGCGCGCGCGGGTGCGGCGATTATCAACGATGTGAGCGGCGGGCGCTGGGATCCCGAGATGAACGCGGCAGTCGCGCAGTCGGGCTGCGCGTACGTCGTCCAGCACTACCGCGCGCTGCCGGGCATGCCGGGGGAGCATTTCGACTACGGGGACGACCTCGTGGGCACGCTCATCGAGCGCGTGGGGTCCCAGGTTCAAGACGCTATTGATGCTGGTGTGACAGCTGATAAAATTGTGGTAGACCCGGGCCTCGGCTTCTCGCTCACGGGCGACCAGTGCTGGCAGATCCTGCGCGAACTGCCGCGCTTCGCGCAGGGCGGATACCCCGTCCTCGTCGGTGCGTCTCGCAAGCGTTTCGTCAAGGCCCTCGAGGGCGACGTGGACGCGAACAGCGCGGACATTGCCGCCTACTGCGCGGCAGCTGGCGCGTGGGCCGTGCGGGTCCACGACGTAGCAGCCACCGTGGCGGCCATCGCCCGAAAGGAGAACGACGTTGACTAACCGACGCGTCATCATCGCCCTCAAAGGACTGGGAGCGCTGGCAAACCACGGCGTCTACGACTTCGAGCGCGACCGCAACCAGCGCTTCAGCGCCGACATCGTCATGTGGGTCGAGACCGCCGGCACCGCCGACGACATCGCAGCCACCGTCTCCTACGCGGACATCGCCGACGAGGCCATGGCCGTCCTCACCGGCACCGCCGTCGACCTCATCGAGACCCTCGCCGAAACCATCGCATCGCGCGTCATGAGCCACGAGGGCGTCGTCGGCACCGAGGTCACCGTCCACAAGCCCGACGCCCCCATCGACCACCCCTTCGCGGACGTGTCCGTGACCGTGCGAGCGGGCCAGACCGACGCGATGCCCCTGTCGCTGTCCCTCAAGGGCATGTACGAGGCCGAGGACGGCTCCGTCCTTACCGGCGAGATCGAGGCCTACGGCCGCGCCCAGGCCCCCAGCCCCGCCGAGCAGGAGCAGAGCGGAGCCCTGCCGACGCGTCGCGACGTGCAGGCCGCCCACGCAGCGCCCGCCCACGACGAGACGCGCCCCGAGCGCCTGCGCTCGCGCCGAGTCATCCTGGCGATCGGCGGCAACCTCGGGGACGTGCCCGTCAACCTCATGCACACGGTCGAGGCCCTGTCCTACATGGAAGGCTTCCAGATCGACGACGTCTCGCCGATCATGCGCACCAAGCCCGTGCTGGCCCCCGGACAAGCCCCCCAGCCCGACTACTGGAACGCCGTCGTCGTCGGCTCCGCGATCGCGACCCCCGACGAGCTGTTCGCCCAGACCAGCCGCATCGAGCGCGAGCTCGGTCGCGAGCGCCACGAGCGCTGGGGTGCGCGCACCGTCGACATCGACATCATCCAGATCGAGGGCCTGGCCTCCTCGGACCCGGTCCTCACCCTGCCGCACCCGCGCGCCAAGGAACGCGCCTTCGTCCTGGCACCCTGGCTCCTGTGCGACCCCGACGCCGTCCTCGAGGGCGTGGGACGCGTATCCGACCTGCTGGCCCACACCCCCGACCGCGAGGGCATCATCGACGCCGTCGACGACTGGCTCGAGGACCCTGCGGCCGTCATGGCCGACTCCGACCAGCTCCTCGCCCAGCGCGCCGAGCAGGCCAGCGCCGACATGCGCGAGCTCATCGAGGCCCTGACCGGCGAAATCAGCCAGGTCAGCGACCTCGTCACCCGCCCGGGTGAGCCCGCCCAGCCGGTTGAGATTCCCGCCGCCCACACGGTGATCGAGGACTCCGGCGACGACGTCGAGGAGGCCGCGGACTCCGAGGCCGCCCCCGCCTCCGCCGAGGAAGACTCCGCCCCTCGCGCCAGCATCTGGAGCCGCCTGTCCGCCGTCCAGGATTCGGGCGAGGCCACGATCGCCGACGAGCCCGAGGTCAGCGAGCCCACGGCTGACGAGCCCGCGTCGCACGACGTCGACGTGCCCGAGGCCGAAGCCCCGGCTGTGGAAACCCCCTCCCAGGCTGACGAACCCGACGCGGACCCGCAGGCCGCAGCGCCGCAGGACGAGACCCCCGCGGACGAGGCCGCGACCGCCCCGGCGGTGCCCGGCCCGCCCCACCGTCAGCGCCGCCGTGCGGACGAAGCCAAGGCCTCGTCGCGCCCGTCGTGGCACCCCGTGTCCTCCGTGCCCGCCGACTCTGCGGCAGGTCGCATGACCCGCAAGATCGGCACCGGCACCTACAAGCCGAGCGGGACTGAAAAGCCCCGCTGGGCACCCGTGTTCGAGTCCAAGCGCGAGGAGTCCCGCTCCAAGATCGCGCTGCCCGACTGGAACTTCTCCGTGGGTGCCTCCCACGACGTGCGCGTCGTCGACGACCGCTCCGGCCTGGGGCGCGACGACGAGGCCCCCAAGGCCACCGTGCACGCCGACGGCCGCTCCACCATCCTCGCCCCAGGGCTGCCCGACAACACCCCCGTCGGCCCCATCCCCGAGGACGAGGCCACTCACACCGGCATCCTGCGCCGCGTCGTCGTGCGGCCCACGATGACGGGCGCGATCCCCATCGTCAAGAGGCGTTAAATGAAACCCCTGTCGATCACCTGGGTGACGCTGGTCGGCTTCGTCTGTGCCCTCCTCAGCTTCCTCGGCTTCTTCGCGCACATGCGCGCGGGAGGCACCCCCCTGATCGTCACGCCCGGCCCGGCCGTCGTCTTCGCGGTCGCGACCGCGCTCCTCATCTGGTCCGGCCTGGCGGTGCGCCGACTGCGCGCGAACAAAGACACGTGGATCGACGCGATCGGCGCGATGCGCGTCGCCGTGTTCGCCAGAGCCAGCGCGATCGTCGGAAGTGCGCTCGCCGGTGTCCTCATCGGCGTCATGATCGTGTCCCTCACGCAGCTCGAGGCCTCGGCGATGGTCGCCAACGCGATCGCGTCGGGCATCAGCGGCCTGGTCGGTCTCGTCTGGACCATCGTCGCTCTCGCCGTGGAACGCTGGTGCGTGATCGACCCCGACGACGATGGATCGTCGAGCTCGCATAAGCGCAGCGCCGCCGCTTAAGCGCCTCGTGTGGGAGTCCTCTCGCGCGCGAAAGTGAGCGTGCCCCGAGCGTTAGTCGCTCCCCGATGTCGTGGGCCGGTATCGTGGACGCGTGGCTGACCAGCGTAAGAATTCCCCCCGGCGACCCTCACCCCGTCGCTCCGCGTCCGCATCCGGGCGCGCAGGCGACCGCGCCTCCCGTGCCGCAACGGGCGGTCGGGGAGCTTCGACGCGTGCGGCGTCTTCCGCCGGAGCCTCGACGACTAAGCGGGGGAGCGGGGCAGGCGCGCGTCGGCCCACGAAGGCCTCGTCGGGCGGTGGACGTCCGCCCGTGAACCTGTGGCCCCGGCGCATCATCACCGGCCTGGGACTGATCCTCATCCTCGCGCTCATCGTGTGGGGGATCGTCGCCGCCGTGCGCGCCATCGCGGGAGCCTTCAGCGCAGGTCCCACGCCCCAGTCAACCCCGCAGTCCGTCGTCCAGTCCGGGGCCCTCGACACCTCCGGATACACGCTCAAGGGCGGTCAGGAGGCCACCGCCGACGGCCTGCTCACCGACGGCACCACGATCGACATTCCCGCCTGCCTGGACCGCGACATCACGGCCACCGCGAAGGCGAGCTCCGTGGCTTCTGGTTCCGCAATGCCCGTGACGCTCACGCTGGAAAACCGCGGTTCGGTCGCCTGCTCGACGTCGCTGACGCGCTTCAATCTGGCGGTGACGACCGGCGACCACCAGGTCTACGACTCCTCGCGCTGCGCCGACAGCCAGCAGTCCTCCACGACGCTGCTGCTGCGCCCGGGCGCCACCTGGTCCGGCACGCTGCGCTGGGATGGATACGTGTACACGAACGGCTGCACGGCTCCCGCGGGCGGCGCGAGCGCGGCTGCGGCCGGCACCTACAAGGTCGCTGTCACGATGGGGACGCGCGAAGTCGGATCGACCGTCGTCGACGTGACGCCTGCGCCCACCCCCGCCCCCCAGTCGGGAGCGCAGTCGGGCACCCAGTTGGGCGCGCAGTCGGGCCGCTAGGGGCTAGCGGCCGCCGAGCGGCTACCAGCCGACGATGCCGGCGCTGACGGCCTGAGTCTGATGGGCCAGGTTCTCCTTGATAAGCTTCGCCCGGTAGGGGCCGATCCCCTCGAGCGCCTCCAGGTCCGAAACGGTGGCCGCGCGTAGCTGCGGCAGCGAGTTGAAGTGCGCGGACACGACCTTGATGGCGCTCCACGACAGGTGCGGCACCAGGGACAGGGCACGCACGCCGCGCGGAGTGATCTCGCGATCCAGGTCCGTGACCTCGTACACGTCCAGGCCCAGGATGTTCGAAATCGCGGTGAGGTCCACGATCCGCTCCGAGCCGAGCGAAGACAGCTCGGCCTCGACGCGGGCCAGGTCGTCCGGGTTCGCGATGTAGTCGCGCATGACGAGGGCGCGCTCGGACGCGGAGCCGCGCACGAGGTCCTCGACCTGCAGGGCCAGCAGGCGGCCCTCTGAGCCCAGCTCCTCGAGGTACTCCGTGATCTCGGAGGTGATACGCCGGATCATCTCCATGCGCTGCATGACGGTGGCGACGTCACGCACGGTCGCGCTGTCGCGCATTTCCAGGATTGTGAGGGTCTGCAGGACCTCGTCGAGGCGCTGGCTGTAGCGGTCGAGCGTGTCGACGGCCAGGTTCGCGCGCGAGAGCAGGGCCTCGGGCTCCTCCACCAGGCGGTGCTCGGAGCCCACGTAGATGGAGATCATGCGCATGGACGCGGACAGGGACAGGACCGGCAGGTGGGTCTGGCGGGCGGTGCGCTGCGCGGTGCGGTGACGCATACCCGACTCGTCCGTGGGGATCGTCGGGTCCGGGAAGAGCTGCACGTTCGCCTTGCGGATGCGCCACTGGTCGGGGTCGATGATGACCGCGCCGTCCATCTTGCACAGCTCGCGCAGGCGCGCGGCGGTGAAAGCAACGTCGAGGTCAAAGCCCCCCGAGCATATGGCCTGCACCTCCGGGGTGTACCCCAGGACGATGAGAGCACCCGTGTGGGAGCGCTGGATTCGTTCCAGTCCCTCACGCAGAGGCGTGCCGGGCGCGACTGCGCGCAGTGCGTCACGAAGGATCGCTGCATCGGACGTCAATGTGATTCCCTCCCAGAACAGTCGGTGTGATTCCTATTATTGCGAGTCCGCCGGGAAAGCGACACGAATAGCCGTCGCCAGATCCGACACAGTAAACACGGTGATGCCGTCGACTCCCGACAGGTCCTCGCTGCCCTGGGCGGGCACGATCGCCGAGGAGAAACCCAGGCGCGCGGCCTCGGCGAGGCGGCGCTGGGTGCCCGTGCAGGCGCGTACCTCGCCCGTCAGCGAGATTTCGCCGACTGCGACGAGGTCGGGGCGCGGGGGAGTGCCCTTGAGTGAGGACACGATGGAGATGGCCATCGCCAGGTCGATGGCGGGCTCGACCGTGCGTGCGCCGCCGACCGTGGAGACGTAGACGTCCGCCCCCGACGTGTCCGCGCCGATGCGGGCCTGCAGGACCGCGAGGATCATGGCCACGCGCGCGTGGTCCACGCCCGACGTGGTGCGCCGAGGCGAGCCGCCTGACGAGGGGGCGACGAGGGACTGGATTTCCGTGGGCAGCGGGCGGCGCCCTTCCAAAGAAACGGCCGCGCACGTGCCGGGTACGCCGCGCGTCGTGCGCGACAGGAACAGGCCGGAGGGATCGGCGAGGCCGTAGATCCCCGAGTCCGTCAGCTCGAAGCAGCCCACCTCGTCGGTGGGGCCGTATCGGTTCTTCACCGCGCGCAGAAGACGCAGGCGCGAATGACGGTCGCCCTCGAACTGGCAGACGACGTCCACGAGGTGTTCGAGGACGCGCGGACCGGCGATGCCGCCGTCCTTCGTCACGTGGCCGACGAGCAGAGTGGGCAGGTCGGACTCCTTGGCGACCCGGATCAGTGAGGCCGCGACCGCGCGCACCTGCGCGACGCCGCCCGCCCCGCCCTCGACCTGGGTGGAGGAGATGGTCTGCACGGAGTCGACGATGAGCAGGGAGGGGCGCGAGGCTTCGACGTGCCCGAGGACGACGCCGAGCTCCGTCTCATCCGCGATCAGGAGGTTCGGCTCGAGCGCGCCGATGCGTTCCGCGCGCCCGCGCACCTGGGCCGCCGACTCCTCGCCCGTCACGTAGAGGACGGGGCCGCGCCCGCCCGCCGCCGCCGTGCGCGCGGCCTTGGCGGCCACGTCCAGCAGCAGCGTCGACTTACCCACGCCGGGTTCGCCCGCCAGGAGGATCACCGCGCCGGGAACGATGCCGCCGCCGAGAACACGGTCCAGCTCGCCCACGCCCGTCGAGCGCGACGAGGCACGCTCGCCGTCCACCTCGCCGATCGGCAGGGCGGGGCGGCGCGGGGGAGTCGCGGCCGCGCGCGGCCCGGCCGAGGCCTCGCCGGCTTGGTCGACGGTGCCCCACGCCCCGCACTCGCGGCACTGTCCCACCCACTTGGGGGAGGTCCACCCGCACTCGGAGCAGCGGTAGGTGATCTTCTCTTTCGCCATGCACTCACCGTAACCCGGCCCGCCCTCATCTGCGGTTCCCGCGCCCGGGCGGGCACCGTGAGCGCGGCGTAGGGAGAGCGGATCGGGGAGGCGCCCCGGCCTCGTCGCAGAGGCGCGATAGCCTAAATACGCGACTGTGGTCAGGTTCTCGCGCGTGCCGAATGGCTACGCACCGCCGGGAGAACCCTGTTCGACAGGTCCCAGATTCCTCGGTACCTGTTGTTCTCCTCGGGGTTTATCCATAGGGTTGGTCGGTGTGTATCCTTGGGATGGTTGCCCATACCCTGTGCGGATACAGACAACGCCCCACACCAGTGCGCACATTGAGACTGAGGAAAGCCACATGAACAAGGCGCGTCGATCGCGAAATACCTGGTCGAAGCGGATACCGGCGCTCGCCGTCCTATTGGTATCCGCGATGCTGTGCGTGCTCGCGGTCGTGTATCGGGGCGTCGAGGTCACCCAAGTGAGCGTCGACGACGGCGGCATTTGGGTGACGAACCAGGACCGCAAGCTCCTCGGACACCTCAACTACGACGCCCTCATGCTGGACGGCACGGTTTCGGTGAAGTCCGCGTCCTTCGACATCGGCCAGGAGGGCGGTGACGTGACGCTGGGTGAGACCGTGAGCCGCACGGTCACCCCGGTGCGTCCGACCTCCTTCTCCCTCGGCCAGTCCGTCACCCTGCCCGACAACGCGGTCCAGGTCCAGGGCGGGTCCGTCCTGGCGGTCCTCGACCCCAACGAGGGCCTCCTGTGGGTCGGCAGCGCCAACGAGCCTGCCACCATGTCGCTCCTGCGCGAGGACGCGGTCGCCAACGACCTGAGCGACGGCATCGTGACGGTGTCGAACTCGGGCACGGTCTTCGCATACTCTCCCGGGTCCTCCAAGCTCGTGACACTGACGAGCGAGGGCCAGGCCTGGCGCGCCAAGACCACGGAGATCAAAGGCTTTACGCCGGCCGGGACGCCGACGATCACCGCGGTCGGCGACAAGCCGGTCGTCTACGACCAGACCGGCAACAAGCTCGTCCTGCCCGGCGGCAAGGTGCGCGACCTGTCCGAGGAACACGTGAGCGGCGCCGTCCTGCAGGCCCCCGGCGACGAGGCCGCGTCGGTCCTCCTCGCGACCAGCGACGAGCTGGTGTCCGTGCCCCTGAACGGCAAGGCGATCGAGCGCCAGGAGGCCTCGGACAGCGGCCAGAAGGGCACCCCCGCGGCCCCGGTCTTCCACCGCGGTTGCTCCTACGGTGCCTGGGCGGGCTCGGGCGCGTTCGTGCGCACCTGCACGGACTCCACGCGCAACCAGGCGCAGACGGTCTCGAGCCTGGCCGAGGCCTCCTCCGCCGTGTTCCGCACGAACCGTACGCGCATCGTCCTCAACGACGTCTCGACGGGCACGCTGTGGCTGCCCGACAAGAACATGGTCGTGGTCAGCGATTGGGACCAGATCCCCACCGAGGAGCAGGAGGAAGAGGACACTCCGACCCCCGACGATCGCGAGCAGGTCTCCGAGCCGGAGCACAAGGACAAGAACACGCCGCCCGAGGCCGTGGATGACGAGTTCGGCATCCGCCCGGGCCGCTCGACGCTGCTGCCCGTCCTCGACAACGACTCCGACGACGACGGCGACGTGCTGACGGCGCGTGCGGTCACCAACCCCGAGTTCGGCTCGATCGTGCGCACGAGGGGCGGCCGAGCCCTGCAGATCACGGACGTCCCCGAGAACATGACGAGCGGGTCGACGTCCTTCACATACGAGGCCTCGGATGGCCTGGCGGGCGCGACGGCGACCGTGACGCTGACGATCCACCCGTGGAGCCAGAACGAGGGCCCGCGCCAGCTCAAGCACCCGGTCATCAAGGTGGGTGCGAACGCGCAGGTCGAGTACAACCTCCTGTCGGACTGGATCGACCCGGACGGCGACCAGTTCTACCTCAAGTCGGCGACTGCCCCCGAGGGCATGGCCGTGCAGTTCTCCGAGGACGGCACGGTCCAGATCCGTGACTTGGGCTCGGGCGCTGGCGTCAAGGCGATCGCCGTGACCCTGTCGGATGGCCACGCCGAGACCAGCGGCGAGCTGAAGGTGAGCGTCCAGGAGACGGGCAACGTGCCGCCGGTGGCGCGCGCCGACTTCTACGTGGCGCGCGTCGCTGAGCCGCTGACCATCGACCCGATCGCCAACGACACGGATCCCAACGGCGACGCCCTGTCCCTCGTGGCGGCGGGCACGGCCCCGGCGGGCACCTCGGTCTCCGCTGACCTCTCGCGCGGCACGCTGACGTTTACGGGCTCGGTGCCGGGATCCTTCCAGTTCACCTACACGGTCTCCGACGGCCCGTCGACGACGGTCGGCGTCATCCGCGTCGACGTGGTCGACGATGACACGAACGCTCTGCCGATCGCCGAGGACGACCTGGCGGTCCTGCCCTCGGGCGGCGCCTCGCTGATCGCGCCGCTGGCCAACGATACGGACCCGTCGGGCGGCGTCCTCGTCGTTCAGTCGATCGACGTGCCCGCGAACTCGGGCCTTGAGGTCACGCTCATCGAGCGCCACTTGCTGCGCATCACGTCGCCGGGCGGCCTCAACGATGTCACGACCTTTACCTACACGGTCTCCAACGGCGCGGGTTCCGCGACTGCTCAGGTGAGCGTCATCCCGACGGATGCGCAGAGCGACGAGACCCCGCCTGAGACCACGCCGGACACGGCGAAGGTGCGCGCCGACGACATCGGCTCGGTGAGCGTCCTGTCGAACGACCGCTCGCCGATCGGTCTGACGCTGAGCCTGGACCCCGACGTGCAGGTCATGACCGGCGCCGAGCTGGGCACGGTTTTCGTGACGGGCAACCAGGTGCGCCTGGCCGCCGGCTCCGAGGCCGGCGTGGTGCGCGTGGCGTACACGGCCGTCGACTCGGTGGGTAACCGCTCGACGTCGACCGTCACGTTCGAGGTCGTGGCCGCCTCTGCCGCGAACAGCGCGCCCGTGCCCAAGGCGCTCAACGCCTGGGCCGTGCAGGGGCAGATGACGCGCATCCCGGTGCCCCTGACGGGCATCGATCCAGACGGCGACTCGGTCGCTCTGGTGGGCATTGACCAGCCGCCAGCCAAGGGTAGCGTCGTGCTGGGCACGGAGTGGCTGGAGTACACGCCCTCCGACAATGCGACCGGAACGGACACCTTCTCCTACATCGTCGAGGACCGCCTCGGCGTGCAGGGACGCGCCCGCGTGCGCGTCGGCATCGCCCCTCCGGGCTCGCAGAACCACAACCCGACGGCCGTTCCCGACTCGGTGACGGTGCGCCCGGGGCGTGAGGTGAGCGTCAACGTCCTGAGCAACGATCTGGACGCGGACGGCGACGCCCTGTTCGTGGACACGGATCCGTCGACGGTGTCGGTGTCGGATCCGGCGGCGACGGTGACGATGGCCGAGGACCGGGTGACGGTGAAGGCCCCCGCCACGAACGGCGTGTTCGTCGTTGCCTACCAGATCGAGGACGGCCGAGGCGGTCGCGCCCAGGGCCAGCTGACGGTGACGGTGGATGCCGAGGCACCGCTGCGCGCTCCGATCGCCCGCGACGACGTCGTGCCGGTCTCCGATCTGCCCTCGGACTCCAAGCCTGTGAGCGTTGCCGTCCTCGTCAACGACGAGGATCCGGACGGCACCACGGCTGCGCTGACGGTGTCCTCGGACGCCTCGGGTGTGAGCGTGTCGGGGCAGAACCTGTCGATTTCCACGGATGCGCGCCGTCGCCTCGTCGTCTACACGGTGAAGGACCCCGACGGCCTGAGCGCGAGCGCGGTCGTGACCGTTCCGGGCACCGACCTGCTGGCTCCGCGCCTAGACACGACGCGCATCCCGGTGGCGATGCGCGCGGGCTCCACGCTCACCCTCGACATGCACGACTACGTGCTGGTGCGTGACAACTCGCGCTCCCCGATCATCACGGACGCCTCCTCCGTGAAGTTCAGCGGCGGCCTGGATTCGGCCTCGCTCCAGGACCCCACGCACATCACGCTGAGCGCGCCCGACACGGCCTCGGGCAAGGCCTCGGTGTCCTTCACGGTGCGTGACGGTGCCTCGGACGACGCCTCGGCCCTGACATCGACCCTGACGATCCCGATCACGATCAAGCCGGCCAGGAACCTGCCGCCGCGCCTGACCCCGACCCCGATCCTCGTGGGCCAGGGTGAGTCCGTGACGGTCGACCTCACGCAGATGGTGGACGACCCGGACGACCAGGCCAAGAACAGCTTCTCCTACGCCGTGGTGAAGGCCCCCGGCGGTGTGGACGTGTCCCTGGACGGCTACAACCTGACCGTGTCCGGCAAGAAGGATCAGTCCAAGGGTCCGGTCGGCGCGATTACTGTCAGCGTCGACGACGGCTCGGGCGCGGTCAACGCCGACATTCCGGTGACGATCGTGAAGTCCTCCAAGCCCCTCGTGACGACGACGGAGGCCCGTATCAAGGCGAAGGCCGGCCAGACGGTGGACGTGAACCTGTCGGAGTACACGACGAACCCGTTCCCGGATCCGCTCGTGGTCCTGGACGCGTCGGTGCACGTGGGCCAGGGAACCGCTTCGGGCAATGGCAACGTCCTGTCGGTGACCCCCAAGACAGGCTTCCACGGCAACATGACTATCGTGTACCGCGTCATGGATGCGACGAACGACCCGGATCGCGTGGTCCAGGGCCGCGTTGTTGTCCAGGTCGTCGACCGTCCCGAACCGCCCCAGAACGTCTCGATCACGCCGATGGGCGCGGGCACGGCCTTCGTGCGCTTCGACTCGGGTGCCTCCAACGGCGGCCAGATTACGGGCTACACGATTACGGACAAGTACGACGGTAAGACCTACGAGACTCGAGATCCGGGCACGCAGATCACGGGCCTGGTGAACGGAGCGAAGCACTCGTTCACGGTCGTCGCTCATAACGAGGCCGGGGACTCCGATCCGTCGGCACCGTCCGCCGAGGTGCTCATCGACATGGCGCCCGAGCAGATGGCGGCACCCACGGTCACTGGCGAGGACGGTGCCCTGAACGTCTCGTGGACGGCACCCCACAACGAAGGATCCGCGATCCACACGTACACGGTGTTCCTCACCGGGCCCGGTGGCGGCCAGCCGATTCCCTACCCGGTGTCCGCTCCGCAGACCAGCCTGCGGATCCCGGGCCTGGAGAACGGCAAGATGTACACGGTGACGGTTCAGGCGCAGAACAAGGCGGAGACGCCCTCTCCGGCGTCCTCACCGACCGAGGGCTACCCGCACGGGAAGCCGGATCAAGCGACCGGCGTGAGCGCTGTTGCAACCGGCTCGGCGGGCGATCCGAACGAGGCGACGGTTGAGGTTACGTGGACCCCGGGATCTCCCAATGGCAAGGGATGGGGCCTGGCCACGGTGTCGGTCAATGGCGTGGAAGTGCAGGTTGCGTCTGACGCTCGTACTGCCACGCTGTCGGGCGTGCCCACGGGCAGTAAGGTGTCTGCATCGGTGACGCTGTCGAACTCGGACGGGGATACGTCGGCCCCTGCCACCGCGTACGTTTCGATCGCGACGACCCCCGCGCCGATTGCCGCCCCGACCCTGTCGGGAACAGACACCGCGGGCGAACTGAAGGTGAGCGGGCTGTCGATTGCGACGGGCCGAGGATTCGATGCCTCCGACCTGACGCTGCGCTACTCGGACACCGAGCGTGGGTGTGCGAACGGTACGCCGATCTCTGACGGCACAATCCTGCCCGCCAACGGCTGGCAGCCGACGACGTACTACTTCTGCCAGACGGGCATCGGCGTGAGGAACGAGACGGCGGTCTCCCCGGTCGTGCCTGCCACGGGCACCGCGACGGGCGTCCCCTCGGAGGTGGGCGTGCGGATCGTGGGCGTCAACTCGACCAGCGTGACGGTGCAGTGGGACCCGGTGGGCGCGAACCCGGCGGTGAGCGAGATCCGCGTGTCGCTGGGCGGAGAGACGAAGGTCGTGTCCGGGACCGCCACCGACGTGACCTTCTCGGATCTGGCGCAGGGAACGCGCTACCAGGCGACGGTCACGGCCGTGAACTCGGTGGGCCCCAAGACGATGGGCGCTCACCCCGAGACCGTGACGAAGCTGGACGTGAGCGCCCAGTGGGTGGAGAACTGCCGCGGCGATGAGCGTGGATTCTCCCCGGCCTCGTGCCACACGTTCACGCTGAGTGCGCCGGGTTGGTCGGCCTCGTCGGTCCCGCACATGTGCCAGGTCCGCAACGACCGCACGAACTCCAACGAGTGGGTGCGTGTGGACGGCGCGGGTCCGATCTGGACGCGCCAGGTCACCTTCGCGGATAGCGAGGACGCCTTCAAGCGCGGCTCCTACTTCACCGGCGAATGCCGCCCGGAGTGATGCGCGCGTGAAGAAACTACGTCGACTTGTGAGGCATGCGTGGCGCGCTCTGAGCGCCCGCGTTCAGGCGCTGCCCGGCTACGAGGGGGTCGCCCGCTGGCTGGGAGCGCTGACCCCGGTGGGGTGGGCGGTGATCGCGGCGATGCTCGCGGGCACCGTCGCGGCCCTCGCCTTCGGCTGGCTGGAGGGCTTCATCGTGGCCGTGATGGGCTTGGTGGCCCTCGTGGTCGCGGTCGCCTCGGTCGCGTCCCCGTCCCCGCTGTCCGTGTCCCTGCGCATGAAGAATGACCGCATCGTCGCCGGCCAGGTGGCGGTGGGCCGCGTCCGCGTGGTCAACGAGTCCGGGCACCGCTCGGGTTCAACCCTCGTGGAGGTGACGATCGGACGAGGCAGTGGCGAGTTCCTCGTGCCCCCGATCAGCGCAAACGGGACGTGGAACGAGTCTTTCTCGGTCATGACGAAGCGCCGCGGCGTCATCAACGTGGGCCCCGCGCGCACCGTGCGTATGGACGGCCTGGGTCTGCTGCGTCGCGTGCGTTCGTGGGATGACCCGATCCTCGTGCACGTGCACCCGCCGACGGTGCGTTTCTCCTTTGACGCGACGGGCACGCAGATGGACGTCGAGGGCGTGGCCAGCGAGAAGCTGACGAGCTCCGACGTGTCCTTCCACGCCCTGCGCGACTACGAGCCGGGCGACGACCGTCGCGCGGTGCACTGGCCGTCGACGGCGCGCTTTGGTCGCCTGATCGTGCGCCAGTTCGAGGAGACGCACCGCTCGCACCACATGGTGCTGTTGGATACGCGCGTGGACGCGTGGGATCGGCGCTCCTTCGAGACGGCCGTGTCGGTTGCGGCCTCGCTGGCGCTCGCCGGCTCGGGCGAGGCTCGCACGGTGTCGATGCACACCGCGGACGAGTGGATTCCCACGGGCTCGCCTATGGCGATGCTGGATGCGCTGTCCGAGATGGAGACGTCGACGCGCTCGGAGTTTGCGGGCATCGTGCGCCGCTGCATCATGGAGCGCGGCGGGATCTCGGTGCTCTCAATTGTTGTTGGCGCCGGCGTGGACGACGAGGAGGCGGCTCGCCTGGCGAACATCGCCCCGGTCGACGTCGTCGTGTCGGTGATCCGCGTGGTTCCGGGCAGGGCGCGTCGCCGCCGCAAGATCACGCGCGGCGTCATCATCGACTGCCCCTCCCTCGAAGACCTGCCGATGCTCGTGTCGCGGGGGGTGAACGCGTGAGTACTCCTGCTCGCAACGCCTCGCGCCCGGCTCCTCCGCCGCGTCGCTCCCGCCGCCCGGTCGCCCAGGAAACCACCATGGGCGGGTCGATTCACCGCGCCGCCATGCCCGCGTGGTCCCTGCTCGTCCTCGCGGTCCTCTTTTCCGGTCCGATCTTCATGTTCGAGTCCGTCTTCGGTGGCGGCCAGGGCGCTATTGCGGCGCTCGCGGGCGTCGTGGTCGGCCTCGTGGTCGCGTGGGCGGCCGCCAAGTGGCGCTGGGACCTGCTGTCAATCGTCGCTGCTGTCGTGGCCTCGCACTTCCTCCTCGGTGGTGCCGCCGCGCTGCGCGAGACGACCCGCTGGGGTGTGGTCCCGACGTCGCGGACCATCCAGACGCTCGTCGTCGGTTCGGTCGAGGCCTGGAAGGACCTCCTGACGCTGACGCCGCCGGCCGGCTCCTACGTGGGGCCTGCGATGGTGCCGTGGATGGCCTGCCTCGTGTGTTCGGTCGCGGCTGGCGTCGTCACGGTGCGCTACGGGCGCCCGATGTGGGGGTCCGTGCCGCTGATCCTCGCCGGCGTGATCGCGATCGTGTGGGGACCGTCGAACCACTCGCCGTCCTCCCTCCTCGTCATCGCGTGGTGGGTGGGACTCATCGTGTGGTGGGCGTGGGCCTCGGCGATCGGACGCGCCCGATTGGGTGCCGACATCGTCATTGGTATGGCCTCCGCAACGACCTCCGCGACGACGACCATGGGCGGTTCCTCGCGCCAGATCGTGCACGTGTGGTGGCGCGTGGGCATGGGTGCCCTCATGGTGGGCGTGATGGTCGCTGCGGCGATCCCTGCGGCGTCCCTGCTGGGCCCCACGGCCTCGGACCGCGTCGTCGGACGCGACGTCATCGTGCCGCCCGTGGATGCGCGCCAGTACCCCTCGCCGCTGTCCAGCTACCGCCACTACAACAAGGACCTCGAGGACGAATCTCTGATCCGCGTGTCCAACCTGCCCAAGGAGGCGCGCGTGCGTCTGGGTGCGATGGACGTGTACGACGGGACGACCTTCGGCATGGGCGTCACCAACACGGCGGACGGTACCGCCGGATACCGCCGCGTGGGGTCCACGATCCCGGGCCGCAGCGCCGACACGGCGGGCGTGCAGACCTCGGTGTCGACCTCGCAGCTGCTGGGACCGTGGGTGCCCACGATCGGCCAGGTGTCGGTCCTGCGCTTTGAGCCCTCGGCCCCCAATGCGGCCGAGCAGCAGGACGGCCTGAACTACGACCTGTGGGCGGAAACCGCCCTGACGACGGGGCCGACCGGCCAGCTGAGCTACTCGCTGAGCACGACGATGCCGCGCGACCATGCGGACTCTGAGTTCGCCAGCGTGGACGCGGCGCGCTACACCGGGGGAGACACGAACGTCCCGAAGGACGTGGACTCCCTGGCCGCGGATCACACGTCGAGCGCGCGCTCGGACCTGGAGAAGGCGCGCGCGATTGAGCAGTTCCTGCACACGGATGGCTACTATTCCAACGACGACACGATCAATTCGCGTCCCGGCTCCTCCCAGGACCGTATCGAGCGCATGATCAGCGCCGAGGCGCTGGTGGGCGACGACGAGCAGTACGCGACCCTCATGGCCCTCATGCTGCACTCGCAGGGCATCAACGCCCGCGTCGTCATGGGCGCCTACCGCGAGGGCACGTCCGGCAGCGTCGACCTGACGGGTTCGGACATGCACGCGTGGGTCGAGGTGGAGTTCCCAGGCGTGGGTTGGGCGACGTTCGACCCGACTCCGCCGCGCGATCAGCAGCCGACGACGCAGGTCAACAAGCCCAAGTCTGTGCCCAAGCCGCAGGTCCTGCAGCCCCCGGAGCCGCCCGAGCAGCCGGTGGAGCTGCCGCCCGCGACCCGCGACCAGGCGACGGACCCGCACGACCCGAACGGCGTCCACATCCCGTGGATGGCGATCGGCACGGTGTCGGTGTCGCTCCTCCTTCTGTTGGGCCCGGTCCTGGCTGTGCTCCTGGCGAAGTCTCGCCGCCGCAAGAGCCGCCGCCGCGCCCAGGCCGCCGAGTCGGTGCGCGGCTCGTGGGATGAGCTCGTGGACACCGCGATCGACTCCGGCCTCGTCGTCGAGCCGCACCTGACGCGCCAGGAGGTCGCGTGGGCGCTGGCCTCGCAGTGGACGCCCAAGACGTCCGAGGACGACGAGGAGGGGGCTGCCAAGGCCCGCAAGGCGCGCAAGCGCTCGGCTGCGGACGTGCGCGTGCCCGGCTGGTCGCTCTTCTCGGGCGCGGTTCCCCGGGCCGTCACCGTGGCGCGCCGCGCGGACGTCGCGGACTTCGCTGCCGGCGGCGCCCGCCCCGAGGACGCGGAGCAGGCGTGGAGCGACGTGGATGAGCTGCGTCGCGAGTGGGCGGCCTCGGTGTCGCCGTTCGCGCGACTGCGTTACGCGCTGTCGCTGAAGTCGCTGCGCTGGCGCCGTCGCGCCCGCCGTCAGGCTGACGCTGCTCGCACGGGCGGCCGCTCGCTGGCCAAGCGCATGGGCAGTAGGAAAGGGAAACGTTGATGGATAGCGATGCTCGCGTCGGAATGGTGCCGTCGCTGCCGGGCTACGAGTGGATTCGTCCGCTCGGGTCGGGTGGTTTCGCGGACGTGTTCCTGTGCCGTCAGGAGCTGCCCAGCCGTGAGGTGGCCGTCAAGGTGGCGCGCAGGGACCGTGGGGCGGACGGCGAAGCCGGTATCGCCCGCGAGGCCGACGTGATGGCTCTCGTGTCGGGTCACCCGGCGGTGGCCCAGCTCTACGGCGCTGGGCGCACGCCGGATGGCCGCCCGTACCTGGTGATGGAGTATTGCCCGGTCGCGAACATTCTCGATCAGGTGCGCGCAAACCCGATGTCGACGGACCGCGCGCTGTCGATGGTGATCCGCATGTGCGGCGGCGCTGAGATGCTGCACCGCGCGGGCTACGTGCACCGGGATATTAAGCCCAGCAACATCATGATCAACGCCTTCGGGTCGCCGGTGCTGACGGACTTCGGCGTGGCCGAGCCGGTGGGTGCGGACCCGCGCGGCGGCCGCGACGGCTTCTCGGTAATGTGGGCGCCGCCCGAGCAGATCGCGGGCACGGCGCGCGCTCACCCCACGCAGGACGTGTGGGCTCTGGGGGCGACCCTGTGGACGCTTCTCATGGGCCGTTCTCCCTTCGAGGTGGAGGATGGGGACAACTCGGCTCACGCGGTCGCCCAGCGCGTCGCCCGCGGCCGCGTGTCGCGCATCGATCGCCCGGGTGTGCCCGACGCTGTGACGGCCATCGTGCGCCGCGCGATGAGCCTGGATCCGGAGCAGCGCTTCGGGTCGGCGGCGGCCCTCGGCTACGCGCTGCAGACGGTCGAGCGCGAGATGCACCGCCCGGTCACGGAGCTGAAGCTGAGCGTGGTGGCCTCCTCGAGCGCACCCTCCTCGGCCCTGTCCGCCCCGTCGTCGGCGGCCCTGGACGCGGAGCGCACGCGCACCCGCCGCGGGAGTTTCGCGGATGGTCCCCAGGCCTCGTCGAACGAGGCGTGGGCCGGCAATTCGACGACGAACCGAACCGGGTTGGTTGAGGGCCAGTCGAAGCGTCCGGTGTGGGTGGTACCGGTCCTCGCGCTCGTGATGGTGCTGGCGACGGCCGGCCTGGTGGTTGCGATGCTCACCGGCGGCGGGCACAGCATCCGCCTGGGCGGTGGCGGTGGCGGCGGATCCACGCCGACGCCCTCCTCGAGCGCGGGGACAGTGAGTAATTCCGATCAGGGCGACGCGGGTGCCGTCCCGCCCGAGGCCGTGACCGGGTTGACGGCCACCCCGAACGGCAACGAGATCCGCTGGGGCTGGGAGGTGCCCGAGCAGGGCCAGTACCAGCCCGGAGCGCTGGAGTTCAAGTACGTGCTCACCCGCCCGGGCGAGGCCGTGGTGGCCGAGACGATGCGCCGCAACAGCCTGACGACGACCGCGGTGAGCGGCGAGAACTGCCTGACCGTGAGCCTCGTCGTGACCTCCACGGGGCGCGAGTCCGCACCGGTCACGCAGTGCGTGACGGTGCCGTAGGGCAGCGAAAGGATATTGGCCTGCTGGACGGCCCGGTGAACACGAACATCCCGGAGTTGCAGGGCGCGAACATCCGGTACATGAGCCGCTGCGACGTGGAGTCCGGCGAGTCCATTCCGACCCGCCAGGACATCGCGGATTACGCGGACGGCCTGGTGGATCCGAGGCGCATCAACGCGACCAACGCGAAGAAGAAATAGCGGGTAGGGGAGCGCCCCTGTCATCCACGCGCAGTTCACGGTGGGTGGCAGGGGCGCCTCGTTGTGTTGGGTTGCCGAGGCTACTTCCGGTGGTAGCGGGGGCTCGTTCCCAGGTGGAGCGGTGTTTTGAGGTCGGACTGGTACAGGACGACGGTATCGTCGGCGCCTCGGTACACGTAGGAATCTGGGACCTGCCGCTCGGCAGCGGGATTGATGAGTCCGTCGGCGTAGTCGGCGACCTCGTCAGCCGTGGGCTCGGAACCACCCGGTTTGTTGAGGATCGGGTTCTCGTCCGGGTACTGCGAAGGATCGTCGTTCACGAGCGAGCCCAAAGCAGCTGCGCCGTATCCAGTCTTTTCATTCCAGTCGTGGTTGGGGTTTAGGCCTGAATGGACCAGGGACTGGAGGAT
>NZ_JVOJ01000021.1 GCF_001064145.1 Sanguibacter keddieii
ACATTGAAACGACGCGCCGAACGAACCATCAGCACACCAGGCCCTCGCCGGTGTGAAGGGCGCCCAGAACACCCGTGGGACCACAAGCAGCCCGGCCCACCGGCACACACAGCGGCAGACCCGACGGCACCCGGAACACCAGCAGCGTGAGCAGAAACACAGCACAGGGGCGCGGGCCCTCAGGCCCGCGCCCCTAGACGCTACGACTCAGACGCGGCAACTCAGAAGTACTTGCGTCCCGTTTCGCTCAGCTCGCGCAGCTCGTCGATCGAGGCGATCCAGCCGCAGCCCTCGCCTTCGGCGGCGAGCAGGTCCACGCCGCTGATCGCGAGCATGTCGCCGCCCGTGGTGCCGATGCGCACGGCGTCCACGCCCTCGGCCTCTGCGGCCGCGAACACGGCCTTGAGCGCCGTCTCGGGCACCGCGACAAAGGCGCGGGCCTGGGACTCGGACAGGAGCATCTCGTGGTCACCGACGCAGTCGCGGCGCGCGGCGCTGGCGACGTCGAAGGTCCCGCCGATACCGAAGCGCAGCGCGGAGTCCACGAGGGACTGCACGAGGCCGCCGTTCGACAGGTCGTGTGCGGAGCGCACGAGGGGTCGGCCATCGGGGCCGTCGGCGGCGCTCAGCGCGCGCACGACGTTACCGAGGGCGACCTCGGCCTTCAGGTCGACCTCGGGCGGGAGGCCGCCGAGGTGCGAGCGGGCTATGCGCGCCCACGCGGAGCCGTCGAACTCCTCGCGGGTGGTGCCCAGGAGGATGACGGCGAGTCCCTCTTCGGTGAAGCCGGAGGGGTTGGCTCGCGTAACGTCGGGAAGGATGCCGAGCATGCCGATGACGGGCGTCGGGTTGATCGACGAGTTCGGCAGGCCCTTCTCGGTGCCGGACGAGTTGTACAGCGACACGTTGCCGCCGGTCACGGGAATCTCGAGCTCGATGCAGCCGTCCGCGAGCGCGGTCATGGCGGTCACCAGCTGCCACATGGCGTCCGTGTCTTCGGGGTTGCCGAAGTTCAGGCAGTCCGTGATGGCGACGGGCTCGGCACCGACGACGGCGACGTTACGGTAGGACTCGGCGAGGGCCTGGCGGGCTCCCGCTGCCGGGTCGAGCTTGGTGTACCAGCCGTTCGCGTCGGTCGAGAGCGCAACGCCCAAGCCGGTGGCCTCGTCGATGCGGATGACGCCCGCGTCGTCGGGCTGGGCGAGGGCGGTGTTGCCCTGCACGTAGCGGTCGTACTGGTCGGTGACCCACGCCTTGGAGGCCTGGTTGACGTCGGAGAGCACGGCGCGCACGTCGGCGATGAGTTCCTCGCGCGTTGCGGGACGGGCAAGCGACTCGGAGGTCGCGGCCTGCAGCTCGTCCTGCCACGCGGGGCGAGCGTAGGGGCGGTCGTAGACGGGGCCCTCGTGTGCGACGGTCTTGGGGTCGACGTCGACGATGCGGTGGCCGTGGTGGTCGATCGTGAGGCGTCCGTCGCCGGTCAGGTGGCCGATGACTGCGGCCTCGACGTCCCACTTGTCGATGATCTCGAAGAAGCGCTCGCGATCCTGCGGGGTCACGATCGCCATCATGCGTTCCTGGGACTCGCTCATGAGGATCTCGCCCGCGGTGAGGGTGGGGTCGCGCAGGAGCACGTTCTCGAGGTCGACGTGCATGCCGGAGTCGCCGTTGGAGGCCAGCTCGGAGGTCGCGCACGAGATGCCTGCGGCGCCGAGGTCCTGGATGCCCTGGACGACGTCGGCCTCGAACAGGTCGAGGCAGCACTCGATGAGGACCTTCTCCATGAAGGGGTCGCCCACCTGGACGGAGGGGCGCTTGGCGGGCATGCCGTCTTCGAAGGTCTCGGAGGCGAGGATGGAGGCACCGCCGATGCCGTCGCCGCCGGTGCGCGCACCGAAGAGGACGACGAGGTTGCCCTCGCCGGTCGCGTTGGCCAGGTGGATGTCGTCGTGGCGCAGCTTGCCGATGCACAGCGCGTTGACGAGGGGGTTGCCCTGGTAGGAGGGGTCGAACTCGGTTTCGCCGCCGATGTTGGGCAGGCCCAGGCAGTTGCCGTAGCCGCCGACGCCGGAGACGACGCCGTGGACGACGCGAGCCGTGTCGGGGTGGTCGACGGCACCGAAGCGCAGCTGGTCCATGACGGCGATCGGGCGCGCACCCATGGAGATGATGTCGCGGACGATGCCGCCCACGCCGGTGGCCGCGCCCTGGTAGGGCTCGACGAAGGACGGGTGGTTGTGGGACTCCACCTTGAAGGTGACGGCCCAGCCGCCGCCGATGTCGACGACGCCGGCGTTCTGGCCCATGCCGACGAGGAGGTGCTTCCTCATGGCGTCGGTCGTGCGCGCGCCGAACTGCTCGGCGAGGTGCTTCTTGGAGGACTTGTAGGAGCAGTGCTCGGACCACATGACGGAGTACATGGCGAGCTCAGCGTTGGTGGGTCGGCGCCCGAGGATCTCGCAGATGCGCTGGTATTCGTCCTCTTTGAGGCCGAGTTCCTTCCAGGGCATGTCCTGGCCGGGGGTCGCGGCGGCGTTCTCGACGGTGTCGGGCAGCTCGCGGGTGTTTTCGGAGGTCATTCGTGTTTCCATTCGAAAGGTCTGGGACGAGGCCGGGGTGCCCTCACGCGTGAGGGCACGGTGGCGTCGTCAGCCGACGAGGGATGCGAGGACGGAGTGGAAGATGCCCAGGCCGTCGGTGCCGCCGTGGTGGCTGGCGCCATCGGGTCCGAGGGAGAGGGGGCCGAAGCCGGCCTCGGTCGCGTGCTCGGGGTGGGGCATGAGGCCGACGACGTTGCCCGCGGCGTTGGTGACGCCCGCGATGTCGTTGGCGCTTCCGTTGGGGTTGAAGTCGACGTAGCGGAACACGACGTGGCCTTCGCCCTCGAGCCGTTCGAGCTCGGCGGGGGACGCCTGGAAGTTACCTTCGCCGTTCTTGAGCGGGACGGTGATGGTGTCGCCGGCGCTGTAGGCGCGCGTCCACGCGGTGTCCGCGTTCTCGATGCGCAGCACCTGGTCGCGGCACAGGAACTTCTGGTGGTCGTTACGGATGAGCGCGCCGGGCAGCAGGTGCGACTCGCACAGGACTTGGAAGCCGTTGCAGATGCCCAGGACGGGCAGGCCTCGTCCGGCTTCGCGCACGATCTCGCTCATGACGGGAGCGGTCGCCGCGATCGCGCCGCAGCGCAGGTAGTCGCCGTAGGAGAAGCCGCCGGGGATGACGACCGCGTCGACGCCGTGCAGGTCGGCGTCCTTGTGCCACAGGGACACAGCCTCGGCGCCGGCGATTTCAACCGCGCGTGCGGCGTCGCGGTCGTCGAGGGTACCGGGGAAGGTGACGACTCCGACGCGGGTCACTGCGCGCCTCCCGCGTAACGGGCGTCGTCCTCGTCGATGGCCTCGACGCGCACGACGTCCTCGATGATCGGGTTGGACAGGACCTCTTCGGCGGCCTTGCGGGCCTGATCCAGGAGCTCGTCGGTGACGGGACCGTCCACGCTCAGGTGGAAGCACTTACCCTGGCGCACGGCCTCGAAGCTCGTGATTCCGAGCCTGGGCAGCGCCGAACCGACAGCCTTACCCTGGGGATCCAGGATCTCCGGCTTCGGCATCACTTCCACGATGATTCGCCCCACGGCGTTCCTCCTTGTGTTGTTGGTGAGGATCCCGCCGTGCATCTTGCCCGGCGGGCAAGTCTGTTTACAGGATGGGATCCGACCCGGTGAGTCGGCGGTAGGCCTCGACGTAGCGCGCGGCGGTGGCTGCGGCGACGGAGTCGGGCAGCGCGGGCGGGTTGGCACCCGAGGAGCGGTCCCAGCCGGACTGCTCGGAGACCAGCCAGTCGCGCACGTACTGCTTGTCGAAGCTGGGGGTCACCTGGCCCTCGACCCACTGGTCGGCGGGCCAGAAGCGCGAGGAGTCCGGCGTGAGGATCTCGTCCGCGAGCACGAGCGCGCCCGTGGTCACGTCGATACCGAACTCGAACTTGGTGTCCGCGATGATGATGCCGCGCTGCGCGGCGATGTCGCGGGCGGCCTTGTACAGGGCGATCGACAGGTCGCGGATCGCGCTCGCGTACTCCTCGCCGATGCGCTCGACGGTCTGCTCGAAGGTGATGTTCTCGTCGTGCTCGCCCAGTTCGGCCTTCGCGGCGGGCGTGAAGATCGGCTCCTCGAGGCGCGAGGCCTCGGTCAGGCCCTCCGGCAGCGTGATACCGCACACGGAGCCGGACTCGCGGTACTCGGCCAGGCCGGAGCCGGTCAGGTAGCCGCGCACGACGCACTCGATGGGGATCATGTACAGGCTGCGGCACACGACCGCGCGCCCGTCCACCTCGGCGGGCACCGTGAAGCGCGTGGGCTGAGCGCCCTCCAGGGCGCGCGAGGCCTCGGCCGGGGCTTTCGTGCCGACGGCCAGCAGGTGGTTTTCCACGAGGGGACGCAGCTGTCCCATCCACCAGATGGCGAGCTGGTTGAGGACCGCGCCCTTGCCGGGGATCAGCGTGGGCAGCACGTAGTCGTAGGCGCTGATGCGATCCGATGTCACCATGAGGAGGGCCTCCGGGCCCGCCTTCGCGTGGCGCGGGCGGCCCGCCGGGGTGGTGGTCTGCGGCGCGGGGCCGACCACGGCCTCGTCGGGAGCGTAGATGTCGCGAACCTTGCCCGCGCTCAGCGGGGTCCAGCCGTGGAGGGTGGCGGTCATAGTGTTCCTCAGTAGGTTGTCAGTCAAGGGTGACGGTGAGGTCTGCGGGCCACGTCGCGATGTCGCTGCGGTGGTGCTCCCCGTCGAAGTGGATGAGGTCGACGCCCCGGTAGGCCAGGGCACGGGCCTCGTCGAGCGTGGCCGCGCGGGCGACGACGTCGAGGACTCGGCCGCCGGAGTTCACCAGCGCGTAGGTCGGTTCGAAACCGCAGCACCCGGCTGCGACGTCGGCGGGGTCGTCGGTGATCTCCTCGGAGGTGCCGGCGTGGATAACGTGGACGCCGTCAAGCTCCTCGGCCGCTTCGATACCGGTGATCTCATGTCCGGTATCCGTGGGGCCCGGGTAGCCGCCCGAGGCCATGACGACCGTCACGGCGGCATCCTCGCTCCACAAGGGGGCGGGGACCTTCGCCAGAGTGCCAGTCGCGGCCGCGTACAGGATGGGGGCCAGCGGGGAGTCAAGGCGCTCGAGGACCGCCTGGGTCTCCGGGTCACCGAAACGCACGTTGAATTCGACGACGCGAATACCCTTCGAGGTCATCGCGAGGCCGCAGTACAGGAGGCCGCGGAAGGGGGTGCCGCGACGCGCCATCTCGGTGATGACGGGCTGGGCCACCTCGTCGACGATGCGCTGCGTGGCGTCTTCGGGGAGCCACGGGAGGGGGCTGTAAGCACCCATGCCGCCCGTGTTCGGGCCTTCGTTGCCGTCACCGACGCGCTTGAAGTCCTGCGCGGGCTGCAGCGGCACGACGGTGGCGCCGTCGGCGAAACAGAACAGGGAGACCTCGGGGCCGTCGAGGTAGTCCTCGATGACGACCGCTCCCCCGTCGCGCGACAGGCAGGCGCGCGCATGCTCCGAGGCCTGGGCGCGGTCGGTGGTCACGACGACGCCCTTGCCGGCGGCAAGCGCATCATCCTTCACGACGTAGGGGGCACCCAGGTCGTCGAACGCGGCCTCGACCTCGTCCATCGTGGTGCACGTGAAGGCGCGAGCCGTGGCCACGCCGGCATCTGCCATGACCTGCTTCGCGAAAGACTTGGAGGCCTCAAGGCGCGCCGCGTCCTTCGTCGGGCCAAACACGGGGATTCCGTAGTCCAGGACCGCATCCGCGACGCCCGCGACGAGCGGAGCCTCGGGGCCGACGACCACGAGGTCGACGTTCTCAGACGTGGCGCGACGGACAACGTCCTTCGGATCCAGGGGATCGATGGTCAGGGAGCGCCCCAGCTGTTCCAGCGCGGGATTACCCGCCTGGACGACTAGCGACACGGGATGCTCGGGGGTGGACGTTCGTACAAGCGCACGGGCGATCGCGTGTTCGCGACCCCCGTTACCAACGAGAAGAACCTTCACAATTCAAGCCTATCGGTGTTTGGTGGCCTTCCGCGCCACCGTGGTGTTTTATGGGTGCACGTCACAGCGAAAGTGAGACGGGCCTGCAGCCCTCACCAGGCGCCGTTCGGGTTGCCGCTGCGGCGGTCATCCTTCTCGTTGCGCTGGTCCTTGTTACGCTGATCGTTCTTGTGCTGCAGCTCCTCACGGCGCTGCTTCTCCTCCGGGGTCTCACCCTCGTAGGGGTTCTGCGTGGGGCTCGGACTGGGACTCGGATTCGTCTGCTGATCCTTCGATCCCTTGTCCTGCTGATCCTTCTGCTGATCCTTCTGCTGACCCTTCTGCTGGTCCTTCTGCTGATCGCCCTGCCCCTGGGACTGCTCCTCAGCCTTCTGCTTCTTGTCCTCGACGCGTTCCTTGTTCTGGTCGGCGGGGTTATCAGACTTGTTGCCCGACTGCTGCTGATCGCCGGACTGGTTCTGATTACTCGACTGGTCCTTGTCGTCGGACTGGTTCTGGTCGGACTGATTCTGGCTGGAGTTGGAGGCCGTCTGACAGGGGGCGACCGTATCTTCGGCTTCCTGGTAGGTAGTCGCGGCACCTGCGTACGAGCCGGCGGCAGCCTGCGCGTCGCCCTGAATCTCGATACCGATCGCGAGGTTGACGCGAACGCGGCATTCGTAGGAGAAGGGCTCAAGTCGGCCGGGCTTGACCTCGGTGGCCTTGGGGACGAGGTCGAAGGCGGTACGCAGCTCCGTCACGCCCTCATCAGTCTGCCCCTGACGCACGAGGGTGGTGCCGCGGTTGTAGTGCGCGACCCAGCGCTCGATGCCGATCTTCGTCCACGTCATCTGGCCTTCGTAGCCCGTCTGGGCGACGTCGTATTCCTGAGCCTTCCAGTGGCTCAGGGACGAGCGCGACCAGAGCGAGAGGCCGATCAGGTACGCGGCGATGGCCAGCACGATGACGAGGATCGGGATGGAGTGCCACAGGGGGCGCAGCGCCCGCGGGTTGCGCTGGATCTTCTGCTTACCCGACGAGGCCTTGGTGAGCTTCGCACGAACGGAGGGATCGACGGGGTCGACCTGGGGCGCACCAAAGGGGAGAAGGTCTGCTTCAGGCTGCGAGTTCTCAGATGGCATGGGAGTTCCTCAGCTGTTGGGCGCGCAGCGCCAGCGTGGCGCCCTCCCACGCGAGGAGACCCCCGAGAAGGAGCGCGAAAGGCCAGATGATGTAGCGATACGTGTCTTTCAGGTTGCGCGTCTCGGCGAGCGTCGACGCCTTGTCGAGCACGGAACGCGCGTGCGACTCGATCGCCGACTTGTCGGGCGAGTGCACGTAGTCGACGCCCACACGTGAGGCGACATCCGCGAGGGCGGCCTCGTCAATCTTCGAAATGGCGATCGGGTTACCGGGCTGCGAGGAGTCGTGGATGTACTCGGGTTCACCGCCGCTCTGGGAGCCGCTGTCGCCCAGGCGCAGGACCTTCATGGGGCCACCTTTCTCGGTGCCGTAGCCAAGGATGAGGCCGCCGTCGATGTACTCCTTCACGGCATCCCAGTCGCTGGCTTCGCCCGAGGGCGCGCTGGTCCAGTGGTTCTGGTTGGAGGTCTCGCCGTCGGAGAAGACGAAGAGGGCACGCACGTTCTGGGGGTGACGTTCCTTGTTCTTCTTCAGGAGCTTGGCGAGGTCTTGGGCGGGTCGGTTCACCGACGATCCCTGGGAGGAACTGGAGAGCTCGCGGTCAAAGGAATCCATGTACGCGACGACCGCGGACGCGTCGGAGGTCAGCGGCAGGTCCGTGTGGACCTTCGAGTCCCAGGACATGATGGAGAAACGCGAGCCGGTGAGGATGTTCATCATGATCGCGACGTCGTTGCGCACGCCGTCGATGCGGGGCTTGTTGCCGTCCCAGTCCTCGGCGGCCATGGACCCGGTGCGGTCGATGACGAAGTAGACCTCGAGGGTCGAGGTCACTTCCTGGGCCTCGCCGGGGATCGACGGGCCTGCGCCCATGATGATGACTACGACGACGATGAGGAAGCGACGCAGGACGTCCATGACGTGGCGGCGGGTGGCGCGCTTGGCCGACAGGAACACGAAGATCGCTCCGAGCACAGCGATGATGCCCAGGACGACCACGTGAAAAACGGGGCGAAAAATCATGTCAGAGCCTCCCGAACGCCAGCAGACCAAGCAGGGACACGACACCGACGAGTGTCCACCCCAAGGCGGCACCGGGGCGGTCCGTCTCTATCATCTTTCCAGCGGAGTCGAGTTCTTCTTTCTGTTCGGCCTCGATCTGGCGCACCACGCTATCCACCGCTGACGGGGACGAGGCATCGTAGAAGTCGCCGCCGGTCTTACGGACCTCGTCACGCAGCTGTAGGGCCTCGGAGCTCAGGCTTATATCCGATCCCGGGTAGAGGGCGGTGACCGTCACTCCCTGCTTCTTCGCGAACTCGATCGCCTCGCTCAGGTCGTAGACGCCGTCGCCGTACACCTCGTTGTCGGTGGCCAGCAGGATGGTGCGGGAGCGCTGCTTGTCGTTATGGTCGAAGCCCATGACGCACGAGGACAGACCGTCGCCGACGATCGAGGAGACCTCCCGATTCTCGTCCATGACAGGTGCCAGGTAGTCGAAGAGTTCCTGCGTTCCAGACAGCTGTCCACCATATCGGATGAGGCCGGTGTCGATCGTGTCCGACATTTCCTGGAGGACGTCGGTGGCCATGTCGTAGTCATCGGTGAGGGGGAACATCGTCATCGAGTAGGCGTCCCACAGCTGCAGCGAGATCCTCTCACCTTCGAAGTGGGAGATGATTTGCCGGAAGGCCCCGCCGATCTTCGAGTCGTAGGGCAGCATCGATCCGGACGCATCCAGGCACAGGACGATGTCGCGGCTCGCGGACTTGTCGTGCTTAACGTAGCGGTCGACGGGCGCGCCCGCCGACACGGAGGTCGCGATGACGGCGATCAGGAAGCAGACGAATGACATAGCCAGCGAGGCGCGCGTGCGACGCACGAGCGCCTGGTACTTCGGCAGGCCCCGCAGGTAGCCGGTGTTAGCCACCCACCCCTTCTTTCCCGAGCGCACGCCGGCGCGACGCGCGAGCATCCAGCCGACGACCGTCGCGATCACGACGACCGCGAGGACGACGGGGATTAACCACCAGAACCTCATACGTTCACCGCCTCCACGGCCATGGTCAAGACGTTGGTGACAGCCTCGTGAGAGGGCTGCCCTTGCGGGATGTCATCGCCCGAAAAACTGGGGACTTCGCAGGCCTGCAGGACATCGGCCAGGCCCGGCCACACGGGGACGAGCTCGCGTACCTCGGAGACGGTTGCGACCTCGAGATCTCGGCCCGTTCGCTCGGTGCCCAGGGCACGCATGAGGCCCGCGAGCGCCAGGTGAACGCCGCGCGCATCCAGGTCGCCGTCGGCGTAGCGGTCGGCAATCTGATCGATGTACGTGAGGTACTTCTTGCGGCGGGTATCCGTGATCGTCTGAAGTTCCATGACCTCGCCGATGCGCGACGTCCACCAGCGCCAGATGCTGTAGACAATCCACCCCAGGACGGCGACGACGAGCACCGTCCCCAGGATCCACATCCAGTTCGGGTAGACCGAGGGATCGTTCAAACTACTGCTGAGATCACCGGACATGTGCTCCCCTTTCGAGGGCTCGCATGAGTGCGCGCGGAACGTCCGCGCTGGAGCCAACGTCCACGCGGATCACCCCACGATTGTCGAGCATTTGGGCGACCGCATGTCGGCGCATCGCCACGAGATTGGCGGCTTCCCCGGCCAGCTGCGAGTCGCGCAGCAGGAAGTCCGGGAGAGGTCCTTCGGTCACGTCGACCACGCTCGTGCCCTCCTCGAGGGAGGTCGGGTCGATGTCCTCGACGCTCACCACCATGACCTGGTGGCGCACGGACAGGGATTTGATGAGGTCATCGGACAGGCGCGTCGGCTCCGGCTGGGTAGCGTCTGTGACGATGACGATGAGGCTGCGGCGTCGGGTCACCGTCCGCGCGCGCGCCAGGAGCTTGGGCACGTCCGAGTGCGGGGAGGACAGGGTGATGTCCTCCCCGATGCGGCGCATGATCGTTTCGGCGTGGGCGTTGCCGGATCGGGCGGGCATGAAGCGCACACGCTCGGCATCGCCGGCGACGAGGCCGATCTGGTCTCCGCGCGCCACGCTCAGCCAGGCGATCGCCTCGCATGCGGCGAGGGCGATCTCTTCCTTCGTCTCACCCGACGGGGCGAGAGCACCCATCTCGCGGCCCGTGTCGACGACGAGCATGACCTGCAGGTTCGCCGTGGCCTCGTGCCTCTTGATGATCGGCGAACCGGTGCGAGCCGTCGCCGCCCAGTCGATTTCGCGCACGTCGTCGCCCGGCTGATAGGGAGCCAGGTCCATGAACTCCCAGCCGCGTCCCTGCCGCAGCGCGGAGTGCTGTCCATCCATGATGGACAGCAGCTTGCGCATGACGGGCAGCTGGATGCGCGTGGAGAGCGCGTGGATTTCGCGCGAGCGTACAGGCATTGCGTTCCTCGAGGGCGTTGGCGGCGGGCGGGAGAATCGTTACGGCACGGGCACCGCGTTGAACACGGCGTCGATGAGGCCCTCGATCGAGACGTTGTCCGCCAGTGCGTCGAAGGTGCGGATGATGCGGTGGCGCAGGATGCCGTAGCGCATCTCCTTGATGTCGTCGGGCATGACGTGGTTTCGCCCCGACATGAGGGCGATCGCCTGCGCGATCTGCATGAGGGCGATGCCACCACGGGGGGAGGCACCCACGCGCACGTGCTTGTTCCATCCGGGCAGCGGGTTCGGGCCGGCACCACGGGTGGTGTTGACGATGTCGACGATGTAGGCCTTGAGGGTCTCGTGCACGAACACGCGTCGGCGCGCTTCCTGCAGGGTGCGCACATCCTCGAGGGTGATGGGGGCGACCGAGGCCTGCGAGGTCATCTGGCCGGAGTCGATACGGGTGAGAACCTCGAGCTCCTCGACGGGCGTCGGGTAAGTGATGACCTCCTTGAGGAGGAATCGGTCCATCTGAGCCTCGGGCAGCACGTAGGTGCCTTCTTCTTCGATGGGGTTCTGGGTGGCCATGACCATGAAGGGGTTGGGCAGCTTGTGGTTGACGCCGCCGATCGTGGTCTGGCGTTCCTGCATGGCCTCGAGCATGGCGGACTGGGTCTTCGCCGAGGAACGGTTGATCTCGTCGAGGAGGACCATGTTGGCGTGGACGGGGCCCAGCTGGGTGACCATCTCACCGCGCTCCTGGTTCCAGATCTGGGAGCCGACGATGTCGTTGGGCATCAGGTCGGGCGTGCACTGGATACGGTGGAACGTGCCGGACACCGCGGACGCGAGGGTCTGCGCGGCCGTCGTCTTCGCCAGGCCGGGTACAGATTCAACCAGGACGTGGCCGCCGGCGAGCAGCGAGGCGGTGAGCGCGCGGCGCAGACCTTCCTGACCCACGACGGTGTGCTGATAGATGGTGGTCATGCGATCGAGCAGGCTCTTCGCGTGGGCCAGCTCGTCGTTCGTCAAGTAGTTGGGCACGGACTCTCCTTGCGTGCGCGGTCGGATGCTGTTCCAGTGTAGCCCTCCAGCTCCTCGTTGACGCAACCCGGTCAGTTTTCGCATCGTCCTCGACGAGGCGGGGGCTGGGCGCAGCTCGGAATCTTACCGCCGTGTTTCGGCAGTCACCCCCACGGGGAGAAAAAGGGGCGAGCCCCGGAGTTTCCTCCGGGGCTCGCCCTCAGATCCGCGCGGATCAGGCCTGCTTCGCGGCGGCGATGCGCTCGCGGAACTTGGCCAGCTGCTCGGTGATGGCAGCGGGGAGCTTGTCGCCGAACTGCGAGAAGTACTCCTCGGTGTCGTCCATCTCGGCGGCCCAAGCGTCGGGATCGATCGCGAAGAGCTTCGCCCAGACGGCCTCGTCGATGTCCAGGCCGTCAAGGTTGAAGTCCTCGAACTTCGGGTAGCGGCCGGTCACGCCATCGATGGCCTCGACCTCGCCGGCGGCGCGGCGAACGATCCAGTCCAGGACGCGGGAGTTGTCGCCGTAGCCGGGCCACATGAAGTTGCCGTCTTCATCCTTACGGAACCAGTTGACCTGGTAGACCTTCGGGAAGCCCTCGCCGAGCTTGTCCTGCATCTCCAGCCAGTGGCCCCAGTAGTCGGCCATGTTGTAGCCGCAGAAGGGCAGCATGGCGAAGGGGTCGTGACGCAGCGAGCCGGCCTTGACGTCGGTCGCGGCAGCGGTGACCTCGGAGGCCACGGAGGCACCGATGAACACGCCGTGGGCGGGCTCGTACTGCTCGGCGACCAGCGGGACGTTGGTGGCGCGGCGGCCACCGAAGAGGACGGCGTCAACCGGGACGCCCTCGGGAGCTTCCCAGTCGGGGCAGATGATGGGGCACTGCGAGGCCGGAACGGTGAAGCGGCTGTTCGGGTGAGCAGCCTTCTCGCCGGACTCGGGGGTCCAGTCGTTGCCGTGCCAGTCGATCAGGTGCGCCGGAACGTCACCGTCGATGCCTTCCCACCACACGTCACCGTCGTCGGTCAGGGCGACGTTCGTGAAGATGGAGTTGGCCTTGCCGGTCTCCATGGCCATGGGGTTGGTCTTGTAGGAGGTGCCGGGGGCAACGCCGAAGAAGCCAGCCTCGGGGTTGATGGCGCGCAGGCGGCCATCCGGGCCCGGGCGCATCCACGCGATGTCGTCGCCGACGGTCTCGACCTTGTAGCCGGGGATCGTGGGCTGGAGCATGGCGAGGTTGGTCTTGCCACAGGCGCTCGGGAAGGCGGCGGTGACGTGGAACTGCTGGCCGGTGGACTCGCGGGTCAGGCGCAGGACGAGCATGTGCTCGGCCATCCAGCCGTCGCGGCGGGCCATCGTCGAGGCGATACGCAGGGCGAAGCACTTCTTGCCGAGCAGGGCGTTGCCGCCGTAGCCCGAGCCGAAGGACCAAATCTCGTTGGTCTCGGGGAAGTGGGTGATGTACTTCTCGTCGTTGCAGGGCCAGCTCGAGTCTTCCTGACCGGGCTCCAGGGGAGCGCCGACGGAGTGAACGGCGGGAACCCACACGCGACCCTCGTTGATGAGGTCCATGGCAGCAGCACCCATGCGGGTCATGATGCGCATGTTGACGACAACGTAGGGGGAGTCGGTGATCTCAACACCGAGCTGGGAGATGGGGCCACCGAGGGGACCCATGGAGAAGGGCACCACGTACATGGTGCGGCCCTTCATGGCACCCGTGAACTTCTCGTGCAGGGTGGCCTTCATTTCCTTGGGGTCAGCCCAGTGGTTCGTCGGGCCGGCGTCCTCTTCCTTCTCGCAGCAGATGAAGGTACGGGACTCAACACGCGCCACGTCGGACGGCTTGGAGCGAGCCAGGAACGAGTTGGGGCGCTTCTCTTCGTTGAGCTTGGTGAACATGCCGCTCTCGACCATCTGAGAGGTCAGGCGATCCCACTCCTCCTGGGAGCCGTCGCAGAACTCGATGGCGTCAGGGGTGGTCAGCTCAGCAATTTCAGCAACCCACTTGACGACATCTTCGGGAGCGTTGGCCGGAGCCGCTGCACGCACGTCCTGTTCAGTCACGGACATTTTGCCTCCTGAGGCATTTTGGATTGTCGAGGCCGCAGTTGCGTCCCCGATTGACAGAATCAATCATGCCGGACCCCTCACCCGCGCTTACGGGCGCTTGGTCCCGGTCACACCACAATCGTAGTCGAACGAGTCACACCCCGCCCGACCGACAGGGACCTTCAACCCACCCACAAGGGCCTTTATGAACGCTCCACCCGGCCCCCGACCTCGTGAATGCGACGGAAGTCGCCCATTCACCCATCGTCGTGAGATAGAACACCGAATATGAGGCCACAAATCCATCTCTGAACTTGAAGTCACACCGCCCCATGACCGACGATTACAAGTAGCACAACAGTGCCGTTCACCATTGGAAGGACCGAATACACCATGGGATTCCGAAGCAAGACCCAAGGCCCTGACTTTTTTGAAGACTTCACCTCCCAGGCCCGCCAGCTCGTGCAGGCCGTCGAGTTCCTGACGCACATCTACGCCGCCTCCCCCGAGGAGCGCATCGCCCTACGCGATCAGCTCCACGAGGTTGAGCACCGCGGCGACGAACTGAACCACGCGATCGTTCAGCTCATCAACTCCTCGTTCATCACGCCTTTCGACCGCGAGGATCTGCAGTCGCTGGCCTCCCACCTGGACGACTGCCTCGACTTCATCGACGAAGCCGGCGACCTCTTGGTCGTCTACGGCATCGCCGACATCCCCTCCTCCCTGGTTTCCCTGCTCAACGAGCAGATCGCGGTCATCAAGCACTGCGCGGACCTGACCGCCGAGAACATGCCCAAGCTCAAGTCGCCCGTGGACATGCGCGACTACTGGATCGAGATCAACCGCCTCGAGAACGAGGGCGACCTGGCCTACCGCCGCACCCTGACGGCCCTGTTCGACTCCGGCCTCGACCCGGTCACGATCATCAAGCTCAAGGACATCGTCCAGGGCCTCGAGTCCTGCGCCGACGCGTTCGAGGAGCTGGCCAACGTCATCGAGTCCCTCGCACTGAAGGAATCCTGAGCCGTGGATCTGAATCTGATCCTCGTCTGCGTCGTCATCGTCGTCGCGCTGTTCTTCAGTTACACGAACGGCTTCCACGACGCGGCGAACGCGATCGCGACCTCCGTGTCGACGCGCGCGTGGACTCCCCGCGCGGCACTCCTCATGGCGGCGACGATGAATGTCATCGGCGCCATGATGGGCACGGCCGTCGCCAAGACGGTCGGTAAGGGCATCATCTCGATCAGCGACTACGCCGAGTCTCCACTGCCGGAGATGCAGCAAAAGGGCCTGGTCATCATCCTGGCCGCCCTGCTGGGCGCCTGCATCTGGAACCTGGTCACCTGGTGGTTCGGGCTCCCCTCGTCCTCCTCGCACGCCCTCATCGGTGGCATGGCGGGCGCCGGCCTCATGAGCGGCACGGTCGTTTACTGGTGGGGCATCATGAGCCACGTCGTGATCCCGATGTTCGCCTCCCCCATCATCGGTTTCATCGTCGGCTACATCGTCATGAAGTTCGTGCTGTCGCTGCTGCGCAAGGCGCAGTATCACCGCACGATGCGTCGCTTCCGCGCCGCGCAGCGCTTCTCGTCGGCGGCCATGGCCCTGGGCCACGGCATCCAGGACGCGCAGAAGACGATGGGCATTATCGTCATGGCGCTCATGGCGGGCGGTTACGGCCAGCACCACAACATCCTCGATCCGATCACGGGTGAGATGAACGTGCCCCTATGGGTGAAGATTTCGAGCGCTCTTGCGATTTCGCTGGGTACCATGGCCGGCGGCGGGCGCATCATGCGCACAATCGGCCGCAAGATCATCGACCTGGATCCGGCTCGCGGCTTCACCGCCGAGGCCGTGTCCGCCTCGATCCTGTACCTGTGCTCTTACGTCATCCACGCCCCGATCTCGACGACGCAGGTCGTGTCGACGGCGATCATGGGCGTGGGCTGCACGAAGCGGTTCTCGGCTGTGCGCTGGGGCGTCGCCGGCAACATCGTCATCGCGTGGTTCCTCACGCTGCCAGCCGCGGCCATTGTGTCTGGCATCGTGTACCTCGTCGTGGCGCTGCCTCTGGGAGTTCACTGATGCGTGGTCGCCTCGTCGCGACGGCTGCGGTCGCCGCTCTTGCCGCCGCCCCGGTCGCGGCATGCTCGGATTCGTCCGTCATGCACATGCGGGTCGGCCAGTGCATCCTCCTACCGGAGGATAAGAGCGCGACCACGGCGACGACGCTTGAGAAGACCAGCTGCACGCGCGAGCACGACGCTGAGGTCTTCGCTGTGGCATCCGCACCGGACGGAGATTTCCCGGGTGCCGAGGCGCTCAACCGGCAGGCCGAGACCGAGTGCATTTCCGCGTTCGACGCGTACGTGGGGTCGGACTACCTGACCTCGACACTTGACGCGACGTGGATGATCCCGACGAAGGATTCGTGGGCACAGAAGGACCGCACGATCGTGTGTCTGGCTCGCCCGCTGGATCATTCAAAGCTGACCCAATCGGTGAAGGAATCGGGCCTGTAGGGTTTCCTCTCCCTCGACATGTCGGTGGGTGGTGCGTGGCCTCTGGCCGCACCACCCGATACTTCTACCATCCGGTATCTTGATTGTTATCGTGCGTCTCGCGAGTCCTCCTCGACCAGCACGCCCCATCGTCCACGCCCCATCAAGGAGAATCATGTCCCAACGTTCATTCACATCCCGCGCCGCGCGCCCAGTGCTGATCCTCGGTGTCTCGGCAGCCATCCTGAGCCTGGGGCTGTCCGCATGCTCCAAGCAGAAGTCCGGATCCCCCAATCCCTCGCAAGGCACGCCCGCACCCGCGGCATCTGCACCGGCGGCCAGCCCCGCACCGGCGGCGTCTGCGCCGGCGGCCTCCCCATCGGCGGACACTACCAGCCGGCCGCGCGCCGGCGATTGCTACCAGATCTCAACGACCGGCGGCGATGAACTCACCATTGTCAGCTGCAACCAGCCGCACGACGCGGAGACCTTCCACGCATTCGAGTTCCGCGGCGACCAATTCCCGACCGATGACGAACTAGATCAGGCCAGCGACGAGATCTGTGGGCTGATGTTCGAGTACTACGTCGGCAAGCCCGTCGCGGACTCCACCCTTGACTACCAGTGGGTTGGCCCCGACGAGAACGTTTGGGCGCAGGGCGATCACATCGTCGAGTGCTACGCGTTCGCGAAGGACGGCAGCAAGCTCAACCGGTCGATCTGGAACTCCAACATGTGACCCGCGCTCATGCGCGCTCTGATGGCGGCTCGGCT
Source organism: Sanguibacter keddieii (assembly GCF_001064145.1). Classification (GTDB taxonomy): domain Bacteria; phylum Actinomycetota; class Actinomycetes; order Actinomycetales; family Actinomycetaceae; genus Pauljensenia. The sequence goes on from NZ_JVOJ01000021.1 coordinate 16,931, forward strand.
GATGCCGGGCCGCCTCAGTGCTTCTTGGAGGCCTTGCGCGCGTGGGCGGTGGGGTCCTTCGTGGTGACGCCGTGGGTTTCGAGGGCGGCGACGGCCAGCCCATCGGGGCCGTGTTCGACGTGGGCGACGAGGACCTGCCCACGCGCCAGGCGTGGGGCCTCAGCGCCGGCGACGGGAGCCGAGGCGTAGGCGCGTATCTCCTCGATGATGGCGTCGCGCGCGGAACCCGCGACTGACAGGACCGTGGGGGCCGCGTGCTCGCGCAGGCGCTGCGCCGCGAAGGCGCGGACGCGTCCGAGGCGCGCCTCTACATCGCCGTGAGCGTCCGAACCTGAGGCCGCCAGGTCGAGGGCCTCGACGAGGGTCACCGATCCCCCACCCATCGACGCCCACGGGGTCAGGCTCTGGCGCGAACGAGCCGCCGGCGACGCGAACGCGCGCGCCACGCCGAAACTGGAGAGCAGATCGATGAGGTCGAAGGCCTGGCGCACGCCGAATCGGCTGAGCGGCGGGTCGACGATTTCCGGCGCGCTCTCAATCTTCTTCGCCGAGGCCTGCTCCACCTGAGCGGCCCTCCTGGCCGCGGCGGAGGCCACCATCGCGGGGGTCGGCGCGGGGCGAGGCTTGGAAGGAACCGCTGCCTCAGCGGGCGCTGCGGAGCCGCCGGAAGAAGCGGAAGGAGAGGCGGGCGCGTGGGCATCCCCGGCCTCGTCGAGGCGCGGGGTGAGGCCCTGCCCGGGACGCAGGACGAGGAGCGTCGTGGTCACGAGGCGGCCTTCGCGCGCGCGGGCGACGATGTCGGCGAGGAGGCGGCGATCGCCTCGGCGCGTGAGCATGTCGGCGGCGCGCTCGGGCGAGGCCCACGTGGTCTGGTCGATTTCGGTGCGCGGGGCGCGCGCGACGGGGGCACGCAGGCGCTCCGAGGCGTCACCCGCGGGGACGGGGGTACCCACCCAGTAGTGGACTTCCTTAGTCTGCCCGCTGCCCAGGCGGTAGCGCTGGGTTGTCAGGGGCGCGCCGAGCGTGATGATCTGGCCGGTTTCCTCCTCGACTTCGCGCACGGCGGCGGCGACGAGGGACTCGCCGTTTTCGGTCTTGCCCTTGGGCCAGGACCAGTCGTGGTAGCGCGGCCGGTGGACCATGAGGACTTCGATGTCCGCGGGGTCGATGAGCTCGCCGGGGACGGCGACGCGCCCGGGGTCCGTGAAGCGCCAGACAAGTGCACCCGCGGAGCGAACGAGTCGCTGGGGGCGTGGGGCTGGCATCGGACGCATAGGGACAAGGGTAGTCGCCCGCGCACGCCCGTGCCCTGGTGGGCGCGCCACGTCACCCCGGTTCTGGCCCGCCGAGGGTCCATCCAGGGCACGCCGGGATCAGCACCGACGCCGCGAACGAGGGGTCAGTCGAGGGTGCCGACGGCCGCCTCGCGCGCGGCGACGTCGAGCTCGTCGGCGGTGACCAGCAGCGCGGAGTGGCGCATCGTGACGCGGTGGGCGAGCGGGTCGGCGGGATCTTCGATCCACAGGGCCCCGGCCTCGCCGGCGGCGAGCACGCGCATGGCGCGGGAGGCCTCGCCGAGCACGTACTCGAGATCGTCGTCGGTGAGGTCGCCGCGCAGCAGCGAGTCGACCTCTTCCATGATGAGGCTCAGGGGCCGCAGCTCAACAGGGGCCTCGAGGCCCTGGATGATGGGGGCGCGCGACCCCTCGGCGTAGCGCTCGGCCACCAGGAGCGGGTCGCGGTGGTACCACTCGTGCAGCAGGTAGACGCGCCACAGCGCGCCGGGGAGCGTGAACTCGGGGCTGCGCGACCACACGTGCGCGATCGTGTCGACCCCGCTGGTGCGCACGGTCTCGCGCAGGCGCGCGACGTCGGCGTCGGTGAAGGTCTCGTCACCCACGCCCATGAGGGCCCAGGCGGCGGTGTGGGCGACGGCGGCGGTGGCCGCGGGATCTTCGTCGCCGATAATGGCGTCAGCCCTGGCGGCGTCGAGCATCGCGGGGCGTCGCGGCATCTTCGATTGGGCCATGGGGACTTCTTCCTCCTACAATGGGGCTGCTGGGCCTATAGCTCAATGGTAGAGCAGCGGACTTTTAATCCGTAGGTTGGGGGTTCGAGTCCCCCTGGGCCTACTGGTCGCCTCGGAATGTTCCGGGGCGTTCACGCTATCTGCGGGCGCGTGCCCGCTTTCGGAGGTGCAGCATGGATCCTCGTTTTTCTCGCGCGTTTGGGTTAAGGGTCAAAATGTGTGTCTGGCTCGGCGTGTCGCGGGGGTTAGATTTGGCCTTTTTGAATGCCGATTGAGTGGGTGTAGTCGGTGTCGATAGCGTTGTCGTAGAGGGCTGGGCGTCCTGTTTCGTGGTCGGCTTGGTTCTCGGTTTGGGTCAGGGTGGATACTTTGGCGAGTTGGCCCTGGCCCCAGTCGGACTGCCTGGCGATTCGTACTGGATCGTCAGGCAGTTCCGTTTTTAAGTAGAGCCACCAATCCAGCATGCGGCGTTGTCGTTCGCCTGATCTGCCGCGGTGGGTTCTGGCGAGCAGTTTGAGCTGGGCGTTGATGCCGCCTTCTAAGCTGTTGGTGGTGGATTTGATCCGCTCGGGCGCAAGGACTCCTGCTGGCGGGTTGAGGTAGACAAACAGCATCTCGGACCGCCAAAGATGGTTGAGGCTGTTGTAGGCCTTGCGCACGTTGTGGTGGGTCCACACGCGGGTCCATGCACCTGTTTTGGGGTCTTTGATCATGGTTTTCTCGTTCATCCATTCCCGGTAGATCGTTGAAAACTCGTGCAGTTGCACACCCCACGCGGCGGCTTCATCCAGTGTGGTGATCCGGGTCAGTTTCAGCGCAAGTCGGTAGATGGTGCGCCCGGCATCGGTGCGTGGGTTGGTGGTGGTGTAGCGGCGGACCACGCGTTGGGCGTGGACGAGGCAGCGTTGAATTTTCGTAGTCGGCCAGCACTTTTTGATTGCGCTGTATGCGCCTTGGCCGCCGTCGATGACGGCGATGAGTGGGGCTTCGATGCGTTCAAGCAGCAGTTGGTAGTCGCGGGTGGTTTCGTGTTTGCACCAGTGCCAGGCGATCACGTGGTCGATGGTCGCCGCGACGATCAGGCAGCCACCGGCGGTGTAGGTGCCATCGAGAAATACCTGGTCGTAGATCCGCTTGTGGTGGCCGGCGGTGGGGTCAGGCACATCAACGAGCCAGCACCACTTGAAGCGCCGCTTCATGGTGGCGCGGCTAACACCGTTTCGTTTGGCTAGGTCGTCGAGTGATATTGCGGTGGTGCAATGCTCGATGAACTGGGTGAACACTGCCGCGTTGGTGATGTCGTTTCGACGTTTGACGCTGGAGGCGCCGCATTGTTTGCAGCGCCATCTGGTGGTGCCTTTGCTGGTGGTGCCGTTGCGTTTCATTTCACCGCCGCAGTGGCAGCGTGGTTGGTTCTTCGACATTGCGACACCACACCACGCCGCGCATAGCACATCACGGCTGCCACACCGAGGATTTCCCGTCGGGGGCTAGATATATGCTTCCGGAGCATATACTTTCCGGAAACCTACAGGTCAATCCGTGAAAATCCGCGATTCCGGACACACTTTTTGACCCTTAACCC
>NZ_JVOJ01000022.1 GCF_001064145.1 Sanguibacter keddieii
CGTGGTCATTTTTCGAGACACCCCAAAAACGTTGCAATTCCAACAATGCAAATTCAATGTTTGAATGAGGCAGAGAGGAATTACGTGCGAAATCAATGAGGCGGCGGCGAGGCCTAGCCGGACATTGAAACGACGCGCCGAACGAACCATCAGCACACCAGGCCCCACTGGTGTGAAGGGTGCCCGGAACACCCGTGGGGCCACACGCAACACTATCAATGAGGCAGGCCGCCGGCCACGGGCGCGGACGGCGAGCGGGCAAGCCACGCGGCGGCCGGAGATCTGTCGAGGCAATGAGCAACGCGAAGCCGCCCGGCCCCATCGGGACCGGGCGGCACACACGTCAGGCGACAGCTGTCAGAAACCGCAGCTCAGCCAACGCTCCAGGTCGCGCCGTCGCGGCCGTCCGCGACGGTCACGCCGGCGGCGGCAAGGCGGTCGCGCAGCTCGTCGGCGCGCGCCCAGTCCTTGGCGGCACGCGCGGCGGCCCGCTCCTCCAGCACGGCCCGAACCAGCGCGTCCAGCGCCGAGTGCTCGGCCGCAGCCGCTCCAGAGGCACCCGCGCCGATGCCGGCCTGGCCGCGCCACTGCTCGGAGGCGGGGTCCAGACCCAGCACGTCCAGCATGGAGCGGACCAGGACCTGCTCGCGGTACACACCAGAAAGATCACCAGCAGCAAGCGCGGCGTTACCGGCCTTGAGGTGCTCGTGCAGGACCGCGAGCGCGCCGGCGACGTTGAGGTCGTCATCCATGGCGGCGACGAAGGCCTCGGGCAGGTCGGCGGGTGCCAGGGCGATCTCGGAGGCCGGAGCTTCCCCGGCGGCCTCGATGGAGCGGGCCACGAAGGTGGAGAACTTCTCCCAGGCGGCGTGCGCGGCGGGCAGCGTCTCGGCACCCCATTCGATGGCGGAGCGGTGGTGGACGGTCGACAGGGCCCAGCGCACGGCGACGGCCGGGTATTCCTCGGTGAGCACCCCGATCGACAGGACGTTGCCGAGCGACTTGGACATCTTCTCGCCCTTGGTGGTCACCCACGCGTTATGGACCCACAGGCGCGCAAACGGCCAGCCCGCGCCGTGGGACTGTGCCTGCTCGTTCTCGTGGTGCGGGAAGCGCAGGTCGATGCCGCCGCCGTGGATGTCGAATTCGTCGCCGAGGTAACGCCGCGACATGGCCGAGCATTCGAGGTGCCAGCCGGGTCGGCCGCGCCCCCAGGGGCTGTCCCACGAGGCCGTGGCCGGCTCGCCGGGCTTGGTGGCCTTCCAGAGGGCGAAGTCGCGGGGGTCGCGCTTGCCGGCCTCGACGGCTTCGTCGATCTGGGCGTCGTCCTCGGTGGTGCGCATGTCGGCCAGGCGCTGGCGGGTGAGCGACCCGTAGTCGGCCTGGGAATGGACGTCAAAGTAGACGTTGCCGCGCCCATCCGAATAGGCGTGACCGGCGTCAATGAGGCGCTGGACGAGGTCGATTTGGTCGGGGATGTGGCCGGTGGCGCGCGGCTCGTACGTGGGAGCCTGCACGCCGAGGGTCTCGTACGCCTCGGTGAATTCGCGCTCGAAGCGGTAGGCCCAGGCCCACCAGTCCCAGCCGGCCTCGGCCGACTTGGTGAGGATCTTGTCGTCGATGTCGGTGACGTTGCGGACGTAGGTGACCTCGTAGCCGCTGCGGCGCAGCCAGCGGATGAGCGTGTCGAAGGACACGGCGGCGCGCAGGTGGCCGACGTGCGGGGATCCCTGCACGGTGGCGCCACACAGGTAGATGCCGACCTTGCCGGGGGTGACCGGGTTCAGGGGCTGGATGCGGGCGCTCTTAGAGTCGTACAGGTGCAGCATGGCATCAATCCTACCTGGCAGGGAGGGGAGGCGAAGGAAACGGGCGCTCCCCGGGAGTATGTAACGAGGCCCGGGCCCCGACAGGCGAAACGGTGCGGCTTCGCAGGTGGGGGCTCGGGCCTCGTCGAGTGAAAGAAAACTCAGGCGCCGGGGCGCACGCGCTCGCGGATGAGCGCCTTGAGGTCCTCGGCAGAGTTGGCCAGCGCCGTGACGCGTTCTTCGCGCCCTTCGATACCTTCGAAGCGCTCGGGCACGGGCGGGAGGTGGCCGGTGGCCTCAAGGATCGTGTCGGCGAACTTGACGGGCAGCGCGGTCTCCATGACGACGAGCGGGCCCTGGATCTGGGGGCGCACCGCGCGGGCGACGTGCACGCCGTCGGCCGTGTGCGGGTCGAGGAGGTAGCCGCTTTCCTTTTCCGTGCGCGCGATCTCGGCGAGGCGGTCGGCGTGCGTGGAGGTGCCGGAGATGAAGCCGTAGGTGTCGCGCAGGGTGGCGAACTCGGGCGTGCCGGACAGGTCGAAGTAGCCGTCGCGGGCCAGGGCCTCATCGAACAGGGCGCGGGTGGCGTCGCCGTCGCGGCCCAGCAGGTCGAAGATGAAGCGCTCGAAGTTCGAGGCCTTGGAGATGTCCATGGACGGGCTGGAGGTCGCCAGGGTGTCCGCGGAGGAGCGGGGGCGGTAGACGCCGGTGCGGAAAAATTCGTCGAGGACGTCGTTCTCGTTCGTGGCGACGACGAGGGTGCCCAGCGGCACGCCCATCTGGCGGGCGATGTGGGCGGCGCACACGTTGCCGAAGTTGCCCGACGGCACGACGACGCTGACCTTCGACGAGGCGTCGGCCCCCTCGTCGGTGACGCGCAGCCAGGTGGCCACGTAGTAGCAGACCTGGGCGAGCAGTCGCGCCCAGTTGATGGAGTTGACGGCGCCCACGTGCCAGGTGGCTTTGAAGTCGGCGTCCATGTTGACGGCCTTGACGAGGTCCTGGCAGTCGTCGAAGACGCCGTCGACGGCGACGTTGACGATGTTCTCGTCCAGAAGGGAGAACATTTGGGCGCGCTGGAACGCGGTCATGCGCCCGGCGGGGGTGAGCATGACGACGGAGAGGCCGCGTCGGCCGCGCAGCGCGTACTCGGCGGAGGAGCCGGTGTCGCCGGAGGTGGCGCCGACGATGGTGAGCCAGTCGCCGCGGCGGGTGAGCTCGTATTCGAAAAGCTCGCCGAGGAGCTGCATCGCCATGTCCTTGAAGGCGGCTGTGGGGCCGTTCGAGAGGTGGGCGAGGTGCAGGTCGGTGCCTTCCAGGGCGTCGACGGGGACGATCTGGGGGTCGGAGAAGGCGGGTGTGCGGTAGGCGCGGGCCGTGATCGCGCTCAGGTCGTCGGCGGGGATGTCGTCGACGAAGATAGAGATGATGCCGGCGGCCATGGCCGCGTAGCCGTCCTCGCGCAGGACGATGCGCAGCTCATCCAGATCGGAGCGAGACAGCGTCGGGTATTCCTCGGGCAGGTAGAGGCCGCCGTCGGGGGCGAGGCCTTCCAGGAGGATGTCACTGAAGGAACGGGTGGGCGTCTTGGGGCCGCGTCGGGTCGAAATGTAGCGCACGGGTCGATCCTATCGGAGAGGGGGCGTGGCCTGCGAGGGCGCCCGTTCCTCGTCACATGCGTGGGACGAGGCCGGGGCATGGGATCGGGGGAGGCTCCCTAGGGGCGTGTGGTAGAAACGTGGTGTGAGCAACGACTTTTCCCGCTGGGCTCCCCCGGACACGGATTCCAGCCCCGCGCCCGGAGCCAAGCCGACAACGCAGAGCACCGCCGAGCAGCCCGCAGACCGCGTGGCTTCGACCGGCACCTCGCCGGTCTCCGATCGCTTTGCGCCCACAATCGGGCAGTCAGAGGGCACTGCGACGGGGCAGTCGGGCGTCGCCTCGTCGTTGAAGCCAGTCCTGGGCTCGCTCGTCACGGGGGCGACGCGAACCACGGCGGCACCCCGCTCGTCGGCGTCTCCTCACGAGGCTTCGTCCCCCGCGAGCGCACCCCGGAAAGGCCGTCGTCCTCCGCGCAGGACGCGCGATCCGCAGCACCTCGCTCGCAATGCCTTGGATAAGAAGGTCATCATCGGTGCGGTCCTCGCAGTCGTCGTTCTTGTTCTCGCTGTGCCCAGGCTCATGGCGAACGCACCCTCCTTCAGCGGTATCACGAGGGGCCCCATCGCCGTTCAGGGGTATCAGGGTTCGGCCACCAACACGAACGTTCTTTCGTCGAACTGGGCCGCGGGCGTAAGCCCAGCATGGGTTCTCGCCGATCCTCGTAGCGACGTGGAGCAGGAACATAGAACGTGGACCCGGCTGTTTGCCGATGGAACGACGATCTACATGGCGTCTCTGTCCGATACGAATAGATCGTTCTCGATCGCGGCCATCGATGTATCTTCCTCGACACCTTCCGTGCTGTGGACATCGTCGGATGCTTCTGTACGGATGACACATGAAACGTCGAATTTCAGCATTGTTTCCGCCGGCCAGTGGCTGATCGTCGGCAACATCCTCGTCTCAAAGTCGACGGGCATTCAGGCGGAGGGGCCGTGGGAGGACGACCAGCCAATGGCATTGGTCGACGACGTCCTGGTGACCTGTTCGGGCTACGAGACCTGCTCAGGATGGACGTATTCCTCCGGCTCGTGGAAGCGCCTGTGGCAGGCCATCACGGGGCATCAATCGAATAACTCCAAAGTCCGGCAGCTGGAGGTGCCCCCCACAATCGGTTCAGGCGAGGACGCCTCCGTGATCGTGCCCGTCGATGACTACAGGAACCTGCAGATCGTCAACGCCCACACGGGTGTCGTGACGACGCTCGGGGCTGAGGGCCGTTTCAAACAGCCCTCGAGCCTCACCGCACTGTATCCGACAGCGGATGGCCTGATCCTGGACAAAAAGGCCAACCAGCTCGAAAAGTATGATGTCACTGGCACGTTCATCTCTGCTTTTGACCGTAATACCAAGAACAAGGTCTACACGGATGACGGCGCCGTGCCGACCCTGAGTGACCTGGAGGCGTTCTTCACCTCGGGTAAGACCCCCTGGACGACGGGCATGATGGAGGCGAGCGGCGACAGGTGCGAGGTCCTCACCTTGCACACGACGGCCGGTGCCGCAACCTACTCTGCGGAGGGAATGAAGGGGATCGCAGACAGCTACGGGAGCTTCTGCCTGTTCGCGCCCACGCACGCTCGTGCGAGCGCCGACGGGGCGGCTGCGTTCGTTCAGAGGATCGGATACAAGGAACAGAGCGTCTATTTCTTCGACATGGCGAACAACAAGGCGTACACCTCGACCGATTTGACGGCGGCACAGAACCTCACGTGGGTCTACGACGACCTGCTGGTCGGGGTGACGGACGAGGGCCTCATCGCCTTCACGCCGACTTCCTCGTAACGCTACCCTGGTTCCATGACTGATCTGCCTTTCCGCATCGGCCAAGCGGTCGACGTCCACGCGTTCGCCGCACCCGACTCGCAGCGCCCGCTGATGGTCGCGTGCCTGGAGTGGCCGGGCGAGCGCCCCCTTGAGGGTCATTCGGACGCGGACGTGGCCGCGCACGCCCTGTGCGACGCGATGCTGCTGGCGACGGGGCTCGGCGAGCTGGGCACGGTGTTCGGCGTGGATCGCCCGGAGTGGGCGGGCGCTTCGGGGCGCGCGCTCGTGCAGGAGGTTCGCCGCATGACCGCCGAGGCCGGCTGGGTGCTCGGCAACGCGACCGTGCAGGTGGTGGGCAATCGCCCGCGTATGGCGGCCCGCCTGCCCGAGGCCTGCGCGGTCATGAGCGAGATCGCCGGGGGCACGGTCACCGTGTCGGCGACGACCTCGGATCACCTGGGATTTACGGGCCGAGGCGAGGGCGTGGCCGCGCTGGCCAGCGCCCTCATGGTCCGGGCCGCCCACGCGTCCAACTAGACGCAGGCCCCGCATCGATACGCACGCCCTGTCGCCCGCGCGGGCCACGCAGCTGACCTGGGTGTACGACGACCTGCTGACCGGCATGAGCACAACGGGGTTCACGGCCTTCGTGTCGGCCTCCTCGTGACCAGGCCGTGGCTGGCCAGGAGAGAACCGCGTGAGTCTTCGACGGCATGGGCATCGGAATGACCGAGAGCGGTATCGAGGCGTTCGTCGCGGTGTCTTCCTGATGTTGGGACCGGTTACCACGCCGCCATTATCCTGTGATAGAAACTACCCATGAGCAATGATGGTCATCCGGGCACGAACACTCCCCCGCAGGCCGAGCAGTGGGTGCCGCCGAGCGGAACGCCCCCAATCCCCCAGCCCGGCGTCCCCAAGCCCCACGCGAGGAGACGCGGGAGGCCAGTCCTCCTCGCGGCTCTGCTGTGCGTCATCGTCATTCTGGCCGTAGTCTTCGGCATCCGTCAGCTCACGCAGACCCTGGGGGGTCAGGACCCTCACCATTCATTCACCTCCACCCCTACCGTCGGCTACTCGGGAGCGGCGACAAACACGGGATCGATCTCCCCCGCCTGGGCCTCGGGCGTCGAGACGGCGTGGAGGATCCCCTTCCCATCCTCACAGTACGGCCCCCGGGCGCTCACGACCATCGAAGGCACCATCCTGTACGTCTTCTTCATCGGCCCGGATCACTCCACTCGTGAGGCCACCGTCGCGGCCTTCGACATCTCCTCCGAGCAGCCGCGCGAGCTGTGGCGCACGACAGGGCCAGTACCCGAGTCGTTCAGGCAATCCACCTTCGTGTCAGATGGAGACCAGTTCATCGTCGATTCCATTGTCATCGACAAGGCGACGGGCGCCCAGTCTCTGGCTCCATGGGAGGAATCGGAGGCGCTCGCGGCCGTTGACGGCATCGTCGTGGCGTGCGATCGCCAACAGACCTGCTCGGGCTGGACGCAGGAGTCCTCCTCGTGGGTTCGCCAGTGGGAGACAACCACCGACTTCCTCCTCGATGCCCTGCCTACCTCGGACAGCATCGCCTATCCCGATACTCCCGTGATCGGCACCGGAGAGCACCAGTCGGTCGTCCTGTCCGTTGATTCGCAGACGCATTTGCTCCAGCTCCTCGATCCGCGGACCGGGCAGGTCACGGACGCCGCCTCAGTCAGTCCATTCGGGACCAGGCGCGACGACAAGATGTCTGTCATCATCGCCAGCGATGGGGTCATAGCTTTCAACGACGACATCTTCATCACCTACGACGCCGACGGCTTCATCACGGGCGTTCACTCCTACGAGAAGTCGGCGAGAACACCCACGCGCGACGGACGTGTTCCCTCCACATCGGAACTCACCGATTTCCTGCTCGGAGGGACGCCCGCATGGACGAATGCGACGGTCACTCCCCAGCAGGCGGCCCTCACCCTCACAGTGACACCGAGCGACGGAAGGCCGAGCGTCGATATTGATCCCAGCAATAACGACCAGTCGTACACCGCCCCCAGCTCGACGCTCTCCGCGGTCCGCGCCAGCACCGACACGTCGGTCGTGTACGTCGATTCCGTCGACATCAACCACTCTGGTAACAGATTCTTCTATGACACGGCCAGCGGCAAGGGACACGGTTCGCAGGAATTCCACGACGCTGATCGCCTCATGTGGCCCTTCGATGACCTGGCCATCGGCGTAACGCTCGACGGCGTCGTAGCGTTTACCCCCAAGGCCTCGTGACCCCTGCCCCTGAACACCCGCCCGCGCCCCCACCCCGAGCGACGACAGAAATGACACTCCCATGAGTACCAACGCCCCCCTCTACGGGACTTCCACGAGAACCACGCCCACGCTGCACGGGCGCTTCTTCCTGACGGGCGTCGCGCTTGTCGCGAGCCTCGGTGCCTTCCTCGCCCCCTCGCTGAGCACGAGCGCCCACCAGCTCCCCGGCCCGGCGGCGACCCCGCCTCCGTCCAACGACGGCCCGGAACAATCGGTGTCTCTGACACCGATTGGCTACCGGGGACAGGCGACCAACACGAACGAGCTCCCCGACGCGTGGGCCTCGGGCGCTGCAACGGCGTGGACGCTCCCCACCGGCGACGTTTCCCACCTGCCCGCTCGGCTGATCGCGGAGGGGTCGACCCTGTATGTGCTCACCTACGGGAGCGGTAGCGAGGCCGTGACCACCGTGTCCGCCTACGATGTGTCGGGCTCCGAGCCTGTCAACCAGTGGACCACGACCGGGCCCCAACCGTCCCGAATTCGCGCCGAGGCGTTCCCCTCCTCTGTCTCGACCTCGGAGGAGATTCTGCTGAGCGGCATCATTGTCGACCGCTCGACCGGCACCCAGACGGAGGCTCCCTGGGTTTCCGACCTGCCGATGGGGGTGGTAGGCGGCGTCCTCGTCACCTGCGACACATTCAGCTCGTGCTCCGGCTGGTCCCGCGACTCGGGCGCGTGGACGAGACTGTGGTCCACGACGACCTCGCCCCAGCGCCGCGCAGGCCTGGCCCACTCGGGGCTGACCAGGCCCACGACGGCAGTCGTTGGCAGCGGAGCGGGCGCTGCCGTGGTCGTCCCCGTCGACGAGGCCCACTACGCCCCGCAGGTCATCAACCCGGCCACGGGCGCAGTCACGACGCTCGGGGAGGCCCCTTCCGCTGCAGGCCCTTCCGTCTCCAGGATCACGCTGGCGAGGGACGGAGTCCTCGTTGCGAGCAAGTCCGAGACCATCGCCTACAACACCGGGGGCGAGGTCGTGGGAACTGTCGGGGCAGGGTGGGAGCTCGACCGTCTTCCAACCTCCGACCGTGAGGTCCCGAGCGTGGCAGACCTCAGTTCTTTCTTGACGCAGGGCGGTGCCCCTTGGACGACGGGAACCGTCGAGCGCCCCTATCCGAATGACGACCACAGCTATACCATGGTCGCCGTCTCTACCAGCGGGGAGAGCTATAGGATCAAACCCGGCGAGTCATTCCCCGAGATGCCCGAGTACAACACGTGGCACGCCGCCCAGGTGCGCGCCAGCGCCGAGGGAAATGCCCTGTACATTCAGGGCGTACCCTCTGCCCAACGGCGGGCTTTCTTCTTCAACATGTCGCGGGATATGACCTACGTGTTGCCGCAGCTCGACGATGCCACGAACGTGGTGTGGGTCTTCGACGACCTGCTCGTCGGGACCAGCGACGGCGCGGTCGTCGCTTTCACGCCCGCGAGCCAGTGAGCGGATCAAGAGAACCGTCTCCGACGCCCGAGGCCTGCTCATTGCGGTCACCGACGAGGACATCGCAGCCTTTACACCGCATTCGTTCTAACGACAACGACAGACACAACACGAGAGGACGAGGACTATGACCGCCGACCAGCGCGCCGATGCGAACGACATGACGATGGAGACTCCTCGTAAACGAGGCCACGTATTGGTCATCGCCGCCGTCGTGGTGGCAACAATGATCGCAGGCTACGGCCTGGCCCGAACCTTCCTCCCTGTTCACAAGGACAAACCAAAGTACACCAACGCCTCCCACGTGTGGGCGGATTCGTCTCCGGTGGGCTACCACGGAGATGCGACCGACACGCACACCCTGTCCTCAGCATGGTCGTCGGGGATCGCCGTCGCGTGGAAACTTCCCATCGGCCAGTGGACATCATCTCTGCCCCCGCGCCTCGTCACGGACGGCACGACCGTCTACGCGCTCGTCTACGGCCTGGAGGGCACTGCCCCATCATCAGCGACGATCATGGCGTACGACGTGTCCGGCACCGATGCACGCGAACTCTGGCAGACGAGCGGCCCGCAGGCTCCCGCCATCCGAGCCACGCCCAACCCCGCCTCCCTGACCACTGACACGCAGCTCCTGATCGACGGGCTCGTGGTCGACAAAGCGACAGGTACCCAGTCTCAGGCCCCCTGGGGAGACGCTCTGCCCATGGGTGTTGTCGACGGTATCGTCGTCACCTGTGACACGCGCGAGTCGTGCAGCGGGTGGACAGAGCAGGACGGGCAATGGACGCAGCAGTGGAGCACCGCGACCTCGCCGCAGCGTCACGAGGGCCTGCGTACGTCCGACATCACGCACCCAACCGATGGCGTGCTCACTGCAAACGGGCGCTCGTCGGTGCTCGTTCCGGTTGACGACGAGCATTACACCCCGCAGATCGTCGACCCCCACACTGGCGATCTGACGACTCTGGGAGACTGGCAGCCCAAGGGCGAGCGCGATGTTCCTCGGATCATCGTTGCGAGCGACGGCGTGGTTATCGTTGAGGATTATCGAACGGTGAGCGCCTATGACGCGTCGGGGTCCTTCGTCGAGACGTACGAGGTTAAATTCAACAAATTCCCACCCACGGATGATGGTCACATGCCCTCGCTCAAGGAGATCAAGGCCTACGCCACCAAGGACATGCCGGTGTGGACCACCGGACAGGTTTCCATCTCCTTGGACCACGAGCACGACGAGTATTACCTGTCTGTGCGTCCCACCGGTGCCACCTCCTACCCGATGGTTCACACCAGAGGCGTTTCCTACTTCGATGAAGCGGGTTATGGTGCTGTCGTCCCCACATATTCGCGCATGAGTGCTGACGCGTCCGCGCTCTTCGTGAAGGGAAGCGGCGAATCGCAGACCACTGTCCATTTCTTCGATATCACCAACAGCACAACCTACGAGTCCGAGGAACTCAACGATTCTCAAGCCCTCGCGTGGGTCTTCGACGATCTGCTGATCGGGGTCACGGGCGACAGCATCGTCGCGTTCACACCCGCCACGTAGCGACCGATAAACGCCGCGTCCCCGACGCCCGAGGATCGCTCGGCTGCGTCGGGGACGTGTCGTGTGTGGGCGCGGGTGCCTCGGGGACGAGGCCGGGGCGCGCCTGGACGGCCTCGTGCCCCCTGGGCGCTCAGTCCTCCATGTGGTGGAGCGTAGCGCGGTCCGCCTTCACGGGGATCGTGAGGGCCAGGCCGACGCCGAGGATCAGCATGATGCCGAGGATGCCCCAGTAGGTGTAGTCCTCGCCGGCGGGGGTCAGGCGCTTGCCGATCAGCAGGAAGAGGCTGTACATCGCGGGCGCCATGAAGGACACGGCGCGGCCGGTCGTCGCGTAGAGGCCGAAGACCTCGCCTTCGCGGCCCGCGGGGATGATGCGCGACAGGAAGGAACGCGACGCGGACTGCGTGGGGCCGACGAAGACGCACAGGGCAAGGCCCAGGGTCCAGAACACGATGGGGCCGCGGGCGTGGAGGAAGAAGACGCCAAAGCCGGCGACGACCATCGCACACAGGGACAGGATGATGACCTTCTTCGGGCCGATCTTGTCGTCCACCCAGCCGAAGGCGACGGTCGCCAGGCCGGCGACGATGTTCGCGGCGATCGCGAAGATCATGACCTGTCCGGCGCTGAAACCGAAGGCCGTCTTGGCCAGAACCGCTCCGAAGGTGAAGACGCCGGCCAGGCCGTCGCGGAAGACAGCGGAGGCGATGAGGAAGAAGAGGGTGTGCGGGGCCTCGAAGCTCAGGGTGCAAACGGTGCGCCACAGGAGCTTGTAGGAGTCGAGGATGGACTCGTGATCGCCGCCGGTGTGGACCTTCTTGGGCAGCGGCGGGTGGAGGATGACGGGGATGGCGAAGCCGCCGAGCCAGAGGGCGGCGATCACCATGGAGATGCGGATCGGCAGGTACTCGTCCGTGGGGACGCCGAGCAGATTGGTGCCGATGAGGCCGACGTAGAGGATGAGCAGCAGGACGATACCGCCGATGTAGCCGGACGCCCAGCCGAAGCCCGAGATCTTGCCGCGGTCCTCCTTTTCGCCCAGGTGGTTGAGCATCGCGTTGTAGTTCACGGAGGCGAACTCGAAGAACACGTTGCCCAGGCCCAGCAGGGCGATGCCGAGCATGAGGGCGCCCTTGGGTCCGAGGACCGATTCGGGGTGCACGAAGTACATGGCGAGCATGCAGGCGACGACCGCGCCGGTGAACCATCCGAGCCAGACTCCGCCCCGGCCTCGTCGATCGGCGCGCTGACCCGTGATGGGGGCGAGGAGGGCGATGAACAGGCCCGCGATCGTCATGCCGTTACTGAGCCAGGTTGAGGCCGTGCCCGAGTCTGTGAAGACGCCGTTGCTGGTCAGGTACGTCGTGAACACGAAGGTCGTGGCGACCGCGTTGAAGGCGGCGCTGCCCCAGTCCCAGGCCGCCCATTCGACGACTTGGCGCGTGATCACGCGGCGGCGGGCGGCGGGCGTTGTGCTCATGGAATCGGGCTCCTTCGATGGGGAGTGCTCGGAGGCGCGTGTGCGTCCAGGGTGAACCTATCACGTTTCGCGTTTCACGCTCTCCTCGGGCCGCCCCGGGAACGAGGCCGGGGAACCGCCAGCGCGTCCTGACCGCATGTCATATGCTGGTATGTCACCCAGGAAGGAGGCCGCTGATGGCAAGCGGAGCGCCGCTCAGTATTCCCGCCGCGGATAGGCACCTGCGCAAGGTGATCTACGGGTTTTGGGCCGCGTGTTGTTCCATCTTCCTAGGTGCCCTCGCACTTGTGACGGTGGGTCGCCTACCGCCGGGGCTCGCCCTATTTTTCGCGGGGTTCTTCATTCTCCTGGGGATTGCTTTCTTCCTCATTGGCCTCGTCGAGCTAGTGCGGCGCTCCATGGGCGTGAACGTGCACGTCGAGGATCAAGGAATGGCGCTCTACCCCTCGCTCGGCGCGCGTCGGGCACGCCTAGCCATGGCCACCCCGGGGATCGGCTGCGCTCCCATTGCGATCTTCATCGAGTACGCATTGGGGGACTCGACCGTCGGCTTCATCATGACTGCAATTGTCGGCTGCATTATCTCGGGGTTGTTTTTCTTAACATTCGTGGGTTCTCCCTATCGCCGGGATGCTATCCACCAGGGGCCGCTCATGCGGGTCTCTCCCGACTACTTTGAAATCCACCCCCTCACCGACAAAGAGCCGACGCGCATCCCGTGGGACCTGCATCCCAGCATCACGGGCGGCCACGAAGATACCACTGCCAATGGCGCGTGCTTGTTCGTTCACGTGTCGCTTGACGGCCTTGAGGAGGACCTGGTCTTTGACATGACGGGAACACCGATCAGTTTTAGTCAACTTGAGCGCCTCATCGACTACTTCGTCGACAAGCCGGAGGAACGCGCGAAGCTCGGCCAGCCGGAGGGCGCCCGACTCGTGCGTTCGCTCCTGACGGCCCCCTGACGCGCGCAGCCACTTGGAGATTTCACCAACCAGCCGATACCCTGACAGTGAACCCACGGGAGATTGAAGGAAGATGCTGCTTACCTACAAGTACCAGATAAGCCCGAATGGGGCATCGCTAGCAGTCACGCTCATCTATGCTTTCTGCGCAAGCATCGTCGCGCTGGGCTGGATGACCGTTGTCTGGTTGGCACCCCTGAGCATCTTCATGCTCGGTGTTGCCTGGCTTACCGGCATGGCGTTGTCATTGTTTTACTTCGCCGCCGCTTTGGCTCGCAGGATTCGTCGGGGCCCATCCCTCGCGCACTCCGACGGGGCCGTGTCCGTCGCCTATCTGAGGCTACCCATCAACGTGAACACGTTGTTCTTCTGCACGTGTCTGTCTATGTTCCCCTTCGCCCTCATCGGATGTGCGCTGGAGCGAACCTCGACCTTCTCCTCCGGCCTCACTGCCCTGCTACTTGCCCTCGATGCAGTTACCATCGTGAGCGCCAGCATTATTACTGTGATTGCCGTGGCAGTACGCAGCCGCTCCGCATACAAGCCCAGCAAGATCCACGGCGGCCCAATTCTAACGTTCACCCCAACCTACCTAGAGTTCCACCCCCTACCCTCCCCCACACCGATCCGCATCCCCTGGGATCAGGCCCCCTACGTCACAGCCATCGACTACCCGACCGTGAGGGCCGACGTCATCCAAAGGGCGCACATCATGACCACGGCGAGCCCGGCACCCACGCTCATTGACATCACGTGCCTGGACTGGACGCAGGATCAACTCCAGCGAACCATCGGTTATTTCGTTTGCAACCCCGAGCGCCGTGGCATCCTGGCCACTGCGGGCGGCGTCGACGTGGTGCGCACGCTCCTGCGAGGGCAGGACCCGCACGCCTGAGGGGCGCTTGCCCACGTGTGGAGACGTCCGGGGGCGGTGGGAACGAGGCCGGGGAACCGCCAGGACAATGGGCAGGCTCGCACGCACTATCCTGATAGCGTCATGACCTGGGCAGGACGCTCGTCTCACTGCACGACCACCGCCACCGATGACTTCAGAGAGTAGACACTGATGCTGACCAACAAATACGACGTGCCCCTGAACGGGGCTTCCACGACTTCTCTGACCGTTAATATATTCGTCCAATGCTTCTTGGCGCTGATCTACAGCTTCCTCCTGTGGCTCATGCCGTTCAGCATGTATGTGCTCCTCATTTATTTCGCGCTCGGCCAGGCACTGACGCGTTTCTTCTACGCTAGGGCTCTGTCTCGGAGGCGACGCTATGGCCCAGATCTCACACTGTCCAATGATGCAGTTTGCCTCTTTCCGTTTACTGCCCCCATCAAGCTAGTCGCTGCGGACTTCATTCTGGTGGCAGCGTTTTTCCCCGTCTCCCTCGTCGCATGCTTGCTGACGCGCAGCTCGATCCTTCCTATTGCGTTCCCTCAGATTCTCAACGCCATTCGTGCAGTGACCGATGCGATGGATGTGTTCACCATCGTCCTCGGCCTCGCAGGGACCGTAACTGCATTACTGCTGCGACACAGTGCTGCCTACCGCACGAATACGATCCACCGCGCCCCCATCCTGACCCTCTCTCCGACCCACCTGGAGTTCCATCCACTGCTGGAAACCGCACCTGTGCGCATCCCCTGGGATCAGAGGCCTTTCCTTGTGAACATCGACTACCCGGTCGTCAAGAGGGACACCACCAAGCGGGCACACATCACAACGACGGACAGCCAGACGCCCACGACGATCGACATCACCTGTCTGGACCTCACATACGAACAGCTCCAGCGCCTCATCGGCTGCTTCGCCTGCCGCCCCCAGTATCGAGACACACTCGCCACTGAGGGAGGGATCGAGCTCGTGCGAGGGCTCACCGAAGACAACCCCGCGCTCTGGCCGCGCTGAGGCGCGAGCAGCGTACCGCGGGTGCGCACTCCCGGTCGGGGTTGACCTCCACCCCCTTGGAGCGCTTCCTGGCGCGCGTGGGGCGCTCTCGGAAGCACCCTGATCGCTTCAGTCCGCCTGCTCCTGGTCGGCGAGCAGCCGCGCGAGCGCCAGGTCGAGGGGGCGCGTGACCTTCAGGGACAGCTCGTCACCGGCAACGGTCTGAACGGAGCCACCGATCGCCTCGACGAGGCCGGCGTCGTCCGTGGCCGCCCGGGCCTCGTCCGCGCCCAGGGAGGCACCCTCCTCGTGCGCGCGCGTGAGCACATCCCAGCGGAAGCCCTGAGGGGTCTGCACGGCCACCATGTCGGAGCGGCGAGGCGTACCGACGACCACGCCGGAGGCGTCCACCGTCTTGAGGGTGTCGGTGACGGGCAGGACGGGGATGACCGCGCCCGCGCCGCCGGCAACCGCATCGATGACGCGCCCGGTGACCTGCGGGGGCGTCAGGGGGCGAGCCGCGTCGTGCACGAGGACGACCGTGTCCGCCTCGCACCTCCCGAGCGCAGCCAGGCCCAGGGCCACCGACTCCTGACGCGAGCGATCGGAGCCAGCGACGACGGTCAGATCGTCGATCTCGGACAGGGCGCTACGAAATTCCTCGATCGACGAGGCCGGGGCCGTCACGACGATCGCGCCCACTCCCCCGGCGCGTAGGCCGCGGGCCGCCCACCAAACAAGGGGGCGACCCGAGAGTTCAACAAGGGCTTTCGGCCCCTCGCAGCCGAGGCGAGAGCCGGAGCCGGCGGCCGTCAGGACCGCGCGGGCCTCACTCGTCGACGGCATCTTCTTCGACTTCGATGCGCCCCTCGGCCAGGACGGCGTCGAGGCGCTCGGCGGCGGCGGACTTTTCGATATTGCGCGCCAGGGCCAGCTCGGAGGTGAGGATTCCGCGCGCCTTCGTCAGCATGCGCTTCTCGCCCGTGGACAGCTTCTTCAGGTCATCGCGGCGGGTCAGGTCACGCACGACCTCGGCGACCTTCACGATGTCGCCGGTGGCGATCTTCTCCTGGTTCGCCTTGAAGCGGCGCGACCAGTTGGTGGGTTCCTCAATGTAGGGGGCGCGCAGGACGGACAGGACCTCCTCAAGGCCGTCCTCGTCGACGATGTCGCGAACGCCGACCATGTCGACGTTTTCGGCGGGAACCTGAATCTCAAGATCACCCTGGTTCACACGCAGCTTCAGGTACGTCCGCTCCTCACCACGAATGGTGCGCGTCATGACCTCTTCGATCGTGGCTGCGCCGTGGTGCGGGTAGACGACCGTCTGACCGATTTCAAACGACATGGATGGACTCCTGGATGCTTGCGTGGATAGCACAACTATTCTACCAGCTGGCGAGCAAAACCGACCCATACAGTGTGAAAGCTCAAGGTTACACGCATACAAGGATCGACACAAACAAACTTCAAGCACGACCGCAATTCATCCCAGCATGCGACCCTACTCACGGTTAAACGTGCGCCATGTGGACGGGCATCACACCCCAAAAAGCGCGGTTTTCCGGGCATGACGAAGCCCCGACCTCGTCAGCATCAACGAGGTCGGGGCTTGGCGTCAGGTCACTTGCCCTGGTTGGCGACCGCGGCGATCTTCGCCTCGGCCTCGGGATCCAGGTAGGTGCCGCCCTTCTTGATGGGCTTGAGGGTTTCCTCGTCGAGCTCGTACACCAGCGGAATGCCGGTGGGGATGTTGACGCCGGCGATGTCCTCGTCGGAGATCTCATCCAGGTGCTTGACGATGGCACGCAGGGAGTTGCCGTGCGCGGCGATCATGACGGTCTTGCCGGTCTTGATCGCGGGAACGATGGCCTCGTCCCAGTAGGGCAGCAGACGCGCGATGACGTCCTTGAGGCACTCGCTCATGGGGACGGGCTCGCCGGCGTAGCGAGGATCCTGATCCTGCGAGAACTCGGAGCCGGCCTCGATGGCGGGCGGAGCCACGTCGAAGGAACGGCGCCACAGCATGAACTGCTCTTCGCCGTACTCGTCGCGGATTTCCTTCTTGTTCTTACCCTGGAGCGCACCGTAGTGACGCTCGTTGAGGCGCCAGTTGCGCTCAACGGGGATCCAGTGGCGATCGGCAGCGTCGAGGGCGAGGTTCGCGGTCATGATGGCGCGACGCAGCATCGACGTGAACAGGAGATCCGGGAGAACGCCGGATTCCTTGAGGAGCTCGCCACCGTGGGTAGCCTCCGCGCGGCCCTTGTCCGACAGCGGAACATCCACCCAACCGGTGAAGAGGTTCTTTGCATTCCATTCGCTCTCGCCGTGGCGGAGCAGCACCAGTTTGTAGCTCATGTCTCCATTCTTCCACAGGTGGAGGCACCCCTCATACATCCCGTGGGGTTGATCACGCCACAGCTTGGACACGGAATCACCCCCGGGACGAGGCCACCTCCCCCAACACCGCACAAGGAGGCCCCCTATTCTTATGCAGACAAAGACCCCGGGCGTACCCTGATTACCCCCTGAGTTGCCCTCGGAGCACCCCTGAGTTCCTTGATATTCCGCGGTTTTACATGATTACCGGAACAGCGTGCGCCCCTCATATTTTCCCGTACGGTTAGGTTCATGATCATCACACGACGCACCCTGACAGCCTCCGCTCTCGTCGCTGCAACCACGCTCGCCCTGGGCGCCTGCGGATCCTCGAAGCCCCAGACTCCCGCGGCTGCGCCCACCGCCGAGGCCACCACGACTGCCCCCACCCAGTCCGCAACCCCTGCCTCGGTCCCGACTATCCCGGGCTACCGCCCCGGCGAGATCCCCCCGATCCCGCTCTTCTCGGTTCCCGCGATCGACGTGTTCGCCTCGAACGCGGATAAGGCCGTCGTCCAGGCAGCTTCCACGTCCCTCGCCTCCGTTCCGGGCGTAACGGTCTCCCCAGCCAAGTGTGACGGCACGTCCCTGGTGTCCGGCTCGACCGTCTTGGGCGGCGACGGCTCCGCCGTCTCCTCCAGCGACAAGGGAACGGTCGTCAACGACGGCACCGGCTCCGGCGTCATCACCGAGGGCCCCATCTCCATCATCTACGGCGGCGACGGTTCGGGCACCTACACCAACGCCGACACCATGGTGACCATCAACGTCGAGGCCGACGGTTCGGGCACCTACTCCACGACGACGACCAGCATCATCCTGAACGGCACTGGCGGCGGCAACTACTCCAATACGACCTCCATGGAGACGATCATCAACAACGGTGACGGCTCCGGCCGGTTCTCCAAGGGCACCGTCACGATCATCAACAACGGCGACGGCACGGGCAGCTACACGGACGATAAGCTGACGATCCAGAACAACGGCGACGGCACTGCGACCGTCAACGGCGCGACCGTCAAGGACGCCCCGAAGGTCGAGAAGGTCGGCAAGCTCGGCAAGTTCCCGCCCGTCGAGTCCCTCAAGCCCGTTGAGTCCTGCGGCACGGTCATCACCCTGGAGGACGGCGTCCTCTTCGACTTCGGCAAGTCCGACATTCGCTCCGACGCCGCCCAGACCCTGAAAAGCCTGGCGGGCGTGCTCAACAACGCGAAGGTTCCGACCGCCCACATCTACGGCCACACCGATTCCATATCGGACGAGGCCTTCAACCTCCAGCTCTCGCAGGAGCGCGCGGATGCCGTGTCCGCGGAGCTGAAGAAGGACGGCGTGAGCGCGATCCTGGATGCGACCGGCTACGGCGAGTCAAAGCCCGTCGCGCCCAACGAGAACGCCGACGGCTCGGACAATCCGGCCGGACGTGCGCTCAACCGCCGCGTCGAGATCTTCATCCCCGCCTTCTAGTACTCTGACTAAAGTTTGACCAACTGATCAACATGCGAAAGGGAGACACCATGTCCCTGAAGTCCTTCCTTCCCGCCGCAGCCGCCCTGGCCGTCGCCGCCGTGGCCCTGACCGGCTGCACCCAGACCGCCAACGTCTCCGGCGGCGACTCCTCCGCCCCCGCGGCTTCGTCCGCCCCCGAGGCGTCGAGCAACCCGCACACGGACACCAAGACCGACGCGTCCACCGACTCCGGCAAGTCCGATGCCTCCGGTACCTTCACGATCGATGAGTCCAACGCGCACGTCGAGATCCCCGCGGGCACGAAGACCGTCGTCATCAACGGCTCGAACAACCACATCGAGGGCGAGGCCGTCTCCGAGATCACGATCAACGGCTCCGCGAATGCCGTCGATGTGAAGTCCGCCAGCAAGGTCTCCTTCACCGGCTCCAATAACACAGTCCAGTACGAGGACGGAAACGCTCCTCAGGTTGGCAGCGACTCGGGCGCGAATAACGTCGTCTCCAAGGACAACTGACATCCGACGCACCTGAGGGGCGGCACGCATAACGCGCCGCCCCTCAGGTGTATGAATAAAGAATTGTGGGCGCGCCTTTCGGCGCGCCCACAATTGCGTCGTGAATCAGGCGTGGGCCTTGCGGTAGGCCTCAACGATCGGAGCGGGAATACGACCACGGTCGGACAGGTCGCGTCCCTCTTCCTTCGCCCAGGCGCGAATCTTCGCATTCTCCAGGCGCTGCGTGGGGTTGCCGGCGTTGCCACGGCGGCGGGTCGAGCCAACCTTGCGGCCAGCCTTAATGTAGGGCTGAATGGCCTCGGCGAATTCCTCGAAGTGCTCGCGGCTCAGATCAATTTCGTACGACGCGCCATTGAAGGCGAAGCGAACGGTCTGATCGGCGGGGGTGCCATCGAAGTCGTCGACAACTTCGACAATCTTCTTCGTCTTTTTCATGTATTCGTTCCTCTCGAAGTATTTGGATTTTCTGATGAGTTCAGATGCATATTGCACTGCAATTAGAGTAACGCAATTCAAACAATTCCGATCATTCAATCATTCATTCTGAGAACGTGACGTGCACTGCACGATTTATACCTGGGTCTAATTGAAAGTTATACTCGTAGGCAGCCCGAGGCCGTTTTGACCTCACCCACACGCATCGAACGAGGAGACCCAGTGAGCCGAGCACACCACCCCCGAGCGGCGGCCTGGGAGCTCTACTTCACGACGACGGCTCGCCTCACCGAGCGCATCGAAGCGGCCCTCAAGTGCCAGGCCGGGCTGTCGATGCCCGAATATTCTGTGCTTCTCATGACCGACCGCGCGGGCGAGGAAGGCGTGCGCCCCTCCCGCCTGGCCCACCAGGTCGTCTTCTCACGCTCACGCCTCACCCACACGATGAAGCGCCTCGAATCCCGAGGCCTTATCGAGCGCCGCCCGTGCGAAGGCGACGGCCGCGGAGGCCTCGTCTCCCTGACGCCAGCCGGCAAGACCCTCTTCGACGAGGCCGCCCTGGTCCAGCGCGACATCATCCGCCGCCTGTTCCTCGACGACATCACGCCCGAGGAGATCGACATGCTCACCGGCCTGTTCACGCGCGTGAGCGAGCGCCTCGACTCCGACACGCCATGTCCGTGAGCACGCGCCGCCTCGCGGTCGCAACTCTCCTCACCGGGATCGTCGCCGGCCTCGTTGGCCTGGCGTGCATCCATCTGCTCCACTGGATTCAGGCGATCGCCTGGGACATGCACGGCGGCACCCTCCTGGAGGCTGTCAGCGCTGTTTCTCCCGCCCGGCGCGTCGGGGTCTTGACGCTCGCCGGAATCGTCGGCGCCCTGTCGTGGTTCCTGCTGTTCCGCCGCAATAAGGCCGTCACGTCGGTCTCCGGCGCGGTGGGCGGGACCCCCATGCCGCCCCTGCGCGCCACCTGGCACGCCCTGACCCAGGTTCTCATCGTCGGCCTCGGCGCCTCCGTGGGCCGCGAGGTCGCCCCGCGCGAGATGGCCGCCGCGTTCAGCGCGGCCGCCGCCGACCGGCTCGGCCTCACCCCCGAAGACCGGCGCATCATCGTCGCGTGCGGCGCGGGTGCGGGCCTGGCCGCCGTCTACTCGATCCCCCTGTCGGGCGCGATCTACACCCTCGAGATCCTCCTCGTGTCCCTGTCCGCACGCGCCGTCGCCCCCGCGCTCATCACCTCGGGGATCGCGGTCCTCATCTCCACGGGATTCACGAGGCCGGCCTTCTTCTACACGGTCCCGACCCTCACACCGTCGCTGTCCTTGACGGTCTTCGGCGCGCTCATGGGGCCGGTGCTCGGCGCCGCGGGATGGATTTTCAAAGAGGCCGTGGCGCGCACCGGGGCGATCCGACCGCGCGACTGGCGCATCCTCATCACCCTGCCGATCGCGTTCGTCATCGTCGGCCTGGTGTCCACCCGCATTCCGTCGGTGCTCGGCAACGGGCAGGCCAGCGCGCAAACGCAGTTCGACGCGACGTGGGCCGCCGGCGCGGGACTCGCATTCGCTTTCCTTGTCCTCCTTGCCAAGACGGCCACCACGTTCCTGACGATCGGCACAGGAGGCTGGGGCGGCGTCCTCACCCCCGCGGTCGCGCTCGGCGCGGGACTGGGGGCCGTCGTCGGCTTGCCGTGGGCGGCCGCGTGGCCCGGCTCGGAAGTAGCCGCCTTCGCGTTCATTGGCGCGGCAGCATTCCTCGGCACCTCCATGAAGGCGCCCTTCACGGGGCTCATCCTGGTCATCGAGTTCACCGGCCAGGGCGCGACGATCCTCGTGCCTGCGGTCCTCGCCGTCGGCGGCGCCACGGCGGCAGCGACCTGGCTGAGCCGCCGCGTTTCAGTGGGCCGCCGACCGTAGCCGCCTCTGACAGTCCCTGCAACACCCTCTGTGTCGGTGGCGGACGAGTTGTGCACATCCGGATAGGTTAAGCGCATCCGGATAGGTTATTAAGCTATCCGGATGTTCGTTACCTATCCAGATGTTCGTTACCTATCCGCGTGTGCACCCGTTCGGCACCCGATGGGGCCGACCCAAACTCCAGCTGCTTCGGGCATAGCCACCGCGTCCGCGCCTCTCCGCGCGTCACCGCCCGGGGAACCCCAGCCTCGTCCCCCCTCAAAGTCGCACGTAATTCGCTCAGCAATCCTTCAACTTTTGAAATCGCATGCCCGGAATTGCAACGTTTTCGCGCATAATCAAAAACTGACCGAGTTAAATTACGTGCGAGATTTGTGGGGAACCCGAGACGTCAGAGTGACACAAGAGCGACACAAGAGAGACACAAGAGAGACTCAAGAGAGACACCAGAGAGACGTCAGAGAGGCGTCAGATCTGCGCGAGCGCCTGCTCCAAGTCCGCAATCAGATCCTGCGCGTCCTCCAGGCCGACCGCGAGGCGCAGGAGCGTGCCGGGCACTCCACCCACGCCACCCACGCGCGTCGAGTGGGTCATGATCGCCGGGTGCTCGATGAGGGACTCGGGCGCGCCCAGGGATGCGGCCAGAGCGAAGACGCGCGTGCGCGTCGTCAGTTTGATCGCCGCCTCCTCGGTGGCAACCTGGAAGGAGAGCACGCCGCCCACGCCGGCCGGGTTCTGTGTTCGCGCCAGCTCGTAGCCCGGGTCCGAGGCCAGCCCCGGATAGTGGACCGCGCTCACCTTGGGGTGGGAGGCCAGGAATTCGGCGACCTTCTGCGCGTTGGCACAGTGGCGCTCCACGCGCAGGGCCAGCGTCTTGAGGCCGCGGTGGGCCAGGTAGGTGTCACGCGGGGAGGGCACGTGTCCGAGGGCCATCTGCAGCTTCACGGCCTCGGCGGCCGCGTCACGCTCACCGAAGAAAGGCTCGACGTGCGCGGGCAGCTCCAGGCCATCGCGCAGGACGAAGGCACCACCGATCACGTCGGAATGGCCGCCCACGTACTTGGTCGTCGAGTGCACGACGACGTCCGCGCCTAGCTCGAGTGGGCGCTGCAAAACCGGCGTCGCGAAGGTGTTGTCCACGATCAGCAGGCCTCCCACCTCGTGCGTGAGGGCCGCGATGGCAGCAATGTCCGTGACCAGCAGGAACGGGTTCGAGGGAGTCTCCACCCACACGATCTGCGGGCGCTGGCTTCGAATCACGCGCTCGGCCTCGGCCAGGTCGGTGAGGTCCACGGCCTCGGAGGTGATGCCCTCGGCTGGCTTGATGACGCTGAGGAGCTTGTGGGTGCCGCCGTACACGTCGGTCGAATGCACGATGTGGTCGCCGGGGCGCGCCAGCAGGCGGATCACCGTGTCCTCGGCGCTCATGCCCGACGGGAACGCGAAGCCGTGCGTCGCCCCCTCCAGGGCCGCGAGCGCACCCGCGAACGCGTTGGTCGTCGGGTTGCCGCAGCGCCCGTACTCGTACCCTTCTCGCAGCTCGCCGGGCCGATCCTGCACGAACGTCGATGCGACGTGAATCGGAGGCACCACGTCCCCCGTGATGGGGTCGGGGTCAAACCCGGCGTGGATGGCCAGCGTCGAGAAGGTCGTACAGTCAGGCGTGCTCATGCCTCCACGCTACGAGGCCGGGGCCGCATCCGCCGGAGGGTTCCGTCCGCCGGTCGATTGTGACAGCTCGATTGTGACAGCGCGCCTACACCCAGCCGGCGAGGGCGATACGCGCCTGCTCCTCCAGGGACGCGACCGCGCCCTCCGAGTCATTGCCCCACGCCACGTAGTGGAAATCCCCTCCCCCGGCCTCGACGAAGGTCTCACGGTTGAGCTGGTCGATCTCCTCGAGCGTCTCCAGGCAATCCGCCATGAAGCCCGGGCAGATGACGTCCACGCGCGGGCACTTCGCGCCGCCCAGCTCGGCCATCTCCTCGATCGTCTGCGGGCCCAGCCACTCGGCCCGCCCGAACACGGACTGGAAGGTCGCCGTCAAGGACCCCATCGCCAGGCCCAGGCGCGATTCGAGCGCGGCGACCGTGTGACGGCACTCGGCGCGGTAGGGGTCCCCGGCCTCATCCATGGCGACCGGGATCGAGTGGAAGGACACGACGACGCGGTCTCCCGTCAGGAAGTTCGGGCGGCCCACGCGCTCCCAATGGCGTTCGAGGGCGGTCGCGAGCGCCTCGATGTATGCGGGGGCGGCGGGGAAGGAGCGGTGCAGGCGCAGCTCGAAGCCGTCGCGGTTGCGGCCGATCCACTGGGCGACCGCGTCGTTGATCGTCGTCACCGTCGAGGCCGCATACTGCGGGTAGGCCGGCAGGATCGCCACGCGGCGCATTCCCTCGGCGTGCAGGCGGTCCAAGACCGAGCCGATCGAAGGCTGTCCGTAGCGCATTGCAACCTCGACGCGCACGCCCGGCAGGCGTTCGCCGAGGAGGCGGGCCTGCTCGCGGGTGTAGTGCATGAGCGGCGAACCCTCATCCATCCAGATGCTGCGATACTTGCCGGCGACCTCGCGCGGTCGGACCCGCAGGATGATGCCCTCCAGGATGGGCTTCCACAGGAGCGGGCTCATCTCGATGACGCGACGATCTGAGAGGAACTCGCGCAGGAAGGCGCGCACCGGGCCAGGCTCTGGGGCGGTCGGCGTCCCCAGGTTGACGAGGACGAGGGCGGGCTGCACCTCGCTCTGCTGCGCGCGGTTCGACGTCGACGTGGTGGCTGCTGCGTCCTGGGAATTCGTCACGCCACCAGCCTAATGTTGACTCTCCCCCGTGTCGCTGACGCGGTGTCACCTCCCGGGGCCTGCGCGCTTCGGGCAGTGCCGAAGCCTTGCAGCGGCCTTCAATCCCCAATAAGGCCCACGCCCCTCGCGCCCACATACAAGGGTGCCCCGCCTGTGACAGGCGGGGCACCCCACGTTGTTGATGCGAGCCTACGCGGCTCGCTCCCTCCTCACGGAGGAGTCAGGCTCAGGCCTGGCCGTTCTGCGAACGGATGAACCACGCCTGCTGCTCGAAGCGGCGGATGTAGTCGTTGAGAATGTCAGCGGAGGCGGAGTCCTCGGCGTCGACCTTCTCGTGCACGTCGCGCATGGTGCCCACGGTCGCGTTGATGGCGGCGACGGCGAGCTCCTCGGCGTCAGTGGTCTTGATGATCGTCTCGGGGACGGTCGGCAGGGTGTTGCGCTGAGCGACGACCTCGGGCAGGCCGTTGGGGACGACCTGGAGGGCGCGCATGCGCTCGGCGATCTCGTCGGAGGCCTCGCGGGCGATGTCCACGACCGCGTCGAGGTAGAGGTGCAGCGAGCGGAAGCCCTCGCCGGTGATGTTCCAGTGCAGCTGCTTACCCACGAGGGACAGAGCGGTCACGTCGGTGAGGACCTTCTGCAGGTTGCCTGCGAGAACGTCAGAAGCCTTGAAGCCGGTGGACTCAACGGTCATGTTGTTTCTCCTATGCATGTGTATTCGGTACGGGGCTCGCCCTTGTGGGGCTGTGCCCTTCAGACACATCTATCTTGGTCCTTTAGTCCTGGGATTTCTAGTGCTAACAGCCCTTTAGTCAAATGTTTCACTATCTCGTTGCTGTCAGGGAATATTCCTAGGATTTCAGCGTTTTAACATCATTGACGCTTTCATTTTTCGACCCAGGTTCGCCTAACCAATCTTGCCCGAGGCCACGGTTGCCTCATGCGGTTGGGGGCCGGCATTTGGGCCGTGACACTTGCAGGAGCACGACGGCGCAACGCGCCGATATGCAACCGAAGCTTCACAAACCCCTCTCACGCACACGTTAACCCGACAGGTGGCAGCCTGGGCCCTTTCATGCACACGTTAACCCGACAGGTGGTTGCGTGGGGATCTTCCCCAACCGCCAGGCCATCATCCGCCTGGTCGGAGCCGTCCTCGCCGAACAAAACGACGAATGGGCCGAAGGCCGACGCTACCTCAGCCTCGACATCCTCACCAAATCACGACTCACACCCCAACCCACCCAACAGGAGGACCCCCCACTCCAACTCAGCGCATAACCCAACCCGAAGGACACAAAACGATTACACCACTCCACAGGACTTGACC
>NZ_JVOJ01000023.1 GCF_001064145.1 Sanguibacter keddieii
AGCGTGCTGATGTAGGTCTCGTGCTGGTACTGCCATCCCATGTCCGAGTGCAAGATCGGCTCGACCCCTGCTGGTTTGGCGTCCATGAGTATCTGGAGCATCTCTTGTTGCTGGGCGAGGTTGGGGCACATAGAGATGGAGTAGGCGACGATCTCTTTGCTGGCGAAGTCGTAGACCGGAGCGAGGTAGGCCTTACCGAAGGAGAGCTTGAACTCGGTGACNTCGGTACCCATTTTCTGCCAGGGCCCATCGGCTGTGAAGTCGCGGCCGATAATGTTTGCGAAGCTTTGCCCCACGTCCCCCTTGTAGGAGTTGTACCTGTGGTAGGCCCTCTCGCGGCGTATGCCGCAGCGCAAACCCATCTCACGCATCATCTTCAAGACCGTCTTGTCGGC
>NZ_JVOJ01000024.1 GCF_001064145.1 Sanguibacter keddieii
GAGGGCATTGTCATAGGGCGTGATACGTTCCGGCGCTTGTGGCGCGCCGAAGGGCTGCGCGTGCGCCCGCGCAAAGCCCACAAGCCCCGCACCGCACCACGCCTGCAACCCCTGGTCACAGCGAATGCTCCTGGGCAGGTGTGGGCCATTGATTTCCAGTTCGACTCGGACTGGAAGGGGCGCGTGTTCAAGGTCTGTCACGTCATTGATGAGTTCACGCGCCAGCACCTGGCTTTCCGCGTTGAGCGGCGCATGGGAGCCGTCGACGTGATCGAAATGCTTGACCTGGCTGCCCTGGCCCATGGGGCACCCCAGGTGCTTCGGGCCGATAACGGGCCTGAATTCATCGCCGCAGCCGTGGGGCGCTGGGCCAGCGAGCACGACACACTCCAAGCATTCATCCCACCGGGCCAGCCGTGGCATAACGGGTTCGTGGAGTCCTTACACAACCGTATGCGTGATGAACTCTTGGAGGACAACATGTTCGAGGATCTCAACCACGCGCGCACGCTGATTGGTGCCTGGTCGCGCCGCTACAATGAAGAGCACCCCCACAGCGCGCTGGGCTGGCTCTCACCCAACCAGTACGCGCGCCAATGGGCACAACACCACCAATAACAACCAACAACCCTCAAAACACCCGGTCCACAAAACCAGACCAGACCACTTGACAAGAAAAACGACAAGGGAGAATGGGAATCGGTAGGAAACAACTGTAACCGTGACGACCTCTGCTGTGACGGAGACGCCATCGTTATCGCTAACACGCTAGAAAACGGCAACGACTCCAACGCTCATCTTCTGTCAGCAACATTGCGAGAGTACTACAACAATTCCAGCAAACTAGCCAACAGATTCAAGCAGATTGGCTGGAGCTTGGGGGCGAATAATTCCACTGAGGCGTATCAGAAAATAAGTGAATATGCCGACTTGGATAGCGCCGTTTTAGGATGGTTCCTGGCTGGATACGTCAAGGAAGAGATTCGTTTGACAGCTTGTCGAAAGCTAGCTGAATTCATCTACTGATAATTGATTTGGTCTTTTCCTTGGTGTGGCGCTTGGGTAAAAACGCTAAACCCAAGCGCCACACCACCAACAACAAGAGCGCCGATGGCGGGAACGGAAAACTGGCTCAGCAGTTGAGAAAAAGAATCACTATGAACTAACGAGCCAACACCATCGAGTGAAAAGAGAAAAGCTGAGAGTCCGATAAAGGCTCCTGCTGAAAGTTGCAACGCGCGGGCAGATTGAATACCGATGATATGTTTATTGAAAAGTAGAAGAAGGATCGTGAAACACACATACATGATTGGCATCAATAAGAAGACCACAAAAAATCTCTGATCCTGATCCTTGCACCGTTGAAAGATGGCGGCGAAAAGCCACGCGCCGACAAAATATGCCAGAGCGGATACAAGAAACACAGATATTTTTTTGATGAGCAGTCCCTTCAACTTTTCGCTACACATTTTGATACGGCAAGGGCATCAGGAGTTGTATGCCCCAGTAGGTTTTCATTCTACAAGAAGGGTTTCCCTGGTCTGGTCTGGTTTTGTGGACCGGGTGTTTTGAGGGTTGTTGGTTGTTATTGGTGGTGTTGTGCCCATTGGCGCGCGTACTGGTTGGGTGAGAGCCAGCCCAGCGCGCTGTGGGGGTGCTCTTCATTGTAGCGGCGCGACCAGGCACCAATCAGCGTGCGCGCGTGGTTGAGATCCTCGAACATGTTGTCCTCCAAGAGTTCATCACGCATACGGTTGTGTAAGGACTCCACGAACCCGTTATGCCACGGCTGGCCCGGTGGGATGAATGCTTGGAGTGTGTCGTGCTCGCTGGCCCAGCGCCCCACGGCTGCGGCGATGAATTCAGGCCCGTTATCGGCCCGAAGCACCTGGGGTGCCCCATGGGCCAGGGCAGCCAGGTCAAGCATTTCGATCACGTCGACGGCTCCCATGCGCCGCTCAACGCGGAAAGCCAGGTGCTGGCGCGTGAACTCATCAATGACGTGACAGACCTTGAACACGCGCCCCTTCCAGTCCGAGTCGAACTGGAAATCAATGGCCCACACCTGCCCAGGAGCATTCGCTGTGACCAGGGGTTGCAGGCGTGGTGCGGTGCGGGGCTTGTGGGCTTTGCGCGGGCGCACGCGCAGCCCTTCGGCGCGCCACAAGCGCCGGAACGTATCACGCCCTATGACAATGCCCTC
>NZ_JVOJ01000025.1 GCF_001064145.1 Sanguibacter keddieii
GAGGGCATTGTCATAGGGCGTGATACGTTCCGGCGCTTGTGGCGCGCCGAAGGGCTGCGCGTGCGCCCGCGCAAAGCCCACAAGCCCCGCACCGCACCACGCCTGCAACCCCTGGTCACAGCGAATGCTCCTGGGCAGGTGTGGGCCATTGATTTCCAGTTCGACTCGGACTGGAAGGGGCGCGTGTTCAAGGTCTGTCACGTCATTGATGAGTTCACGCGCCAGCACCTGGCTTTCCGCGTTGAGCGGCGCATGGGAGCCGTCGACGTGATCGAAATGCTTGACCTGGCTGCCCTGGCCCATGGGGCACCCCAGGTGCTTCGGGCCGATAACGGGCCTGAATTCATCGCCGCAGCCGTGGGGCGCTGGGCCAGCGAGCACGACACACTCCAAGCATTCATCCCACCGGGCCAGCCGTGGCATAACGGGTTCGTGGAGTCCTTACACAACCGTATGCGTGATGAACTCTTGGAGGACAACATGTTCGAGGATCTCAACCACGCGCGCACGCTGATTGGTGCCTGGTCGCGCCGCTACAATGAAGAGCACCCCCACAGCGCGCTGGGCTGGCTCTCACCCAACCAGTACGCGCGCCAATGGGCACAACACCACCAATAACAACCAACAACCCTCAAAACACCCGGTCCACAAAACCAGACCAGACCACCTTCATGCCGGCGGTGGTGGGGGTTTTGCAGCATTAGGAACTGGCTGGCGGTGTGTCGCCGGCGTGTCGGGGTTCTAATGACGCAATTCCCCCGTTTGGCGGCGGTGAGGCCACGACGTTAGGCAGTGTGGCCGCCAACCGAAGCAATTTCGCACGTAATTCCCCGACGACTGCTTCACAGGCTGAATTACCATCATTGGAATTGCAACGTTCGCAGGCTATCTCAAAAAGTGACCGCATTAAATTACGTGCGACTTTTGGAAGATGTCACCCCTGACATTTGTCATGGCTCCTCCTGCATCAAAGGACACTTCCGGCCCCTCATATACGAGCGCAGACTGGGTGCCATGAACACAGAAGCAACGCCCGCCCTCCAGGCGACGAACATCCACCAGTCTTTCGGCCACGTCGACGCGCTGCGCGGCGTGAACCTCACCCTCATGCCCGGCGAAATCGTGGCGCTCCTCGGCGTCAACGGCGCAGGCAAGAGCACCTTCCTGGACATCGTCCTCGGCCTGGCCACCCCCACGCAGGGGGACATCAGCGTCTACGGCATGAGCCCACGCGAGGCCGTGCGCCGCTCCCTCGTGGGTGCCATGCTCCAGTCCGGTGCTTTACCGCGCGACGGGAAGGTCCGCAACACGATCGACCTGGTCGCCGCCATGCACGCCGACCCGATCCCCACCGACGAGCTCCTCGAGCGCACGAACCTGACGAAGCTCGCCAAGCGCCCGCTCAACAAGCTCTCCGGCGGCGAGGTGCAGCGCGTGCGCCTCGCCCTCGCGCTGTCCGGCAACCCGGACTTCCTGATCCTCGACGAGGCCACGGCCGGCATGGACGCCCTGGCGCGGCGCGCATTCTGGGACACGATGCACGCCGAGGCCGCGGAGGGCCGCACGCTCCTCTTCGCCACGCACTACCTGACCGAGGCCCGCAAGGAGGCCGATCGCATCGTCATCATCGACGCCGGGAAGGTCCTCCTGGACGCTCCCACCGAGCAGGTTGTCGCCGACAACGAGGACCTCGAAGACGTCTTCGAGCGCATCACCTCCCACGCAGACGCCGAGTGAGTGCGACGAACGCCCACCCCGATGAGCCGGCCCCAGCCTCGTCCCGAGGCCGACGCCGAGGCCCCCGCCCCACGAACGCAGACACGACACACGAAGAAGGAATCATGACCACCCACGCACCCGCGCGTACCACCGACCGACCGATCCCCTCCCCCTTCACGGGGGCCGGGAAGCTGTGGCGCGCGACGTTCCTGTCGCACATCCTCAACCCATGGAACATGGCGTTTGCCCTGCTCCTGCCCCTGTTCATGTACGCGATGTTCGGGATGACCGAGGCCGCGCGCACCACGCAGACCGGGCGCGGCAACGTGGCCGCCGCGATGGTCGTCATGATGACCACGTACGGCGTCATCCTGGTGGGCGGGTCGCTCGGCGCGACGCTGTCCGTCGAGCGCACGACCGGCATCTCGCGCATGTACGCGCTGACCCCCATCCAGCCGTGGGTGATCCTCCTCGTGCGCCTGACGGCCCTCGTGGCGCTGAGCGCGTTCATCGCGCTCATCTGCTTCAGCGTTGGTCTGGCCACCGGCTCGCAGATGACGGCGGGCGCGTGGGCGGCCAGCGCCGCGGTGGTCATCGCGCTGTCGGCGCTCGGTGCACTCATCGGCCTGGCGTGCGGCTACACGATTAAGGGCGAGAACGCCTACAGCGCCTCGGCGTTCGTCATGGTGTTCGGCGCGTTCGTGTCCGGCATGTTCATCCCGCTGGAGCAGATGCCGCCCTTCGTCTCCCACGTCGCGCCCTTCACGCCCCTGTACGGCGCCGTTCAGGCGATCTACGCGGTCGCCGGTACCGTCCCGATGCCGACGGCGGCGTGGCTCAACATCGTCGGGTGGGTGGTTATCACGGCGGGCATCGCCTGGTGGGGCGCGTCCCACGACACGGGTCGCTAGGCTGGTGTCATGAAGGAGCGCTTGATCTCCCTGGCGTGGGCGGCCCCGTGGATGCTGTTCATGGGGTTTCCCCTCGCCTACGCCCTGGAACTGCCGGATCCGGCCCAGCGCGCGGGCCTCATCGGGTTGTGCGCCCTTGTCGCGGTCGTTAACTCGGCGACGTGGCTGACCAATCCCCTGCCCGCGCGCAACTCCTTCACGAGGCCGTTCATCCTCTCCCACGCGGCGTTGGCGGCGGCGACGGTCGCCTACCTCGTGTACGCGGTTTCCGTTGACACGCCACACGCGTTCATGCTGACGTCGTATCTGCTGGTCGCGTGGGTGTTTCAGGCGCCGGGCAGGTTCATTGTCGCGGGCCTCGTGCCGGTGACCGCTATCGCGGGGGTGGCGGCCTACGCGCAGGGTGAGCCCCTGTGGATGGGCTGGTACCTGGTGCTGCTGTGTGTCTTCGTGGGGGTGGCGCGTTGGCGCATGGAGCTTTCGGCCCGCGAGCATCTGCGCCGCCAGGATGCGATCCAGCGCGCAAAGGCCGCGGAGCGTGCGCGCCTGAGCACGGACCTGCATGACATTCTCGGGCACTCGCTGACGGGGATCACGATGGTGTCCGAGCTGGCGGGTCGCCTCCTGGAGGCTGGGCGCGTGGAGGAGGCGCGCGAGCAGCTGCGCACCATCACCGCCCAGTCGAACGAGGCCTTGGCTGACGTCCGCCGCATCGTGGCGGCCACGCGGGCCTTGTCCCCGGGAGAGGAGCTCGAGGAAGCCCGCTCGCTTCTGGAGGTCGCGCGCATCGACGCCGAGATCACGAACGAGGGCGAGCCACCGTCGGGGCCTCGTTCGGCCGCGGCCGCCCACGTGATCCGCGAGGGTGTTACGAACGCCATCCTGCACGCGCGCCCCTCGTGGGTGCGGGTCCGTCTCTCTCCGGACGGCGTGACCGTCACGAACGACGGATACTCGGCCGCCTACGCCGCGTCGAGCGCGGGATCCGGCTCGGGGCTCGCGGGCCTGTCCGAGCTGGTCGGCGACGAGGGCACGCTCACGTGGGGCGCGTCGGGCTCCACGTGGACGCTCGCACTGGCCTTCGAGGCCACACCCGCCGCCCACTCGTCCTGAGGGGTGGCGAACACAAGGAACGATCCTCTCACCTGCGCTAGCCTAGTACCCCAAGCGCAGGCAGAAGGAGGGTGACGTGACGATACGGGTACTCGTGGCCGACGACCAGGCGATGATTCGCGGTGCCCTGGCGGGGCTGCTGGACCTGGAGAGCGACATTGAGGTCGTTGCGCAGGCCGCCGACGGCACGCAGGCCCTCGAGGAACTGGCGCGCCTAGCATCAGCGGACGCCCCTGCCCACGCAAGCACCCCCGTCGACGTCGCCATCATCGACGTCGAGATGCCCCGCATGGACGGCATCACGGCCACGCAGGCGATTTGCTCCCGTTTCCCGGGCGTGCGCGTGCTCATCGTGACGACGTTCGGGCGCCCGGGATACCTGCAACGCGCACTCGACGCGGGGGCGACGGGCTTCATGGTGAAGGACGCACCGGTCGAAACCCTGGCCGACGGCGTGCGCACGGTGGCGGCGGGTGGCCGCGCGATTGATCAGAGCCTGGCTCTTGAGGCACTGTCGGCTGGGTCCTCGCCGCTGACGGAGCGCGAGGCCGACGTCTTGCGCGAGGTCGAGGGCGGCGGCACCATCGCGGACATCGCCCGTTCGCTGGGACTCAGCCAGGGGACGGTGCGCAACCACGTGTCCTCGGCAATGCTGAAGATGGACGCGCGCACGCGTGCCGAGGCCGCGTCCCTGGCTCGCGCGGCCGGCTGGCTGTAGGCAGGCCGCGCAAGTGGTATCAGAGTGATACCATTCCGATATGGCTATGACACTTCGCCTCGACGAGGAACACGCACGCAAGCTCGACGAGCTCGCCCAGCGTTCCGGCACGTCAAAACACGACGCAGTGCTGCGCGCCATCGATGAGGAATTCAACCGCATGACCCACCGTCAGCGCGTCACCGACGCACTCAACCAAACCGTTGAGCGCTGGGGGGACGCACTTGAGCGACTCGGCCAGTAATACCATGCCGTGCGAGTTTCTCTCGCTTGAGGATCTGCTGGACATCGTATCCGCGCTGAAAATCGGTCCTGTCCGGGATCTCGGCCTCCTCAATGCAGCAGCACTACGCCCCCAAACAACGCTGATGGGCCAAGACGCCTACCCGTCCACCGCCGCCAAGGCCGCAGCCCTGCTCGAATCGCTCACGAAAAATCACGCGCTCATTGACGGAAACAAGCGTCTTGGATGGGCCGCATGTTCTGTTTTCTTGTCTCTCAATGCACTGCCGATCCGGGACACGGTTTCCAACGATGACGTATACGAGCTTGTTATCGCCGTCGCTTCCTCTGACGTGACGCTCGAGCAAGTCTGCGCGACGCTCTCGGAATGGACGGCTACGCGCCCATGAAGCGCGAGTTGCGCGCCATGAAAGGCAGCAGGCGCACGCCCGCGTAGGTACCCAGCGTGTTCATAATGACGTCGTCGATGTCGACGACCCGGTAGGTGCAGGGCACGACGCCGAACAGGCCCGTGTACTGGGTCAGCTCGATGAGGCAGGAGAGTGCGCAGCCGATCGCCACCCACGCAATCACGCGGCGGTGCGGGATCGAGCGCGCCAATCGGGACCCGTCGGCGGGCACACCATCCGGCGCGCGGCGCATACGCCGAATACGCCACGTGGTCTCCGCGAGGGCCCCCAGCGGCACAAACAGAGCAATATTCAGCAGGATCGACAGCGCGTACAGGGTCCCGCGCAGGTTCTCCCCGTCGCGGAACTGGTCGGCGACGGCCACGAACGATCCGAATGGCACGTAGTTGTCCCAGTGGATGATCGCGGCGCACGCGGCCACCGGGTCGGAGGGCAGCGGCAGCAGCGTGAAAATCAGCAGGCCCGCGAGGTAGAGGATCCAGGCGAGAGGCAGGGCGCGCGGGAGCCTCCACATCGACGAGGAGGAGGCCGCGACCACGGGAATCTCTGCCGTCGTCGGGGTGTCCGGGTTCTCCTCGCGAGGCAGAAGCGCACCTGTCTGCTTCGAGCGTCGGTAGATGAGAGGCAGCGCTTGAGCAACGGTCAGGCGGGCGCGGCTCACCCGCCCGGCGCTTTGGGTGGAGTCGGTCGAGGTCTCGGAACGCTCCGCGGTGACACTGGGGTTCCCGCGGCGGCCGAGCATCCACCACAGCGCGCACGCGATCGCACAGACGGCGGCGTAAAGCCCCAGATCAAGCGCCCAGTTAATCGCCGTGTACATGTCACCCCTCTCCTTGAGGGGAACATTACCGGCATTATCGGGCAACGTTGCGGACGTGCGCTCAGTTCCACACACGATGGACACATTGTGAGAAAACGGCTGGGAATCCGCTGGAAATTGTTGGTCAGAATTGCGCGTTGCAACGGCGCATGGCGCAGAAGCAGCTCCCCGCGCGTCATCCCGAACAGATTGACAGCTGCTCAGCGAGCGCGTCCTGCTCCGCGCGGGTGACGCTCAGCCCGTACGCGTTCTTGACGGCGATCTGGCGTTTCACGTAGTCGCAACGGAACTCGGTATTGGGCGGCAGCCACTGGTCCGCGGACGATGCCGACTTATCCTCATTCGCCTGCCCATCCACCGCAAGTAGGTTCTGCGGGTCGTTGGCGAATTCCTGGCGGCGCTGCGCGTCCCACTGCCAGGCCCCCGAGCGCCACGCGTCCGCGAGGGCGACGACGTGGTCGATCTGCACCAGGGACGAGGTCTTGTCCCCCCTCTGGAACTCGATCGTGGCCCCCGTGTAGGGTTCGGCAAGCGTGCCCGACAAGACCACGCAGTCGTGTGTGCCCGGCTTGAACATCGGGCGCGCCAGGTCGCGGGCAAGGATGTCGTTTCGGGTGTCGCAGCCGTTGTGGTCGGTGTCAGCCCACCGCTGCCCGAAGGCCTCGCGGTCATACGTCGGCGCGGCGGGATCGTCGACCGACTCTCGGACCGTGAGCTCGCGCAGCTGGCGGGCCGCCTCGCTATCCGGCAGGGAGGACAGGGCCTGCCCGCTGCTCAGCGGCGGCCACCCCAGGCGCGAGCGCAGGCCCAGCAGATCCCAGCCGACGCCGGGCGCGAACGCCCACATGAGGGCCGCGAGAATCACCAGCAGGACGGCCGTGTCCCCGATGCTCCTACGCCGCTTGCGCGCCATCTCCCTCTCCTTTCTCTCACAACGCCCACGCAATGAGGGCACCCCGACCGTCCGGGGTGCCCTCATGATGCACCCACCCACCGGCATCTGCGTCCCGGCGGGTGGATGCCTGTGGATAACTAGGCGTGCTTGCGTGAAAGCACCAGCTGGCGCACGAAATAAATTGCCACGATGAGAAGCGTCAGAGCGCCCATGGAGACCAGCTGAGCCCGGCCCTCGTCGCTCATGAGCATGAGGACACCAATCCCACCCAGGCCCGCGAGAACCAGCCACGGCAGCCACGGCCACCCGGGCATACGAATCACCAGGGAGCCCGAGCGCTCCAGCGAAGGGTGCAGGCGCATCAAAGAGATGATGATGAACGTCCACACGATCAGCAGAACCATGCCGATCGCGTTGATGAGCATCGTGAGAATCGAACCGGGCAGGTACCAGTTGCCCAGGACGGCGAGCAGCGCAAGCACAACGACGAGGCCGACCGCGCGCTTCGGGGTCCGCCCAGCCTCGATATCGCCCTGGAGCTCGGCGGCCAGGAGCGCCTCGTCGTCCTCGAGGGCCGCCTCGACGACGGTGTGCACGTGCGCCTTCTCGGCGGCGGGAGCGCCCAGCAGCCAGCGCGGGCCCATGTCGCGCGCGGACAGCGAGTAGGCCATGCGGGAGGAGGCGTAAATGTTCGCGGAGAATGCCGAGATCAGCGCCATGAAGATGATGATGTTCATGAGCGTCCCGACCGCGGGGATGCCCGCCATCTCGAGGATCGCAGCGAAGGCGTTCGTGTTCATCGCCTCGCTATCCCACGGAAGCAGCGCGAT
Source organism: Sanguibacter keddieii (assembly GCF_001064145.1). GTDB lineage: Bacteria > Actinomycetota > Actinomycetes > Actinomycetales > Actinomycetaceae > Pauljensenia. The sequence goes on from NZ_JVOJ01000025.1 coordinate 7,660, forward strand.
CAGCAGGATGACGGAACCGACGTAGAACACGAGGATGCGGGTAATGACCGAACGGATCGCGCTGGCCATCGCGGCGCGGGGGTCCTCGGCCTCGGCGGCGGCGATCGTGACGATTTCGAGGCCGCCGAAGGACGTGATGACGGCCAGGAGAGCCACGGCAACGCCGGACAGCCCGTTCGGCATGAATCCGTTGTGTCCCAGGACATTCTGTAGGACGCCCTCGTGGCCCGGCAGCGGGCCGACGATCGCGGTGCGCGCGACCAGGAAGACACCCACGCACAGGAAGGCGATGATCGCGACGATCTTCACCATCGACAGCCAGGCCTCAATCTCGCCGTACTGCCCGGCTGCCAGCAGGTTAATGCCACCAATAACAACGACAATAACGAGGGCAACCACCCACTGCGGAACTGCGGGGAACCAGCCGACGAAGAACGTCGCCGCGCCCGTCACCTCCAGGCCCGACACCATGATGAGCATGACCCAATACAGCCACCCGATCGTGAACCCGGCCCACCTACCGATCCCGGCCTCGGCGTAGGACGAGAAAGAACCCGTCGACGGCAGGGACGAGGCCAGTTCCGCGAGGGCCAGCATGACCGACACGACGACAATCGCGGCCAGCGCATAGGACACTATGACGGCGGGTCCGGCCTGATGGATCGCGGAACCCGTGCCGAGGAAGAAGCCCGCGCCGATGGCGAGGCCCAGGGCCATCATGGACAGGTGCCATGTCTTAAAACGCTTACGCTCCGAGGCGGGCACCGCCGCGGGAGACGAAGATGCGGGTGTTGATTTGGGAGTCACACCGCCATACTAACGCTTGCCCCCACGCAGAGCTTTAAACTGCGAATATGTGAGAGTGATGGTCCACTCGCGGGCCTGGGGGAGCTTCCAGCGGCGCCAATGCGCGATTCCCGTGAACACGAGGCCCACGATGATGGAGGCGCCCATGCCCAGGACCGGCTGGCCCATGTACCAGAAGATCACGGTGACCAGCGAGCACGCGAACGCGGGGGTCGCGTAGAGGTTGTTGCCGCCGAAGACGCGCGGGACCAGGCCTGCGGATATATCGCGGACCATGCCGCCGCCGATCGCCGTCATGATGCCCAGGAGGATCGCCGGCATGATCGCGAAGCCCGCGTCGAGGGTCTTGATCGCGCCGGTCGCGCTCCAACATCCCAGCACCATGCCGTCGGCGATCACGAGGAGCACCGACCACGCGCGCGAATCCATGCGGAAGGCCATCGCGATGAGAGCGCCGATGATCGCGAACCCCAGGTAGTAGGGGTCCGTGATGGCGACGGGCGCACCGGCGCGCGTGGTGAGGAGCAGGTCACGGATCATTCCGCCCGCGAGCGCCGTCATGATCGCGAGAATGCAGAAGCCAACGGCGTCGAAGTTGCGTTCGCGGGCTACTTTGCCGCCGAGGATGCCGTTGAGGAGAACGCCCATGAGGTCGATGGCTCGGAAGACCTCGGGCAGGGAGTTGTTCAGCGCGTCGAGCAGGTGCATGGCGATCCGGAGGAGTCGATGAGTGTCGTTGTTCATATGCTACAGGGTTTGTTGGCCCGTCAGCGAGAGCCGCGGCCATACAGTCTCGCGCGGCCACAGGGTGCGACAATGTCCCCATGACCGCTCTCTTCGCTGGGCTCACGACCCTGGACGTCCTGCACCGACTCGACCACGTGCCGGACCCTTCACTGAAGGTCACGTCGACGGACTTCACGATGGCCGCGGGCGGTCCCGCAACGAACGCGGCCGTCACGTACGCGGCCCTGTGCGCGGCTTCGCGCGTTTCTTCTGGTCCTGAGGACGAGGCCGGAGCCGCCTCGGGTGCTCCCCTGCCCTCGGCGGACGCGCCGACTCTGTTGACGGCCCTCGGCGAGGGCCCGGTGTCAGCCTTCCTCGCGGCCGACCTGGCGGCCGTGGGCGTGCGCGTCGTGGACGCGACGGCACCTGCCGCGTCCCCCGCTCCCGAGGCGGGCGAGCGGACCACCGCTGCGGGTGACCTGGCCCCGGCCTCGTCCCGCGCGTCGCGCGAACCCGCCGTGTCCTCGATCATCGAACACCCGAGCGGTCGCATGGTGGCCTCCACGAACGCGCGGCTTGACGCGGACGCGGAGCGCGTGGCGACAGACCTGCCGCAGCGCGTCGGCGCGGTCCTCATCGACGGGCACAACCCGGCGCTCGCGCACACGGCCCTCACCCTGGGCGTGCCCGAGGTCGACGGGGAGGACCCGTTCGCCCCGCTCGAGGCGCGCCCGCCGCACCCGCGCATCCTGGACGGCGGCTCGTGGAAGGACTGGCTCACTCCCCTGCTGGGTTTCGTCGACATCGCTGTCGTGTCGGAGGATTTCGCGCCGCCGCTGATGGCGCGCCCGGACGGGGCTCAGGTTGCCGAGTTCCTGCGAGGCTTCGGCATCACGCGCACGGTGCGCACGCGCGGGGATCGCTCCGTGCAGTACTGGTGGGACGGCGCGAGCGGCGAGGTTCCCGTCGAAGCCGTCCCGGACGCGTCCACGCTGGGCGCGGGCGATGCTTTCCACGGGGCTTTCACGTGGGCGATCGAGCGCGGCGGCGACACGGACCCGGAGCGCCTCATCCGCTTCGCGTCGGCCGTCGCCGCGGTGTCGGTGTCCTCCTTCGGCACGAGGCAGTGGTTGGTCTCCCCCTCTCTCGTGGAGCTGGTGCGCGGCTGGTAGGTGACCGGCGTCGGCGGGGATTCGCCCGACACAGTTCCTGTGGGGGCGTTTCCTTCAGGGGCGTTTCCACGAAAAACTCGCCCAGCGGGATCCCCGCAGCTGTTGGTCCGCGGAAAAACTCGCCCAGGACAGGGCTTCAGGCGGCTTATCCGCGAAAAAACTCGCCCAATGCGCCATAAAAGGCCTATTGTGGGCCATTTTTCGTTCGCCGGGCGAACTATTTCGCGCACAGGGCGCAGCCACGTGGCGACGATGCAACCACCGCCACCACTGCAGCCACTGATGCAGGCCAGCATGAGACCGCCATCACCACTGCTCACCCCTGAACGACAACCGCTGAAACCGACAACACCTCTGCAACCACTGATGCAGACCAATGTGAAACCACCATCACCAATGCTCGCCCCAGAACAGCGACCATTGAAACCACCAACACCTCTGCAACCGGAAAACGCATCAAAAACACCCATTTCCCACCCGCAAAGGCGACGCCGGTTTCAGTTGAGGCTCAGCCTGCGCGAGCAAAGGTGCCACCGGTTTCAACCCCACACGCGCACGAGCGAGCAAAGGCGATGGTGGTTTCATCTGAGGCTCGCCCTGCGCGAGCAAAGGCGACGCCGGTTTCACTCGAGAGATTTCCAATGCCCACGAGCCATGCCACGTCCTAATCAACGCACATTCGCATGCAATTCCCCCACGCACACCTCATGTTGTGAACATGTAATCGTTGAAATTCCGGGCTTTCTAAGGAGTCACGGACTGCAGGCGTCCGGGAATTGCATGCGAAATTGCCAAGCAATAGCCCCAAGCCCTGTCGGCGCGGAGGGCACCGGAGGGACCGGAGGGCCAGGCTGCGGTGCCCGCGGACGGCGGCGGGGCCTGGCCGGGCTTCGAGACGACGCGCCGAGCGAAGCTCGCGGCGCGGACGGCGAGCGGGCGGGCCGCCGCCCACGGGCGCACAAAGCAGCCCGGCCCCACAGGGCACAGCCCAGCAGCAATCAGCGGCTTACAGGCACCCAGCGGCTCGCCCACCCGGTGGCGACATCCGCCAGGGCGGGCAGGTGCGCCGAACCGGAGGCGGCGAGCGCGCGATCCACGGCCTCGTCGATGACGGGCACGCCGTCGACCGGCGTGTACTCGCCCGCGATGCCATCGGGGGCAGCGGTCATCTCAACGAGGGAGCCGTCGGGCAGCAGGTGGAAGACCTCGCGCGTGCGGTCGAGCAGGCCGGTCTCCTCGTCGAAGGAGTCGTGCGTGATGAGCATCGGGACGCTGAGGCCTCGCAGCACCTGCTCGCCGGACACCATGGACATGTCGGCGAGGGTGCGCTTGGAAATGGTGAACTGCTGGCGCACGGACTCGGAATCGTCGGGCACGGTTGTGGCCCCGTGGTGCTCGAGGTCGGAGAGCTGCACGTCGGAGAACACGAGGTTCCAGTCGTAGGACAGGGGGCCGAGGACCGGGGAGACCAGCACGTACGTCTGCACGGCGGGCGGGCGGGAGCGCAGCGCGACGGTGGCGCCGAACTCGTGGCCGACGCAGATTTGGCGTGTGAATCCCTGGTCGGCGAGCCAGCCGGACGCGGAGCGGAAGTCTTCGATGAGGGGGTCGAAGGTGATGATTTCGTCGCCCGAGGCGCCGTGACCGGAGTAGTCAAAGGTCAGCGTCGCATAGCCGGCTCGGCGCAGCGCACGACCAAGTGAGTCGAACATGCCCGATGCGTGACGATCCGACAAAAAGGTGTGAGAAAAGATCACCGCGGCGTCGCGGCAGTCCACGGGACGCGTGAATGTACCGGAGAGCGATACTCCCCGGGGCGTCTCAATCGTTATCTGGCTCACGCCATAAACATAGCGCGCGAGGGCCACTCACGGAAAGAGGAGCCCACACTGTGCACGAATGTGACAAGAGCTCGCCTGAGACGAGAAGCATCCGTGAATAATCCCCACTCATGGTGAGGATCGTGCGGCGCGGCGGGCAGCCCCACTAAGATGGGACGCATACGCGCCGGTGAAAGCCGCGCCCACGGGGATTGCGCAACACCCGCCACGACAGGCCGCCCCACCACTTGCAGCGAGAGAAGGACATTCATGGGAACCAAGACTGGAATCCTCATCGGAGTTGGCATCGGATACGTCCTGGGCACCCGTGCAGGCCGCGAGCGCTACGAGCAGATCCGCGCGAGCGCCTCGAAGCTGCGCCGTTTCCCGATCGTCGCACGCCCCCTGGATGCGGCAGGTCAGAAGATGTCAGACCTCGTGCGTGCGGGCGGCGAGCAGGTGACCGATAAGGTTGCCGACGCCGTGAAGGAACGCCTGTTCGGTGCCCCCGCCTCCGAACCGACGACGGTCGACGCGCAGGCCACTTCCTCCACGACCCAGCGTTGAGCGCGGTGGGGAACGAGGCCGTGAGCGCAGACCAGCAGATCAACACTCAGGAACCCACGCGCGCGCAGATTAAGCGCTGGCGCAAGCACCTCGCCGAGGAGCGCATGGAGGCTCGCACCTACCGCGACCTGTCCGAGCGCCGAACGGGCGAGGAGCGCGCGGTCCTCTTGCAGCTTGAGGAGGCGGAGCGCCGCCACGAGGAGTATTGGCTGGCGCGCCTGGGCGACCGCGCCCTGCCCGCACCCAAGCCGCCGCTGCGCACGCGTGCCGCGTCCGTCCTCGCGCACCTTTTCGGCACGATTTTCATTCTGGCGATGGCCCAGCGCGCCGAGCAGCGGTCCGCCCGCGACGTGGATGATGACGTGCCCGCGCACATGCAGGCGGATGAGCATATTCACGCCGAGGTCATCCGTTCCCTGGCGGCGAAGTCCCGCGAGACCCTAGCGGGCACGTTCCGCGCTGCGGTCTTCGGGGCGAATGACGGCCTCGTGTCGAACCTGGCCCTCGTGCTGGGTGTCGCCGCCTCGGGCATGGAACCCCACGCCGTTCTGTTGACGGGCATTTCGGGCCTGCTCGCGGGCGCCCTGTCGATGGGGGCTGGCGAGTGGGTGAGCGTGCGCAGCCAGCGCGAGCTGCTCGACGCCTCGATTCCTGATCCGGACGCGCATCAGGCGGTGACGGACCTGGACGTGGACGCGAACGAGCTGGCCCTCGTGTTCCGTGCGCGCGGCGAGAGCGAGGAGGAGGCCGAGCGGCACGCGAAGCAGGTTTTTGCGCGCCTCGCCAAGCCTGCGACCGGCGAGTCCGGCGCGATCGCACTGCGCGCGGCCCTGAGCGGCACCCCCGAGTCGGATGGCGCGGGCGATCAGGTGGGCACGCCCACGAAGGCGGCCCTGTCCTCGTTCTGTTTCTTTGCGACGGGCGCGTTCTTCCCGTTGATCCCCTACATTCTGGGCCTGACGGGCGTGGCTGCGATCGCCGTCGCTGCCGCGATCGTTGGCGTCGCCCTGCTGTTTACGGGCGGCGTGGTCGGTATCCTCTCGGGTCAGGCCCCCACGCCTCGGGCGCTGCGTCAGCTCCTCGTGGGCTACGGCGCGGCGGGCGTCACCTACCTGCTGGGGTTGCTGTTCGGGACATCAATCGCCTGACGCCTCGTCTCCAGCGGGGACGAGGCCGGGGAGGTCTCGGGGGACGAGGCCGGGGCTGACCCGCGCGTTCCCCCGGCCTCGGCCCGCGGGCCGGAGGCCGTGGCCCAGCTGGGGCCCCTGTGCGAGACTGGGGGCATGTCGGATTTTCTTTCTCGGGCGCGCGGCGCTCTGATGGGCCTAGCGGTCGGCGACGCGGTGGGCACCACGAATGAGTTCAAGTGGGCGGGGACTTTCGAGCCGATTACGGACATGGTGGGTGGCGGCCCGTTCCTGCTGAAGCCGGGGCAGTGGACGGATGACACGTCGATGGCTCTGTGCATCGCGGATTCTCTGCTGGCGCAGGGCCGCTACGACTCGTTCGACGTGATGGACCGCTACCAGCGCTGGTATTCGAAGGGTTATCGTTCGTCGACGGACAGGTGTTTCGACATCGGCGGCCAGGTGCGCGCCGCGCTGTTCGATTACGAGCACGAACAGCGTGTGCCGGTGACCGCCGAGCGCACGAACAGCGCCGGTAACGGTGCGATTATGCGCCTGGCGCCCATGGTGATCGCGGGTTTCCGCTCGCGTTCCCCGCGCGAGGTGGTCACGACCGCGCGTCTGAGCGCGCGCGAGACGCATTTCTCGGTCGAGGCCGAGGCCGCCACCGAGGTGTTCGCCGCCCTGCTGGTGGGCGCGCTGCTGGGGTGGTCGCCGGAGCAGATCATGGACGTGTCGTGGGCGTCGACGGGTGCGGCTTTCGACGAGATGGCGGCGCGGGTGATCAGCCCGGATCCGCAGGTTCGTGCCTCGTGGGAGGCTGAAACCAACGGCTACATCGTGAACGGCCTGCGCCTGGCGGTGCACGGCCTCCTGGATTTCCCGTCCTTCAAGGATGCGACCCTGGCGATTGCGAACATGGGCGGCGACACGGACACGAACGCTGCGATCTACGGCCAGCTGGGCGGCGCGTTCTATGGGATCGAGGGTATCCCGGCCTCGTGGAGGTCGACGTTGTATCAGGGCGAGGAGATCGACCAGCTGGCGCGTGACCTCGTCGATCTGCGTCTGGAGCCTCCCGTGACTCGCTTCGACGAGGACCTGTAAGCCCCGCCGCGTCCCCCGCCGCACCCCCGCCGCACCCCCGCCGCACCCCGCGGCACGCCCCCGCGTCGTCGCTTCACCGCCCGCTGCACCCACACCTCGTCAACCTACACCCAACAGATACCCAACAATGTCGCACGTAATTCCCCCACCACTATTTCAATGTTTGAAATCAGACCGTTGAAATCATGCGGTTTTAAGCCGCACTCAAAAACTGACCAAAGGGAATTACGTGCGACTTTTGGGGGCTGAGTCCCTTTCGACCTACTCACCCCCACCGGCCACGTACCGCTCGACCAGTATGTCAAGCGACTAGACTGGCTCTATCATGCCTGACTCTCGCCCCGCCAAGCCCCGCTCCTCCGAGCCAAAAGCGCGCAAAGCGCGACCGCGCCGCGCGAGCCGCGAGCACGCGCGCCCCTTCAAGCCCTTCACGCCGGAGCAGCTAGCCGAGCGCGCCGCGGCAATCCCCGTCATCTCCTTCCCGGATCTGCCGGTGAGCGCCCGGCGCGACGAGATCGCACGCGCCATCCGCGACCATCAGGTGGTCATCGTGTCGGGCGAGACCGGCTCGGGTAAGACGACGCAGCTGCCGAAGATCTGCATGCAGCTGGGCCGCGGCGTGGCCGGCATGATCGGGCACACCCAGCCGCGCAGGCTCGCGGCGCGCTCGGTCGCGGATCGCATCGCCCACGAGCTGGGCCAGACCGTGGGCCGCGCGCGCGGCCAGGTGGTCGGCTACCAGGTGCGTTTCACGGACGAGATCGGCCCCACGACCCTGGTCAAGCTCATGACGGACGGCATTCTGCTGGCGGAGATCCAGTCGGATCCGATGCTGCGCCGCTACGACACGCTCATCATCGACGAGGCCCACGAGCGCAGCCTGAACATCGACTTCATCCTCGGCTACGTCGCGCGCCTGCTGCCCGCGCGCCCGGACCTGAAGGTCATCATCACGTCGGCGACGATCGACTCGGACCGTTTCGCGCGCCATTTCGGCACGTGGGAGGGCGCCCCCGGCTCGGGCCGCCTCATCGAGCCCGCGCCGGTCATCGAGGTGTCGGGCCGCACGTACCCGGTGGAGATCCGCTACCGTCCCCTCGGCCCGACGACGCCTTCGTCGTACACGTCCGAGGCCTTGCCCGCGCAGGCGGGCAAGCCCATCGAGGCCATCGAGACCACTGACGTCACCGAGTCCGGCCCCATGCAGTTGGTCCTGGAGGACCCGGACGACGAGCTGGCGACGCTGGGCTACGGCATGGGCGAGGACATCGACGTGGAGACCGCGATCTGCCACGCGGTGGACGAGCTGAGCGCGGAGGGCGACGGCGACATCCTGGTCTTCCTGCCCGGCGAGCGCGACATCCGCGACACGGAGGCTGCCCTCCTCGATCACCTGAAGGGACGAGGCCGGCGCGCAGGAGACGACAAGGGCGCCCACCCGGGAGACATCGAGATCCTGCCCCTGTACGCGCGGCTGACGGCGGCTGAGCAGCATCGCGTGTTTGAGCCGCACCGGCTGCGCCGCGTGGTCCTGGCGACGAACGTCGCGGAGACGTCGCTGACGGTGCCGGGCATCCGCTACGTCATTGACCCGGGTTTGGCGCGTATTTCCCGCTATTCCAACAAGACGAAGGTGCAGCGCCTCCCGATTGAGCCGGTCAGCCAGGCGAGTGCGAACCAGCGCGCGGGCCGATGCGGCCGAGTCGCCGAAGGCGTGGCGATCCGCCTGTTCTCCCAGGCCGATTACCTCTCGCGCCCGCGTTTCACGGAGCCGGAAATCCTGCGCACGTCGCTGGCCAGCGTCATCTTGCAGATGGCGTCCCTCGGCCTGGGCGCGGTCGAAGACTTCCCATTCCTGGACGCCCCGGATCGGCGCGCGGTGCGCGACGGCGTGGCCCTCCTCGTGGAGATTGGCGCGCTCGCGCAGGATCGCGAGACCGCGGACGCGGCCCCTGCCTCGTCCCAGTACAGGCTCACCGGCATCGGCCGGGACCTGGCTCGCCTGCCGATCGACCCGCGCCTGGGGCGCATGCTCCTGGAGGCCGAGCGCCTGGGCTGTGCCTCGGAGGTGCTCGTCATTGTGGCGGCGCTGTCGATCCAGGACGTGCGCGAGCGCCCGGCCGAGCATCAGGGCACGGCGGACGCCTCGCACGCGCGCCTGGCTGACCCGCATTCGGACTTCATCACGTACCTGAACCTGTGGCGCTACCTGGCGGTGCAGGCGCGCGACCTGTCGGGCTCGGCGTTCCGGCGCATGTGTCGCGCGGAGTTTTTCCACTACCTGCGCTGGCGCGAATGGCGCGACGTCGTCGGCCAGCTGCGCCAGATGGCCCGGACGCTGGGGATTGGCGCGGGGCCGGTGGGCGAGCCGTCGACGGGCGACGTCGTGGAGGCCGCCCGCTTCGGCGGCGCGCAGGACGCGGCCGTTCGCGCGGTCCTGACCTACGGGCAAGGGCCGGCTTCCGTGGACGCGGACCAGGTGCACCGCTCGCTGCTGGTCGGCCTGCTGTCCTACCTGGGCTCATGGGATGAGACGAAGCGCGACTACGAGGGGGCGCGCGGCACACACTTCACGATCTGGCCGGGCTCGGGCGTGAGCGGGCACCCCGCCTGGGTGATGACCGCGGAGCTCGTGGAGACCTCGCGCTTGTTCGCGCGCACGGTGGCCCGCATCCGCCCGGAGTGGGTGGAGCCGGCGGCGCGCGGCCTGCTCAAGCGCTCGTATTCGGAGCCGTTCTGGTCGGTCGGCAAGGGCGCGGCGATGGTGCGCGAACGCGTGACCCTCTACGGGCTGACGCTGGCGGCGGACCGCGAGGTGCTGCTGGGGCGCTTGGGTGACCTCGTCATCGACGAGGCCGTGGCCGCCTCGCGCTCTCACGCTCCGCGCGCGGGGTCGCTGGAGGCCCTGGCGGCCGGCTTGGTGTCGGCGTCGAAGGATCCGCTATCGTCGGGGTCGTTTGAGCCGCGTCATTTCGAGGAGCTGGCGGCCGCGCGCGAGGGGACGACGGCCCGCGAGCTGGCCCGCGAGATGTTCATTCGTAACGCCCTGGTGGATGGCCAGTGGAGGGAGAGGCACGGTTTCCAGCGCCGAAACGAGGCCCTGGTGGAGCAGGCCCGCGAGGTTGAGCGCCGTAGCCGCACCCACGGCCTCGTCGCGGACGAGCAGGCGCGCTTCCGTTTCTTCGACGACCTGATCCCCGAGCACGTGACCAGTGCGGCGGCGTTCAACCGCTGGTGGAAGGACGAGCGCCGGGAGCATCCCGATTTGCTGATTTACCCGGCGTCCCTGCTGATGCCGCGCGAGGCGACGTCGGGCGAGGGCTTCCCGGATCGGTGGCAGTGCGGCGATCTGTCGCTGCCTTTGAGCTACGAGTTCGCGCCGGGCAGCCCGCGCGACGGCGTGTCGATGCGCATCCCGATCGAGGTGCTCGAGCGCGTGAGCGATGCGGGCACGGACTGGCTGGTCCCCGGCATGCGCGAGGATCTGCTGACCGAGGCGATCCGCGCTCTGCCCAAGGGCGTGCGCCGCCTGCTGGCCCCCGCGCCGGACGTGGCCGCGTCGGTGGCTCGCTGGATCGAGCAGGCGGGCGACGAGCCGGTCGAGGCCGTGGCGGCGTCAGCGGACGAATCCGCCGGGAACGTGAAGAAGGCAGCAAGCTCCGACGAGCCGGACCCCCTGAGCCTGGACGCCGCGATGGGCCGCCTGGCGGCGTGGGGCGCGACCTCGGGCCGTCTCTCGACGCGCAATTCTCCCGCGAAGGCACCGAAGAAGGCGGCACAAAAGGAGGCCCCTGAACAGGCGCCGACCACCCAGGGCGCCGAAGCGACCGCCGAGAAGCCCACGCGCCGCACGCTCACCGAGGGCTCCGTCCTGGATGCCCTCGCTCACGCGGTGCGCGTCCTGCGCGGCGTGGACCTGAGCGAGGCGGACCTGGCGCACGCGCGCGCCCACCTGCCCGACCACCTGCGCATGACCTTCGTCGTCACCGACGCCTCAGGCAAGGAGCTGGGCGCGGGCAAGGACCTGGCCTACCTGCAGCGATCCCTCGCCAGCGACGCGAACAAGGCTGTGCGCACGGCCGTGCGCGCGGCCCTCGAGGAGGCCGGCGAGAAGCAGGCCCGCAGGAACAAGCGCGGACGCGGGGCCTCGGGCAAGGCCGCCGCGCGCGGTGGGGAGGATTCCTCCACCCGCGCCTCCGCCTCCGACGGCGGCGCGCCGTCCGCACCCGGGGGCGCGCGTGCGCCGAAGGGCACCCAGGCCTCGGCCCCCGCGCCCGACCCGGCGTTCCACGCGGACGGCGTCACGCAGATGCCGACGCTGCCGCGCTCGATCACCCAGACCTCGGGCTCGATGACGCTGCGGGCCTTCCCCGCGCTGGTCCCCCAGGGCAGCGCCGCAGCACCGGCGGCGGGCGTGCGCGTCATGGCCAGCGCCGCCGAAGCCGACCGCGAGCACCGCGCCGGCCTCGCCCGCCTGCTGCTCGCCCGCGTCGCCCTGGCGACGAACCGCGTCACCACGCGCTGGACGGGCCGCGAAGCCCTCATGCTGGCGGCCTCCCCCTACGCGGACACGGCGGCCCTGGTCGCGGACGCGCAGCTGGCCTCGGCCCTCGCCCTCGTGGACGAGCTGAGCACCCCCGCCGACGTGCGCGACCCCGAGGCCTTCGAAGCGCTCGTGGCGGCCGCGCGCGACGCCCACGAGGACCGCGTCTACCAGATCCTCTCCCACGTCGTGCGGGCCCTGGAGGCCAGCGCCGAGGCCGACGCCGCCGTGCGCTCCCACCCCCAGGCCTCCCTCAAGGAGACGACGCGCGACGTCGCGGCGCACGGGCGGACCCTGCTCTACGAGGGCTTCGTGTCAGCCACGCCCGCCTTCGCGCTGCCGCACCTGGCCCGCTATCTGCGCGCCGGGGCCGTGCGCATCGAGCGCGCCGCCTCCTCGCCCGGGGCGCTGGCTCGCGACCTGGAGGACATGGACCGCATCCACCAGGCCGAGGCCGAGATCGCCGCCACGCGCGAGGCGCTGGAACGGCGCCCCTACGATGCCCAACGCGACGCCGCCCTCACCCAGGCGCGATGGATGGCCGAGGAGCTGCGCGTCTCCATGTTCGCCCAGACCCTGGGCACGCCGAACAAGGTCTCCATGAAGCGCCTGCTCGGCGTGCTCGCGGGGGCCCGGTGAAGCGCCAGGACGCCCATGTCCTCGCACGTTCACTCATGGACGCTGCGGGGCTGACCGACTGGCGTTTCCGCTTCGACCACGCCAAGCGCCGGGCGGGCGCGTGCACGCATGCCTCGCGCACGATCAGCTTGTCCGGGCCGCTCACCGACCTGTACGACGCTGACACGATCCGGGGCGTGATCTTGCACGAGATCGCCCACGCCCTCGTCGGCCCCGCCCACGGGCACGACGCCGCGTGGAAGCGGGCTGCACGCGCCCTCGGCGCCCCGGATTCCGCGCGGCTGCCCTCGTCCCTGCCCTCCCCGGACGCGCCCTGGGTGGGCACGTGTCCGCGCTGCGGGGCCACCCGCCGCCTGTACCGGGCACCGCGCCGCGTCTCCTCGTGCGGGGTGTGCTCCCGCACCTTCAACCCGGCGCTGATCCTCACGTGGGAGCACCGCGGGCAGGCCACCTCGCCCGGGCGCGCCTACGAGCGCGAGCTCGCCTCGATCCGCCACCGTTAGCGTTCCGCCGCCGTTAGCGTTACCACCGCCGCCGGCCAATCCCCTACATGATCACTTACCCAAAAATGTCGCACGTAATTCCCCTCTCACTCTTTCAAACTTTGAAATCGAGCCATTGGAATTGCAACGTTTTAAGCCATACTCAAAAACTGACCAAGTTAAATTACGTGCGAGTTTTGGGGAGGGGCCTGCCAGGCCCAGCCTCGGGACCAACCTCGGGCCCAGCCTCAGGCCCAGCCTCGGGGCCGGAAAGCTGCCCGCGGCGTGCATCTGCCCACGTCACAGTTTTATTACCCGTACAAGCGCGCACACACCCGCCCCACGGCGATACCCTTGATTCCAACACCCCCGAGAGAAGGAAGCCATGGGTACCACCGCCAGCCCCGACGCCACCACCGCTCCCGACCGCGAGGTCCTCACCTGGGAGGGCTTCGGCGACGCGTCCCGTGAGCTCACCCAGCAGATCGTCAACTCCGGCTGGATCCCGGACCTGATCATCGCCATCGCGCGCGGCGGCCTCGTTCCCGCCGGCGCCATCGCCTACGCGATGGATGTCAAGGCCATCGGCACCATGAACGTCGAGTTCTACTCCGGCATCGGCGAAACCCTTGAGGAACCCCAGCTGCTTCCCCCGCTCATGGACGTCTCCGCGATGGACGGCAAGCGCGTCCTCGTCGTCGACGACGTCGCCGACTCCGGCAAGACCCTCAAGATGGTCATGGACCTCATCGACGAGCACGGCCTCTCTCTCGACGGCTCCTCCTCCGTGCGCGTCGAGGCGCGCAGCGCGGTCATCTACAAGAAGCCCGTGTCCATCATCGACCCCGACTACGTGTGGGCGCACACCGACAAGTGGATCAACTTCCCCTGGTCGACGCTCCCCGTCATCAAGCCATGACCTCCTTGCGGGCGGGCTCGGAACGGCAGGCGGATGCCTCTCCCGGGCGCGCCCAGGCCTCGTCGATCACCAGGCACATCGTCGAGGCCGTGGCCGAGCGCGCCCGCCTCAGTGACCCCGTGCGCGTGCTGGGCCTGACCGGTCCTCCCGGGACCGGCAAGACGACGATCGCCGCCGAGCTGGCGCACGCCCTGCCCGAGGCCGGCATTTCCGTTGCAGGCCTGGCGCCCATGGATGGCTTCCACATGTCCAACGCAGTGCTGGCCGCGCGCGGGATCGCGGACCACAAGGGTGCACCCGACACCTTCGACGTGGGCGGATACGTCGCTCTCCTGGGGCGCGTGCGCCGCGGGGACGCGGTGGTGCTGGCCCCCGACTACCGGCGCGACCTGCACGAACCCGTCGCTGCCTCGCTCCCCATCGAGATCGACGGCGTCGTCATCACGGAGGGCAACTACCTGGGGCTGGAGCTGCCCGGATGGGCGGACGTGCGCGGCCTCATCGACCTGCTCGTTTTCATCGATACCCCCTTCGAGGAGCTCGCCTCGCGCCTGATCGACCGGCACATGAGCTTTGGCCGCGACCGCGCGGACGCCGCGCACTGGGTGCGCACGGTGGACGCGGCGAACATGGCCCTCGTCGATCGCACAAAGGAGCGCGCGGACCTGGTCCTGTCGCTGTAGGCGCGTCCTGCCGCTGTAGGCGAGTCCTGTCGCTGTAGGCGAGACGGACCGACGCGCCACAGCCTCGTCACTGCACCCACACCCCCATAATTTCGCACGTAATTTCCCACGGTCAGTTTTAGAGCACCGCCGAAAACCGCATGATTTCAACGATCTGATTTCAACGTTTGAAATGCCAGGGAGCGAATTACGTGCGACTTTTCAGGGGACGGCCATGCCAAACGGTTGCCATGCTTGCCGTCGATAAGTAGCGCGCATTTTCAACCACTTCCAAGTAAGGTGAACCTATGTTCCTCTTGCTTGGCCTTCTTGGCGGCTTCATCACGGGCATCTCCCCGTGCATCCTTCCCGTCCTGCCCGCGATCTTCCTCGGCGCCGCGGGCGGCCGCGACTCCGCGTCCTCTTCGAACGAGGCCGGGGCCGCCCGCTCATCCGCGTCCTCTGACGAAGCGAAGGCGGGCATCGACCCGGCGCTGTTCCGCGTTGCTCCGGGCGTGAACCTGGGCGGGGAAGCGCCGAAGAAGGCCGTGAAGGCCGACGGCAGCGACTCGGTGACGCGTCGTCCCGTGCTCATCGTCCTGGGCCTGGTCACCTCGTTCATGCTGATCACCGTCGCGGGTTCGGCGTTGCTGAGTCTACTGAACCTACCTCAGGCGCTGATCCGCTGGACCGGCATCGTCCTACTGCTGACCGTCGGCATCGGCATGATCGTCCCGAAGATCATGGAAGTGCTGGAGCGTCCCTTTGCACGCCTGGCGCCTCGCACGACGGGTGACAGCGCGGGCTTCGGCCTCGGCCTCGTCCTGGGCGCAGCGTTCGTGCCGTGCGCAGGTCCCGTGCTGACCTCGATCATCGTGGCCTCGAGCTCCGGGCAGATCACGTGGCACATCATCGGCCTGGCCATCTCCTTCGCGATTGGCGTGTCGATCCCGC
Organism: Sanguibacter keddieii; assembly: GCF_001064145.1. Lineage (GTDB taxonomy): Bacteria > Actinomycetota > Actinomycetes > Actinomycetales > Actinomycetaceae > Pauljensenia. The sequence continues at coordinate 23,185 of NZ_JVOJ01000025.1, forward strand.
TGATGATCGTTGCGATCGCCGGTTCGGGCGTGGCCGCCCGCTTCCTGAAGACCCGCCAGCGCCCGCTGCGCATCGCCGCGGGCGTCGCCATGATCGCGCTCGCGCTGGGTATCGCGACGGACGCCCCGATGGCCCTGCAGCGCATGATCCCCGACTACACGGCCGCGCTCGAGGCGAGCACCGGGGACGCCTGCGAGGACGGCGCGTGCGAGCCCGAGAAGGACGTCGAGGCGAGCACCGACTTCGCGCAGTGCGCGCGTAATGGTGCGAAGGATTGCGGCGTCATGCCGACGATCCAGGCCTCGGAGTGGCTGAACGCCCTGGGCCAGCCGTCCGGCACGGTGACGCTCGTGGACTTCTGGTCGAGCTCATGCACGAACTGCCAGCGCGAGATCCCAGAGCTTGAGGCCATCTACGAGAAGTACAAGGACTACGGCCTGGTCGTGGTGGGCGTACACTCACCCCAGCAGGCCTACGAGCGCGACGCCTCGGTCGTGAACGCGTCGATCGAGAAGCTGGGCATCACCTACCCGGTCGCCCTGGACCCCGACCTCGAGGCCTTCAAGGCTTACGGCGCGACGGCCTGGCCGACGCACTTCATCGCGGGCGCGGACGGCCAGCTGGTCGCGGTGGGCCGCGGCACGAAGGGCGTCGAGGAGCAGATCCGCACCCTCCTCACCGAGGCGGGAGCGTCCCTGCCCGACTGAGGTACCGCTCAGGCTTCTACAACGTAGCGAACCGCCACCTCACGCACGATGTAACGCAGCGAGCGGCTGCTGCGGGGTAGCCGCTCGCTCTTTCCGGCGGCGATACTGACTCCCCTATCAATTTCGCATGCAATTCCCCTGCGACTCTTTCAAGATTTGAAATCAGATCGTTGAAATCACGCGGTTTTTACAGGGGTCGCCAAAGACCCCGGGAAGGAATTGCATGCGAAATTGAAGATGCTACCCAGAATCAGTCAACGCAGCACAACGCAGCAGTCGACACTTCTCGCGCCGATCAGTGCCACTCGGCGTTACCGACAGCCCAGGTACCGTCCTCCTGCTCGACAAGGGTCAGGAACACCAGCTCGTGGACCGGCTCGTGCGAGTCGTCCGCGTAGGAGCGCGTGAAGCTGACGAGCCTCACCCACTCATTACCTTCGCGGCGGGTCGATTCCCTGCCTTCGACGCCGATGTTCTCAATCGTGACAGTCGTGTGGGAGCGATTCGGCACGAGCGGCAGGAACTCACCCTGCCCCCTCGCCAGCTCGGGGTTCGGCGTGTGCTTACGCTGCAGCTCGGGCGTTTCGTAGACGCTCGCGCGGATGGACGCGAACGCGTCCGTGAGGTCACGCGACGCGTCCCACGTTTGATTGGTGATGACGTAGGCGGAGCACACCGCGTCAGCGTCCTTGCGGTCAACGGTGGACGGGTCGGGCAGGAGGTCGTCGAGCCACTGAACCGATGCTGGGTGCAGGCAGGTTCCGTCGGGCGCAGAGGTGCCGTCCTCACACGGGGGCATGCTCGAGGCCGTGGCCTCCAGGGTGGGAGCAGTCGCCTCAGACTGTGGCGCGGTGTCGGGCACCTGTGAAGTCTCACCGGACGAAGCGTCACTCATTCCAGCATTTGAATCCGAGCTCGCCTTCGAGGCCGTGGTTCCCGAGTCCGCGCTGGTCAGGAACGTACGCGCCATGAAGAAGCCACCGACGCCCAGGACGAGGGCAACGGCTGCGACAAGCGCAATGACGACGATTGTCGCCCGCTCGCCACGTGCGACTTTATTCAGTGCGTTCATATGCATCCTTAGTTTGCGTTGTGTGTGCGCATGCAATCGCCTGTGGCGCATGGCCGCTCACCGCAGACCGTGCAGCTACTGACCAACATGCCAGCAATCTCACCGTAATTCGTGACATGAGCAACATACAACCTCGTTCCAGAGGCAAGACGCGCTTGACAACGCGCATCTTTCGAACCGCACGCCACGACGGCCTCCTACCCCAGGCCTCGTACCCCGGGCCTCGTACCCCGGGCCTCACACCCCAGGCCTCGTACCCCGGGCCTCACACCCCAGGCCTCGTACCCCGGGCCTCGTGCACGCACCCCCACCCCCTCAGTTACCCAACAATGTCGCACGTAATTCCCCCGCACTTCTTTCAAGATTTGAAACCAGATCGTTGAAATCATGCGGTTTTCGCGAGGTTTAAAAAAGACCTCGGCGGGGAATTACGTGCGAAATTTCTTAGTTATCCACAGATATTTCAAACAGCTCACACGAAGCGTGACAAAGTAGCATGATCTGTACATGGATCTCAACGAAGAGCTACGTAAACGGCACGGAATCACCAAACTATCGAGCTTGCGCCACGCAGAGCTCACTCCCACAATGCTCCCCCAGCCCATCGGACACTACCGAGGCTGGATCTACGATAAGAACAGCTTCACTCTCGATCAGGTTCGCGCTTTTGTATACAACGCGTGCATCTCCTGCGTGAGCGCTGCACAAATTTACGAACTTCCGATCCTCATGGAAGAACGCCCACAAAAGACCCACCTGTCAGTTTCGTATAACCGCGGAATGCACCCATCGAAGCTACGCCGCTTCGACGACGTATGCGTTCATAGGGAACAGTTCCTGAGCGACGAAGAAAGGCGCACACACGTCGCCAGCATCGGGACAGTCTTAGAGCGAGTGCTCGTCTGCATGCCACTCAAGGTCTCACTGCCCATGCTTGATGCCGCACGCAATCGCGGACTCTACGACGTCTCGACGCTCACTATCCCACCAACCGGCAGCCGACTGCCTCACCTCAGAGAAGCTCTCTCCCTATCGTCGGACCGAGCCCGCTCAATCCTCGAAACCGTTGCCCGCTTGCAACTCATCGACATGGGACTGACACCGCAGGTCGGAGTCTGGATCGAAGGAGTTGGCGAGGTCGACATGATCATCCTCGACTTCATCATCATCGAGGTGGACGGGTGGGCCTTCCACTCATCGAAAGAGCAACGCGAGAAGGACCTCAAACGCGATCGAGAACTTCTAAGGCGCGGATTCGTCGTCCTTCGATTCACCTACGATGACGTCATGAATGGCGACTTTGCGCGAGAGGTCCCGGTCTCAGTGACAGCCCTCCGCGACCTCGTACCCGACACTGGAATGGAAGACGCGCGCGCCACCGTGAAGAACGCTGGCTTCCTCGACATCCTGAGCGGATACCTGCCCAGTTATCACCTTCAACACTAATTTCGCACGTAATTCCACCACCACTATTTCAACATTTGAATTCTAAACGTTGAAATCATGCGGTTTTCTCGGGGTAACACGAAGATCCCCCGGGGGAATTACGTGCGAAACTAATGGGGCAACGAGGAATCAGTCCGCGCGCCTAGCGTACGAGGGCGAGGATCTGCGGGGAGACCCGCTCGATGACCCCGAGGGTGTCCAGGAAGTCCTGGTGGCCGCCGTACCACGGGTCGGGCACGTCGCCGCTGCCCTCGGGGTCGAGGTCGCGGTACAGGCAGATGCGCGGCCCCTCGGCGGAGCGCAGATCGGAAGCGGACGCCGGCGCGCCCGCGTGCTCAATGCCCGCACGATCAGCGAGGCGCTCCAGGACGCTCAGGTGGCGCGAGGTCATGGCCAGGATGAGGTCCCACTCCCCCAGCTCGCCGGCGCGGATCTGGCGCGCGCGGTGGTCGGGCAGGGTGTACCCGGCGTCGCGCAGGACGCGGGCGGCGCGGCGGTCGATCGGGTTGCCGGCTTCCTCGTCGGAGACACCGGCGCTATCGACGACGACGTCCACGCCGGCGCGTGCGGCGGCCTGTTCGAGGATCGCGTGGGCCATCGTGGATCGGCAGATGTTGCCGGTGCACACCATCAGGACGCGGGTGGGGCGGGTCATGGTCGGTTCCGTTCGTTCGGGGCGACGAGGCCGGGGCGACGAGGCCGGGGCGGGCACTCAGAGCAGCGTCAGGTAGGCGCGCACGGCCTGGGCGCTGTGGGCGGCGGCGCGGGCACCGTCCATGTGGAAGGCCTGGTCGGCGGTGGGGCCGCACAGGTCGGAGACGGCTCGCAGCGAGATCCAGTCGACGTCGGAGGACCAGCAGACCTGGGCCATTGCGCAGGTTTCCATGTCGGTGCCGATGGCGTCGGGGAATCGCGTCCGCATGGGGCCGACGTTGGCCTCGGTGCAGAAGGAATCGGAGGAGACGATGCGCCCGCGGCGCACGCGGTGCTCGATGAGGCCGCGCAGGATGGGCAGGCGTTCCTCGGCGGCTTCAGAGGTGGTGTAGTCGACGGGCATCTGGGGGACCTGGCCCATGGCGTAGCCGAAGGCGGTCGCGTCGGCCTGCCCGTAGATGGCGCGGGTGCCGGCGGCGATGTCGCCGACGTTGATGTCGCGGGCGAGCCCGCCGGTGGTGCCGGCGGCGATGACGATGGGTGCCTCGACGAGGGTGAGGGCGCGCGCGGTCGCGGACGCGGCGTTGGCCAGGCCGATGCCGGAGGTGACGACCAGGACGGTGCGGCCGTCGAGGATGCCGAGCACGAATCGCTGGGTCTTGTGGGTGCCCGCGAGGATGGCTTGGGGCGTCTCGTCGCCGCCGATGGGCGCGAGCTCGTGCAGGAGGGGCGCGGCCTCCATGTCCATGGCGGCTTGGATGATGGCGTCGACGCGGATGCGCTCGGGGAAGCTGAGGTTCATGCGTCCATGGTAGGGGACGAGGCCGGGTCGGGTCGCGCTCGCCCCGCGCGGGGGGCAGCGTTGTATGTGCACCTCCCCTTTCCTGGGTCCCCCAAAAGTCGCACGTAATTTAACACGGTCATTTTTGGACATAGCCCACAAACGTTGCAATTCCAACGATGCAATTTCAAAGTCTGAAATACGCACAGGGGAATTACGTGCGACATTGTTGAGGAACCACGGGGCCGGGACAGGGCCGGGTCGGGGCCGGGTCGGGGGCGGGGCCTCGCCGAGCCCGTTTACTGTTTGCCGCGCTCCTCGAGCATCTTCTTCAGGGCGGCGGTGCGGCCCGCGGCGATCTCCTCCTCGGAGATCTGCTCGGCGTCCGTCAGCAGGTCGGGGGTGGCGGGCGCAGCGCCAGCGTCAGCAGGGGCACCGGGCTCGGCGGAGGTAGGCGCGGCCTCCGCGGCGGCGGGCTCAGCGGCGGCGGACGCCGGCTCGGAGGACGCAGGCTCGCCGGCCTCAGCCCCGGCCTGCGCCCCGGCCTCGTCCCCGGAATCGGCGGCCAGCGCGCCAGCGGCAGCGCCCTCGAGCGCCTGGGGCTCCTCGTCCGTGCGCTTGCGCGAGCGCAGCCAGATGGCGCCGGCGATGACCAGGATGACGGCGACGGACGCGAGGACCGCGATCATCCAGGGCTTCATGACGGAGCCCTTGACCTGCGCGGCTTCTGCGGCGACGGCGTCGTCGTCCATGGGGACGCGCTCGCCGGTCACGAGCAGGCGGTGGGTGTTGATGCCGTAGGGGGTGCAGGTGATGAGGGTGGCCAGGTCCTTGCCCTCGACTTTGTTGAGGGATTCGGTCTCGGTGGGCAGGACGACGCGAATGTCGGTGACCTGGTATTTCAGGTGGCGCCCGGCGGTTTCGATGTAGAAGACGTCGCCCATCTTGACAGAAGTGAGCTGGTCGAACATGGTGGCGTTGCCCAGGCCGGTGTGGCCGGTGAGGACGGTGTGCGTGGATTCGCCGCCGACGGGCAGGGCGGTGCCGAAGAGGTGGCCGATGCCCTTGTCGAGCGTCGCAGTCTCGGTGCCGTGGTAGATCGGCAGGTTGACGTCGATCGAGGGGATCTTGATGGTCGCCATGACGTCGTTGAGGTTGAGCTGGCTCAGGTAGTCCTGGTATTGCGCGGTGCCGGGGCGCTGGGCGTCCAGCCAGGGGTCGAGGATGGGAGACTCGGAGGCTTTGAGGTTGTATTCGTCGGCGCGGCGCAGGGACTCGGCGACGGCGTCGGGGCCGGCCTGGTCGGCGACGGCGCTGAATTCGGAGGCGATGCGTTCTTGGCGTTGGTTGTTGTACTGGGTCGCCAGGACGGGGTAGAGGAGGACAAGGATGCCGGCGAGCAGCAGGATCGGGGGCGCGATGGTGAGGAGACGCCACTTGAGGGGTGTCTTCTTCTTGTCGGGCGCTTGGGTGCTCACGCTTTCTCCGTTCATTGCCGAGGCCGTGGAAGTTTGTCTGGTTACAGGGTAGTACCGCTTGGGGGTGGTTGCGGGCAACGCGAGGGGGGTGTGGACCCGCGGGTCCACACCCCCCTGTGTGTCGCTAGCTAGCGAGGATCAGGCGTCGGCCTGCTCCTTGCGGCGCTTGTTGGCCAGCGCGATCGCACCGGAGCCGCCCACGAGGAGGGCGCCAGCGCCGATCAGGACGCCGATGCCGGCAGCACCGGTCAGCGGCAGGTCGAAGCCACCGTTGTGCGGGACGTCCTTGACGGTCGTCGCGAGGGTGTAGGTGTTATCCTCGGTGGAGTTGGTCTGCAGGACCTGGAAGGCGATCGGGCGGGTCTGGAGCTCGAAGCCGTCGGGGGCCTTGACCTCGACGAGGCAGTAGTAGCCGGGGTTGGCGACGGCCTCGTTGTTCTCCCAGTCGTTGTTGCGCAGGCCGTCGATGGTGACCACACCGTCGGTGTCGGTCTCGTAGGTTTCCTTGCCAGCGGGGCTCAGCTTCTCATCGAGGATCGCGTCGACGGACTCGAAGTTCGTGGTCGGGGTGGACTGAGGCGTGCACTTGTAGACCTCGAACTGGGCGCCCGAGAGCTTGGTGGCGGGATCCTTGGCGTTGACCTTGGTGATCTTCACCTTGCCGAACTTGGAGACGACCTCGGAGTTCGGGTAGTCCGGCGGGGGAACGGTGCCGGAGTCGGGCTTCCAGCCGTTGGAGGGGGCGTTGGGGAGCAGGATGGCCTTGTTCTTGAACAGGCCGTCGGCCTCCACCTTGTCCTTGACGGTGCCGGACAGGTCCATCTGGACCTTGGTGTTGTCGTCCTTGCGGTTGTCGAGCAGCTTCTGGCGGCCCGCAGCGGTGAACTCGGCGGTCCAGAACTTGGTCTTGCCGTCGGTGCCGTCGGCGGCAATCAGCTTGTAGTCGGTGTCCTTGACAAGGGCGACCTCGCCGGTCTTGCCGTCGATGATCTTCAGGGCGATCTTGGCCTCGGGCAGCTCGACGCGCTTGTCGTACTGGTCGACGACGTCGTAGTAGGCGAGGGCCTCAGCGGCGGGCACGTCGGACTTCAGGGTGTAGGAGATCGCGGAGCCGATGGCCGGGGTGTCCGCGTCGTTGACCGTCTTCTCGATGCCAGCCTTGGAGTTCTTCGGGTAGGCGTGGACGTCGTAGACCCACTTGTTGAGGTCGTTCGGGTGCGTCATGGGCACCGTGATGATGAAGGGCTTGGAGCCGACGTAGCCCGCGGGGGTCACGGTCTCGGTCACGACGTAGGCGCCGAGCTTGAGGCCGGAGAAGGTGGCCAGGCCGCCACCGGCGGTGGTCTTCTCGACGGCAGCGTCAACGCCGTCAGCCTTCGCGGTGTCAACGTTGCCGTTGAAGCCAGCGAGCTTCTCCCAGCCGGCCTGCGTGGTGAGGTCGACGTTGGTCAGGCGCTCGACGGTGAACTTGGCACCGTCGAGGGGGGTGCCGTGATCGGAGGTGTCCTCAAGGCCGTTACCGGCCATGGTGCCGTTGTTGGCGTCCTTCACGTACTTGTGGATGGTGATGGAGCCGGTCTTGGAGGCGTCGAGGTCGACCAGCGAGGGGGCGCGCTCGGTCGTGGCAGCGAGGCCGAAGGCGGGGGCAGCCTGGGTCGCGGAGGTGGCGGCGGGCAGGGCCAGGGCGCCAGCGGCGACGGCGAAGGCTGCAAGCAGGCTCAGGCTGCGGCGGGTCTTCGTGGTGCTCATAGGTTTTCTTTCTCCTGTGTGTGTGATTTCGGGAGTTTTTTCTGATGGTGGGTCTCGTGGTCACGGGACCTCATGGGTGGCTCAGGCGATCGCCTTGCGCCGCTTGGTGGTGACCACAGTCATCACCATCGCCCCGGTCATCAGCACAGCTGCGGCGCCGATGTAGGGGTAGATTCCGGTGCTGCCGGCCTTGGGCAGCTCGCCAACCTCGGTGTCCTTGACAACGATGGTGGCCTTGCGGGTTCCGGCTGCCAGGAAGCCCTGGGGGCCGGGGAGGCTGGAGGCCTCGGAGGAGAACGACTGGACGGCGCTCTTGGCCCACTTGGCGGAGTCCGTGAGGTCGTCCGCAAGCTCCACGGTCGTTCCGGAGCTGTTGCCGCGGGAGGCGGTCAGCGTGAACGCGATGGGCTTGGGCAGCAGGGAGTGTCCCGCGGGGGCCTTGGTCTCAACGAGCCAGTACATGGTGTCGAGGTTCAGGTCGTTGACGGACCAGTAGTAGCCGTCGGTCGCGGTCGCCTGGGTCAGGGTCTTGACCACGGTGGCGTTGGTGTCCGTGTTGGGGTTGGCGTTGTAGATCGCGAACTCGGCGCCCGACAGGGGGTACAGCGTGACTCCGTTGGGGCCCGTGTACTGGTTCGAGGCATCCGCGAAGGTCTTGCCCGTGTTCTGCGTGCCGGCCTTCACCACCACGAAGTCGTGGGGAACGGTGGGGCCACAGGCCTTGTTGTTGCTCGTACCGTCGGAGTCCTTGCCGTTCTCAGCGAGGACCTCGTTGAAGAGGCCCTTGCCGGGAGCCAGCTCGTTGTTTCCGTTGATGGAGCAGGCCAGGTCGGCCTCGTTGTAGCCGGCGGCCGCAGTGTTGCGGACGACCGCGAAGCGGATCCAGTATTCCTTCGTGGCCCCCGGGGCCAGCTCGACGCCGTCGGTCAGCGTGTAGACGCCGTTCGTGGCGGTGGCGTTGGACGCGGAGTCCAGGCCGGCCTGGGTCTCGGCGATCTTCGCGGACTGGATTTCCAGGCCCTTGGCGAAGTCGGGCTTGTCGGTGAGCTTGCCGGTGTTGGCGGCCAGCGAGCCGTCGTTGGTGGCGACGATCTTGTAGTCCACGTTGAAGCTCGTGGCGCCGTTGGCGCCGCCGTTCGCCTCGATGGTCTTCTGGACGCGCAGCTTAGGGGCCTGGTATTCGTTGACGAACGTACAGGTGATGGGGGCTGCCTCGTTGGTGGCGGCGCCTCCGACGTTCTTGAAGTTGACGCCGCGCTCGGTCTTGGTCACGGCGACGTCTTCACCGATGCCGTTGACGCACTTGATGTCCTTGAGGCTCCACTTGTCCTCACCGCCGGTCGAGATGTCCTTCTCCGTGATGGTGAAGTCGGAGTTGCCGACCTCGAAGGGGATGAACGTCGAGTCGTACTTCGCCTGGTCCTCACCGAAGGCGGTGGGGGTCAGGGACGCAGCCGGGTCGGCTGCGGAGATGTACGAGGCCTTGGCGGGAGCGGAAGAAGCCGTGGGCTTCGTGACGGTCACCGTGCCGGTGGTCGCGGGGGTACGATCGGTGTTGTCGTGCCAGGTCGCGCCGGTCTCCACCGAGAAGTTGGCGGCAGGGATCGTCGGGTTGGCACCCGCCGGATCCTCGACGGCCTTCGCGATGCGCACGGAGCGCTCCTCGGTGATGACACCGTAGAGGCAGCCGTAGTTGACCGAGAGTTCCTGCGTGATGAAAGTGTCGGTGCGCTTGGCATCCGGAGCGGGGGTCTCCGGGCACTGGGCCGTCGGAATACTCTGAATATTCTCCGGGGTGATCAGCGTCCTGGGGTTGTCCGCGGGAACGAAGCCCCACAGCTGCAGGCGGTAGGTGCGACCGTTCTTCGTGAAGGTCTGGTCCGAGGTCGTCTTCGTCAGCTTCACGTTGTCCCACACGTAGGGGTTCTCGTTGACGTTACCCTTGGCGCCGGGCCACGTACGCGGCAGAACCTCGGGATGATCGGTACCCAGAGTGCTGGCGGGCTGTTCAGCACCCTTGTTGTAGTACTGGCTGTACAGGTCGTACTCACCGTTGCCCTCGCCCACATACTTGACGCAGTACATGCGTCCGGACTGGGTTTCGGGCTTGTTGACGTAGCCCTGGGAGCGGTCGGCCGCGTTGACCGGGTCCGGCTCGTAGGCGGGGCCAATGAAGGAACCGGAGGGCGTGTAGCCGGGGGTACCGTACTTGCCACCTTCAAGGAGCCAGTCGCGGGGCCACTTACCTTCGATCTGCTGGGTCGCGGGCCAACCGTTGAGCCCAAAGCTGGAGGAGCAGGTGCCCGTGCCAGGCTCGCCGGCCGTCTTCACGTAGGCTCCGCCCTTGCGGTAGATGATCGTCGTCGCCAGGGTGTTGGACGTCTCCTGGTTGACGAAGGGGAAGTTCTCAGGCGTGCTGCCGACCAGATCCGGGAGCGTGAGATTCAGGCTCGAGTGCAGGAACTGCTTGACATTTGCGCCGCCACGGATCGGCAGGTTGTTGTGACGGATGGCGCCGAGCAGGAAGGTCTGACCCGGCTGGACGGTGCCCGGGTCGTTCGGCTTAAAGCCGATAGCGGACTGGCCATTCACCCAGATCGTGCCGTCGCCACCATTCTTCCACTGTTCATAGTGGGCCTGCATCCACTTTTCACTGTCGGTCCTCCGCGCCGGATTCTCATCCCACTTCCAGGGCCAGCCGCGGGCGATGTACGTCCAGGCATCGTTATTCTTCGCGTACTCGCCGCCAAGGAACGTCGTCGTCGGGGCGGCGCCCGTCCTGATCCTGTCAGCAGGCTTGTCGCTCATGGCCTTGACGATGCCGTAGCGGATGAAGTTGTCGGGAAGGCTGGTGGTCGTGTCCGTCGCGGACGCGTTGACGAAACCCGTTCCCATGTTGGCGCGAACGGGGCCAACGTTAATACCGGCGGAGGGCTGCTCCTGGGCGGCGTGCGCGACCTCAGGGGCGGCGACCTGGGAGACGACCAGCGTACCGGTGGCGGTTGCCACGACGGCCAGGGCGGCCAGGGCGCGGGATGCTGCTCCTGTTCGCTTGGTCCGCGCGTGGCCCGCGCGCGCTCGACTCGTTGCCATCAATCGTTCTCCTTGAGGACTCTTGCTTCGCTGTGTCGCACTCGGAGGGACATCCCGAGAGGTTTTTCCACAACCTTGATGACATTCAGCGTACGACGCGGTTACTAAATAATGCAACCCATTTTCCTCAGCTTTGTGAGTGGGGTAGCTTACAGAAAAATAGTAAAGCTACATTTCCGCAGCGCAATGCGGTTTTACCTACTGGTTTCAATCTATGAAAACATGCTTTTTCAGCGATTTTCATCTTTTTTAACGGCTGGCAACAAATCATATTGTGGAATTTTGCAGCACTTGACACATCCTCAACAATCAACCGATAGTCCCATTCCCGAACCGGTGTCATCCTCAAAGCGTCAAGCATCGCAACGAAAACCCTTTGCCCTGTCATCCACTCACGCCCAAACTTCTTCCCGCCTGCGAAAACATAGGACTTCAGTCCCATCTAGGCCCCAGAAACTCCCAGGCGCACTCATCCGCACCACATCCGCACCCCCGATGCGCCCCAGCCACACCCCCGATGCGCCCCAGCCACGCCCCCGATGCATCCCCAGCCACGCCCCCAGACACACCCCCGATGCGCCCCTCCCTCCGCACCCACACTCCCTCCGCACCCACACTCCCTCCTCACCCCAAAGTCGCACGTAATTCCTCCAGGGCTCTATTCCCCGATAGCTCGAAAACCGCGGAATATCAACGATCTGATTTCAAAACCTGAAACACCCTCAGGGGAATTACGTGCGAAATTGCTGGGCAGCGCCCGCGTGAGCCCGCACAGAGGCCACCGCGCCCAGGCTGCAACACATCCGGATAGGTAACAAACATCCGGATAGGTAACGAAGATCCGGATAGCTTAATAACCTATCCGGATGCGCATAACCTATCCGGATGCGCATAACCTATCCGGATAGCGGCAACCTATCCGGATGCGCCCACACTCTCCGCATACCCCACGCGGAATGCGGCGGCAGGGCCAGGGCAAGCACACGCGCACCAAGCCCCGCCCGAAGGCCGTCGCGGGGCCTGCGGGGCCAGGCCGCGGGGCCTGCGGGGCCAGGCCGCGGTGCCGGTGGGCGGCGGCAGGGCCAGGGCAAGCGCACCAAGCCCCGCTCGATTGGAGGCCGCCGCGGGGCCTGCAGGGCCTGGCCGCGGTGCCGGAGGGCGGCGGAAGGGCCAGGGCGGGCCTCGAGATCGACCACTCCGAGCGAAGCTCGCGTGTGGCGATCTCGCGGGCGGGCCGCCGCCCTCCGGCACACACAGCGGCCCGGCCCATTCAGGCAGGCCACGCGGCGGCCGGAGATCTGACGGGCCACCGCCCACGGGCGCACCAAGCAGCCACAGCCACAACAGGCAGCGCCCCGGGCGGCTGCTGCACAATAGTCCCCATGGATCTTCGCCCCGTTGCCCTCGGCGCATCTGTTACGACGTACGACCCGTCGCGCCCCACGCCCGCTGCTATCGTCTCGGGCGAGGTGGCCGCGCACGATGCGCCGCACCCGCTGTCGGTCTTCGACATGTTCCGCATTGGTATCGGGCCGTCCTCGTCGCACACGGTGGGTCCGATGCGCGCGGGCCTGGCCTTCACGACGGAGCTGACGACGCTGAAGCCGCCCTCTCACATCACGATTGACCTGTTCGGGTCGCTGGGCGCGACGGGCCGCGGCCACTCGACGGACCGCGCGGTCCTCCTCGGCCTGGCGGGCTACGCCCCGGAGACTGTGGACATCGAGACGGTGGAGTCCATCCTGCCGGCCCTGGCCTCGTCGAACATGCTGACGCTGCCCAGCGGCACGCAGGTGCCCCTCAACATCGCCGAGGACGTGCGTTTCATACCGCGCACTGTCCTGCCCTATCACGTGAACGCGCTGACGATCACGGCCTCCGACGAGGACGGTGCCACCATCCTGGAGCGCACCTATTACTCGGTGGGCGGCGGCTTCGTCATGATTCAGACGAATGACGACCCGCGCAACCCGGAGGTGTCCTCGCTGGCGACGAGCCAGGCGGGTGTCGGCATCGATATTCCTGCGCCGCACCCCTTCGCGTCGGGCGCGCAGCTGCTCGCCGCGTGCGACGCGTCCGGCCTGAGCATCGCGGAGCTCGTTCGCAGCAACGAGGAGGCGGTGCGCCCCCGCGAGACCGTCGACGCCTACCTGGATCGCATCGCCGACACGATGTTCGACTGCGTGGACGCGGGCACGTCGGCGGCGGGCATCCTGCCGGGCGGCTTGGACGTGCCGCGCCGCGCCCGCGCACTCGCCGGCCAGCTCGCGGAGCGCCTGACGGGCCCATCTTCTTCGTCGGACGAGGCCGGGGCCTCCTCAGGCGCATCTCCTGCGGACGGTGTGCGCTCCCCCGCGCGCGCCTGGGTGTCGACCCTGGCCGACCCGATGCGAGCGATGGACTGGGTGAACCTCTTTGCCTTGGCCGTCAACGAGGAGAACGCGGCCGGCCACCGCGTCGTGACGGCGCCAACGAACGGCGCGGCCGGCGTCATCCCCGCGGTCCTGGGCTACCTGGTGACGCACTGCCCGGAGACAGGGTCGACGCCCGGCGTGGCGGCGGGGCCTGAGACCGAGGACGGCGCGGTCACCCCACTGGCGCACATCCGCATGACGGCGGACTCCTCCAAGGCTTGCTCGGATGATCCCGCCTCGCCCGAGGCGTGCGCGGCTCGCCGCCGCGCCCTCGTGCACGACTTCCTGCTGGCGGCGACGGCGATCGGCGCCCTTATTAAGACCAACGCGTCCATCGCGGGTGCCGAGGTCGGCTGCCAGGGCGAGGTCGGGTCGGCCTCGGCGATGGCGGCCGCCGGCCTGGCGCAAGCCCTCGGCGGCACCCCGCAGCAGGTCGAGAACGCGGCGGAGATCGCGATGGAGCACTCGCTGGGCCTCACGTGCGACCCGGTGGCGGGCCTCGTACAGGTGCCGTGCATCGAGCGCAACGCGATCGCGGCCGTCAAGGCGATCAACGCGGCGCGCATGGCCCTGTGGGGTGACGGCCGCCACACGGTGAGCCTGGACGTCGTCATCGAGACGATGCGCCAGACCGGCAACGACATGCTCTCGAAGTACAAAGAGACGTCCGAGGGCGGCCTGGCCGTCAACGTCGTCGAGTGCTGAGGCCTGCCTGGGCGGGCTGGCAACGGAGCCTCGAGACGGCGTGGATCACCCTCAGCACGCCGAGCAGCACTGGTGTGGAACGCGCGCGAAGCAGGCATTGCCTGGCTGCGGTGCCGACCACGGTGGCGGTCTGGGACGGCAGGGCCGGCGCGGATAAATTCCGCATGCAATTCCCCCAAGGCGTGAATCGCCGCAAGCTACAAAACATTGGAATGACAACGATCTGACGTCAAAGGCCGAAATACACTCAGGGGAATTGCATGCGAAATTACTTTGGTTCGTCGCCGTTGTCGCCCGCGCGTTCGTTACCGCGCACGTTAACCCGCCTGGTGGTGGCTCGGCCGGGTCGTCATCAAACGGGGGAAATGGCGTCATTAGAGGTACGACACGCCGACGACACGCAGCCAACCAGCTTCTAATGCTGCAAAACCCCCACCGCAGCCAGCCTCGTGCGCCACGTCGCCTACAAGACCTGTGCACAGGGCCGATTGGCGCGACAACGTGGCGACGTTGAAACCAACAA